>NZ_JAUSZZ010000001.1:2400000-3083844 GCF_030818075.1 Microbacterium proteolyticum | reverse complement strand
CAACTTCCTCGGGCCCCTGTGCAACCCGGCCCGTGCCGAGGCCAACGCCGTCGGTGTGGCGCACCTCGACCGGGTGCCGCTCATCACCGGAGTCTTCCGCACCCGGGGGGCGACGGCCCTGGTGTTCCGCGGCGACGACGGTCTCGACGAACTGACCACGACCGGGCACAGCCGCCTGTGGGAGATCAGCCGGGGCGACGTGCACGAGCACGATCTGGATCCGCGGGATCTCGGCATCCCGCTCGCCGACATGGACGATCTGCTCGGCGGCTCGCCGGACCACAACGCCGGTGTCGTGCGGCGCGTTCTCGGGGGCGAGGAGGGGCCGGTGCGCGACATCGTGCTGCTCAACGCCGCGGCCGGACTGGTGTCGTACCGGCTGTTCCAGGATGCCGCCGAGGTGCAGCGTCCGATCCTCGAGCGTCTCGCCGAGGCGATGACCGACGCCGCCGCCGCGATCGACGACGGGCGCGCCACGGCGAAGCTCGATGCGTGGGTGCACGCCTCGCAAGACCTGGCGGAGTAGGCCGTGGACCCGCTCGACGCCCTCACCGAGATCGCGTACCTGCTCGAGCGGGAGAGGTCGTCACGCTACAAGTCGAAGGCGTTCCGTACCGCCGCCGCGGCGATCGAGGGCCTGAGCGCGGACGAACTGCGCGACCCCGGCCTGCGGCGCCGGTCCGGCATCGGCGAGTCGACGTTCGCCGTCATCCAGCAGGCTCTGGCGGGCGAGGTGCCGGAGCGGCTCGCGAAGCTGCGCGCGGAATCGGCTCCCGTCGGCGGAGCGGAGCTGCGCGCACAGTTGCGGGGCGATCTGCACAGTCACAGCGAGTGGTCCGACGGGCTGACGCCGATCGACGCGATGGTCGAGGCGGCGCGCGCTCTGGGCCACGAGTACCTCGCGCTGACCGATCACTCGCCGCGGCTGACGGTGGCGAACGGCCTCTCGCCTGAGCGCCTCCGTGCGCAGATGGAGATCGTGCGCGGACACCGGGGAGACGGGTTCACGCTGCTCACCGGCATCGAGGTCGACATCCTCGACGACGGCGGCCTCGACCAGCAAGACGGGTTGCTCCGCGAACTCGATGTGGTCGTGGCATCCGCTCACTCGAAGCTGCGGATGGAGCGCGGGCCGATGACGCGCCGTCTCGTCGCAGCCGCGCAGGACGCGCGGGTCGACGTGCTGGGGCACGTGACCGGACGACTCGTGGAGGGCGCGCGGGGAACGCGTCCGCCCTCGACGTTCGATGCCGGTGAGGTGTTCTCGGCGTGCGCCGCCTCGGGGGTGGCGGTGGAGATCAACTCGCGTCCCGAGCGGCAGGATCCACCCGACGAGCTGCTGGCCATGGCGATCGAGGCGGGCTGCCTGTTCTCGATCGACTCGGACGCGCACGCGCCAGGCCAGCTCTCGCTGCTGGACTACGGCGCCGCGCGCGCCGAGGCGCTGGGCGTTCCCGCCGAACGGATCGTCACGACGTGGACGCTCGAGAAGCTCCGGGCGTGGCTGACGCGGTCGCGCTGACGTTCAGTGCGGGAGCGCGGCGAGCGCCCGCGTCATCGATGACCCCAGGTTGATGCGGTCGGCCAGCTCCGCCGCCCCCGTCGCGTCGGCACGGCCGAGGCGGTCGTCGAACGGGCCGAGGTCGAGGTTGCGCGCGACGTTCACGACGGTGGGCGCGACGTCGAGGTAGTCGGCTGCGGCGGTGATCTTCGCGCGCTGCGCGGGAGTCCCCGCCGTCCCGTCGGCGGCGGCGGAGCGGATGCCGTCGAGCGAGCCGCACGCGCCCAGCAGCGTCGCCGCGGACTTCTCGCCGATGCCCGCCACCCCGGGGAGGCCGTCGGAGGGGTCGCCGCGGAGAACCGCGAAGTCGGCGTACTGCCGCGCGTGCACGCCGTACTTGGCGACCACGGCCGCGTCGTCCACGAGCTCGAGGTTGCTCATCCCTCGCGCCGTGTAGATGACGCGGACGCCGCGTTCGTCGTCGACGAGCTGGAAGAGGTCGCGGTCGCCGGTGACGATGTCGACGGGCACGTCGGCGCGGGTGGCCAGGGTGCCGATGACGTCGTCGGCCTCGTGCTCGGCGGCGCCCACGATCGGGATGCCGAGCACGGAGAGGGCCTCGCGGATGAGGGGGATCTGCGCCTCGAGGGGGTCGGGTACCTCTTCGACGTCGGTCCCGGCGGGCACGGCTTGAACGACGCGGTGCGCCTTGTAGCTGGGGAGCAGATCGACGCGCCACGCCGGACGCCAGTCGTCGTCCCAGCACGCGACGAGCCGGGTCGGCTCGTAGGTCGTGACGAGTTTCGCGATCATGTCGAGCAGACCGCGCACGGCGTTCACCGAGGTGCCGTCGGGCGCCTTCACCTTGTCGGGGACGCCGTAGAAGGCGCGGAAGTACAGCGACGCGGTGTCGAGGAGCATGAGGCGGTCGGTCACGTGGTCGATCCTGTCACGGTGGTGGCGGCGACGCCCGCGTGTGCGGTGGCCCGATCGGACCCATCCACCGTGCTCGGTGAGCGACGGCGCGTAGGGTGGCGGGGTGTCTTTCGGCTCGGCATCCGCTCGTCCGTCCTCCCCTGATGCGTGCCCGTGCGGCGGAGGGGCCTTCGGTGACTGCTGCGGCCCGATCCTCGGGGGAGAGCCCGCGCCGAGCGCGGAGCGGCTGATGCGCTCGCGCTACACCGCGTTCGCCGTCGGTGATGCGGCGCACCTGGCGCGGTCGTGGCATCCGCGGACTCGACCGGAGGACATCGTGACCGACGACGGCACTCGATGGGCCGGCCTCGACATCGTCGACGCCGTGGAAGAAGGGGATGCCGCGACCGTCGAGTTCCGCGCGCGGTGGCGTCACGCCGGCGAGGCGGGGGAGCTGCACGAGCGGAGCCGGTTCGTCCGCCGCGCCGGCCGGTGGGTGTACGTCGACGGCGACGTGGACTGACCGGGCGGGCCGGTGTCTTCGCACCGGCGCGGGGCGTCAACCCCGGCGGTCGATGTCGGAGCCCGCGCGTAGGGTCGAGCCCGACCCCGGCGAAAGGACGCTCCATGATCCCCGACGCGCAGCGCGACCTGTTGGAGAACCCGAACTACGGCAGTCTCGGCACCGTGCGCCCCGACGGCACGGTGCAGGTGAATCCGATGTGGTTCGAGTTCGACGGCGAGCACGTCTTGTTCACGCACACCGTGACCCGTCAGAAGTTCCGCAACCTGCAGAAGAACCCGTCGATGAGCCTGATGGTGTTCGACCCCGAGCAGCCCTACCGCTACGTCGAGGTGCGCGGCCGGCTCGTCGAGACGGTGCCCGACCCGGAGGGCGCGTTCTACGTCCGCCTCGGCCAGCGGTACGGCAACGCGCAGCAGGAGGCCCCGCCCGACAGCGCCGACCGGGTCATCCTGAAGATGTCGATCGAGAAGGTCGGGGGCCAGTGACATGGAGCGCATCGTGATCGTCGGGGGCCACGGCAAGGTGGCCCTGCACCTTGCACGTCTGCTCGCCGACCGGGGTGACGAGGCGGTCTCCGTCATCCGCGATCCGGGGCAGTCGGGTGATGTCGAGCAGGCGGGCGCGGCGCCGCTCGTGCTCGACGTCGAAAAGGCCGACGTGGACGATCTCGCCGAGGCTTTCACGGGCGCCGACGCCATCGTGTGGTCGGCGGGCGCCGGCGGCGGCAGTCCCGAGCGCACCTACGCCGTCGACCGCGACGCCGCTCAGCGTGCGGTGGATGCGGCATCGAAGGCCGGCGTCCGACGCTTCGTCATGGTGTCGTGGATCGGCTCGACACCCGACCACGGCTTCGACCCCGACGATTCGTTCTTCCCCTACGCCGATGCCAAACTCGCGGCCGACGACCATCTGCGGGCGAGCGACCTCGACTGGACGATTCTCGGCCCCGGCACCCTCACCCTCGACCCGCCGTCCGGGCGCATCAGCACCGCGCCGCAGGGCAAAGGCGAGGTCTCACGCGCCGACGTCGCAGCCGTCGTCGCGGGGGCGCTCGTGCAGCCCGCGACCATCGGACGCTTCGTGCGGTTCGGTAACGGAGGAACCCTGATCGCGGAAGCCCTCGCCGACGGTCCGAGCGGCGTGGCTAGCGTGGAGGAATGAGCGTACTCAGCGAGAAGGCGCAGGCCTTCGCACAGTTGCACACCGCCCCCGAGATCCTGCGGGTCGTGAACGTCTGGGATGTCATCTCGGCGCGGACGATCGCGGCATTACCCGAGACCAAGGCCCTGGCGACGGCCGGTCATTCGATCGCCGCGACCTTCGGGTATGAAGACGGCGAGAACATCCCCGTCGAGCTCATGCTCGACATGGTGGGGCGTATCGTCGCCGCGGTCGATGTGCCGGTCACCGCCGACCTCGACTCCGGCTTCGGCAACCCCGGTGAGACGACCCGCCGAGCCATCGGCGTGGGTGTGGTCGGCGCCAACGTCGAAGACCGGGTCAAGCCGTTCGCCGAGGCGGTCGCCGCGGTGGAGGCCGTCATCGCGGCCGGTGAGGCCGAGGGCGTGCCGTTCGTGCTGAACGCTCGCACCGATGTCTTCCTCAAGGGCGGCGATCGTCCGCTCGACGACAAAGTCGCGGACGCCATCGAGCGGGGCCGCGCCTTCCTCGATGCCGGTGCCACCTCGGTGTTCGTTCCCGGAAAGCTCGATGCCGACACCACCCGTCGCCTCGTGGAGGGGCTCGGGGACCGGCGGCTGAGCGTCATCGGCGTACCGGGAGCCCTCCCGGCGGCCGAGTACGAGGCGCTCGGCGTCGCCCGCATCTCCTACGGTCCGCAGACCCAGAGGGTCTCTCTGACCGCCCTGCAAGACCTCGCGATCGACCTCTACGGCGACGGCGTGATTCCGTCGACGGTCCGCGAGCTGAACTAGTCGGATGCCGGGGTGCTGCGGCGGACGCGGCGGCGCCCCGGCGCATGAACGGGTCGCTCGGGCAGCGGACCCGGGAGCGCCCTGAGGCATGTGCGGGGCGTCCGGGCGGCGGGTGCGGCGGTGCCCCGGCGGCGCGGAGCGCTCGAGCAGCGGACGCGGCAGCGCCCCGGCGCATGCGCGGGGCGACCGAGCGGCGGGCGCGGTTGTGCTCCGGCGCATGCGCGGGCCGTTCGGGCCGAACGCCCGCGGGGCGACCGGAGCGAGACGGCCGGGTCCCGTCGACGAGCGACGCGTCGTCGGGGGCGGGAATCCGTCCGGCCCCGGGTGGCTATGGTCAGATCTCGTCGTCGGGAGACGCGTCGTCGACCACGATGACCCCGTCGGGGACCGGGTCTCCCAGCAGGGGTTCGGCCGCCAGAGTCAGGTCGATGGTGGCGCGTAGCAATCCCCCCACGGTGGCGGAACGCAGCAACTCCATCTGATCGAGCGCTCCGAGCGGGGCGATGGCGGCGATCTGCCAGGCCCGCGGCAGCGGCTGCTCCGAAAGTTCGACCTCCGGCGCCCACCGGGTGCCGCCGAACTGCTGCGCTTTCCCGAGAACCCGACGCACGATCTTCTCGGCCTCCTCCAGGAGGGGGAGCAGCGCCTCGTTCCACTCCAGGTCGGGCAGCGGTCGGACGTCGGCGCGGGGATAGGGCGCGTCCTCCAGCCACTGGACGATCTCGAAGCGTTCCGTGCCCTGCGCGACCACCTGCATCTGCCCGGCCTGGGGCACGACGTGGCTCAACTGCGCCATCGTCCCCAGGGTGAAACGCTGGTCACCCCCGCCGGTCTCGGTACCGCGCTCGATCAGCACGACGCCGAACGCGGGATCGGTCTCGTCGAGCAATCGCCCCAGCATGACGAGGTAGCGCTCCTCGAAGATCCGCAGCGCCACCGGCGTATGCGGGAAGAGGACGGCCCCGAGGGGGAACATCGCGGTACCCATGCGACCAGTCAAGCAGCGCGCGATGCCGTCGGGGTCGAGGCAGAGCAGATTCGCAGGGCCGCGTTACGCCACGTCGTCGCGCAGCGTCTCGTGCACCCGGTGCAGGTCCATCAGCAACGACCCCACGAGCACCCAGTGCACCGGGGAGGGCGTCTGGATCTGCAGCGGACGCGTCAGCGCCGGCTCCTCGTCGACGGCGCGCGTGGGCCCGGCATCCAAGGCGAACGCGAGGCGCACGTCGTGCGCCGCCCGGTGCAGTTGGTCGGCGATGGCGCGCACGGCCGGTTCGTCGACGATCGAGCTCTCGTAGCCGTCGTACACCGCGCGGGTCATGCCGACCGTCTGCGTCACCACCGGGGTGAAGCGGTCCACCAGGCCGTCCATGGCGGCGAGTTCCGCGCGGTGGCGTCCGCTGCGCGGGTTGAGCGTGAGCGAGTCTGCTCCGTCGCGGATCGCGTCGGCCGCGGCATCCCGAACCGGTCGAAGCAGGCGCGCCTCGAGCAGCAGACCCTCCAGACTCGCCGGGGTCTGCGCGGTCTCGAGGGCATCGGCAAGGCGCTCCATGGCAGCGGCGAGCTCGCGGCCCAGCACCTCGACCTTCGTGCGCGCGGACGGCACCAGCACCGGTGGCACGAGCACCGCGTTGACCACGATGCCGATCGCAGCCCCGATGAGGGTCTCGAGCACGCGGTCCAGCGCGTAATTTGGCGTGGCCGTGCCCAGCGCGAGCACGAGCAGCGCGCTGATGGCGATCTGGTTCGTCGCACCCGGCGAGATGCGCGCCGCCCACGCGACGGCCAACGCGACTCCGGCCGACAGCAGCGCGACCCAGGGCTGCGAACCGAATGCCAGGCCTAGCAGCGCCGCGATGACGACGCCGACGATGACCCCGACGCTGCGTTCGACGGCGCGAGTGAAGGACTGGTTGACGCTCGGTTGCACCACCAGCAGGGCTGCGATGGCGGCGAAGATCGGGGGAGGCCCCTGCACCAGCCAGCCGGCGAGCAGCCAGGCCGCCACGATGGCGATCGCCGACTTCGCCACCTGCAGGAGCGGCACACGTCGCGGCGCGCGTACGGTGACGCTGCTCCGCATCGCACGGAGATCGGGGAGGCGCACGCTCAGGCCTTTCCGCCGACGATGTCGTCGGCGTTGTCGGCGACCCACTCCACGAGCGGGATGAGGCGCGTCATGAGGTCGCGACCGCGGTCGGTGAGGGCGTATTCGACGCGCGGCGGCACTTCGGGGTAGGCGGTTCGGGCGACCAGCCCGTCGCCCTCGAGCGTCTTGAGCGTGCTGGCGAGCATCTTCTCGCTGATACCCGCGACGCTGCGTCGAAGCACGCCCCACCGCTGCGTTCCGTCCGACAGGGCGAGGAGGACGAGCACGCCCCACTTGCCCATGACGTGGTCGAGCACGACACGCGTCGGGCATCCGTCGGAGAAGAGGGCCTGATCGCGACCCCGCAGGTCGGCAAGACTGACGCTCATGTGAGTAGCTAACCAGAAAGTGGGTACCGTCATTCCGGAATGCTGCGCGGTGCCGGCGGTTTCATCGGGCGTGTCCGCTGAAAGGACATCCCCATGACCATCCTCGTCACCGCCGCATCAGGCCACCTCGGCCGCCTCGTCGTCGAAGCCCTCCTCGCCCGCGGCACCGCGGCATCCGACATCGTTGCCGGCGTCCGCACGCCCGCTCGCGTCGACGACCTCGCCGAGCGCGGCATCCGCGTCGTCGAGCTCGACTACACCCGCCCCGACACCCTCGCCCCCGCCTTCGACGGTGTCACCCGGGTGCTCCTCATCTCGGGGACGGATGCCGATCGGGTCGCCGGACACCGCAACGTCGTGGCCGCGGCGCGCGAGGCGGGCGTCGAGCGGCTCGTCTACACCAGTGCCCCGCGCGTCGACGAGGTCGACTACGCCCTCGGTGCCGACCACCTCGCCACGGAGAAGGCCATCGCCGAAGCCGGGTTGTCGGCCACCGTGCTGCGCAACAACTGGTACACGGAGAACTACCTGGATGCCGTGGCCCGCGCCGCCGAGACGGGGGAGATCGTCGCCGCGGTCGGCGATGCGCGGGTCGCGAGCGCCAGCCGGCGCGACTACGCCGAGGCGGCGGCGGTCGCGCTCATCACCGATGACCTCGCGGGGCGGACGCTGGAACTGGGAGGCGACGTGGCGTGGACCTACGACGACCTCGCGGCCGCGGCGAGCGAGGTGCTGGGCCGCGACGTCGCCTACTCGGCGGTGACCCACGAGCAGCTCGTCGCCGGGCTCGAGGCTGCGGGATTGGATGCCGGCACGGCTGCCTTCGTGGCCGGCATCGACGATGCGATCGCCCGTGGTGCGCTGTCGCAGACGGACGGCACGCTCGCTCGCGTCATCGGGCGTCCGACCACGCCGCTGGCGGCCGGCCTGCGCGAGGGTCTCGCCGCCCGCTGACGCCCGCGCGTGAGGCGCCAGAATGTGTCGCTGGGAACCTCTCGGAGGCGACACAACGTGGCGCCTCACGCGAGCAGGGGCGCCGGGGGCGTCAGCGGCGGGGGCGCCGGGGCCTCACGCCGCGGAGGCGTCGGGGGTCTCACGCTGCAGGGGCGCCGGGGGCCGTCTCCGGGGAGGTCGCGGAGCGGGCCGTCAACCGGCGCTCGCGCATCGCGAGGAAGAGCGGGAACGTGAAGGCGAACGCCGTCACCCCCGACAGGACGATGTACAGCCACGCGAAGCGCATGCCCAGGCGGCGCGCTTCGACGATGATGAACGCGCTTCCGGCGACGGCCACGACCAGCAGGTCGACGGTGATCGACGACACCGCCGGCCCACTCGTGACGAGGTCGCCGATGAAGTCGCGCAGCTGCACGATCGCGAGGACGTTGAAGGTCCACGTGCCCACGAGGCCCGCCAGAGACAGCACCAGGTACAGCACGGCGGTCGGCGTCCAGTGGTGTCGGAGTTCGCTCATGCGCCGATCCTGCCGCAGCGCCGGTGTCGGAGGTGGGGGGTAGCGTCGGAGAATGGATGCCGCGACCGCGGGGCGCATGCTCGACCACCTCGACCGTGAGGTGGCAGAACGTCTCGCCCGCCTCCGCGCCGACGAAGTCTCGCTCCTGCGCGACCGCGCCGACGCCACCGCCGACGACGAGCACGATCCCGAGGGCTCGACGCTCTCGGGGGAATGGTTGCACGTCGATGCCCTGCGGCGGGGCGCCGAGCAGGAGCGGGCGGAGATCCGCGCGGCGCGCGAGCGCGTGGCATCCGGCACCTTCGGCGTGTGCGAGATGTGCGGTGTGCCGATCGCCGACGCCCGGCTCGAGGTGCGTCCGTTCGCGCGGCGGTGCATCGGGTGCGCCACGTGATCGCCCACGCCGCACGAGGGCGCGACGCGACCCACGCGCGGACCCAGGCGATCCACGCGCGCACCTAGGCTCGAGGCATGGAACCCGTCCTGATCGCCCTGCTGTTCGCCAACGCCGTGTTCAACATCGTCGTGTGGCCGCGGTTCTTCGTGCGCGTGGCGAAAGACCCCCGGGCCCGGGATGCCGCGGGCAAGCCCACGCCGTTCCTCATCGTGCACGCCGTGCTGATCGGTCTCGCGCTCGTGCTCGCGGTGGCGTCGATCATCGCGGCTGTGTCCGCCCTGGTGAACTGAGTCGCCGGCGTGAGGTGACACTGCCGCGTAGGGGCGCGTCCGCGCCGCCGCACGAAGCCGTCGCCTCCGCGGCCCCGTCCTCATCGTCAAGGGTGTGCCCCGCGGCCCGCGAGGTACCCTGAGTGAGCGGGCTCGCCCGCCGCAGTGCACCTACCTACCGGCCCGGCAAGGCGGCACGTTCCTTCGCCCCCGGAGATCCGTTCCATGACTTCGCCCGTCACCGCGCATCCGTCGCTGCTGCAGCACACGGGTTTGTGGTACTTCCCGGTGGCCTTCGTGGCCCGGCTGCCCTTCGCCATGATGACCGTCGGCGTGCTCGCCCTGGTCGCGGGATACCGCGGGTCGGTGGCGCTCGGCGGCCTCACTTCGGCGGCGGTGGGCATCGGCGTCGTCGTGGCAGGTCCCGTGCTGGGCGATCTCGTCGACCGCTTCGGCCAGCGACGGGTTCTCGTCCCGGTGGGGCTGGCCAACGGCATCCTGCTCGCCGTGTTCCCCCTCGCGGTGGCCGCACCCGTCGCGGACGCGATGCTGTTGGCCGCCGCCACCGCCATCGGTCTGACCGGTCCGCAGACCGCAGCGATGTCGCGGGCGCGCGTCATCGCGCTGATCGGTCTCCGCGTGCATCCCGAGCGCCGCGAGCACACCTTTTCCCGCGTCATGGCGTACGAGTCCGCGGCCGACGAGACGGCCTTCGTCATCGGCCCGTTCGTTGTGGGCGTGCTCGCCGCGCTCGTCGCCCCGTGGGCGCCGATCGCAGGAGCCGCCCTGCTCAGCCTCGTCTTCGTGACGGCGTTCGCCCTGCATCCCACGGGTCGGGCGGTTCCCTCGCGCCGGGCGCACGGCGCGATGGCCCCGTTCCGGGAGGTGCTGCATCCGCGCCTGCTCGTGCTCGTCGGCGCTGCGCTCGGGGTCGGGGCGTTCTTCGGCACGACGCTGACCTCTTTGACGGCGTTCATGAACGAGCGCGGCGCCCCCGAGGCCGGCGCTCTCCTGTACGGCGTCATGGGCGTCGGTTCGGCGGTGCTCGCGCTGGGCATGGCCCTGCTTCCGGCGGGCTTCGTGTTGCGCTGGCGTCTCGTGACCTTCGCGGTACTGCTGACGGCCTCGGCGGGTGCGTACACGGTGGGTGGGTCCGTCCCCACCGTGACCCTCGTGCTGTGCCTCATGGGCATCGGGATCGGACCCTCGCTCGTGACGTTGCTGAGCCTCGCCGGAACACGCGCTCCCCGCGGCCGGACCGCTTCGACGATGACCCTGCTCGGTTCCGCGCTGACCCTCGCGCAAGCGCTGTCGTCGGCGGTGGCCGGCGCGGTCGCCGAGCAGGTGTCGGTCGCGGCCGCGATGGCCCTGCCGGCGGCTGCGGCGCTGGTCGTCCTCGCCATGGCATCGATGAACGCGCTGAACGCTCCGCGGTGGGACGCCGTCAGGCCGGCAGCGGGTACCGCCCTCGCAGGATGACCCTCTGCACGAGGGTCCACACCGTGGTGACGGTCAGATAGAGAGCCGCTGCCAGCGGCACGAACAGCGCCACCACGGCGGTGGTGAACTGCAGCGCCCCGGCGAGCCCCACGGTCCAGGTCGGGGTGCTCGGGTCGAACGGCGGTCGGAGCCACCGGCGCGTCAGTTCGGCGGCGACGACGATGACGGCCACCAGCGCGCCGAAGACCGCCAGCGTCACGGCATCCGCCCCGCCGGTCGCGATGGTCGCGACGAGGGTCTGCCCGAGCGGAACGCCGAGCAGTTCGTGCGCGAGCAGGGCATTGGCATGACCGGCGACGGTCGGGTGCAGGAAGACGGCGTACAGCAGCCCCACGGCCGGTGCCTGGGCGAGCATCGGCAGGCACCCCGCGGCCGGGGACGCCCCCTCGTCACGGAAGAGCTGCATCGTCTCGCGCTGCAGGCGTTCGGGGTCGTTCGCCCAGCGTTCGCGCAGGACGCGAAGGCGCGGAGCCAGCCGCGCGCGGGTCTGCTCGGCGCGGGCCTGCGACACCCCCACGGGAATGAGGAGCAGTCGCACGGCGAGGGTGATCGTGATCACGGCGAGGGCGGCGGCTGCACCCCCGGTCGCCGGGGTGAAGAAGGCGGTGAGCGAAAGGAGGGCGCGCGTGGCGAGATCGAGGAGGGCGGCGAGAGGGGGCAGTGCGAAAGGGTCCAAAGCGTGTCCGTTCGTGGCGGCGGGAGGGGAAGGGCCGCCTGCGCGCAGACGCGCGGGGACGACCGGCGCCACGTGAGCCGGCATCGACGGATGCCAGGCCTCACCGTCGCAGAGACGGTGGGCCGGAGGACTACGCGGCGGAAGCCGCGGCGCCCGGTGCGCGCGGGCGCGAGTGCCCAGCCGCGTCGGGGTCGCTCTGCGCGAGCGGAGCGGAGGGGTCGATCGGTCGCGGTGCCGGCGGTGACGCGCTGGACGACAGGGCGGGCAGTGCCAGCAGCACCACAGCCGCGGTCGTGACGATCGCGGCGGCGACGACGATCGCGAGGACCGGGGCGCTCTCACCGGGCAGCACCGCCAGCTCGGCGGAGACGAGCAGGAGGTTCAGCATGCCGATCAGCGATGCGATCACGAACTCACCTCCCAGCGGGAAACCCCACGGTAGCAGGGGCCGCTCGCTACGCTGGGGAGATGACCACTCTCGTGCTCACTGTCGTCGGAGAAGACCGCGCGGGCCTGGTGTCGGCCGTCGCCGACATCGTCGACGCCCACGGCGGCAACTGGGAGAACAGCGAGTTGGCCGAACTGGCCGGCGCCTTCGCGGGCATCGTCGAGGTATCCGTTCCCGCCGACCGGGCCGACGCGCTGCGCGGTGCCCTCGAGGCCCTCGCCGGGACCTTGGCCGTGGTCGTGCACACCGGAGCGCCCGGGGGCTCGGCATCCGCCCCGCACAGCGTGACCCTCGACGTCATCGGCAACGATCGTCCGGGCATCGTGCGCGAGATCTCCGCCGCGCTGAGCGCGCGTGGTGTGAGCATCGAGCGCATGTCGACGCAGACGACGGATGCCGCGATGGCGGGCGGCCGCCTGTTCGAGGCATCCATCACCGTCACGCTGACAGCCGGTGTCGAGACCGACGACCTGGTCGACGAGCTGGAACGGCTCGCGGCGGAGATCCGGGTCGACGTCACCGTCGCGGACTGAGCGGGCTGTACCCGACCCGCTGCCGCACAGCGACGCCCGCCCGCTCGAGGTGCCTGCGGTCGCAGCTCGCGTCCTGGCGCTCGCCGGACTCGCTTCCACCAGCTGGGCGACTCCCGCCTTCCTGGCCGCGGGTGCGGCGCTCGGGGTCGCGTTCTGGTCGCGCGCCCGCTTCCGGGCGGCTCCATTCCTCAGGGTGCGGGGCTGAGCACGGGCGCGGCCATCGTCGCGACGGGGGTCGCCGTCCCGACCGCCGTCCCGGCGTCCCTCTCGCCTTTCCGGGCGCTGCCCTGACCGACGGGGCGCGAAGACCACGTGTCCTGGCCGTGCGCCGGAGCCTCGACCTCGGTGCCGAGTGGATGCCGCCGGCTCAGGCCGCGCGTGTGCGCGACACCGTCCGCGCGATCCCTCGCCAGCCGAGCAGCAGCAGCGCCAGGGTCACGGTCGCGACGATGACGAAAGCCACCGCGACGCCCTGACCGCTGAGCGCCCGGAGCAGCATGCCGAGCACGACGGTCACCGCCCAGACCGGCAGCCCCGTTCGCAGGACGTCGATCGGACGACGCCAGGCGCGCGCCACGAGCCAGCCCACCAGCAGCGCCGCGACGAACGGCCAGGCGGTGGTCGCCAGGCCCAGACCGACGGGGCCGAGCACATCGCCGTCGTGGGTCGCGCGCCCGATCGCCGCGAACACGACGACCAGCACGACGTCGAGCGCAAGAGCGAGGAGGGGGGAACGGGAGCGGCTCATCCCTCCATTCTCCCCGCACCGGCCGTCCCGCCCGCGCGTGGGTAGCGTGGACGCATGCCGACCCGCCTGCTGCTCCTGGCCGACACGCACGTGCCGAAGCGGGCGCGCGCCCTTCCCGTGGCGGTGCGTGACATGGCATCCGAGGTCGATCTCATCATCCACGCGGGCGACTGGGTGGAGGCCTCGGTGCTCGACGAGCTGACGGCTCTCGGGCCCGTTCTCGGGGTCTGGGGGAACAACGACGGTTCCGAGCTGCGCGCGCGTCTGCCCGAGGTGGCGCGGACCGAGATCGACGGGGTCCGCCTGGCGGTCGTCCACGAGACCGGCGCAGCAGCGGGACGGGAGAAGCGGATGGATGCCGCCTTTCCCGCCACGGATCTGCTGGTGTTCGGCCACAGCCACATCCCGTGGGACACGGTCACGCCGGGCGGAATGCGGCTGCTCAACCCGGGCTCGCCGACCGACCGGCGTCGCCAGCCCGCGTGCACGGTGATGACGGCCACGGTGACTGACGGGGGCGTGCACGACGTGCGGCTCATCGAGGTGTCGCGCGACTGACGCGAGTGCGGTCGTCACCCGCACACGCCGACGGCGCCACCTCCAGGGAGGTGACGCCGTCACGACGAGCGTGGTTACTTCTCGACAGCGAGGTGACGCGTCGATCCCGTCAGCGGGCAGTCGAACGGGTCGCGTGCGGCGAGTCCCACGCGGTTCAGGTACTGGATGACGATGCCGTACGACTGGAAGAGCGTCGTCTCGACGTAGGGCACGTTCAGGGTCTCGCAGTGCTCCCGCACGATGAGCCGAGCCTTGCTGAGGTGCGGGCGCGGCATGTTCGGGAACAGGTGGTGCTCGACCTGGTAGTTGAGGCCGCCCATCAGCCACGTGGCCCACCAGCCGCCGGACACGTTGCGCGAGGTGCGCACCTGCTTGCTGAAGAAGTCGAGCTTGGCGCCCGGCTCGATCACCGGCATGCCCTTATGGTTCGGTGCGAACGAGGCGCCCATGTAGACGCCGAAGACGGCGACGGAAACGCCGAAGAAGGCGAAGGCCAGCCCCACGGGCAGGAAGATGAAGATCGGGGCGATGAAGATCGCGTGGCGCAGCGCCAGCAGGCCCAGCTCGCCCCAACGGCCCTTGATGGGTTCGCGCGAGAACAGGTGCCGCAGCGCGAGCACGTACAGGTTGATGCCCTCGAGCGTCAGCAGCGGGAAGAAGAGGTAGCCCTGGCGCTGGGTGATCCAGCGCTGGATGCCGCGGGCTTTGGCCGCGTCGACGTCGAGGAACGAGATGGTGTCGATCTCGATGTCGGGGTCTTTACCGACGCGGTTCGGGTTGGCGTGGTGTCGCGTGTGCTTCGATGCCCACCACGAGCGGCTCATCCCTACGACGCCGTTGCCGATGAGCAGGCCCAGGCGGTCGTTGGCGGGGCCGGAGGCGAAGATCTGCCGGTGCGCGGCCTCGTGGGCCAGGAAGGCGACCTGGGTGAACAGGATGCCGAGGGCGGCGGCGATGAACAGCTGGAACCAGCTGTCACCGAGCAGGATGAAGCCCGTGATGCAACCGGCGAAGCCGAGCGTCACGGCGACCGCGACGAGCGCATAGAAGCCGGGCGTGCGCACCAGCAATCCGCTCTCGCGAACGACCTGCGAAAGCTCCGTGTACGCCTTCGTGATCGGGGGGAACTCGGCAGTGCCGGAGTACGTCTGACGAACGGGGCCGAGGCGGGACTCGACGATGGTGGAGGCGATGAACTGCTCCTCGGTTCGGGGGTGACCGTGGTCGGGAGCCGAGGCGACTACCCGGGCTGAGGCCCACACTACGGGGCGTCGTATAAACCCCCCGGAATACGTCCACATGTGCAGGAGCCTCACGGGGAACGGTAACCGCCGCGACCCCTCGGAATCGCCAACCCACCTGTCGGGGAACGCCGGAAGCCGGGCCCATCGTGATGACGATGAGCCCGGCTTCCGGGTGTCAGCGGAGCTTAGAGGGGGCGGATGTTCGCCGCCTGCATGCCCTTGGGGCCCTGCTCGGCGTCGAATTCGACCTTCTGCGCTTCCGTCAGCTCCTTGAAGCCGTTGCCCTGGATCGCGCTGAAGTGCGCGAACAGGTCGGCGGAGCCGTCATCGGGAGCGATGAAGCCGTAGCCCTTTTCGGAGTTGAACCATTTCACGGTGCCAGTGGCCATCGTGTTCTTCCTTTATTCATGTTGGGCCGCAGCTGCGACCGTGGGTGCCGCTCCGGCGCGTGCGGAGCGGACGGGAACGTCGCGGAACCGAGTCGGTGACGCGGACGCGATGCCCGTCGACCGCGGCCTGAGCCGCGTCGACGGACGTGTGGATGCCGAGGTCTTCGCCGAGCGGACCCTGGGCTTCGAAGCCCGAGGTGGCCGCGCCGACGAAACCGGCATAGTCGGATCCGGCCGTCGCGACGTAGACGTCGAGATCGGCCTGGCGCCACGACAGTGGCGAAGGGTGAAGCACAGACACGAGAACTTTCCGCGAGTGCGAGGCGAGGACCGAAGTCGTCGAGCGGGGCACGCGATAGATGGGGGAGGGATTGCTGTCACCGACGGCTCGTTGCCGTGCGCCCGGCATCTCAGCGATGAGGCGGGCGTCGATGAAGAAGGTCCCAGAACGAATACCTTCACGCTAGCACGGATGCCCTGAACGTCGGCGGGGAGTTTCGCACGGCGTCGTCGACGGTTGCACTGGGGAGATGGGTTCCCGTGATTCGAGCGACGCCACAGACGACGAGCGCTGGCTGGTCGTCGGCGGCAGACGCTGGCGACGCACCGATCCTGCCCTGCCGGATGACGTCGCGGCACGACTCCGCTCGCACCTCGGGCGCGCCCGTGCCGCTGTCCGCTCGGCGAAGCTCGCCGGCGACGACGCGGCTCTTGTGGCCGTCCGCCACCGCGTGAGCCTGGCGAAGAACGGCCTGGGTGAACGCGGACCGCGATGGTGGGACGACGAGGTGGCCGCGCGCGTGCAGCGCGCCCACGCCGCGCTGAGCGAGCTCGACCGCCTCGCCCCGCCGGCCGGTGGCGGCGCCCCCGTGAGAGCAGACGCCGTCGACGACGTCAACACGTAGCGGGGACGCCCGTCCGCGCGGTGGGCTGGAGCTTCCGACGAGAGGAAGACCATGTCATCCACCGCATCCGAGCTCGAGAAGTTGAACGAGCTGCTGAAGACCTTCCGCTTCGCGATGGTCACCACCCGTGCCGAGGACGGCGCGTTGCACGCTCACCCTCTGACCGTGCAGGAGACCGAGAGCGACGGGGACCTCTGGTTCATCGTCGGCACGGACGCGTCAGCGGTGGCGCACGTGCGGCGCGACCCCAAGGTGGGCCTGTCGTTCAGCTCCGACAGCACGTGGCTCTCGCTCGCGGGCGAGGCGGAGGTCATCGACGATCGGGCGAAACTGAAGGAGCTGTGGTCGACCACCGTCGAGGCATGGTTCCCGGACGGTCCCGAGTCGCCCGGGGTCACCCTCCTTCGCGTGAACACGCTGAGCGGCGAGTACTGGGGCAGCGCGGGCGGGAAGATCGCGACGGCGATCGCGCTGGTGACGTCGAAAGTCACGGGAGAGCGCCCGAAGGGGGGAGAGAAGGAGAAGTTCGACCTGCCGTCCTGACCCGCCGGGGCTTCGGCGGGAACAGGGCACGGGGCGCCGTCCGCCCCCGCCGGGCAGCCCGGGCATCACCGGGTTCACCCGGCACCGGGGTGCGCCTGCTCGCGCCGCCGGGGCGCGACTCACCCGCCGGACGGGTTGTCGACGGGGGTGCCGTCGTCTTCGGTCGTATCGGGGATGGTGGGCGCGTCGGCGGTTTCGAGCTCGTCGGGCTGATCGGCGGTGTCGGGGGTGCTGTCCGGTGTCGAATGCATGCGGACACCCGATCACGGTGCCGCGCGTCCGGCGCGGGCCTTGCGCGAACGGTGCCGCTGTGCGAGCGCAAGCCCCCGTGTCGCGGCGAAGCGCCTTGCGACGATGACGCCATGTCACGAACCGAGGTGCGCTCCAAGCCCTGCGCGTATTGCGGGCGCCCGTTCACCGACCGCAAGCGATGGAGCGGCCGCGACCAGTGGGACCAGGTGCTGTACTGCTCACGCGGGTGCCGGTCGAAGGCTGCCGCGGCCAGGAGGAACGCATGAAGGCCGCACTGATCCTCGCGACGCAGCAGTTCGCCGAGCACCCGTCCTACGCCGACGACGAGATCGATGAGTTCCTCTTCATCGAGTCGGCGCCGCGGTGGCGCAAACTCCCGTATCACCAGCACAAGATCGTGCTGCTGACCTCGGCCATGCGGCACACCGCCGCGCGGCTCGAGGCCGACGGCAAGACGGTCCGGCGGATCGAACTCGGCGACGAGCTCACCTTCAAGGCGGGGCTGGAGCATCTGCTGAAGAAGCACCGGGTCACCGAGCTGCAGTGGATGAGCGACCCCAACCGTCCGGTCGACGAGCGGATCGCGGCGATCTGCGCCGCGCACGACGTGGAGACCGACGTGCTGTCGGACGGTCTCTTCCTCACCCCCGAAGAAGAGGTCGACGGCTGGTTCGCGGAGCACCCGACGCCGCTCATGGAGGACTTCTACCACTGGCAGCGCCGGCGCACCGGCATCCTGATGGACGGTGGAAAGCCCGCCGGGCGCCGCTGGAACTTCGATGCCGACAACCGCAAGCCGCTGCCCAAGAAGGGCGTCGAGATCCCGCCCCTGCCCAAGCTGGAGCACGACGAGATCACCCGCGGGGTCATCGCCGAGGTCGACGAGCTGTTCCCCGACCACCCGGGCAAGGCGGAGGAGTTCTGGCTGCCGGTGACCCCCGAGGACTCCCGCGACTGGCTCGACGTCTTCGTCGCCGAGCGCCTGCACGACTTCGGCCGCTACGAAGACGCGATGAAGGCCGACGAGCCCTTCCTCTTCCACGCGATCATCTCGCCGATGCTCAACATCGGGCTGCTGACGGTTGAGGAGGTCGTCGCCGCGGCCACCCGCACCGATGCGCCGCTGGCATCCGTCGAGGGATTCATCCGGCAGGTCATCGGCTGGCGCGAGTACATGCGCGGCATGTACCGGGCGCACCCGAAACTCGAGCACGTCAACGCGCTGCACCTCGAGAAGAGGGTCCAGAAGTACTGGTACTCGGGGGAGCGGATGCCGAGCGACCTGCCGATCCCCGTGCGCACTGTGCTCGAGCGGGTGCACCGGTGGGGGTACGCGCACCACATCGAGCGGCTCATGGTGCTGGGCAACTGGTTCCTGCTGGAGGGGTACGCGCCCCGGCAGGTCAACGCGTGGTTTCTCGCGCTGTTCGTCGACGCCTACGACTGGGTGATGGTGCCCAACGTCATGGGGATGAGCCAGTTCGCCGACGGCGGCTTCGTCGCCACGAAGCCCTACGTGTCGGGCGGGGCCTATCTGCAGAAGATGGGCTCGTGGTGGCCCTCGGCGCAGGATGCCAAGGACTCGGCGTTCACCGAGGCGTATTGGGCGTTCCTCGAGCGGCACGAGGACGTGTTGGCCGGCAATCACCGACTCGGTCTGGCGCTCGCGCAGATGCGGAAGCGACGCGACGCGCGGGAGTAGCGCCCGGCAAGGTGGCAGAGCCCGTCGAAGCCACCGAGGATGTCGGGCACGGGTGTGCAAGGTGGCTGAGCCTGTCGAAGCCACCGGGCGTGTGTGACTCCCGGTCCCTTCGACAGGCTCAGGGACCCCTGCGCGAGCGGTCGCTGAGCCTGTCCGAGCCGCCGCGCGTGTGTGACTCCCGGCCCCTTCGACAGGCTCAGGGACGTCTGCGTGAGCGGTCGCTGAGCCTGTCGAAGCGTGCGCGGATCAGCTCTTCAACTTGTTCAGCGCTGAGCCCTTGTGCGCGGCCTTCGAGCCGGACTTCTCGGACTTCACGATGTAGGCCGGGTCGTCTTCGGATGCCGTGAACTTCTGGCCGTCGTGCTGGAAGTCCTTCGTCTTCTTCTCCACGACCTCGCCCTGCGTCTTGCCCTGCGGGGTGTCCCAGCTGACGCGGTCGCCCTTGGACAGATCCTTCGACATGGTGCGTTCCTCTCGTTCGGTGCCGCCATGCTGTCGAGGCCGCCCGGTGCGGATCGGGGGATTGACGGCCCGGCCCCCTACGTGGTTCGCGCGGGAACCGCAATACCCCCGTGATGTCGGATCCCCTGCGTAGCGTCGAGGTGGGCCTTTCGTTTCGAGGCCCACGACGTGAGGAGAGCCATGACCGAGCCGACCACCGCCAACAACCCGACCACCGCCAACAACGGAGCGCCCGTCGCCAGCGACGAGCACTCGCAGAGCGTCGGAGCCGACGGTTCGATCGCTCTGACCGACCACTATCTGATCGAGAAGCTCGCGCAGTTCAACCGCGAGCGCGTTCCCGAGCGCGTCGTGCACGCCAAGGGCGGCGGGGCGTTCGGTACGTTCCGCACCACCGGCGACGTCTCGGCGTACACGCGTGCGGCGCTGTTCCAGCCGGGCGTCGAGACCGAGATGCTCGCGCGCTTCTCGTCGGTCGCCGGCGAGCAGGGCAGCCCCGACACTTGGCGCGACCCGCGCGGTTTCTCGCTGAAGTTCTACACGACCGAGGGCAACTACGACCTCGTCGGCAACAACACGCCCGTCTTCTTCGTCAAGGACGGCATCAAGTTCCCCGACTTCATCCGCTCGCAGAAGCGCCTGCCGGGCAGCCACCTGCGCGACAACACGATGCAGTGGGACTTCTGGACGCTGTCGCCCGAAAGCGCGCACCAGGTCACCTGGCTCATGGGCGATCGCGGCATCCCGGCATCCTGGCGCCACATGAACGGCTACGGGTCCCACACGTACCAGTGGATCAACGCCGAGGGCGAGCGCTTCTGGGTGAAGTACCACTTCCACACCGACCTCGGGCACAAGACGCTCACGCAAGACGAGGCCGACCAGATCGCGGGACAGGATGCCGACTTCCACATCCGTGACCTGTACGCGGCGATCGAGCGGGGCGAGTTCCCCACGTGGACGCTCAAGGTGCAGATCATGCCCTACGACGATGCCAAGACCTACCGCTTCAATCCGTTCGACCTGACCAAGGTGTGGCCGCACAGCGACTACCCCGAGATCGAGGTCGGCACGATGGAACTGAACCGCAATCCGGCCAACTACTTCGCCGAGATCGAGCAGGCGGCCTTCGAGCCGTCGAACTTCGTGCCGGGGATCGACGGCAGCCCCGACAAGATGCTGCAGGCGCGTATCTTCAGCTACGCCGACGCGCACCGCTATCGCGTGGGCACCAACTACCAGCAGCTGCCGGTGAACCGTCCGCACACCGAGGTGCACTCGTACTCGAAGGAAGGCGCGATGCGCTACGAGTACAACCCGCCCGAGGTGCCGGTGTATGCGCCGAACTCGGTGGGCGGCCCGGCGGCCGACCCGCGCCGCGCCGGCGACGGCGGCTGGCAGAGCGACGGTGAGCTCGTCCGCTCGGCGGCGACCCTGCACCCCGAAGACGACGACTGGGGCCAGGCAGGCGCCCTCGTCCGCGAGGTGATGTCGGCCGAGGAGCGCGACCGTCTCGTCGAGACGATCACCGGGCATGTCGGCGGGGTGACCCGCAAGGACGTCCGCGACCGCGCCGTGCAGTACTGGAAGAACGTGGATGCCGAGATCGGCTCCCGTGTCGAGGCGGGACTCCCGCCGCTCGAGGGTTCGACCGGTCCCGGGGAGCAACTCAGCGAGCCCAACCCCGACGGCGACCTCGTCGGAACGGACGTCGCGGGCAAGATCTGATCCACGAAGACGTACGAGCGGCGGCATCCGTGCGGGGTGTCGCCGCTCGCTTATCGGTGCGAGCGCACGCGTTTGTGCGAGCGGGGACTTCACGGGAGCGGGACTCCGTGCGAGCGCGCACGTTGCGCGAGCGATCACCTTGCGCGCGCGTTGCGCGAGCGGTCACCTTGCGCGCGCGATGCGCGAGCCGACACCTTGCGCGCGCGTTGCGCGAGCGGACACCTTGTGCGAGCGGGCGCGTTGCTCTAGCGGTCACCTTGCGCGAGCGCAGACGTTGCGAGCGGCGCCCTCACGCGGGGGACGACGGCACCCCCGCCCCACACGACGCCTACAGCGCCGCCCGGTCCTCCCGCGTCAACCGGAACCGCGATGCCAGCACCCCGGCGACGAGCGCCCCGGCACCGCCGACCATCATGTCGCCGATCGTGTCGTCGTAGGTGACGAAGATGGCATCGGTGATGAAACGGTAGCCGAACCACTCGACCATCTCCCAGAAGGCGCTGAGCGCGAGTCCCGCGATCGTGGCGACGACGATCGGTGTGCGGCGGCGACCCGTCGCGGCGACCACGCCGGCGTCTTCGAGCAGCACGAGCGCCACCGCGGCGAGCACACCGGTGCACGCGAAGTGCACGACGAGATCCCAGCCCGTCCACGCGCGGTACAGCTCGAGCACGTTGCTGCCGGCCGCGACGAACACCGTGACGCACGTGACGAGGTCGAGGCCCGAGCGCAGGCCGATCATTCTCGACAGCATGACCGCCGGCAGCGACATCGACAGCACGGCGAAGTCGGTGAACGGGAGCGTGAACAGCGACACCACGACGAGCACGATGGCGACGGCGCGCACCGCGTCGGCCAGCCAGTCGGTGACGGTGCGAGGCGGACGCTTGAGGTTCGCGTAGAGGGCCCGGATCACCGGCATCCCCCCTCCTCGTGGGCCCGAAGACCGCTCACGACCCTGACCGGGTCGGTTTCCGGACCACGACCTGCACCGGTCCGGCGACCGCTCACGACCCCGCCCCGGTCGGTATGCGCACCACGGCCTGCACCGGCAGGTGGTCGCTCGGCCATTGGGTGCCGGTCGGGCGCGGGTCGATACCCACGGCGCGCACGCCGACGTCGGGAGTGGCGAGGATCGCGTCGATGCGACGCGCGCCGATCTTCGGACGCCGGTAGTTGTTGTACGTGCCCCATTCGACGCTGTGGCGCACGGGCGCGTACGACCAGGTGTCGACGAGCAGACCGTCGGCGAACATGGCCGAGAGCTCCGTCGAGCGCACGTGCGCGTTGATGTCGGCGGTGAAGACCAGCGGCTCGGTCTGCGCGGCGACGAGGTCGTGCAGCCACGCGGCCGAGCGGCGGCGCGCGCGATGTGAGAAGGCGTCGAAGTGCGTGTTGACGAACACGAAGCGCGCGCCGGTGGCTCGATCCCGCAGGTGGGCGATGACGGCGATGCGCGGGATGGTGTTGCCCCACCCGGTCGACCCCGGCACGTGGGGCGTGTCGGAGAGGGCGACCTGCTCCCACCCCTCCACCTCGATGCGGTCGCGGTCGTAGAACAGGGGCGTTCCCTCGCCCTCCTTCGCTTTCCCGCGGCCGAGACCGATGCGGCCGTACGCCGAACCGAGGGACTCCTGCACCCACTGCGCCTGATCCGGCAGGGCTTCCTGCGAGCCCAGCAGGTGCGGCCGGTTGGCGCCGAGGAAGGTGCGCAGCCGCTGCTTGCGCATCGGCCATCGGTCGGCCGGCGGCCACGTGATCCGATCGAAGCGCCGCCGGATGTTGAAGCTCATCACGTGCAGGTCGGGGGCCTCGACATTCGGGAACAGGATGCCGGCCATCAGCGCACCGCCCTGCTGCGCTCGGGCCGCGGCTCGGCGCCGGTCGACGCCGGGTGCGTGCCGCGACGGCGCAGAAGCCGAACCCACCGCGCGGGCGGGACGTCTCTCGGCCAGTGCGCGAAGACCGTGCCGGCCCCGCGACGGAAGCACCGGGCGAACCGCCGCGGCTCGACAGTGCGCGACGACACGCGCATGTGTCGGCCCGGGACGTACGCGATGCGGTGGCGCTCGCCGAGGTGGTAGGCGAGATCGAGGTCGTCGTGCAGCTCGGGATCGAGGTGCACCTCGTCGCGGACGGCGACCCACGCGCTCCGGCGGAATCCCATGTTGGAGCCCCACAGCGGTGTGTGTCCGAGCGCCGGCGTGGCGAAGCTCGCGTACGTGCCGAGGAAGGCCCGGGCCATCACCACTCGCCGCCCGGCAGGCCCGTCGTGGAACACGGCACCGCCGGTCACAGCATCCACTCCGGGTTCGTTCAGCGCGTCGACCATGCTCGCCACCCACGTGGGCTCCGGCAGGCTGTCGGCGTCGAGGCGCAGCACCAGCTCGCCCCGCGCGGCGTCATAGCCGGTCGCGGCGGCGGCGGGGATGCCGCGCTCGCCGCAGAACACCACCCGGGCCCCGGCCGCGCGCGCGATGTCGGCACTGTCGTCGGCGGAGGCGTTGTCGACGACGACGACCTCGTCGGGCAGCAGGGTCTGCGCCGCCAGGGCGCGCAGGCACCGCCACAGGTGGGGGCCGTCATCGCGGACCGGGATCACGACCGACACGGCGACGACCGGCAGAGGGGGGCCTTCGGGCACAGCGAGCTCCAGACGACGAGGTGTGCTGCAACGCTAAGCGATGCCGTGAACCCCCTCCGGCGGGTTGACGCCCACGTGGTGCGGTGACACCGGCGCGACGCGGTTTCGTATCGTGGATGCCATGGCATCCGTCCTCAACGTCTCGGCGTATCTGTTCACGCGCATCGACGATCCCGCCGCTCTGCGCGGCGTCTTGCGCGACCGGGCGTCCGCGTCGGGACTACGCGGCACGATCCTGCTCGCCGAGGAGGGCATCAACCTCTTCCTCGCGGGCGATCTCGACGCCGTCCGCGGCTTCATCGACTCCCTGCGCGCCGACGAGCGGTTCGCCGCGCTGATGACGAAGGAGAGCTGGTCGGATGCCGTGCCCTTCGGCAAGCTGTTGGTCAAGGTGAAGCGCGAGATCATCCGGATGGACCGCCCGGAGGTGCGCCCGCAGGACGGTCGCGCGCCCGCGGTCACTCCCGAGACCCTGCGCCGCTGGCTCGATCAGGGCGCGGACGACGACGGTCGCGAGGTCGTGCTCGTCGACACGCGGAACGCCTTCGAGGTCGACTACGGCACATTCACCGGCGCGAAGGACTGGCGGATCGAGCGGTTCACCCAGTTTCCGGACGCCGCGAGCGCCCATCGCGCCGAGCTCGCCGGGAAGACGGTCGTCAGCTTCTGCACGGGGGGGATCCGCTGCGAGAAGGCGGCGTTGTACCTGCGCGACGAGGGACTCGACGCCTACCAGCTCGACGGCGGCATCCTCGGCTGGTTCGCCGAACAAGGCGGTGCCTACTGGGACGGCGACTGCTTCGTCTTCGACGAGCGCGAGGCGCTGGATGCGGGGCTCGCCCCGGCGCCCGCCTCCGGCGATCGCGGTGCGTCGGTCGCCGCACGGGCCGCAACCGTCGTGAGTGCCTGAGCCGTGCTCTGGGACCAGCACGCCTGCGTCGAACTCGTCGAGACCGCCGACATCTCCGAGCTGCACCGCTACCGCGGCGCGGGCGGGGGGTACGTCTCGTTGAACGTCGGCTACGCCCCGCACGACCCCGCGCTCACGGCATCCCTGCTCCGCTCCTTCCGTGCGCAGGTCACCGCGATCGCGGGTCTGGAGCTGGCCGCGAGCGTCGCCGACATCGACCGCATCGCCGCGCGCGGCGACACCGCCGTCGCCTTCGACCTCGAGGACTGCGCCCCGCTCGGCGGCGACCTGGATGCCGTGAGCCCTCTCGTCGCGCAGGGCGTGCGCACGCTCGGCCCGACCTACAATCACGCCAACATCGCCGGGGGTGGCTGCCTCGACGCGGTCGACGACGGACTCACGTCCTGGGGCCGAGACCTCGTCGCCGAGATGAACCGGCGCGGCATGGTGCCCGACGGCTCGCACGTGGGCGCGCGAACGTCGTTCGACATCTGCGCGGTGTCGACGCGACCGGTCGTCTTCAGCCACTCGAACATGCGCGCGGTTTGGGAGCACCCGCGCAACATCACCGACGATCAGGCCCGCGCGGTCGCCGACACCGGGGGAGTGGTGGGGATCACGGGCGTCGGCATCTTCCTGGGGCCGAACACTCCGACGCTCGACGCGATGGTGCGCCACATCGAGTACGCCGTCAACCTCGTCGGCATCGATCATGTGGGGCTGAGCACCGACTTCTCGTTCGACTGGGAGACCTTCCGCGACGTCCTGTCCACCAGTCCCGAGCTGTACGACGAGAGCTACACCCGGTGGGGCCGGGTCGACTGGATGCCCCCCGAGACCTTCGTCGGTGTGGGGGCCGCCCTCGCCGCCCGCGGCTGGGCCGACGGCGACATCGCGGCGGTCGTGGGCGGGAACTTCCGTCGCGTCGCGGCCCAGAGCTGGCATCCCCTGTCCTGACGGCGTCCATGGCAGGCGGGGCCTCGGGAACGGAGCGGCCGCCGGCGGTGCGGGCAGCTCCGGCTCGATAGCCTCGACGCATGACGACTTTCCTCGACGGCGCCGTCCTGCGCCCCGCCCGCCGGGGCGACGAGACCGGCATCCTCGCGTGCATCCAGGCCCTCGCCGACTACGAACGCGAATCGGATGCCGTGAACAACACCGCCGAGATGGTCGCCGAAACGCTGTTCGGTGACGACCCCCGCGCCTTCGCCTTCGTGGTGGCCGGCCCGGACGACGAGATCCGCGCGATCGCCATCTGGTTCCTCACCTACTCCACCTGGACGGGCCGGCACGGCATCTGGCTCGAAGACCTGTACGTGCACGAGCAGTACCGCGCGAACGGCTACGGCGTGGCGCTGCTGGCCGCGCTCGCCGCGGAGTGCGTCGAGAAGCGGTATTCGCGACTCGAATGGACCGTGCTCGACTGGAACGAGCCCGCGATCGGCTTCTACCGCGCCCTCGGGGCCGAGGCGATGGAGGAGTGGACCACCCGCCGCGTGACGGGGCAGGCGCTGGAGGCGTTGGCCGCGCGGGGCTAGACGTCGGCGACGACCTCCACCTTGAACCCGGCAGGGTTCTCCAGCCACCCGGCGTAGTGCTGGGGACCGCCCGCATGCGGATAGCGGTCGGCGTACAGCGCGTGCCAGCCGTGGTCGGGGGCCGCGGCCATCACCGCATCGACCTCGGTGGGCGATCCGCCCCGGAAGGCGAGATGGTTCACGCCGGGGCGGCGCCTGTCGTGGGGCGCAGCGACCGTGTTCGGGGTGGTCGTCACCGAGATGTACGCGCCGGCCGCGGTGAAGGTCGCGCCGCCGGGCCAGTCGGCGTCCCTCGCCCATCCCAGGCGCTCGAGGAGCCACGTCCAGTCGGTGAGTTCGTCGCCGCGGGAGATCCAGACATCGAGATGGTGCAGGCCGGGCATGCCTCCAGTCTGCCCGGTCGCCCTCACCCCGCGAGGTCAGCGAGCACAGCCTCCGCCGCTCGCTGCCCCGATACGAGCGCACCCTGGATCGACGCGGTGTCGCGGTGATCGCCGGCGATGTAGCGTCCGTCGCCGAGCCGCACCGAGCGTCGCAGTCGTCGCGGCGGGTCCTGCGCAGGGAGGGCGCCGACGATGTCGTCACGGCGCAGCAGACGCCACGGCCGGGTGTCGGCATCCCAGATCTCGGCGAGCTGGCGCCGGATGCCGTTCTCCGACGCCCTCGACGGCATCACGCACGTCGCCTGGATGAGGTGTTTCCCGCGGGGAGCGTAGGTGGGCGCGGTGTTCGTCATGACGGCGGTGTTGACGATCGGGCCCCGACGGCGGCCGTCGACGCGGAGCGCCGCGTCGCGCGACGGGGCCGCAGGGGCGGCGAACCACCACGTCTGCAGACCACGGGGGCGGGGGAGCGGCACATCGAGCGAAGGGTCGAGGCCCGTCGCGATGACCACGGCGCGGGCGGTCATGGCATCCCGTCGCTCGATGCCCACGTGCCAGCCGCGCGCGCGATCGCGGGTCGAGACCACGCGGTGCCCGAGACGGATCCCGACCCCGGCCCGACGGGCGGTGTCGGCGAGCTGCGCGGGGAGCGCCCCGATGCCGGCCGCAGGGACGCCCGGTCGCCCGAGCGCGAAGCTGCGGACGAGCAGGCGGACGAAGGCGTCGGAGGTCTCCTGTCGGTCGTCGGCGAGCACGCCCGCGAGGAACGGTTCGAGGACGGTGTTCCGCAGCGGCCCGCGGACGCCCGCACGATCCCACGCCTCCTCCAGTGCGCGGTCGGGCCCCGCCTTCGCCGCACGCGCGGAGAGAATTGTGGGCAGGGCCCATCGGGCGAGGGCGGGCAGGTCGGCGGGCCGCACGAGCCCGCTCCGCAACGTCTCCGGAAGCGACAGCGGATGCCGCACGGGGTGCGCCAGCCGCGCGAGCCCGTCGTCGAGCCGCACACCGACCGCCACCGGGAAGCGCCGCAGCGCGAGAGCGTCGACGTCGACCCACCGCCGAACGGCCGGGTACGCGGGGTTCAGCACGTGGAAGCCCAGGTCGAGACGGAACCCGTCGACGATGTCGGTGCGCTCAAGTCCGCCGACGGCGTCGTGCGCCTGGAGGACGACGACATCCCGGCCGGCTTCGGCCAGCGCCGTCGCGCAGCGGAGACCCGCGAGACCCGCGCCGACCACGATGACGTCGTATCCGCTCATGCCGCGAGCCTATGGATCCCGGCCGCTCCGCCTGTGGGGCTTGCGCGTTGCGGGGCTGTCGAATGCTCACGGCGCCGAGTGTCGCGGCGGACCGACGCCGGCGTCACCTGCTGTTCACCGAAGTGCGCCAGGGTGTTCCGATGGCATCCGTCACGATCCTCTTCGTCTGCGTCCACAACGCCGGCCGCTCTCAGATGGCCGCCGGCTACGCCCGGGCGCTCGGCGGCGACCGTGTCACGGTCCTCTCCGGCGGAAGCGCCCCCGGCGCGGCGCTCAACCCGATGGCGGTGGCCGCGATGGCCGAGGAGGGCATCGACATCAGCGCTGAGGTGCCGCAGCTGCTGCTCACCGACGACGTGAAGGCGTCCGACGCGGTCATCACGATGGGCTGCGGCGACGCGTGCCCCATCTTCCCCGGCAAGCGTTATGAGGACTGGGAGCTCACCGACCCCGCGGGCAAGGGGCTCGATGAGGTGCGCCCGATCCGCGACGAGATCAAGGGTCGCGTCACACGCCTGCTCGACGACCTGTTGACATGACGAAGGGCCCGGATGCCGTGGCATCCGGGCCCTCGCTCTCGACTTACGCCGACGCTTCCTCGCGCTTGGGCAGCACCCAACCGGGACGCACGAAGTGGCACGTGTAGCCGTTCGGGATGCGCACGAGGTAGTCCTGATGCTCGGGTTCGGCCTCCCAGAAGGGGGCCTCGGGCTCGATCGTCGTGACCGCCTTGGCGGGCCAGATGCCCGACGCGTCGACGTCGGCGATGGTGTCGCGGGCGACCTTCTCCTGCTCGGGCGAGAGCGGGAAGATCGCGGAGCGGTAGCTCGTGCCGACATCGTTGCCCTGACGGTTCAGGGTCGACGGGTCGTGGATCTGGAAGAAGAACGCCAGGATGTCGCGGTACGACGTCTGCGTGGGGTCGAAGACGATCTCGACGGCCTCCGCGTGTCCGGGGTGGTTGCGGTACGTGGCGTGGTCGTTCTGGCCGCCGGTGTAGCCCACACGCGTGTCGAGCACGCCGGGCTGGCGGCGGATGAGGTCTTCGACGCCCCAGAAGCAGCCGCCGGCGAGGACGGCGGTCTCGGTGCCGGGGCGACGGGGGATCTCGCCGGTGTCGGAAGGTCCGCTGGTCATGCTGGTGCTCCTTTTGCGGTCGCGGAATGAGAAGAGGTTCATGAGGCGCGCGTCTCGCTGAAGAGGGCGAGGTACGCGCCGTAGCCCTGCGCCTCCAGCTCGCTGACGGGCACGAAACGCAGAGCCGCCGAGTTCATGCAGTATCTCAGGCCACCTGCCTGGCGAGGGCCGTCGTCGAAGACATGGCCGAGGTGACTGTCGGCGCCGGCGGAACGCACTTCGGTGCGGGTCATCCACAGGGTGCGGTCCGTCTTCTCGACGACGGCGGCGTCGTCGATGGGCTTGGTGAAGCTCGGCCATCCGGAGCCGCTCTCGAACTTGTCGGTCGACGAGAACAGCGGCTGGCCCGACACGACGTCGACGTAGATCCCTGCCTCGTGGTTGTCCCAGTACTCGTTGCGGAACGGCGGCTCCGTCGCGTCGTCCTGCGTGACGGCGAACTGGCGGTCGGTGAGGCGGCTGAGTGCCTCCGACGTCTTCCGGTACTCCGTGCTCACGGTTCGTGTCCTTTCGTCCTGACGTCCAGTGGTGGGCGTCATGAAAGAGAACGTCGTCGCCGTCGTTTTTGGTCCCGCGGGACTGTGAGCGGGCTGTGAGTTCGCAGCGCCCGTCCTTTTCCTCCTATGCGGAGACGGCCCGGGATGCCGGGACACGCGCCGCGTCGACCGGGTTCGCTGTACGGGCACGGGCAGCCGAGGGCAAGCCCCGGCGGGCGGACAGGTGCCGAGGTTAGCGTGGCTGCCCTTGAGAAGGAGAGGATGCCATGACCCGCACCATCGTCATCACCGGAGCCAGCGACGGCATCGGCGCCGCGTCTGCGAAGCAACTGGCGCAGCTCGGCGAGGAGGTCGTGGTGGTCGGGCGCAACCCCGACAAGACCGCCCGCGTCGCGCGTGCCCTCGGCGTAGATTCGTTCGTCGCGGACTTCAGCGACCTGGCGCAGGTGCGGGAGCTGGCGGCATCCCTGCTGGAGAGGTATCCGCGCATCGATGTGCTGGCCAACAACGCCGGCGGGGTGTTCGGCGACCGCACCGTCACTCGCGACGGCATGGAGCTGACGTTCCAGGTCAACCATCTCGCCCCGTTCCTGTTGACGAACCTGTTGCTCGACCGGCTGCGGGAGTCGCGTGCGTCGGTGATCCAGACCTCCAGTGCCGCGGCCCGATTCCCGGGCTTCGACGTGGACGATCTGCAGGCGGAGCGTCGGCACTCGTCGACGTCCGCGTACGGCCACGCCAAGCTCGCCAACGTGCTGTTCACGAAGGAGCTGCACCGCCGCTTCGGCGACCAGGGGCTCTCGGCGGTCGCGTTCCACCCGGGCGTCATCGCGTCCAGCTTCGGATCCACCTCGAACGGGCCGTGGAAGTGGCTGTACGGGGGGCCGCTCGCCCAGCGCCTGATGACCTCGACCTCCGTCGGCGGGGCGCGGCTCACCTGGCTGGCGCTCGGCAAGCCCGGCGTCGACTGGCAGCCGGGCGGCTTCTACGCGAACAACAAGCCCGCGCGGACGAACCGCCTGGCCGACGACCCCGTGGTGGCGAAGCAGCTGTGGGAGCGCAGCGCCGTCCTCGCCGGAGTCGAGGGCTGACCCGACCGGGGTGACCTCACTGCACCCCGGCGCGCGGGGGCTCGACCGTCCAGCCGAGGCGTTCCAGGGCCTCCGCCAGCCGCCGGGCCTGCGCCCACGCGATCGCGCCCGAGACGTCGCTGTAGATGTCGATCGCGAACGGGGGCGGGTCGGCGAACCTCGGGATCTCGACCTCCGCCCAGGCGTGCGGTGCCAGCCACACCCGCGGCTGTGCCGTCCCCGCGTCTTCGATGCCGCCGTCGGCCGCGAAGGCGATCACGTCGAGCGCGTCGATCTTCGTGATCGGCATATTCACGACGAGGGTTACCGCGTGCAGCGCTGACGCCATGGGACCACCTCCGTCGCTTCATCTTCACACGCAGGGATGCCGCGGGGGCCGGACCTTGACGCACGGACCAAGCTCGCCCGCATGCCTTCATCGCTCGCGCGCCGGAGCAGTGACGTAAGGCACTCGAACTCGCGACCACGTCGGGCGACGACGCCGCCGGCCGGACGGTGGCCCGGGGCGTCTGCGTCGATACCGCCACGACCCCGCCGCGGGCGCCGCGCCGGGCGGGCGCCCCTGAGTCGCGAGGACGTCTCCCTGCGTCAGAAGCCCACCGGCCGGCGCGCCCTGGTCGTGCTGGCCGTCGTCATTCTCGTCTTCGGGGCCGCAAGGCTCCCCGCCCCGGCGCGGAAAATCGCGGAACAGCCGCCGAAGTGGACACCCACCGTTCCAATCTGTTTCACTGAGCCGACTCGTCGGGCGAGGGGGCTCGACGCGAGTGGGGGATATGTCATGAGCGGGCAGCAGCCTGGGTGGTTTCCGGACCCTTCCGACGCGACACGGTGGCGGTGGTGGGACGGCGCGGCGTGGACGGATCAGGTTGGCGAGAACGGCACTCGGCGCTCCGACCCCCTTCGCGCCTCGAAGCGGCGCGCAGGCCTCCCGATCTGGGCGTGGATCGTGATCGCGGTCGTCGCGCTGGGGGTCGTCTTCTTGCTCTGGCCGGTCGTCATCCTCGCCGCACTCGTCGTCCTGGTGATGGGGATGGTGGACGTCTTCACCGGGAGGCGCACATGGGCGCGCTTCCCCTCACGTCGGGCTGCTGTCGGAGCAACCGCCGTGGCGGCGGCGATCGTCCTCACCACGGGCGGGGTGACCGCGGCACTTCCGCGTCCGTCTGTGGCCCCGGTGATCGCCGAACCCTCGGCATCCGTCTCGCCTTCGGCGATCGCGAGTCCCAGCCCGACCCCCGAGCAGGCGGTCACGCCGACCGCCGTCGTCGCGACCACCCAGGTCTCGGTCGTCACGCCCGTCCCCTTTGAAAGGGCCTCCGTCGACGACGCGACGATCGCCCGCGGCGAATCCCGCGTCACCACTCCAGGGGTCGACGGCGAATCCACGGCCGTCTACCGCGTGACGACGACCGACGGCGTCGAGACGGCGCGCGTGCTCGTGAGCGAATCGGTCACGCGAGCGCCGGTCTCGGAGGTCACCTCCGTGGGCACCTACGATGCCCCCGCGCCCGTCGCCGCCGTACCACCCCCCGCCGAGCCGCCGGTGTCGGAGGGATGCGACGAGAACTACGCCGACGCGTGCGTCCCCATCGACTCGGATGTCGACTGCGCGGGAGGCAAGGGAAATGGCCCGTCCTACTTCGACGGCGTCGCGCGCGTCGTCGGCGCTGATGTCTACAAGCTGGACGGCGACGGCGACGGGTGGGCGTGCAACGGCTGACCGCGTGACGCGCCCGATGGTGTAATCGACCCATGCCCTCCCCTCGCGCGCAACTGGAAGAGCTCCTTCGTCACCCGCGCCGCGAGACGTTCGCCGACCTCCACGCCCTCCCGGTGACCGGCGAAGCCCGCGCCGCCGCGATCCTCATCCTCTTCGGCGTGCTCGATGGCATCCCGAGCCGACGACGCGCGGCCTCCGTACCGAGCGATCTCGACGTGCTGCTGCTCGCGCGCGCCCGCACGCTCCGCGCACATCCCGGACAGGTCGCGTTCCCGGGCGGTCGCGTCGACCCGGGCGATGCGGGACCGGTCGATGCGGCCTTGCGAGAGGCGCACGAGGAAACCGGTCTCGATCCGGCCGGCGTCGACGTGCTCGGCTCTCTCGACAGTGTGCCGTTGGCGTACTCGCGACATGACGTGACGCCCGTGCTCGGGTGGTGGGCGCGTCCGACACCCGTGCGCGCCGTCGATGAAGCCGAGTCCGCCGAGGTGTTCCGCGCGCCCGTGGCCGACCTGCTCGACCCCGCGCGTCGGGGCGTGACCGTGCTGCGCCGTGACGGCGTGGACTGGCGTGGTCCTGCTTTCCTGCTCGACACCGCCCGGGGCCCCCGCACACTCTGGGGCTTCACCGCGATGGTGCTCGACGGTCTGTTCGACCGCCTCGCGTGGACGGAGCCGTGGGACGAGCGCCGCGAGATCCCGCTGCCCGAACCGGTCACGACCGAACGGCCGGGACCCGCCGTGCCCAGCGGGTGACCGACCCACTGCCGGCGCGGAGCGGCTCGCGGCAGTCCGAGCGCGCGAGCGATCCCGCGCGTCGGCGTCATCCGTCGTGTGCGCGCTCGCGTGGATCGCTAGCGTGGTCTCCGTGACTGCGCCCATCGATCCCACCACCACCGCCGCCTGGTCCCGCCTCGCCGAGTTGAAGGACTCGTTCGAGCCGGATCTGCGCGGCTGGTTCGCCGCCCATCCCGACCGCGCCCGCGAGCTCACCCGCACCGTCGGCGACCTGCACGTCGACCTGTCGAAGAACCTCGTCACCGGCGAGGTGCTCGACGCGCTCGTCGCGCTCGCCGAAGAGACGGGTGTGCGCGAGCGCTTCGCCGACATGCTCCGCGGTGTCCACCTCAACACCAGCGAGGATCGCGCCGTGCTGCACACGGCGCTGCGTCGGCCCGCGGGTGCGGAGCCGGCTCTCGTCGTCGACGGCCAGCAGGTCGACCACGACGTGCACGAGGTGCTCGATCGCCTCAGCGCCTTCGCCGACCGCGTGCGCTCCGGCGAGTGGCGCGGTGTGACCGGCAAGAAGGTCGAGACCGTCGTCAACATCGGCATCGGGGGCAGCGACCTCGGGCCGGTCATGGTCTACGAGGCGCTCCTTCCCTACGCAGACGCTGGGCCCACGCGCCCCGAGGCTCCGCGCGGCGCGTCAGCGACGGGTGGAGAGGGCGTGGGGAGTATCCACGCGCGGTTCGTCTCGAACATCGATCCCGCCGACATCGCGCAGAAGACCGCCGACCTCGACCCCGAGACCACGCTCTTCATCGTCGCGTCCAAGACGTTCACCACCCTGGAGACGTTGACCAACGCCCGCCTGGCGCGTGACTGGCTGTGGGAGAAGCTCGGAGCCGCGGGCGCGATCGACGACACGGATGCCGCTCGCACCGACGCCGTCGCCCACCACTTCGTCGCGGTGTCCACTGCTCTCGACAAGGTCGAGGCGTTCGGCATCGACCCGACCAACGCGTTCGGCTTCTGGGACTGGGTGGGCGGCCGGTACTCCGTCGACTCCGCAATCGGTCTGTCGCTGGCGATCACGCTCGGCCCGGATGCGTTCCGCGACCTGCTCGCCGGATTCCACGCGGTCGACGAGCACGTGGCATCCACCCCTCTCACCGAGAACGTTCCCGTCCTCATGGGTCTGCTCAACGTCTGGTACACGAACTTCCTCGGTGCCCAGTCGCACGCGGTGCTGCCGTATGCGCAGCAGCTGCACCGTTTCGCGGCGTACCTGCAGCAGCTCACCATGGAGTCCAACGGCAAGTCGGTGCGCTGGGACGGCACGCCCGTCACCACCGACACCGGTGAGGTGTTCTGGGGCGAGCCCGGCACGAACGGTCAGCACGCGTTCTACCAGCTCATCCACCAGGGCACGCGTCTCATCCCGGCCGACTTCATCGCTTTCGTCAACCCGGCCTACCCGCTGGCCGACGAAGGACGCGACGTGCACGGTCTGTTCCTGGCGAACTTCCTCGCGCAGACGAAGGCGCTGGCATTCGGCAAGACCGCCGAAGAGGTCGAGGCCGAGGGAACCACCGGGGCGCTCGTCGCCGCGCGCACGTTCCCCGGCAACCGTCCGACGACGTCGATCTTCGCCCCGTCGCTCACGCCGTCCGTGCTGGGTCAGCTCATCGCGCTGTACGAGCACATCACCTTCACGCAGGGCACCATCTGGGGCATCAACTCGTTCGATCAGTGGGGCGTCGAGCTGGGCAAGCAGCTCGCCCTGCAGATCGCGCCGGCGATCGAGGGGGATGACGAGGCCCTCGCCGCGCAGGACGCCTCGACGCGCGGGCTGCTCGATTACTACCGCGCGCACCGTTCCTGACCGCTGCGCGGCCGACATCGTGAGGTCGGGCCGGTCCGAAGACTTTCAGGATCTTCGGACCGGCCCGTTCCTCGTCACCGGCGAAGTACCGGTTGGGGCGGCCTGAGCCTTCGCTCGAGAGTGCGACCGGCGTCGAGAAAATCCCGGTCAGGCAGACGATGTCACGCGTCGGCAGCGCCTCGGATCCCGCAGCCGAGCGTGCCGTCCGCACGCCGTCCACCCCCGCCCCGCAAGAAGCACCGCTCACACGCGGCATCCAGGTAACGAAGAGATAACGTCCAGAACCGGCCCCCACACTCGGGGACTTGTGTCGACCCGACGACACGAGATCGCGCTCGATCCCGAGGAGCGCGCCACGACGAAAGTTCTCTCTTTGCTCCGTTCTGATCTGAAGCTCCAGCACGTCCACCGCGCCCGCCGCACGCTCGTCACGGCCGCCACCTGCGCCGGCCTCGCGTTCGGTCTGGTCGCCACCACCGGTCTCGCCGTCGCCGCACCGCTGTCACTGCCCGACGCCTCGGCATCCTCGTTCTCCGCACCCGGCTCGGCCACGGCCCTCGCCGGCGCGCCCACACTCGACGAGGTCACGACCGGCGCGACGGCGGCCCGGACCGATGCCGAATCGGCGCTCTCGCGCGCCGAGGCGGTGCGCGCCGACGTCACCGTGACCGCTCTGCCCCTCTCGGTCGGGGATGCCTCGATCGACACCGCAGCCCTCCAGGACGCGGTGAAGCGCCTCGACTCGACCGATCTGCTGCCGGTGCTCCTCGTCCCCGCGCTCAGTCAGAACGCGCAGAGCGAGGTGGAGCGGCTGACGACCCGCGTCGACGAGGTGCAGGCCAGCCTCGACCAGGCGAAGGCCGAGAAGGCGGCAGCGGATGCCGCGGCCGAGGCACAGCGTCAGGCCGAGGCCGCCGCGGCTGCGGAGGCGCAGCGTCAGGCGGATGCCGCCGCCGCCCTGGCCCGCGTGAACACTCCCGAGGGGGCCAAGGCCTACGCCGCGCAACTCATGAGCGAGAAGTACGGCTGGGGGAGCGAGCAGTTCTCGTGCCTGTCGTCGCTGTGGACCAAGGAGTCCGGCTGGAACTATCAGGCCTACAACAGCGACGGTGGGGCCACCGGCATCCCGCAGGCTCTGCCCGGGAGCAAGATGGCGAGCTTCGGCGACGACTGGCAGACCAACGCCGCGACGCAGATCGCGTGGGGTCTGGACTACATCTCCCGCGGCTACGGCACCCCGTGCAGCGCGTGGGGTCACTCGCAGGCCGTGAACTGGTACTGAGAATTCCCCCCGCGGTCGCCCGCGCCCCTCATCAGCGATATATCGTTATGTATCGCTGACTCAGATCGGGTCCGCGCGAAGGAGGTCGTCATGAGTGGTTCATTCCTGGGAGACGCGTTCGGCGGACGCGGTGGCACCAACGCCCCCGGGTGGCCGATGTCCAACATCCTCGAGGGTCTCGAGCAGCTCCGCACGCAGTTCGAGCAGAAGACCGGTTCGTCGCCGCGGATGAACAAGGGCGACGTGCGCTCCGGCGTGCTGTCGCTGCTGCTCGAGCAGCCCATGCACGGCTACCAGATCATCCGCGAGATCGAAGAGCGCAGCGGCGGATCGTGGAAGCCCAGCCCGGGTTCGGTCTACCCGACGCTGCAGCTGCTGACCGACGAAGGTCTCGTGCAGGCCGAGGAGTCGAACGGTCGTAAGACCTACTCGCTCACGGCCGAGGGTCGAGCGGCCGCGGGTGACGAGACCACTGAGCGCACCGCGCCCTGGGAGTCCGCGACGACGCGCGACAGCGGCCGCATGACCGTACTGCCCAAGGCGGGGGTCGAGCTCGCCCAGGCGGCTGCCCAGGTCGCGCGAACCGGCAATAAGGAGCAGGTGCAGCAGGCGGTGGAGATCCTCGACGAGGCCCGCCGTAAGCTCTACTCGATCCTCGCCCAGGGCTGAGGTTGATCGAGCTCGACGTGCGCCGCGCGTCCGTCGGCATCCAGGAGAACCGATGACCGACGACGCCCTCATGAAGGCCCGCTACCGGCGGATCACGCGCTTCGCGGCGCGCTACCTGGTGCAGGCCTGGTGGTACGAGCTCTTCCTGCCGCGGTTCGGCCTCGGGTGGATATCCGCCCGGGGCCGCACCCGTCGGTTGCAGCGCATCGCCCGCCGCTTCCATGTGCTGGCCGTCGACCTCGGCGGCCTGATGATCAAGGTCGGGCAGTTCATGTCATCCCGCCTCGACGTGCTCCCACCGGTCATCACCAAGGAGCTCGAGGGGCTGCAGGACGAGGTGCCGGCCGTCCCGTTCGCGCAGATGCGCGTCCGCGCGGAAGAAGAACTCGGGATGCCCCTGGAGCGCGCCTTCGTGAGCGTGAATGAACGACCGCTCGCCGCCGCATCTCTCGGTCAGGCGCACCGCGCCGTGCTCACCGATGAGCTCGCGGTCGACACGGGGCTGCGCGCGGTGGTGCTGAAGATCCAGCGCCCCGACATCGACCGCATCGTCGAGGTGGACCTGCGCGCGCTGCGCAAGGTCGGCGTCTGGCTCAGCCGGGTTGCGCTCGTGCGCGATCGCGTCGACATGCCCTCGCTGGTGGAGGAGTTCGCCGTCACGAGCCTGGAGGAGATCGACTACCTGCACGAGGCGGCGAACTCCGAACGGTTCGCCGCGGACTTCGGGGGAGAGGGCGGCGTGGCCGTCCCCGAGGTCGTGTGGGAGCGCACCACCCGCCGTGTGCTGACCCTCGAGGACGTCAGCGCCATCAAGATCAACGACGTCGACGCGCTCCGCGACGCCGGCATCGACCCGTCCGAGGTCGCGGCGCGCTTCGCCGCGGTGATGTTCGATCAGCTCTTCGACGACGGCTTCTTCCACGCCGACCCGCACCCGGGCAACGTCTTCGTGACGCCGACCGGGGCCCTGACGGATGCCGGCACCCCGGCTTGGCGTCTCACGTTCATCGACTTCGGCATGATGGGCGACGTTCCGCCCGGTCTGCGGCGGGGCCTGCGCCGCGTCCTCATCGCCGCGGCATCCCGTGACGGAAAGGGCCTGGTCGACGGCATCCGCGACGTCGGCGTGCTGCTGCCCTCGGCCGACACGATCCAACTGGAACGGGCGATGACGCAGTTGTTCTCGCGCTTCGGCGGCATGGGTTTCGCCGAGCTCCAAGAGGTCGACCCGCGCGAGTTCCGCGCGTTCGCCATCGAGTTCGGCGATGTGGTGCGCGCGTTGCCGTTCCAGCTGCCCGAGAACTTCCTCCTCATCATCCGCGCGATGTCCCTGACGAGCGGCATGTGCAGTTCCCTCGACCCCGCATTCAACATCTGGGATGCCGTCGAGCCCTATGCGCAGCGTCTGATCCGCGAGGAGAGCGGCAACACCGTCCAGGCGCTGGCCCGGGAGGTGGGCGCTGTGGCCGCCGTGACCGCGCGTCTGCCGCGCCGCGCCGACAACCTCATCTCGCGCCTGGAGGAGGGGTCGCTCTCCGTCGAGACTCCCCGCATCGAACGGCGGCTGCGCGATCTCGAGCGGATGATCCGGAGGGTGGTGTCGTCCGTGCTCTTCGCGGGACTGCTCGTCGGGGGAGTGCTGCTGCAGGCGGAGCAGGCGGTGCTCGGCACGATCCTCATGATCCTCTCGCTCGGTCCGCTCGCCCACGCGCTGCTCGCGGGCGTCATCGCCCGGCGCAACGGCGCCTGAGGGTACCGGCGACTCTCCGCAGCCTCGCGCTTCACTGTTCGGGAGCAGAACCGTGCCCGACGAGGGGCGCTGTGCGCGCGCTCGTCGAGCGGGCCGCATCGGGAGACGCGTCGTGAGAGACGTCGTTCGGCGTGTGGTGGCGACGGTCGCCGCCCGGGTGGCGGAGGTGGTCCGCGAGGGCGATCATCCCGCCGATCGCGAGAAGGCCGGAGACGAGCAGGAGGGCGAGCATCGGCCCCGCCGCCGGCTGCCCGCCCGGTGTCGGTGAGGAGAACAAGGTGTAGTAGACCACGAGCGCCGCGGCCATCCCCACGGCCGAGCCGGATCGCTGGGAGAACTGGATCAGAGACCCGGCGACGCTCGAGCGGTGCTCGGGGGCGAACTGCAGCGTCCGTGCCTGGTTCGCCGGAGCGGCAGCGCCGGCTCCGAGGGAGCTCAGGCTCAGGAGCGCGACGACGACGACGGGGAGCGCGCCGGCCGGCACGAAGCCGAACGCGAGTCCGATCGCCGCGAGGGTCACCGCGCTGACGCCGATGCCGATCGCTATCAACGGGCCGTCCGTCGCGCCCGCGCGCGAGGCGATCCACGCGCCGAGAAGGCTGGCGACCGTGGTGGGCAGCATCCACAGCGCGGTCTCCAGCGGGGACAGGCCCGCGACTTGCTGGAGCGCGATCGTGACGATGAGGGTGCCACCCGTCGCTGCCGCGTGCATGAAGCCCGAGACGGCGACACCCGCACCGAAGTGGGGGAGGGCGAACAGCCGGGGGTCGATCAGCGGCTCGCGGCCGCGGCGCACCACAAGCCGCTCGTACAGCATGAATGCGCCCAGCACGACGACCCCGGCGGCGGTGATCGCGTACGGCCAGGGTGTTGCGGGAAGCGCGCCCGACGACGCCGACAGCGGCGCGATGGCTGCCACGACGCCGAGGCCGAGGAGGAGGGCGCCGACGGCGTCGAAACCCGCCCGCCGAACCGACGGTGGTTCGACGATCATCGTCGCAGCCACGGGCACGACGACGAGACCGGCCACCACCGTGACCACGAAGAGGAGCCGCCAGCCGAGCGCGTCTCCGGCCAGGTTCATGATGACGCCGGCGAGCACGGGCGCGCCCAGGGAGGTGACCGTGAGAACGGCGGCGAGGGTCGCCAGCGGCCGCGCGCGCTCTGATGCCGGGTACATGCGCTGGATGATGCCGAGCACTTGCGGCATCAGCAGTCCCGCGCCCACGCCCTCGACGACGCGTCCCGCGACGAGGAGCTCCGCTGTGGGAGCCGCCGCGCACGCGATGCTGGCGACGACGAAGATCGAGGCGCCCACCAGGAAGACCGTGCGTCGGCGCAGCACGTCACCGATGCGGCCGGCGGGGACGAGCGTCACCGCGTACGCGAGCGTGTAGCCCACGAGCATGAGCTGCACCGTCGCGGGGTCGCCGCCCATGTCGTCCTGGATCGCCGGCAGGGCGATGCCGAGCTTGGAGACGTCCAGAATCGTCAGCGCGGCCGCGGCGACGAGGACGACGAAGACGCGTCGACGTCTCGCGGAGGAGAGGGGCGCCGACATCGGCGGTGCGGACACTCTGACCTCCGTGACGGAAACACTGAAGAAACACGCAGACTCTATAACAGAATTGGACTATCAAACCACACTACTTGATTGGGGATGCCATGACCTCGCGCACCGCGCTGATCATGATCGACATGCAGAACATGTACCTGCAGCAGGAGCGGCGCAGCGCTCTCGGGTGGCCGCCCATCTGGGAGTTCGACCGGGTGGTCGCCGAGTGCGCGGCTCTTCTCGAGGCCGCGCGGGACGCCGGAGTGCCGGTGATCTACACGCGGCAGACCTCCCGGGTCGACGGTGCCGACATGACGCCCAGCATGCGGAGACTGCTCCGTGACGCTCCCGCGGATGAATCGCCGATCGGGGCCGAAGAAGAGTGGGGCTCCGCGATCCTGGATGCCGTGGCTCCCGCTCCGGGCGACATCGTCATGGAGAAGCACCGCTGGGACGCGTTCTTCCAGACCGACCTCGATCAGATCCTGCGCAACCTCGACGTCACGCGACTGATCGTGGCGGGCCTGCAGACCAACGTCTGCGTCGAGACCACCTCGCGCACCGGGATGATGAAGAATTTCGACGTCGCCGTCCCCGAGGACGCCGTCTCGACCGATGGGGAGGCGTTGCATCGCGCCGCCCTGGACTCCCTGCGCGTGCTGTATGTCGAGGTCGCGCCGTGGCGCGAGCTGCTCGCGCCGGACGCCGCGTGGGAGCGCCGCTTCACCACGCCCGGCTACGGGCGTCAGCCTGCCGACATGGCGACGATCGTCGGCCGGTAGACGGGCGGGCGTGTCGGAGCGTCAGATCTTCGCGGGGATGGCGCCCGTCAGCAGCTCGGGCACGGGCGATGCGGGGTCGTGCAGCATCGCCCGGAGCTCCTCGAGCCAGTCGAGCATGAGGTCCGTCTGGCGCAGCCACAGCGTGTACAGGGCGCGGCGGCTGCGCCACACGGGACTGTCGGGGTCTTCTCGCTCCTCGTCCCACGAAAGCAGGAGGTGACGGAGGCTGAACTGGCGTTGCCGTTGGAACGTCACTTCGGCATCGAGCAGATAGTCCGCATCGGCGGGGTCGAGCACCCAGAGGTTGAGCAGCCGCAGCGCCGCATCGTCGCGGATGCCATGATCCGGCTGATCATGCAGGAGCCACCTGCGGAGTTCATCGAGGCCGCGGTCGTTGATGACGTAGCTCGTCCGACCCCGTTCCGTGCGCTCCGTGATGTCGATCAGTCCGAGCTTCTCCATCTTCGCCAGCTCCGAATACACCTGTGACGGGCTCGCATGCCAGGCGCGGTCGTTGACGTCGTTGAAGCTGGCGTTGAGGTCGTACCCGGTCCGAGGTCGCCCCCGGGACAATGCTGCCAGGATCGCGTGCCGCAGGGCCATCTCTGTCCTTTCGTCGGCGGGATGGACGCGAGACGCGTCGTTCAGACGTGTCGATGCTAACGGCGTCCCCGTGGCGTCGAGCGGTGCCCGACTCTTTCATCGCCAAGAAACCCGGGCGTAACACGGCTTCCCTAATAATTCCAATTATGGACTACAAAGCCATAGCGCAAAATCGCCTCATGCGGCTCGTCGCCGGACGACTCGCCATGACAGTGATCACCGCGTTGTTCATCGCGATCGTGGTGTTCTTCGCGATCAGAGCGATCCCGGGGGACCCTGCCCTGGCGATCCTCGGCACCGACAGCACGCCCGAAGAGCGCGATCGTCTGCGCGTCGTCATGGGGCTCGACCAGCCGCTGCCCGTCCAGTTCGCGATCTGGCTCGGTCATCTCCTCTCCGGCGATCTCGGCTATTCCTACAGCCAGGGGCGCCCCGTCGCCGACATCATCGGACCGGCGTTGCAGAACACGCTGCTCCTCGGTGCGACGGCGAGTGTCATCGCCGTCCTCCTCGCACTGGCGATGGGCAACCTGGCGACCTCCCGCTGGCGCGGGGTGCGTCGAGGTGTGGACGGCATCGAGGCGCTCTTCCTCTCCGCGCCGCAGTACACGGTCGCCCTGCTGCTGCTCATCGTGTTCGCCGTGCTGGTGCCGATCTTCCCCGCCGGGGGAGTCAGCACGCGCGGCGACGGCTCGCCCGCTGACGTCCTCACCCACCTGGCTCTGCCGGCGCTGGCCCTGGCACTGGCGCCGGGGGCGCAGATGGCACGTTCGCTCAAGACCTCGATCTCGACCCTCTCCGCTTCCGAACTGCTCCCCACCCTCCGAGCGCGAGGCCTGGCCCCCTGGCGGATCGCCGTGCACACGCACCACAACGCCCTTCCGCCGATGATCACCGTGCTCGGGATCCAGGTGGGCACGATGCTGGGCGGCGCGCTCTTCGTCGAGCAGATCTTCAGCATCCCGGGGCTGGGGGCCCTGGTCGTGCAGTCGGTCGGACTCCGTGACTACACCCTCGTCCAAGCGGTCGCCCTGCTGATCGCCGTCATCTTCGCCGTCGTCCTCCTTCTCGCGGACGTCGTCAACGCCCTGCTCGACCCGCGGATCAGAAAGGGACGCGCGTGACCTCCGTTCTCCCACCCCGACAGCTGCCGGTCGAGGCGGCGCCGCGCTTCCGGCGCCGATCGCTCTGGCGGCGGATGCCGCTGCGCAGCCGCATCGCACTCACCATCGTCATCGCGCTCGCCGCGCTCGCCGCCGCGGCTCCGCTACTGCCGATCGCCGATCCCCTCACGGGCGAGCTCTCGCGCCGCCTGCTGCCGCTGTTCACCGACGGACACGTCCTCGGCACCGATACGCAGGGCCGTGACATGCTCAGCCGCCTGCTCTCCGGCATCCGGACCTCTCTCGTGGCGGGCGTCGTCCCGATCGTGATCGCCACCGTCCTCGGACTCGCGATCGGCACCATAGCCGGCCTCGCGAACAAAACCGTCAACACCGTCCTCATGCGCGGGGTCGACCTTCTGTTCGCGTTCCCGGGTGTGCTGCTCGCTCTCCTGCTGGCGATCTCGCTCGGAGTCGGACTGGGCACCTTGATCCTGGCCTTGACCCTCGTGTGGATCGCGCCGGTGGCGCGGATCGCCGAGACCGAGGTGGCGCGGGTGCGAGACCTCGACTTCGTCACCGCGGCGCGGTCGAGCGGAGCATCGGATGCCACGATCCTCGTGCGCCAGATCATTCCGGTCGCGCTGCCTGCCGTCCTCGCGTACTCCACGTCACTCGTGGGCGCGAACGTGGCCATCGCCGGCGGTCTCGGCTTCATCGGTCTGGGCGTGCCGTCACCGCAGCCCGAACTGGGCTCGATCCTGTTCGAGATGCAGGCCGCCATCTACACCGACATCGCCCTGGCCCTGGAGCCCGTCGTCGTCATCCTCGCGCTGTCGATGCTGTTCCCCCTGATCGGTGACGGACTCCGCGACGCGATCGCCGGGAAGGGAGCCCTGTCATGAGTGCGACGACACCGCACGTGCCGGCAGGAGGTCTGGCGGCATCCGTACCCCTCGTGCTCGACGCGAGCGACATCCGCGTGTCCTTCCCGCGGCCCGGGAAGGCCGCATCCACGGTCATCGACGGAATCGGGCTCGGTCTCGAGCGAGGGCAGGTCACCGTCCTGCTGGGGGAGTCCGGCAGCGGGAAGACCGTCTTCGCGCGAGCGATCACCGGACTCGCGCCCGCGAGCGCGACGGTCACAGGAACGGCCCTCTTCGACGGTGTCGACCTCGTGACCGGATCGCGTGCCGCGTTGAGGGCCCTGCACGGCCGGCGGATCGGTGTCGTGCCGCAGGATCCGAACGCCGCGCTCGATCCGATGCGGCGGATCGGCTCGCAGATGATCGAGACGCTGCGCCAGCACCGGCAGGTCTCCTCGACGGCGGAGGCGAAGCGGCGCGCCGTCGAGCTGCTGGAACAGGTTCAGATCCGCGATCCCCACCGCGTCATCCGGTGCTACCCGCACGAGGTTTCGGGTGGGATGCGTCAGAGGATCGCGATCGCGATCGCCATCAGCTGCGGGCCGGAGCTCATCGTCGCGGACGAGCCGTCGAGCGCGCTCGACGCGTCGGTGGGGGCGCACGTCGTGGCCCTTCTCGACGGTCTCCGGGAGCGTCTGCACACGGCGATCCTCTTCATCACGCACGACATCGGCATCGCGGCGCGCATCGCGTCACAGCCGCACGATCGTGTCGCCGTCATGCTCGGCGGACAGATCGTCGAACTCGGCTTCGCCCCGTCCGTTCTCGCCGCGCCTCGTCACGCGTACACCCGTGCGCTGCTGGCTGCGGAGCCGTCCGTCGAGGTGCCGCGCGGCCAGCTGGCCGTGGTGCCCGAGTCGGTGCGATCTCGTCGGGAGTGGGGACCCCTCGTCGACGTAGCCCCGGGCCACGCGGTCACCGCAGAAAGCGAGCTCCTGTCGTGAACACCATTCTCGAAGGTCGCGGCATCGTCAAGACGTTCGGTGACTTCACCGCCCTCCACGGCATCGATCTGCGTCTCGAACCCGGGCGTACCCTCGGCGTGGTCGGAGAGTCGGGCAGCGGGAAGTCGACGCTCGGACGCATCGTCATGCGGTTGATGAAGCCCGACGCGGGAACAGTGCTGCTCGGCGGACGCGACCTGTTCGCCCTCAGCAGGTCGCAACTGCGGCGGGCGCGGCGCGACTTCCAACTCGTGCCCCAGGACCCCCGCAACGCGTTGAACCCCACGGCCACCGTGGGGGAGAGCCTGATGTTCCAGCTCGCGGCGCAGGGGGTGGCTCGCCGGGAGTGGCGGACGCGGATCGACGACCTCCTGCAGACGGTCAGCCTGTCGGGCGACTACGCCCACGCATACCCGCACGAGCTGTCCGGCGGGCAGGCGCAGCGCGTCGCGATCGCCCGGGCCATTGCCGGTCGCCCCCGACTCCTCGTCTGCGATGAGGCCGTCTCCGCCCTCGACAAGTCGGTCCAGGCACAGGTGCTCAACACCTTCGCCGAACTGCAGTCGGGGCTCGGCGTCGCGCTGTTCTTCATCACCCACGATCTCGCCGTCGTCGAACACATCGCCGACGACCTCCTCGTCCTCAACCGCGGCCGCGCGGTGGAGGAGGGCCCCACCGTCGACGTGCTCCACGCGCCGTCGGATCCGTACACCCGAGAGCTTCTGGCGGCGCGGCACCCGATCCCCGCCGCCTGAAGGCACCACACCCCACATCACCCGCCCGGCCGCGTCGTCACGTGGCTTCCACCCACAGGAGAACCATGCGATCCCTCACCTCCCCACCGCGTCGGGCGCTGCTCGGCGCCGCCGTCGCTCTCGCTGCGGCGCTCACGTTGTCGGCGTGCGCAGGCAGCACGACGCCGTCGGCCGGCGACGATCAGACGCTCGTCGTCGGCTCCCAGATGGCGTCCTTCCCGAGCCTGGACACCGGGGCCATCACGACCGCCGGCTATGAGGGGCAGCGGTTGATCGGAAACCTCATCTACGAGGGCCTCACCAAACGCGACGTGTCCGACCCGAACGCCCCGGCCGGCGTCGCCCCGGCGCTCGCCTCCTCGTGGGAGGTCTCCGATGACGGCCTCACCTACACCTTCGCCCTCCAAGAGGGTGTGACCTTCCATGACGGAACCGCGTGGAACGCCGATGCCCTCATCTTCAACATCGACCGTTACATGGATGAGAACGATCCGAACTACGACCCGGTGCTCATCACCTACTACACGGTGTTGAACTTCGTCGACTCGGTCGAGAAGGTCGACGACATGACGGTGACGTTCACGCTGAACCAGCCGTTCGCGTTCTTCCTCGCCGACCTGTACAACGTCTACTTCGCCAGCCCCGCCTCGCTCGAGGAGTCAGGATCCGCCGGCCAGGCGACCCATCCGGTCGGAACCGGACCCTTCCGATTCGACGAACTGCAGCAGAACCAGTCGATCTCGTTCGTGCGAAACGACGACTACTGGGGTCGCGTCCCCACGCTCGACCGTCTCACGGTCGAACTCATCCCCGACCCGTCGGCGCGCACCGCGGCGCTGCGTTCGGGACGTGTGGATTGGATCGAGGCGGCCCAGCCCGATGATCTCGCCAGTCTCGAGTCGGCCGGGTTCGTCGCCACCGGCAACGCCTTCGATTGGGAGTGGTCCTGGCAGCTCATGACGGGCGAGAAGCCCTTCGACGACATCCGGGTCCGTCAGGCGATGAACTACGCGATCGATCGGGATGCCATCGCCGACGACCTGCTGCACGGTACGGCCGTCCCTGCGCACCAGATGTTCGCCGGCGCGAGCCTGTACTACACCGCCGACGATGACCTGTACGACTACGACCCCGCGAAGGCGAAGGCTCTGCTCGCCGAGGCGGGGTACCCCGACGGCGTGGCGGTCAAGGTCGGCTACATCACCGCGGGGTCGGGCTCGATGCAGGCCAAGGCCATGAACGAAGCCCTGCAGACGCAGCTCTCGGCCGTGGGCATCGACGTCACTCTCGAGCCGGTCGACTTCTCCGGCATGTACGCCAAGCTCGGCGCGGGCGACACCGGCTGGCAGGCGGCCAACCAAGCGTTCAGCCTGGAGCAGCCCTCGAGCTGGAAGGGCTTCTGGTTCGGGTGCGAGGGGAACTTCTTCGGCTACTGCAATCCCGAGGCCGAGGCGCTCTACGATCAGGCGTTGGTCACGGTCGATGACACGGAGCGCGCCGCGCTGCTGACCCAGGTCGGCCACCTGGTCACCCAGGACGCCGCATGGCTCTTCGTGGTCAACGACACGGCCCCCCGCGCGATGTCCGCAGCCGTGACGGGCTTCGAGCAGCCGAAGAGCTGGTGGATCGACTTCACGGGCATCTCGATGAAGCGCTGATCCGCGGCGCCTTCTCGTTCCCGGATGCCACGAAGCCCCGGACACCGCGCAGGCGTCCGGGGCTTCGTGCGGGTCTCAGTACCAGCCGGTCGACTGCGAGTGTCCCCACGCACCGCAGGGGTCGCCGTAGCGGCCCGAGATGTAGCCCAGGCCCCACGAGATCTGCGTCGCGGCGCTGGTCTGCCAGTCGGCGCCGGCCGAGGACATCTTGCTGCCGGGGAGTGCCTGCGGGATGCCGAAGGCGCCGCTCGAGGCGTTGTAGGCCTGGTAGTTCCAGCCCGACTCCTTGTTCCACAGCGAGACGAGGCACGAGTACTGATCGTCGCCCCACCCGCGCTCGGCCACCATGACGCGCGCGGTGGCCTGGGCGCCCGCGGGGCTGTTGTCACCCGTGCCGCCGCCGGTGGCGATCGGCGCAGGCGATCCGCCGCCGCTGCTCGTCGACGCGGAACGCTCCTCGGCCGCGGCTGCCTCTTCGGCGGCCTTCGCCGCCGCGGCAGCAGCCGCCGCTTCGGCTTCCTGGCGGGCCTTCTCCGCCGCTTCCTCCGCGGCCTTCTTCGCCACGGCGGCGTCGAGGCTGCCGCGCAGCTCCGCGACGCGCTGATCGACGGTCGCCGTCGCGGCGGTGAGGTCGTCGGCGAGATCGGGGAGGAACGTCGCGGGCAGCGCGGACGCCGCCTGCAGCCGTTCGGTGGCGTGCTCGAGAGCGCTGGTGTCGATCGTGGCCGGCTGGCCGATGTCCAGTCCGGATGCCGCGATGTCGGCTTGCACGGTGGAGGCGGCCCGCATCGAGGTGCCGGCCGCGGACTGCGCCGTGCGCGCCTCCTCGACCTCGGTGCCGTGGGCGGCGACGAGCGCGGTCGGAGTCGTGGCTGACGCGAGGGTGAACGTCGCGGTGGACAGGTCGACCGGCGAGGCGGTGGCGGCCGGAGCGGTGCCGGTCAGGGTCGCTGCCGCGAGCGCGCCGATCATCAGCGCACCCGTGGTCGCCACGGGCCGGCGACGGGTGCGACGCGCGGCGAGGCGGCGGTCACGGCGGTTGGACGTGGGCGTCGAAGAAGAGCGCATAGAACCGGTTTCACGTGAGGGGGGACGGCGCGGGTATCGCCATCCGACCCGCGTTCTGCGGGCACGGAACCGGGAGCCTGGCACGTGATTCTGGATGCCACCTGGGCGCGCGTGGTGCGGAGGGACCCGCAAAAGCGCCGGTCCCGGGCGAATCGGCGGGGTGACGTGGTGAACGTGCGACATCGTATGACGTGCATTTCGCATCGGGCCGAGCGTGAATGGCTCGGTGGGTTAGACTGAGATGTCACACGTGGGCCTGCTCGATTCCGAGCGGTTCCGTGACATTGCACGATCAATCCGCTTCGCTTCGACTCGTGGCATCCGTTCGCCCTCCGGCGGGCGGCGGCGCGATGGCCCCGGTCCGCCGGACCGAGGGGCGCAGGAGTCGGAGCCCGACACCACACCCAACTAGGACAACCCACTACATGACTACCGCAACGACCGCTCCCGCTATCAAGCAGGTCGCGATCAACGACATCGGCTCGGCCGAGGACTTCCTCGCCGCTGTCGAGAAGACCCTGAAGTTCTTCAACGACGGCGACCTCATCGAGGGCACCGTCGTGAAGATCGACCGCGACGAGGTGCTCCTCGACGTCGGTTACAAGACCGAGGGTGTCATCCCCTCGCGCGAGCTTTCGATCAAGCACGACGTCGACCCCAACGAGGTCGTCAACGTCGGCGATCACGTCGAGGCCCTCGTTCTCCAGAAGGAGGACAAGGAAGGTCGCCTCATCCTGTCCAAGAAGCGCGCTCAGTACGAGCGTGCGTGGGGCGATGTCGAGAAGATCAAGGAGAACGACGGTGTCGTCACCGGCTCCGTGATCGAGGTCGTCAAGGGTGGTCTCATCGTCGACATCGGCCTCCGCGGCTTCCTCCCCGCTTCGCTCATCGAGCTGCGTCGTGTCCGCGACCTGACGCCGTACCTCGGTCAGGAGATCGAGGCCAAGATCCTCGAGCTCGACAAGAACCGCAACAACGTCGTGCTCTCGCGCCGTGCCCTGCTCGAGCAGACGCAGTCCGAGTCGCGCACCACGTTCCTCAACAACCTGCACAAGGGCCAGGTCCGCAAGGGCACCGTGTCGTCGATCGTCAACTTCGGTGCGTTCGTCGACCTGGGCGGCGTGGACGGTCTCGTGCACGTCTCCGAGCTTTCCTGGAAGCACATCGAGCACGCCTCCGAGGTCGTCGAGGTGGGCCAGGAGGTCACCGTCGAGATCCTCGAGGTCGACCTCGACCGCGAGCGCGTGTCGCTCTCGCTCAAGGCGACGCAGGAAGACCCGTGGCAGGTGTTCGCCCGGACCCACGCGATCGGCCAGATCGCTCCGGGCAAGGTCACCAAGCTCGTCCCGTTCGGTGCGTTCGTCCGCGTTGCAGACGGCATCGAGGGCCTCGTGCACATCTCCGAGCTGTCGGGCAAGCACGTCGAGCTCGCCGAGCAGGTCGTGTCGGTCGGCGAAGAGGTCTTCGTCAAGATCATCGACATCGACCTCGAGCGTCGCCGCATCTCGCTGTCGCTCAAGCAGGCCAACGAGTCGGTCGACCCCAACGGCACCGAGTTCGACCCGGCGCTGTACGGTATGGCGACCGAGTACGACGAGCGCGGCGAGTACAAGTACCCCGAGGGCTTCGACCCCGAGTCGGGTGCATGGCTCGAGGGCTTCGACGCTCAGCGCGAGCAGTGGGAGCAGGAGTACGCCGCTGCCCAGGGTCGCTGGGAGGCTCACAAGACCGCCGTCGCCAAGGCCCTCGAGGCCGAGGCGGCCAACCCGACGGACGCCGGTTCGTTCGGGGGATCGTTCTCGTCGGAGTCGCCCGCCCAGGGCACCCTCGCCGACGACGAGTCGCTGGCTGCGCTTCGCGAGAAGCTCTCCGGACGCTGATCCGTCTCGCACCGAAGGCCGGTTCCTCCTCGGAGGAGCCGGCCTTCGGTCGTTCTTCGCAAGCCCTGGCGTGCGACCGAGCCCGCGGGGGAGGATCGGGTCATGGCAAACCGACTTCCGCTCCTGATCACCCTCGCCGGCGTCGCCGTGCTCTTCCTGTCGATCGCGTTCGTCTTCGCGCTGGTCCTCGGTGCGATGTTCTTCGGCGGGATCGAATTCACCGGTGGACACACGGATGCCGAGGCCCTGACCTCGGCGCTCCGACTTACGGCCTGAGCCCGGGCCCAGGCCCACGACGCCGAACGGATCCGTCGTCCGGCCTCCGCCATCCCTCCGCGAGTTTCCGCGGGTGGGGGGAGCGCGACACGCCCGGGAGGGCGGGGATTCGCCACGTCAGTGGATCCCACGTAGTGTTCTATCTGTTCGCCCCACAGGGGAGAGCGAAGCGGCCGAAAGGCCCCGCCTCGTCTCAAGCGGTGAACCGCCCACAGCCCCACCGTATGGTGTAAGGTTGTGGTTCTGGTCTTCGACCGGTCCGCACGACGCTGATCTTTTTGATAGGTCCCACGGTGCGAACCACAAGGTTCGAATGATCGAATAGAAGTGAACTGCCTCACGGGTAGGTCGAGAGATCGTTTCTGTGGGTGCGTCCGTTCCTTGAGAACTCAACAGCGTGCACTTGTCAAATGCCAATTTATTCCTCGTCGGTCTTCGGATTGCGAGAAATTCCTTTGGATCAAAGACCAATCCTTTCGGGGGTTGGCGATGGATACGTCAGTAATGATGTTTCTCTTTGGTCAGTTTCGAACTCGCTGCGGTCGCCGTTTTCCCGGTGGTTGTGGTTTTTTTCTTTTACGGAGAGTTTGATCCTGGCTCAGGATGAACGCTGGCGGCGTGCTTAACACATGCAAGTCGAACGGTGAAGCCAAGCTTGCTTGGTGGATCAGTGGCGAACGGGTGAGTAACACGTGAGCAACCTGCCCTGGACTCTGGGATAAGCGCTGGAAACGGTGTCTAATACTGGATATGAGGCGTGATCGCATGGTCATGTTTGGAAAGATTTTTCGGTCTGGGATGGGCTCGCGGCCTATCAGCTTGTTGGTGAGGTAATGGCTCACCAAGGCGTCGACGGGTAGCCGGCCTGAGAGGGTGACCGGCCACACTGGGACTGAGACACGGCCCAGACTCCTACGGGAGGCAGCAGTGGGGAATATTGCACAATGGGCGGAAGCCTGATGCAGCAACGCCGCGTGAGGGATGACGGCCTTCGGGTTGTAAACCTCTTTTAGCAGGGAAGAAGCGTGAGTGACGGTACCTGCAGAAAAAGCGCCGGCTAACTACGTGCCAGCAGCCGCGGTAATACGTAGGGCGCAAGCGTTATCCGGAATTATTGGGCGTAAAGAGCTCGTAGGCGGTTTGTCGCGTCTGCTGTGAAATCCCGAGGCTCAACCTCGGGTCTGCAGTGGGTACGGGCAGACTAGAGTGCGGTAGGGGAGATTGGAATTCCTGGTGTAGCGGTGGAATGCGCAGATATCAGGAGGAACACCGATGGCGAAGGCAGATCTCTGGGCCGTAACTGACGCTGAGGAGCGAAAGGGTGGGGAGCAAACAGGCTTAGATACCCTGGTAGTCCACCCCGTAAACGTTGGGAACTAGTTGTGGGGACCATTCCACGGTTTCCGTGACGCAGCTAACGCATTAAGTTCCCCGCCTGGGGAGTACGGCCGCAAGGCTAAAACTCAAAGGAATTGACGGGGACCCGCACAAGCGGCGGAGCATGCGGATTAATTCGATGCAACGCGAAGAACCTTACCAAGGCTTGACATACACCAGAACACCGTAGAAATACGGGACTCTTTGGACACTGGTGAACAGGTGGTGCATGGTTGTCGTCAGCTCGTGTCGTGAGATGTTGGGTTAAGTCCCGCAACGAGCGCAACCCTCGTTCTATGTTGCCAGCACGTAATGGTGGGAACTCATGGGATACTGCCGGGGTCAACTCGGAGGAAGGTGGGGATGACGTCAAATCATCATGCCCCTTATGTCTTGGGCTTCACGCATGCTACAATGGCCGGTACAAAGGGCTGCAATACCGTGAGGTGGAGCGAATCCCAAAAAGCCGGTCCCAGTTCGGATTGAGGTCTGCAACTCGACCTCATGAAGTCGGAGTCGCTAGTAATCGCAGATCAGCAACGCTGCGGTGAATACGTTCCCGGGTCTTGTACACACCGCCCGTCAAGTCATGAAAGTCGGTAACACCTGAAGCCGGTGGCCCAACCCTTGTGGAGGGAGCCGTCGAAGGTGGGATCGGTAATTAGGACTAAGTCGTAACAAGGTAGCCGTACCGGAAGGTGCGGCTGGATCACCTCCTTTCTAAGGAGCATCTGGCACTCGGGGTTCTTCGGGATCGTGGGTGTCCAGGCGCCAGGTCAGCACCGAATGTGTGCTGCTGGTTAGCTCATGGGTGGAACATTTGACGAGGCCTTTTTGGTGGGGGTTTCTGCTTAGTACATCACTTCGGTGGTCGGAACGGTGGGGGCTCACGCTGGTGGGGCGTGCACGCTGTTGGGTCCTGAGGGGCCGGGCGCTGATCGCGCTAGTCGGAAGGCTGGGGTGGTTGGTGTTTGTTCCTCTTGGGCCTGTTCTGGTGCCGGTGTTCCGGTGGCTGGGGTGGGTTCCGCCCGTACTTTGAGAACTACACAGTGGACGCGAGCATCTTCCATGCAACTCTTTGGGGTTGTGTGGTGAAGATGATCTTAAAGATCATTAGTCAATTTTTTGACGATTCAACTCATGTGATTTCAAGTCTTTAAGAGCAAACGGTGGATGCCTTGGCATCTGGAGCCGAAGAAGGACGTAGCAATCTGCGATAAGCCTCGGGGAACTGATAAGCGAGTTTTGATCCGAGGGTGTCCGAATGGGGAAACCCCGCCAGGGCGCGTGCGTACCTGGTGACTCCCGCCTGAATATATAGGGCGGGTAGAGGGAACGTGGGGAAGTGAAACATCTCAGTACCCACAGGAAGAGAAAGCAACAGCGATTCCGTGAGTAGTGGCGAGCGAAACCGGATCAGGCTAAACCTCATGCGTGTGATACCCGGCAGGGGTTGCGTGTGGGGGGTTGTGGGACTTTTCGGATTGTTCTGCCGGACAGTCGACGTGACAAGAGGGTATAGACGAACGGTTTTGAATGGCCGGTCATAGAGGGTGCGAACCCCGTAGTCGAAATGCTTGTTCTTGGCGTGAAGAGTATCCCAAGTAGCACGGGGCCCGAGAAATCCCGTGTGAATCTGTCAGGACCACCTGATAAGCCTAAATACTCCCAGATGACCGATAGCGGACAAGTACCGTGAGGGAAAGGTGAAAAGTACCCCGGGAGGGGAGTGAAATAGTACCTGAAACCGTTTGCTTACAAACCGTTGGAGCCTCCTTTGTAGGGGTGACAGCGTGCCTTTTGAAGAATGAGCCTGCGAGTTAGCGATACGTGGCGAGGTTAACCCGTGTGGGGTAGCCGTAGCGAAAGCGAGTCTGAATAGGGCGATTTCAGTCGCGTGTCCTAGACCCGAAGCGAAGTGATCTATCCATGGCCAGGTTGAAGCGACGGTAAGACGTCGTGGAGGACCGAACCCACTTAGGTTGAAAACTGAGGGGATGAGCTGTGGATAGGGGTGAAAGGCCAATCAAACTTCGTGATAGCTGGTTCTCTCCGAAATGCATTTAGGTGCAGCGTTGCGTGTTTCTTGCCGGAGGTAGAGCTACTGGATGGCCGATGGGCCCTACAAGGTTACTGACGTCAGCCAAACTCCGAATGCCGGTAAGTGAGAGCGCAGCAGTGAGACTGTGGGGGATAAGCTTCATAGTCGAGAGGGAAACAACCCAGACCACCAACTAAGGTCCCTAAGCGCGTGCTAAGTGGGAAAGGATGTGGAGTTGCTTTGACAACCAGGAGGTTGGCTTAGAAGCAGCCACCCTTGAAAGAGTGCGTAATAGCTCACTGGTCAAGTGATTCCGCGCCGACAATGTAACGGGGCTCAAGCACGCCACCGAAGTTGTGGCATTGACATTTTTGGTAGGCCTTCGTGGTCCAGCCGTGTTGATGGGTAGGAGAGCGTCGTGTGGCGAGTGAAGCGGCGGGGTGACCCAGCCGTGGACGCTACACGAGTGAGAATGCAGGCATGAGTAGCGAAAGACGTGTGAGAAACACGTCCTCCGAAAGACCAAGGGTTCCAGGGTCAAGCTAATCTTCCCTGGGTAAGTCGGGACCTAAGGCGAGGCCGACAGGCGTAGTCGATGGACAACGGGTTGATATTCCCGTACCGGCGAAGAACCGCCCCAGTCAATCCAGTGGTGCTAAGAGTCCTAGCTCGGAATGTTCCGGATCCCTTCGGGGTGATGGTCGTCCGTGTGAACGCTCGACCCCATGCTGGTGCGGCTAGCGTATTAACAGGTGTGACGCAGGAAGGTAGCCCAAGCCAGGCGATGGTTGTCCTGGTGCAAGTGCGTAGGCCGACTCTTAGGCAAATCCGGGAGTCATGCAGGCTGAGACACGATGCGGATAAAAAGTGGGTGATCCTATGCTGCCGAGAAAAGCATCGACGCGAGGTTCTAGCTGCCCGTACCCCAAACCGACTCAGGTGGTCAGGTAGAGAATACCAAGGAGATCGAGAGAATCGTGGTTAAGGAACTCGGCAAAATGCCCCCGTAACTTCGGGAGAAGGGGGGCCATCCACTTATTAGGACTTAGCTCCGAAAGGGTGTGGTGGCCGCAGAGACTAGTGGGTAGCGACTGTTTACTAAAAACACAGGTCCGTGCCAAGTCGCAAGACGATGTATACGGACTGACGCCTGCCCGGTGCTGGAAGGTTAAGAGGACCGGTTAGCCGCAAGGCGAAGCTGAGAATTTAAGCCCCAGTAAACGGCGGTGGTAACTATAACCATCCTAAGGTAGCGAAATTCCTTGTCGGGTAAGTTCCGACCTGCACGAATGGCGTAACGACTTCCCAACTGTCTCAACCGCGAACTCGGCGAAATTGCATTACGAGTAAAGATGCTCGTTACGCGCAGCAGGACGGAAAGACCCCGTGACCTTTACTACAGCTTGGTATTGGTGTTCGGTGTGGCTTGTGTAGGATAGGTGGGAGACGGTGAAGCATTCACGCCAGTGAGTGTGGAGTCATTGTTGAAATACCACTCTGGTCACTCTGGATATCTAACTTCGGACCGTGATCCGGTTCAGGGACAGTGCCTGGTGGGTAGTTTAACTGGGGCGGTTGCCTCCCAAAATGTAACGGAGGCGCCCAAAGGTTCCCTCAACCTGGTTGGCAATCAGGTGGCGAGTGTAAGTGCACAAGGGAGCTTGACTGTGAGACTGACAGGTCGAGCAGGGACGAAAGTCGGGACTAGTGATCCGGCAGTGGCTTGTGGAAGCGCTGTCGCTCAACGGATAAAAGGTACCTCGGGGATAACAGGCTGATCTTGCCCAAGAGTCCATATCGACGGCATGGTTTGGCACCTCGATGTCGGCTCGTCGCATCCTGGGGCTGGAGTAGGTCCCAAGGGTTGGGCTGTTCGCCCATTAAAGCGGTACGCGAGCTGGGTTTAGAACGTCGTGAGACAGTTCGGTCCCTATCCGCTGCGCGCGTAGGAAGTTTGAGAGGATCTGACCCTAGTACGAGAGGACCGGGTTGGACGAACCTCTGGTGTGTCAGTTGTTCCGCCAGGAGCACCGCTGATTAGCTACGTTCGGGATGGATAACCGCTGAAAGCATCTAAGCGGGAAGCCGGCCTCAAGATGAGACTTCCATACCCCTTGTGGGTGAGAGGCTCCCAGCCAGACTACTGGGTTGATAGGCCGGATGTGGAAGCGCAGTAATGCGTGAAGCTGACCGGTACTAATAAGCCGATGACTTGATAACACACCGTTTTTGGTGCTTGCGTCCACTGAGTGGTTCTCGATGTACGGTCGAGAACACAACAATGAATATCGTTGTTGGTTTACGAACACATCAATAGTGTTTCGGCGGCCATAGCGAGAGGGAAACGCCCGGTCACATTCCGAACCCGGAAGCTAAGCCTCTCAGCGCCGATGGTACTGCAGGGGGGACCCTGTGGGAGAGTAGGACACCGCCGGACTTCCTTTACCGAAATGGCCACCCAACGCTGGGTGGCCATTTCGCATTTACAGGCACTTTTCCCGGGGCGCACGCCACACCCGAGCGCACGCGACATCGGGACGCGCCCCCAGCTGGGCACTCCCTCGGCCCGCCGAGCGCCGTCCGCGCGCACCCCGGCTGAGCGCCCCGGAATGACCAGCGCCGTCGCCCACGCCCTCACCTGGGCGCCCCGGAATGACCAGCGCCGTCGCCCATGCCCTCACCTGGGCGCGCCGACGCCTCGTCGTACCGATACGACCCGCGGTCGCCAGGGTGCGGGAGCCGGCGCTACGCTGACCGGACCGACGGGAAGGATGCACGATGCAGTTCAGCCACCTCGGGGCGGAGCCCCGCGTCCACCCGGACGCCGTGATCGCGCCGACGGCCGTCATCAGCGGCGACGTGACGATCGGCCCGGGCTGCCAGGTCTTGCACGGGGCCGTCCTGACCGCGGAAGGCAGCCGCATCGTCCTCGGCGAGAACACGATCGTCATGGAGAACGCCCTCGTGCGCGCGAGTTCGACGCATGCGGTGCACGTCGGCGCCCATGTCCTGATCGGGCCCATGGCGAGCGTGGCGGGCGCCGATATCGGCGACGAGGTCTTCCTCGCCACGGGGACGAGGATCTTCAACGGTGCGGAGATCGGCGACCGGAGCGAAGTCCGCATCAACGCCGTCGTTCATCTGCGCACGGTTCTTCCGGCCGACACTGTTGTGCCGATCGCCTGGGTCGCCGTGGGTGACCCGCTGCAGATCCTGCCCCCCGACCGTCATGAAGAGATCTGGGCGGCGCAGAAGGAGCTCGACTTCCCCGGCTACGTCTTCGGCCTCGATCGGGAGACTCCCGATCTCATGGTCCAGCTCACCGAGCGCTATGGTCGGAGCCTCGCGCGCCACGCCGACGACCGCCCGGTCGACTGACGACGAGGCGGGCGTTCGGGGGAGCGGAATACGGCGCCCTCAACGCGTCGCGCCGGCCCCCTGTACGGAGAGCCGGCGCGACGGAACGGTGAGATCCGACTCAGCCGGTGTTCTGCAGACCCGCTGCCACACCGCTGACCGACAGCAGCAGGAGGCGCTGGTGCTCGGCATCCGGGGTCTCCGCCTCGGTCGACGTATCCCGCAGGGCGCGCAGCGCCCGCAGCTGCAGCAGGGAGAGCGCATCGACGTAGGGGCTGCGCATCTTCACGGCGCGCTGCAGCACGGGCTTGTTTCCCAGCAGGTCTCCGCCGGTGATCCGCTCCACCCAGGAGCGGGTGAGCAGCATCTCGTCCATGACCAGCCCCGCGAGGTCGTCGCGGTCGCCGAGTGCGAGGTAGCGGCGGGCGATCCGCTCGTCGGCCTTCGCCAGGCTCATGGCGACGTTGTCGATCATGGTGCGGAACAGCGGCCACTGCTCGTACGCATCGCGGAGCCGCTGCTCGTCACCGACGGCCTCGAGGGCCGTGCCGAGACCGAACCACCCGGCGAGGTTGATGCGCGCCTGGGTCCACGAGAAGACCCAGGGGATCGCGCGGAGGTCTTCGAGCGACTCGACCGACAGGCCGCGGCGCGCGGGGCGGGAGCCCAGGGCGAGGTGGCCGAGCTCTTCCATCGGGGTCACGGTCGCGAACCACGGCGCGAAGCCGGGGGCCTTCACCAACGCGAAGAACCGTTCGCGCGAGGCGGCGTCCATCGTGCGGGCGACATCGGCGAAGGCCTCGGCGGCACCCGCGATTGCGTCGCTCGATCGAGGGGGAGGACGCCGTGAGCACGGCGGCCGCGACCTGATCGATGTGACGCATGGCGATGTCGGGGTCGCCGTACCGCGCGAAGATCACCTCGCCCTGCTCGGTGAGCTTGAATCGGCCGTCCACGGAGTGCGGCGGCTGTGCGAGGACCGCCGAGTTGGCGGGTCCACCGCCGCGGCCGAGCGCTCCGCCACGGCCGTGGAACAGCGTGAGCTCGATGCCCTCCGTCTCGGCCCACGTCGAGATCTTCGCCTGTGCCTCGTAGAGCGCGAGGGTGGCGGCGACGGGACCGACGTCCTTCGACGAGTCCGAGTACCCGAGCATGACCTCGAGGCGCCGGCCGGTGGCATCCAGTCGGCTGACGAACGAGGGGTGCGACACGATCTCGGCGAGGATGCCGGGGGCGGCCTGCAGATCGGCGAACGTCTCGAACAGCGGGATGACGTCGAGCACCGGCAGAGCCTCGCCCGGGCCCATGGCATAGCCGGCGAGCTCGTGCACGTTGGCGAGGTCCTGAGCGGACTGCGTGAACGACACGATGTAACGGCCGGCGGCCCGGGGGCCGAATCGCTGCTGCACGGAGGCGACCGAGCGGAACACCTCGAGCACCTCTTCGGTCAGCTCGCTGCGCTCCCCACCGGCGCGCAGTTCGTCGAGCACCTTTCGGTGCACGGCCGAGTGCTGGCGGACCTCGAGTTCGGTGAGGTGGAAACCGTAGGTCTCAACCTGCCACACGAGCCGCTGCAGAGAACCGTACGCCTGGCGCGCCGCGCCGGCAGCGACGAGGGAGTCCTGCACGGTGCGGAGGTCGGCGAGGAGGTGCTCCGGGTCGCGATAGGCCAGGTCGGCGTTGCGCGTGCGGGTGGCGGCGATCTTGCGCGCCAGCAGGAGCAGGATTCGACGGTGCGGTTCCTCGGGCGAACGCGCGGCGATCTCCGTCGCGGCGTCTTCGTCCGCGGCGCGCAGGCGGTTCCACAGCGCGACCAGAGCGTCGCTGGGCGGGGTCGTTTCGGCATCCAGCGTCAGTCCACGCCCGACGCGCTGAGCCGTGCGCTCCAGACCCAGCAGCACGTGCTCGCTGGCGATCGCCGCCGCCTTGCGGGTGACGGATGCCGTGACGAAGGGGTTCCCGTCGCGGTCGCCGCCCACCCACGAGCCCACGCGAACGAAAGGCTTCACGATGGGCGCGCGGGAGCCTGCGTGTTCGCCCTGGAGGATGTCGTCGATTCGGCGGTACACGCGCGGGACAGCGGTGTAGAGCGTCTCGTCGAAGACCGCCATGACGGAGCGCACCTCGTCGACGGGTGACGGCTTCTCGCGGCGCAACGGCGCGGTGCGCCACAGGGTGTCGATCTCTTCGAGCATGCGACGCTCGGTGCGGCGCGTCTCGGTGGCGTTCTCGCCGGCGGCATCCCGTTCGCCGAGGAGCTCGGACAGACGGCGGATGCTCGTGGAGATCGCGCGCCGACGGGCCTCGGTGGGGTGAGCGGTGAACACCGGGTGGAAGCGGAGTGCCTGCAGACGGTCCAACGCCGTCTCTTCGCCGACCTCGCTCGACAGCCGCTCGAACGCCGTGGCGATGGTGTCGGGGATGCCGCTTCGCGTCGGGCGGTCGCCGCGCTCGCGCAGGACGCGCACACGCTGGTGCTCCTCGACCAGGTTGACGAGGTGGAAGTACGCCGTGAAGGCGCGCGCCACCTCGTCGGCGCGCTCGATCGAGAAGCTGTCGGCGATGGCCGCTGCCTTCTCGAACGCCTCGGGCGTCTCGTCGGTGTAGGCCTGGATCGTCGCCGCGCGTAGCCGCTCGACGTCGTCGTACAGTCCGGGTGAGCCGCTCTCTTGAAGAACTCGGCCCAGCAGCGACCCGAGCAGGCGCACGTCGGCACGCATCTGTTCGGGGAGCTCCTGGCCGGCTTCGAAGCGGCCCACGAGGTCGATGGCCTCGGTCGGGGTCAGTTCACGCACACGGCCAAGATTATCGGCGTCGCATTGCGCGCAGATCACGCGTGACGTGTGTTGCTCTGCGCCGGTACCGTTCGCGGGACTTTCTCCGGCGCGCGGGCAAGCTGCCGCGAAATCGGGCTGGCCCGACTCCCGGCGGGCGGAAAAGTCCTGCGTCGTGTCGGCGGAGGGCGTCGGACGCGGGTTGCGGAAGGGTTCCGGCTTCGGCCGCTGGGTCGCGACGCGACGGCGGGTGCTCCGTCATCCGGTCGCTGCGTCGCGACACCGCGCAGGTGTTCTGCCGGACGGACGGGGTGTCAGCGGCCCGCGCCGGTCATCACGCGCGGGATCTTCGTCGTCGCGTCCGGCTGGAGGGCATGGCCAGGCATACTCGGCACAGCGGCGCGGACCGCGGCCCGCCCGGGCCGACCGCCCGCGAGAGGAGACGCCGTGAGCGAGGACGCGCTGCGAGAGGCCGCCGAGACGATGCGGGCCGTGCGGGAGCGCTGCGTGTGGACGCAGCGCATCGACCATCGCGACCTCGTGCCCTACCTCGTCGAAGAGAGCGCCGAGGTCATCGACGCCGTCGAGGCGGGCACTCGTGCCGACCTCAAGGAGGAGCTCGGCGACCTGCTGTGGCAGGTGCTGTTCCACGCCGAGATCGCGGCGGGCGACCCCGACGACCCCTTCGACATCGACGACGTCGCTCGCGGCCTGACCGAGAAGATGGTGCGGCGGCACCCGCATGTGTTCGCGGGGGAGACGGCATCCACGCCCGAGGAGGTGCTCGTGCACTGGAACGCCGCGAAGACCGCCGAGAAGCGCGAGCGCACGAGCGTGCTCGACGGCGTCAGTGAGCACATGCCCTCGCTCGCCCTGGCGCAGAAGCTGCTCGGCAAGGCCGCGCAGGTGCGGGTCGACGCGCCCGGGCACCGCCTCGCTGACCCCGAGAGCGAAGCCGAACTCGGGGACGCGTTGCTGGCGCTCGTGCAGCTCGGTCGTTCTCGCGGGTGGGACGCCGACCGCGCCCTCCGCGAGCGCCTCCGCACTCTGCGCGCCGAGGTGCACGCCGCCGAGGCGAGCGGAGGCGACGCGGGCTGAGGCCGCGACGTGGCGGGGCCGAGATCACACGATCGGCCCGAGGTCACACGACCCTGTGCGTCCACGGCGTGTGATCTCGCGCGGAACGTGTGATCTCGCCCCCGGCCCGGCCCGGCCCCGGCCCGGCCCCGGCCCGGCCCCGGCCCGGGCTCGGGCGCGGCACCCGGCCCGGTCCCGGCTCCTCGGTCCCGGCCCCGGCCCCGGCCCCGGCTCCCCGCCCCCGGCCGTCCTGCGCGCGAAGCGCCGCCGCGAGGCTGGAACAATGGATCCGTGGCATCCGTGAACCCGCCGCGCGGCATGCGCGACTTCCTCCCCGCCGACAAGGCCCGTCGCGAGCGCGTACTCGCCGTCATCCGCGAGCGCTACCGCGCGCACGGCTTCGACGAGATCGAGACCCCCGTCATGGAGGACTACGACCGCCTCCACGCGGGCCTGGGCGGCGATAACGAGAAGCTCTCGTTCAGCATCCTCAAGCGGGGGATGGATGCCGAGGCCATCCGCGCCGCGGCCGACGACCAGGCGGCGCTCGCCGACCTGGGGCTGCGCTACGACCTCACGGTTCCGCTGGCCAGGTTCTACGCCACCCACCGCGCGAGCCTGCCGACGGTGTTCCGCGCCATCCAGATCGCCCCGGTCTGGCGCGCCGAGCGTCCGCAGAAGGGCCGCTATCGCCAGTTCGTGCAGTGCGACATCGACATCATCGGAGACGCCTCGGCGCGGGCCGAGGCGGAGCTCATGACGGCGAGTCTCGACGTGCTCGACGCCCTGGGGCTCGAGGGCGGCTCGATCCGTGTGAACGACCGCCGCGTGCTGGACGCGATGCTCGACGTCTTCGGCTTCGCACCCGACGAGCGCCCGGGCGTGCTCATCACGATCGACAAGCTCGACAAGGTCGGGGCCTCGGGTGTCGTCGCAGAGCTCCGCGAGCGCGGGGTGAACGCGGGGGCCGTCGACGCGCTGGCGGCGTACCTCGACCGGCCCGCGACCATGCCGAGCTTCGACGACGCCGGCATCCGCGCGGCGCTGCCCTCCGGCATCCCCGACGAGGTCATCGGGCACCTGGTCGCCCTCGGCGAGACCGTCGCTGCAGCCCGCGGCGTCGACGCGCCGCTGGTCTTCGACCCCTTCCTCGTGCGGGGCATGGGGTACTACACAGGCACGATCTTCGAGCTGGCCCACCCGAGCGTCGACTACTCGCTCGGCGGCGGGGGACGGTACGACGGCATGATCGGACGCTTCCTCGGCCAGCAGGTGCCCGCGGTGGGGTTCTCCATCGGCTTCGAGCGCATCGTCGACCTGCTGCCCGACAGCGCCGCCGAGGGCGAGCGCTCCGTGGTGCTCGTCCACGACCGCGACGTGCCCCTGGCGCACCTCCTGGCGCTGAAGAGCGGCCTCGTCGCCGACGGCGCACGCGTGCGCGTCGAGCAGCGGGCGAAGAACATGAAGGCGCTGCTGGAACGCTCGGCGGCCGACGGGTACGGCGAGTTCGCGACGGTGGGTGTCGATACCACCGCCGAGTCGTTGCAGTTCAGACCGCTGTCGTGACCCGACCGACGGGCCGCGCGCGCAGGGTCACGCGACCGCGCTGATCAGCGCCTCAGTGGGACGCTCGGCGGCCAGCCGCTCGAGACGGGCGCCCGTCTCGGCATCGCGCGGAGCGAACCACACCACGCGCGATCCGAGGCCGTCGTCGATCCACAGGCTCGACATCTCGAGGTCGAGTTCGCCCACGCCGGCATGAACGAGATGCTTCGCCGCGTTGCGCTCGCCGCCGACATCGCCGAGACGCCAGAGCTCGGCGAAGCGGGGCGAGCGGGTTTCGAGGTCGGCGATGAAGCGCTGCCATGACGGCTCCTCGTGGTGCCGTCCATAGGCCGCGCGAAGGCGTGCCGCGATGCGGCGTTGGGCGTGGTCGAGGTCGACGTGCGAGCGCTGCCAGGCGGTGTCGGTGAACAGCAGCACCGCGCAGTTGCGGTCGTCGACGGGCACCGCGTCGAGGTCGTCGAAGAGGTAGCGGTACGAGCGGTTGTACGCGCGGATGTCGAACCGCGCGGTCTGCACCGCCGCCGGGTAGGGGAGCAGTTTCTCGAGCAGGTCAAGATGCGCCGTGCTGACGCACAGGCGCGGCTCGCGATCGGGGACGGGCAGGTCGGCGAGGGCGAACAGGTGGTCGCGCTCGTCGTCACTGAGGCGCAGCGCGCGCGAGATCGCCGTGACGACCTGAGCGGATGCCGCGATCGGGCGCCCCTGCTCGAGCCAGGTGTACCAGGTGAGCCCGACACCGGCGAGCTGTGCCACCTCTTCGCGCCGGAGGCCCGCCACCCGGCGGCGCGAACCGTCGGGGAGGCCGACATCGGCGGGGCGCAGGCGCGCGCGACGGCTGCGGAGGAACCCCGCGAACTCGGCGCGGGCATCGTCGGATCGACTCATGGCATCCCTTCTTCCCGGCGATCCTAAGACGCACCACCGACACCGGCCCGGTGGGAGGGGAGTGCTGCCACTACCAGGATGAGCGCACTCCTGGTACCAGGATGCCGGGCTCTTCAGGCTGGCACCATGACCACCTCCGCACACCCCTCGACCGGCGCAGCTCCGGCGCCGATCCACTCCGACGCTGTCGACGTGCCGACCTGGCGGTACCTCGGGTTCCTCCTCGGCCCGGGGGTCGGCACGTTCGCCTTCAACGCGGTCACGGTCATCCTGCCGACGCTGCGAGAACGCTTCGGCGCGGGCGACATCGCCCTCGAACTCGTCATCGCCGGGTACGGCATCCCCTTCGCGGTCCTGCTCATCCTGGGAGGGCGCCTCGGCGACCGCTTCGGCCGCCACCGCCTGTACACGCTCGGCATGGGGCTGTTCCTCGTGTCCGCGATCGCGTGCGCTCTCGCCCCCTCGATCGAGACGCTGATCGCCGCCCGCGTCGTGCAGGGCATCGGCGCGGCGCTGTGCACCCCGCAGGTGCTCGGCACCATCCAGGCGACCTCCCGCGGCGAAGCACGCACCCGCGCGATCGCCGCGTTCGGCGCGAGCGGCGGTATCGGCGCGGCGGTCGGGCAGGTAGCCGGCGGAGCGCTCGCATCGCTGTCCATCGGACCCGTCGACGGGTGGCGGGCCGTGTTCGTCGTCGTGGCGTTGACGGCGGTCGCCGCGATCGTATTCGCGCCCCTCGCCCCGCGCTCCCGGGCCCACGAGGTGGTCGCGATCGACCTGGTCGGCACGGCGGCGCTGGGGATCGGCATCCTCGCCGCCTCCGTCGCCCTGACCTTCGGGCCGGCGTGGAACTGGTCGTGGCCCGTCGCGGTCGTCCTGGTGATCGCCGCGATCGCCCTGGTCGGCATGTGGCGGCACCAGGATGCCATCGAGCGCTCCGGCCGCGTTCCCCTCCTGCCCCCGAGCGTGCTGCGTCTGCGACCGCTGCAGCTCGGCCTGCTCGCGGCGGGGCTGTTCTTCGCCGGCTACTCGGCGCTGCTGTACGTCTTCCCCCGGGCGGTCGAGGCGGGCGGCCTCACCTCACTGCAGGCGGGCTTGGCGTTGCTGCCTTTCGCGGTGGTGTTCGCCGCGATGTCGCTCCTGGTGGGGCGCATCCAGAGCAGATGGGGCGACACGACTCTCGTCATCGGCGTCGCGGTGCAGATCGTCGCCCTCGTCGCCATGGCGGTCACCCTCTCAGTCGCCTGGGGAAGCGAGATCGGTCTGTGGCTCCAGCCCGCGCTGGTGGTGCTCGGGGCCGGTCAGGCGCTCATCTTCTCGCCCCTGACGCAGTTGGTGGTGCGCGAGGTCCCGGTCGAGGCCGCGGGCCTTTCAGGCGGCATGTTCAGCACCGCGCAGCAGCTCGCCCTGTCGTTCGGGGTGATCGTCATCGGCGGAGTGGTGACCCTCACCGGCGCCGCGGGCCGCGACGAGCTCATCGCCGGACTGCTCCTCGACACCGCGCTCGCCGCGGCGGTGCTGGCGCTGGCGCTCGTGCTGCGGGCGCGGAGTGCGCGGACGGCGCACTGAGCGGGACGCTGGGGGCGCTCGGCTCGTGCGGGCAGCGGGCGACCCGGGTCGCGGCCTCGGGACGCGGCTCCGGCAGCCGTCCGGGAGGTGGGCCGTCGCGCGGACCCCGCTCCGGAGCAGACCCTCGGGCCTTTCCGGCATCCGGACACAGGATGCCGGGAGCCCGTCGTCGCCGGGTTCCGGCCCTGCGCATGAATCCGCGGCGTGAACTTCGTCGCCGGGCTTCGGCATCGGGGGACACAGGATGCCGGGAGCCCGTCGTCGCCGGCGGGTCACGGTGCGTCCACCCGGTGTTCATCGTCCGCGGGTGTCATCGATGCATGCGTCGTCGTCCGGTGACTCTCGCCGCCGCTTCCGCGGTCGCCCTGATCGGTGTGGGAGCGGTGGGTCTTCGCACCGTCATCTCACGGCAGGCGGCGATCGCCCGACGCCGGATCGGCAAACCTCTGGGGGAGCAAGCGCTCGATGCTGACCGCGTGTGGCGGCGGAAGAAGCACCCGGGACGCCCCGCGGAGCTCCTGCTCTTGGGCGATTCGATCGCCGCAGGGCTCGGCGCGGGCCGCCGTCGCGACACGCTGGGGGCGCGGCTGGCGAAGGGCATCGCCCGCGAGTGCGGGCGTCCGGTGCGTCTGCGCACCGCGGCCGTGGTCGGCTCCGAGACGGCGGCTCTTCCCGTGCAGCTCGGCTCGCTCCCCGATGGCTACCGCGCCGACATCGCCGTCATCGTCGTCGGCGGCAACGACGTGACGCACCGGGTCCCGGCAGCGCGCGCCGCGTGTCAGCTCGGCGAGATCGTGCGGACGCTGCGCTCCGACGGCATCCCCGTCGTCGTGGGCACGTGCCCCGACCTCGGCACGCTCCGGGCCATCCCGCAGCCGCTGCGAGCGCTCGCCGCCCGGTCGTCACGGCAGCTCGCGGCGGCGCAGGCCGCGGCGGTGTCGCGGGCGGGCGGGCATGTCGTCGCCCTCGCGCGCGCGGTGGGACCGGTGTTCGCCGAGCGTCCCGAGGAGATGTTCAGCGTGGACCGCTTCCATCCCAGCGCGCTGGGCTACCGGCGCACCGCCGAGGCGCTGCTTCCGGCCGTGCGGGCGGCGCTCGCCGAGGAGTCCGTCGCGGCAGGATTTGCGGATGTCAGACTCGACGCATGTCCGACCGCCCCGAGATCGTCTGCGTCTGCGGTTCCACGCGATTCGTCGAGGAGATCCGCCGAACCGTCTTCGAGCTGAGCCTGGGCGGCGCGATCGTCGTCGCCCCGGCGGAGGCGGACGGAACGGTGACCGCGGAGCACAAGTCGCTGCTCGATCAGCTGCACCGGCGGAAGATCGACCTGTCCGACCGCGTCGTCATCGTCGATCCCGGCGGGTATGTCGGAGAGTCAGTGGCGCGGGAGATCGCCTACGCCCGGAGCGTCGGAAAGCCCGTCTCGTTCACGGAGCCCGCGAGCACGGGCGCCTCGGCTGACGCATAGCTCCGCGGCCTAGCGTGCCACCCACGCCTCCCATCGATGTCTTCCTGAGCACCTGGCGCGCCGATCCGGTCACGATCGGGGCGCTCCTCGTGGCATCCGTCGTCTACCTGGGGGCCGTCGCGCGGATGCGCCGTCGCGGGGAGTCGTGGCCGGTCCGGCGCACGGTCGGCTTCTTCGCGCTCGGGCTCCTGCCCTACGCCGTCATCGAGCTGGGCTTCCTCGGCGTGTTCTCGGCGGAGCTGCGGTGGGCGTTCTCGACACGCATCGCGCTGCTCATCTTCGTCATCCCCGCGGGCGTCGCGGCGGGCCGCCCGCTCGACCTCCTCCCCGCGGGAGTGCGCGAACGACTGCTGGCATCGCGGCTGACGCGCATCTTCGGCAACGCCATGGTGGCAACCGTCGTCATCGCGGCGGTGTTCTGCCTGTTCCTCACGCCCCTGGCCGGCATCCTGCGCGTGAGCCCCGTGGTCGAGGCGTCGCTCGGGATCGTCGTGCCGCTCATGGGGCTCGCGATGGTGCTGCCGATGACGGCTCTCGGCGCCGTCCACACCGGCACCTTCATCGCGATCGAGTTCCTGCTGGCCTTCGTGGAACTGCTCATCGACTCGGTCCCGGGCCTGTTGATGCGCCTGAACGACTCCGTGCTCGATCTCGTTCCGGATGCCGCGCAGGCGTTGTCGTGGTGGCCCTCGACAGTGCACGACCAGCACCTCGCGGGCGACATGATCTGGTTCATCGCCGAGTTCGCCGACGTGCCCATCCTCGTCATCCTGATGATCCGGTGGATGCGCAGCGACCGCGTCGAGGCGAAGGCGTTCGACGACCTCTCCGACGAGCTGTACGAGGAGATGACGCGCGCGCACCTGCACGGCGAACGGTGATCGCGGCGCCGCCAGGGCGTTGACCCGAGCCCCACGCCCTCGACAAGCTGGCAATGTGCCCACTCCTGACGACGTCGACGCCTTTCTGACCGACACCCTGGTGGGGTCCGACCCGATTCTGGATGCCACCCTGCGGGCGCAGAGCGACGCCGGCCTCCCCGCGATCGAGGTGGCCCCGCTGAACGCGAAGTTCCTGCACCTGCTGACCCGCATCGCGGGAGCCCGCCGCGTGCTCGAGATCGGCACGCTCGGCGGATACTCCACCATCTGGTTCGCTCGCGCGGTGGGTGACGCGGGCCGCGTCGTGACGATCGAGGCCGAGGCGCGCAACGCCGAGATCGCGCGGGGCAACCTCGAGCGCGCGGGAGTGGCCCAGCGTGTCGAGGTCGTCGTCGGTCGGGGAGCCGACGTGCTGCCGTCCCTCGAGGGCGGCGAGCCGTTCGACCTCGTCTTCATCGACGCCGACAAGGAATCGAACACCGTCTACCTCGACTGGGCCGCGCGCCTCGGGCGGCCCGGAACCGTCATCGTGCTCGACAACGTCGTGCGCGGGGGAGAGGTCGCCGACGCCGGCACCGGCGATTCGAAGGTGCGGGGCGCCCGCCGGGGCATCGAGATGCTCGGCGCCGACCCCCGGTTCGACGCCACTGCCCTGCAGACCCTCGACCGCAAGGGGTGGGACGGCGTCGCCGTGGCGATCGTGGTGGATTCCGCGGCATCCGGGCCGACGCCCTGACAGGGGTGGCGCCACCCGGTTGTCGCGGTGGTCGTGGGTCGGCTCGCGGGGTCGTGGTCGCGCCCTGATGGGTGGCCTGGGGGCTGTGGGTGGTGGCCCCGGGGTCACGCCTGTCGCCCCGGGGCCACGTTGCGCGCCCCGCTGCGTGCGCTGGTCGGGGGTACGGGCGTCGGTGGTGGCCCCGGGGGCACGCGGGTCGCCCCGGGGCCACGTTGCGCGCCCCGCTGCGTGCGCTGGTCGCGGGGTGCGGGCGTTGGTGGCCCCGGGGTCACGCGGGTCGCCCCGGGGCCACGTTGCGCGCCCCGCTGCGTGCGCTGGTCGGGGGTGCGGGCGTCGGTGGTGGCCCCGGGGTCACGACTGTCGCCCCGGGGCCACATTGCGCGCCCCGCACCGCTGGCCGCCCCACGAGGGAGGGCCGCGCGGCCGCGGCATCCGACCCTCGATGACATCGCGACCCGCGGGTGTCGGAGGGGGTCACTAGACTCGTCCCCGGACCGACGACGCTCCACCCTCTTTCACCCAGAACCAACGAGGAGTCCTTCGTGGCACTTATCGAGGCTGTCAACGCGCGCGAGATCCTGGATTCGCGCGGTAACCCGACCGTCGAGGTGGAGGTGCTCCTCGACGACGGCATCGTCCAGCGGGCGGCCGTCCCCTCCGGCGCGTCCACCGGCGCGTTCGAGGCCTACGAGCTGCGCGACGGCGACAAGAGCCGTTACAGCGGCAAGGGCGTGCTGAAGGCCGTCGCCGCGGTTGTCGACGAGCTCGGCCCCGCCATCGAGGGCGTCGAGGCCAGCGAGCAGCGCATCATCGACGAGATCCTCATCGAGACCGACGGCACCGAGAACAAGTCCCGCACCGGCGCCAACGCCATCCTCGGCGTCTCGCTCGCCGTCGCCAAGGCCGCCGCCGACAGCGCCGACCTGCCCCTCTTCCGCTACCTGGGCGGCCCGAACGCGCACCTGCTGCCCGTGCCGCTGTTCAACGTCATCAACGGCGGCGAGCACGCCGACAACGGCATCGACTTCCAGGAGTTCTTCCTCGCGCCCATCGGCGCCGACACCTACGGCGAGTCGCTGCGCTGGGGCACCGAGGTCTACCACGTCCTGAAGGGCGAGCTGAAGTCCGCGGGCTACAACACCGGCCTCGGCGACGAGGGCGGCTTCGCCCCCGACCTGCCCAGCAACCGCGAGGGCCTCGACTTCCTCATCCGCGCGATCGAGAAGGCCGGCTTCACCCCCGGCAAGGAGATCGCAGTCGGCCTCGACGTCGCCGCCACCGAGTTCTACAAGGACGGCGTCTACACCGTCGAGGGCAAGGAGTGGAGCGTCGACACGCTCGTCGACTACTTCGCCGACCTCGTCGCGAACTTCCCGATCGTCACGATCGAGGACGCACTCGCCGAAGACGACTGGGACGGCTGGAAGAAGCTGACGGATGCCATCGGCTCCAAGGTGCAGCTCGTCGGCGACGACCTGTTCGTCACCAACCCGAAGCGCCTGCAGCAGGGCATCGACCTCGGCGTCGCCAACTCGCTGCTGGTGAAGGTCAACCAGATCGGCACGCTGAGCGAGACCCTGGATGCCATCGCCCTGGCCACCCGTTCGGGATACACCTCGATGCTGTCGCACCGCTCGGGTGAGACCGAGGACACCACGATCGCCGACCTCGCCGTCGCCGTGAACGCCGGCCAGATCAAGACCGGTGCTCCCGCGCGCAGCGAGCGCGTCGCGAAGTACAACCAGCTGCTGCGCATCGAAGAAGAGCTCGGCGACGCCGCGGTCTTCGCGGGCCGCTCGGCGTTCCCCCGCTTCAAGGGCTGAGCGTTCGATCCGAGGGAGGGGGAGCCGCAGGGCTCCCCCTCCTTGTCGTTTCCGGGCGTGGACTCGAGTGCTGCTCGTCCGCGGGTCGGTGGCGACGCGGGCGACGGTCGGGGAGCGGCCGGAGGGACGGGCCGCGCGTGCGGGAGCGGCCAGAGGGACGGGACGGGCCGCACATGCGGGAGCGGCCAGAGGGACGGGCCGGCGAGCGCGCAGAGGGCCGCCCCGTGCGTGCGGGAGCGGCCAGAGGGACGGGCCGCGCGTGCGGGACCGGCTGGAGAAACGGGCCGGGCGTGCGCGAGCGCGCGGTGAACGCCGCGGAGCCACCGGTACTCGCCGAGGAGACCGCGGCGCGCGGTCCCTGCTGAGCGGATACCCGGGCGTCGGCGCGTCCCGGGAGATGCCGCACGCCCCGACATAGAATCGCCTGCGGCCGAACGACCGATGCCGACGGAAGGGAGCGGGCGTGGAACGACCGACTCTGCCGCCCCGGGGCACCGTGGCATCCGAGGCCCGGACGCCGCCGAAGACCCCCCCGCCGCGGCTCCTCCACGCCGTCGGCCCGAACGGCGCGGCGAGCGGTGCAGCAGCGACGCGTGGATGTGCAGGACTGGCTCGGCCGGGTGCGGGTCTCGGGGTTCGTCGTGATCATGCTGGGGCTCGTGGTGTTGGGCGCTTTCGTCCTCGTGCCGACGGTGGGCACCTACATGGACCAGAGACAGCAGATCCAGGCGCTGCAGAGCGCGGTGCAGATCAGCCGATCGGAGGTCGAAGACCTGCAGATGCAGCGAGATCGGTGGTCGGATCCCGCGTACATCCGCACCCAGGCCCGCGAACGTCTGGGCTACACCTTCCCCGGCGAGGTTGTGTACCTCATCGACAACGACCTCCCCGCCTCGGCGACGCCGCAGGAGCAGGCGGACGTCAGCGAAGACGTGGGTCAGACGCGCACCGACTGGATGGCGCAGCTCGTGCGTTCCCTGACGGCGTCGGGGGCCGCTCAGGTCGCCGTCCCGACGATCGGCGTGCCGGATCCGACCCCGGCGCCGGAGGCGCCCGCCGGCTGAGCGCACGAGCCCGGTCCACGGTCGCGTCGGCGGCGCCCGCCGGCTGAGCGCACGAGCCCGGTCGACGGTCGCGTCGGCGGCGCCCGCGCGCACGGGCGACGCCGGGAGCGGCCGAGTACCCTGAGAGTGATGAGTACCGCACCGCTTCCCTCCGCATCCGACGCCGACCTGGCCGTACTGCAGGCGCAGCTCGGACGCGTTCCCCGTGGTGTCGTCGGCATCGCCGCGCGGTGCGTCTGCGGCAACCCCACGGTGGTGGCGACCTCGCCGCGACTCGACGACGGCAGCCCCTTCCCCACGTTCTACTACCTCACCCATCCCGCAGCGACGGCGGCGATGTCGGTGCTCGAAGCCGGACACGTCATGAAGGAGTTCACCGAGGAGCTCGCCGAGAGCGAGGAGCTTCAGCAGCAGTACGCGGCCGCCCACGAGGCGTACCTGCGCGACCGGGCCGTCTACGGCGAGCCCGAGGAGATCGCGGGCATCTCGGCCGGCGGCATGCCCACCCGGGTGAAGTGCCTGCACGCCCTGGCAGGTCACGCGCTCGCGGCCGGCCCGGGTGTCAACCCGATCGGCGATCAGGCCCTCGCGCGCAGCACGTGGTCGCCGGAACGCTGCCAGTGCGAGAGCCCCGGGACCGGCGGATGAAGCGCGTCGCCGCCGTCGTGGCATCCGTCGTCCTCGTGACGGTGCTGACGGGTGCGACGGCGACCCCCGCGTTCCCGGCGCCGACGGACACGTCGGCGCCCCAGGCGTCAGCCGGCCCGGTGGCCGAGGACCCGACCGACTCGGTCCGCGCCGCCGAATACTGGCTCGATCAGTACGGCGTGCGAGAGGCGTGGAAGACCACGCGCGGCGCCGGTCAGAAGATCGCGATCATCGACACGGGGATCGGTCGCGGGCCGGCCGAGTTCAGCGGCGCCGTGGTGGGAGGGACCGATGTCTCCGGCGTCGGCAGCCCGGACGGCCCGCACGCCCGTCGGAGCGGTGGATGCGAATCACGGCAGCTGGGTCGCCTCCCTCGCTGCCGCGCGCGGTACCGGCAACGGCCGCGGGATGATCGGCGTCGCGCCCGAGGCCGAGCTGCTGTCGATCTCCGTCGGGTTCGGCGCGACCACGTCGAAGCCGTTCACCCAACAGATTGCCGAGGCGATGAGGTGGGCCGTGGACAACGGCGCGACGGTCATCAACCTCTCGCTCACGACGAACACCCTCGACTGGGACCGCACGTGGGACGAGGCGTTCGAGTACGCCTTCGACAAGAACGTCGTCGTCGTGGTCGCGGCCGGCAATCGCGGCAGCGGCACCGACCGCGTCGGCGCACCGGCCACCATCCCGGGCGTCCTGGCCGTCGGCGGCGTCGACCCCGGCGGCGTGGCGAGCAACAGCGCGTCGACGCAGGGCATCACGATCGGCCTCTCCGCCCCCAGCGAGCGACTGATCGGCGTTTCGGCCGACGGCACGCTCGTGCAGTGGAACGGCACGAGCGGCGCCGCACCGATCGTGGCGGGCATCGCCGCGCTGGTGCGCGCCGCCCACCCCGAGCTCGACGCCGACAACGTGCTCAACCGTCTGATCCGGACCGCGAAACCGGCTGCGGGCGCATCGGCCACTCCCGACAAGCTGTACGGGTACGGACTGGTGGATGCCGCGGGGGCGGTGTCGTCGAGCGCCGTCGCCGCTGTCGACGAGAACCCGTTGGGCAGCCTCACGGAATGGATCCGCCTCTACCGACGCGCGAACACCGAGCCGTCGCCCGAACCGAGTGCCGCGCCCGTCACCATTCCGCCGCTGCCCCCCGTCGAGTCCGCCCCGCAGGCGAGTTCGCCTCTCCTGCCCTCACGCGATAGCGTGCTGTACGGATCACTGCCGCTCGCAGGTGCCACACTGGCCGCTATAATGATTGCGCTCGGCGTCAGTGCAGCTGCCCGGCGAATCCGACAGGCGCGCACTTCCCGCGAGCCGAGCCGCACCACTAACGAGGAGTTCCTCCCATCGTGACCACTACCGTGCCCCGAATCCTCATCGTCGGCGGGGGCTATGCAGGTTTCTACACCGCATGGAAGCTCGAGAAGCTCCTCGGCCGACACGAGGCCGACGTCACGCTCGTCGACCCGCTGCCGTACATGACGTACCAGCCCTTCCTCCCCGAGGTCGCCGCCGGCGAGATCGAGCCGCGCCACGTCGTGGTGGGCCTTCGTCGCCACCTCAAGCGCACCACGGTCATCGCGGGCAAGGTCACCGGTATCTCGCACGCGACCAAGACGGCGACCATCACGCCCATCGCCGGCGACGAGTCGTTCGAGCAGAGCTACGACCAGATCGTCGTCACGGCCGGCGCGGTTTCGCGCACGTTCCCGATCCCGGGCATCGCCGACAACGCCATCGGCCTCAAGACGATCGAAGAGGCCGTCGCCATCCGCGACCGCCTCACCTCCAACTTCGACAAGGCGTCGGTGCTGCCGGCCGGTCCCGAGCGCGACCGCCTGCTGACCGTCGTCGTCGTCGGTGGCGGCTTCGCCGGCATCGAGGTCTTCGCCGAGCTGCGTGCGTACGCGTCGTCCCTGCTGAAGCAGTACCCGACCCTGACGTTCGACGACACGCACTTCCACCTCATCGAGGCGATGGGCCGCATCATGCCCGAGGTGTCGCAGAAGACGAGCGAGTGGGTTCTCGCCGACCTCGCGAAGAAGGGTGCGTTCGTGCACCTCGACACGCAGGTCAAGGGTGCCGTGGACGGCATCGTCGAGCTGTCGACCGGTGAGCAGTTGCCCACCGACCTCATCATCTGGACCGCTGGTGTCATGGCCAACCCCACGGTGGTCCGGGGCAGCGACCTGCCCGTCGAGGAGCGCGGTCGCATCCGCACCCGTCCCGACCTGCGCGTCGGCACCGACGAGGAGATCGTCGAGGGCGCGTGGGCTGCGGGCGACGTCTCGGCCGTTCCCGACCTGTCGGGCGGCGGGGTGGGCGGCTTCTGCGTCCCGAACGCCCAGCACGCCGTGCGTCAGGGCAAGCTCATGGCCAAGAACATCGTGGCGGTGCTGCGCGGCGAGGAGCCGAAGCAGTACTTCCACAAGAACCTCGGTGCCGTCGCCGGTCTGGGCCTGTACAACGGGGCCTTCCAGTCGGGCAACATCGCCCTGACCGGTCTGATCGCCTGGTTCGCCCACCGTGGCTACCACGGCCTGGCCATGCCGACGTGGGAGCGCAAGTTCCGCGTGATCGGCGACTGGATCCAGAACTTCCTGCACGGTCGCGAGACCGTCAACCTCGAAGCCGTGCAGCACCCCCGCGCGGCGTTCGAGGAGTTCGCCGCCCGCCCCCGTCCGGCGGCGCCCGCCGCCGAGGCGCCCTCTCCGGCTGAGAAGAAGGCCGAGCCCGTCGCGGCGAAGTAACTCCGCTTGATCCGAGACCCCCGCACCCGACCGGATGCGGGGGTCTCGTCGTTGCGGGATGCCGAGCGGCAGGCGCTCGCGCACCGCCGTCGCGCGCGCGTCGCCCCCGCCCGCGAGACCGTCTGCGGCCCGGTGCGCCACCGGCGGACTGCTCCGGACGGCGTATCGCGGGACGGGTGCCGCCCCGCGATACGGTGGAGGCACGGGCCCCCGTAGCCCAATGGCAGAGGCAGGCGACTTAAAATCGCTCCAGGTGTCAGTTCGAGTCTGACCGGGGGTACGCCGAGAGGTGAGCCGGATGGAGGGGCGGATCGCGACCCCGATCCGGATCCCCTGGGAGTCGATACCACTCGCCGGTCGCGCTCGCACCTCGTCGTTAGACTGAGGGGCAATCTCTCGAATGGAAGTGTGGGGACTCATGTGGGAGTGGCTCGTACCGGTCATCGTGATCGTCGGCGTCCTGGTGATCGCGGGGATCTACCTCTGGGCCACCTACAACGCCCTGGTCGCACTCAACGTCCGCGTCGACGAGGCGTGGAGTGACATCACCGTTCAGCTGAAACGTCGCGCCGATCTGCTTCCCAACCTCATCGAGACGGTGAAGGGGTACGCCGCCCACGAGAAGGCGGTCTTCGAGAACGTCACGCGCGCCCGTGCCGAGACGCTGTCGGCGCAGAGTCCTGCCGAAGCGGGCATCGCCGAGGGACACATGCAGCAGGCGCTGAAGTCGCTGTTCGCCGTCGCCGAGGCCTACCCGCAGCTGCAGGCCAGCCAGAACTTCCTGCAGTTGCAGCATTCCATCGTCGACACGGAAGACAAGATCCAGGCCTCGCGCCGTTTCTACAACGGTGGCGTCCGTGAGCTGAACACCAAGATCAAGGTGTTCCCCAACAACCTCTTCGCTCGTCAGCTCGGCTTCACCGAGCGGGAGTTCTTCGAGGTGGTCGACGGCGCTGCCATCTCCGAACCACCCCGCGTCCAGTTCTGACGGAACACGCCCCCTCCGCCTCGGCGGAGGGGGCGTGTCAGTTCGCCCGGCCATCGGGATGCTCGTGCCGCTCGGCCGCCAGAGCACCGGCGATCGCGTCCGCCGCATCGCCCCACCGCGCCACCGTGACGCGGTCCAGCCCCTGCCACCGCGCGGCCATGAGCAGCTGTTCGGCGGTGCGCTCAGAGGCATCCGGAGGCGCACCTGGCTCCCACCACGCCGACTGCACGCGCAGAGCGCTCGACGCCCGGTCGGCTTTGAGATCGAGACGCCCGACGATGTCGTCGCCGACGAGGACCGGCAGTGAGTAATACCCGAAGCGGCGCTGCGGCGCCGGAGTGTAGATCTCGATGCGGTAGTCGAAGGCGAACAGCCGTTCGGCACGATCGCGGAACCACACCACCGGATCGAACGGCGTGAGGATGGCTGCGGCGTCCACTCGGCGGGGCCGGGCGGCATCGCGGTGCAGCCACGCCTTCGCGGGCCGGCCGCCTGTCTGCCAGCCCTCCACCTCGACGGGGATCAGCTCGCCCGCGTCGACGAGGTCGCGGACGGCGGCGAGAACCGCCGGACGGTCGCGGATGCGCCAGTAGTCGGCGAGATCGGCTGCGGTGGCCACACCGTAGGCCACCGCGGCACGCCGCGTCAGCTCGGCGATGGCCTCGGCGCGGGGAACCGTCGTCGCCAACGCGGAGGCGGGCAGGACATCGGATGCCAGGGCGTACCGCCGTTCGAATCCGCGCCGCCCGGCGATCGCGACCTCGCCGAACAACCACAGGCGTTCGAGTCCGTTCTTGACGTCGTCCCAGCCCCACCACGCACCGCGCGACCCGCTGCGGGCGTCGTGGTCGATCTCGGCGGGGCGGAGGGGGCCGCGCTCGGCCAGCTCCTCGCGCAGCCACTGCAGCAGCGACTGATTGGCCTGCGCCCAGGCGTCGGCTCCGTACTTGGCGCGCAGGGCGTCTCGGCGGAACTGCAGCAGCGGCCAGTCGTCGACGGCGACGAGGGATGCCACGTGCGCCCACGACTCGACCCACGTCGGCCGACGCGAGAAGGCGAGCCGGTCGAGCAGGGCGGTGTCGTAGGCGCCCAGTCGCGCGAAGAGGGGCATGTAGTGCGAGCGGGCGAAGACGTTGACCGAGTCGATCTGCAGGATGCGCATGCGGTGCAGAGCGGCGGTGATCTGCCGGGTGCCCACCGTCGCGGGTCGCGGGCGGGCGAAGCCCTGAGCGGCCAGGGCGATGCGGCGCGCCTCGGCGCGACGGAGCGTCAACGTCATGATCTTCACGCTAGCCGCGCCCTCCGACATCGCCGGCCGCGGAGGATGTCGGAGCGCAGAGGTAGGCTGACGGAGTGAGTGGAACCGATCCCGAATCCCGCGGATCGTTCCTCGACGCCCTCAAGCGGCGCACGGTCTCGAGCGACCTCCAGCCCCCTGTTCCCCCGGGACTTCGGCAAGCCACCGCCTACGCGTGGCGCCTGCTCGTCATCGCCGCCGCCCTCGCCGTCATCGTCTTCATCGTCATCCAGCTGAAGCTGCTCGTCATCCCGCTCCTCGTGGCGATTCTGGTGACCGCCCTGGTCTGGCCCGGGTTCTCGCTCCTGCTGCGTCACCGGTGGCCGAAGTGGCTGGCGATCGTCGTGACGGTGCTGGGCACGATCGCCATCGTCACCGGTCTCGTCTGGCTGGCCGTGTGGCAGATCACGCGTGAGTTCGGTTCCGTGCGCGTGCGCACGACGGAGGCCATCGAGCAGTTCCGCCAGTATCTGATCGACGGACCCCTGCACCTCAGTGCGCAGCAGATCGACGACGGCCTCCGGCAGGCGGGCACGTTCGTGCAGCAGCAGGCCGAGGTCTTGTGGACGGGCGCTCTCGCCATCGGGACGACACTCGGTCACGTCGGGGCGGGACTCCTGCTGACGCTGTTCATCCTCCTGTGCCTGCTCGCCGACGGCGGCGGCATCTGGCGGTGGACCACGCGACTGTTCCCGCGTGCGGCGCGACCCGCGGTCGACGGCGCCGGGCGTGCCGGGTGGCGCACGGTCAAGAGCTACGCGCGCACGCAGCTCCTGGTCGCCACCATCGACGCAGTCGGCATCGGGCTCGGCGCTTTCAACCTCGGGGTGCCGCTGTCGATCCCGATCGGCGTCCTCGTGTTCCTCGGCGCCTTCATCCCCTTCGTCGGGGCCGTCGCCACCGGCGCCCTCGCCGTGTTCATCGCCCTCGTCTACAACGGCCCGCTCATCGCGCTCATCATGCTGATCGTCGTGCTCGCCGTCCAGCAGATCGAGAGTCACATCCTCCAGCCGATCCTGATGGGCTCCGCGGTGAAGGTGCACCCCCTCGCCGTCGTGCTCGTCGTGGCGGGAGGGGCGATGGTCGGTGGCATCGCCGGCGCCCTGTTCGCCGTGCCGCTCGCGGCGTTCGTCAACGTCGTCGCCGTCTACCTCGGCTCGAAGGCGTGGCAGCACGAGGGCGAGGCCCTGGCATCCCGAGATCTCATCTGGCAGACCGTTCCGCGCACGCGCGCAAGGAGATCATGAACGACACTCCCACCCTGGCCGAGTTCGAAGATGCCGCGCAGGCTCTGCGCGGCATCATCACGCGCACGCCTCTCGACGCCTCTCTGCACCTGAGCGAGCTGCTCGGCGCGCCCGTCAACCTCAAGCTCGAGAACCTGCAGCGCACCGGCTCGTTCAAGATCCGCGGGGCCACCTACCGTCTGTCGCGTCTGACCGCCGAGGAGCGGGCCCGCGGGGTGGTGGCCGCGTCGGCCGGCAACCACGCGCAGGGCGTTGCGCTGGCGGCTCAGCAGCTCGGTATCGCTGCGACCATCTTCATGCCGCTCGGCGTGCCCGTGCCGAAGCTGCTGGCCACCCGCGGCTACGGCGCCGAGGTCATCCTCGAGGGCGCGACCGTCGAGACGCCCCTGCGCCTGGCCGCGGAATTCGCCGAGCGCACCGGGGCGGTGCTGATCCACCCGTTCGACCACCGCGACATCGTCGTGGGTCAGGGCACGCTCGGTCTCGAGCTGGTCGAAGACCTGCCCGACCTCGAGACGGTGATCGTCGGCATCGGCGGGGGAGGGCTCGCCGCCGGCGTGGCCGCCGCGGTCAAGGCGCGCGCCGCCGCCGAGGGGCGCGAGGTCCGCATCATCGGCGTGCAGGCGCACAATTCCGCGGCCTACCCGTCATCGCTCGCCGCCGGCTACCCGATGCAGGTGGACACCACGCCGACGATCGCCGACGGCATCGCCGTGGCCCGGCCCGGCGACCTCCCGTTCGAGCTCATCCGCCAGTACGTCGACGAGGTGGTCACCGTCACCGAGGACGACATCGCGCGTGCCCTTCTCGTGCTGCTCGAGCGGGCGAAACAGGTCGTCGAGCCCGCGGGAGCGGTGGGCGTCGCGGCCATCCTCGCCGGCAAGGTGAAGGCCACGGGTCCCACCGTGACCATCCTGTCGGGCGGCAACATCGATCCGCTCCTGCTGCAGCGCGTCGTGGCGCACGGCCTCTCGGCATCCGGACGCTACATGTCGCTGCGCATCCCGCTGCCCGATCGTCCTGGACAGCTCGCCCGCGTGTCGGAACTGCTGGCCGGCGTGGGCGCGAACGTGATCGAGGTGCTGCACACGCGCCATGGGCAGGGACTGCAGATCAGCGAGGTCATCCTGCAGCTGAGCGTCGAGACGCGCGGCGCCGAACACCGCGCGCTCGTCATCGCGACGCTCGAAGAAGCCGGGTTCGTGGCGACCGTCGTCCCCGACTGACGCCGCGCGGCCCTTTACCGCGGGGGCGTAGGGGAGTGCGACCGGCGCACGCCCTGCGCTGCCGGCTCGGGGTGCGTTGCGTGCCTCCGGGGCGTGCTGAGTGCGCCCCGATGCGGGGAACGTGCCCCGAACTCCGGCCCCGTGCACCGCGGCCCTGCGCAGTCGACGCCGCGCCGGCGCGGGGCCGCGAGCAGCAGCGTCCGGGAGAAACCGCGGGCAGCAGCGTCCGGGAGAGACACCGCGAGCCGCCCACCCGGAAGCGGGGGAGCGGCTCGCGAAAAGGTGGGGCTTACTGCCCCGAGTAGGTCTCGACCTTGACGATCTCGACCGCGATCTGCTTGCCGTTGGGGGCGGTGTACGACCCCTTGTCGCCCTCCTTGAGGCCGAGGATCGCCGCGCCGAGGGGCGACGCCTCGCTGTACACGTCGAGTTCGGAGTCGGCGGCGATCTCGCGGTTGCCGAGCAGGAATCGCTCCTCACCACCGGCGATCACGGCGGTGACGACGGTGCCCGACTCGACCACGCCGTGGCTCTCGGGGGCCTCGCCGACCTTGGCATCCTTCAGCAGCTGCTGGAGCGTGCGGATGCGCGCCTCCTGCTTGCCCTGCTCGTCTTTCGCAGCGTGGTAGCCGCCGTTCTCCTTGAGGTCGCCCTCTTCGCGCGCGGCCTCGATGCGCTTCGCGATCTCTTCGCGACCCGTGGTCGAGAGGTGCTCCAGCTCGTTGTGGAGACGGTCGTAGGCGTCTTGCGTGAGGAACGTCACCTGAGCGTCGTTGGACACGGTTACTCCTTCGTCGAGGCGTGCGGCATCCGCCGGATGCGCTGGGTATATGTCGAACGCCCCGGCATCGAGCCGGGGCGCGTCGTGATCCCGCGAGTTTACGGCACCCAGCAGGCGTTGACAAAACCTGTCGTCGCCAACGACAGCGTCGGAATCGTCTCGGTGAAAGCCCGGGAATGATCCTCGGATGCCGGGTACTCCACGACCCGCCAGCCGACGGTGCCGTGCTCCTCGTCGCGGGCTTCGAGCGCGCACGCGACCGGCTGACCGATGGGCGCGGTGATCTGGAACGTCGTCGATACCGAGCGGTCGTCGTTCACGGTGAAACCCGTGTCGGTCGCGGTGACCGAGGCGGCACTGCTCGCGAACGTCGTCCACCCGAGATAGCCGATCGCCCCGAGCCCGAGCACCGCGACGAGCGACCAGCCCAGCAGGCGCCGCCGCGGCGAGCGCGTGCGACCGTAGCGATCGTCGAGCAGCTCTTGCGTCGTCATGGTCTCCCCGGGCTTTAGGCTGGACTTCCAGGCTACGCGCATCCGCCCGGAACGAAGGACTCCATGCTTCCCGTGATCGTCGCCCTCGCGACCACGCCCTCCCCGGCCGTCACCCCCGACGAATCGATCGTCACACCCGGGCCGCTCGGCTTCGCCGCGATCGCCTTCATCGCCGTCGCCGTCTTCCTGCTGGTGTGGGACATGCTGCGCCGCATCCGCCGAGGTCGCTACCGCGAGGAAGTGAACGCGGAATTGGATGCCGAGGAGCGGGCGCGTGACGCCGCCGCGACGGGGGACATCGGCGACGACGGCGATCCCTCGGCGTCGCGCCGCTGAGTCGCGGCCCGGGGTTCCGGCATCCGGTGCCGTCGGAGGCGGAGTCGCCGGGACCGCGCCGCCTGCGCGATCCTCCCCGCGACGCGATCGGACATCGCCCCGTGCGGAGCGCGACCCCAGCGGGACGCCACCGCGACGCGACCGGTGCGCCTCAGCCGCCGTGGTACGCCGGCTGGAGCGCGATGAGCAGGCACGCGGTCCAGTGGCAGAGGAACGCCAGCACGGTGCAGACGTGGAAGATCTCGTGGAAGCCGAAGTGACCCGGCCACGGATTCGGCTTCTTCAGGGCGTACACGAGCGCACCCGCTGTGTAGAGCAGCCCGCCCACGACGACGAGCACCATCATCGCGACATTCGCGGCGAGCAGGTCACCGAGGTACATCACCGCCGCCCACCCGAGCGCGAGATACAGCGCGACGTAGAGCCAGCGCGGCGCATTGATCCAGAAGACCCGGAACAGGATGCCGAGTACGGCGCCGCCCCACACGATCGACAGCAGGAGCACCGTCTGGGGTGTCGGCAACGCCAGCACGGCGATCGGGGTGTAGGTGCCGGCGATGAGCAGCAGGATGTTCGCGTGATCGATGCGCTTGAGGACCGCGAGCGTCTTCGGCTTCCAGTGGAAGCGGTGATAGAGCGCGGAATTGCCGAACAGGAGCATGGAGGTCGCCATGAACACCGCCGACGCCCATTTCGCCGGAGCGCCCTGGGCGAGCGCGATCAGGACGATCCCCGCGGCGATCGCGACGGGGAAGGTGCCGGCATGGATCCAGCCGCGCCACGTGGGCTTGAGCTCGGCCGCGGCACCCACCGCCCCCGCGTCGATGAGCGGGAGCTGAGGCATCTCGGGGCCGTCGGCGGGGGTAGGACCTGTCACTCCTCGACACTACGTCCGCTCCCATGCAGACGGGGGAACATGGTGCCCTCGCTCGCGCTTCGCGCAGCCGACACCACGCAAGTGCGCCGTTCCTCGCCCGCTCGCGACGCGGTAGCGTAGGCGGGTGGCGCGCGTGCGGAGGAACGAGGGGCGAGGCCCCCTCTACCGTCTCTACATCTCGCGGCTGCGGCGCCGCATGCCGGCGACCGTCCCGCACCATGTCGCCATGATGATCGACGGGAACCGCCGCTGGGCGCGCCAGCTGGGCTACGACAGCGCGGCCCACGGCCATCGTGCGGGTGCGGCCAAGATGCACGAGTTCCTCTCCGCTGGTGCGACGACCTCGGGATCGAGGTGGTCTCGCTCTACCTGTTGTCCAACGACAACCTCGTCAAGCGCGAGAGCAAAGAGCTCGAGGACCTGCTCGAGATCATCGCCGAACTCGCGCGCGAGCTGTCGCACGAACCCGACTGGCGTGTGAAGCACGTGGGCCGGACCCACGGCTTGCCGCCCGAACTCGCCGAGGTGCTCCACGAGGTCACCGAGCGCACGCGCGGCCACCAGGGTCTGCACGTGAACCTGGCGGTCGGCTACGGCGGGCGCAGCGAGATCGTGGATGCCGTGCGCTCCATCATCGCCAAGCACGACGAATCGGGTGGTTCTCTCGAAGAGCTCGCCGCGAGCCTCACGCCCGAGCAGATCGGTGAGCATCTCTACACGGGGGGTCAGGCCGATCCCGACCTCGTCATCCGCACGTCGGGGGAGCAGCGCCTGAGCGATTTCCTGCTGTGGCAATCGGCGCACTCGGAGTTCTACTTCGTCGAGGCGCTCGGGCCCGACCTGCGCGAAGTCGATTTCCTGCGGGCCATCCGCGACTTCTCCGCGCGCGACCGTCGGTTCGGGCAGTAGCCCGCTACGGGACCCCGCCGCGGGCGCCTCGGTCGGGAGGACGTCTCGCCCACCGCGGCGTCGCCCTGAAGCATTCGGGGACGAGGGCGGGCATGACCACGCTGTTCACGAACTCGTCATATTCGTGGCGTGTTAACGACCTTCGGCGGTGCGCGGACGTCGTACGGTGAAAACATCGGACACGGAGTCCGATCGAGTCGGCCTTCGGATTGCGACTCGTGACCCACAGGTCGACTCGTGACAACCGGGTGTTTCACCCGGGTCGGGAGTGGGTTGTGACTGCACGAGCACCGTACGACCAGCGTCACGTCGTCGAGAGCACCGAGTCGGAAGCCGGCGCCGATCAGGCGCTGCGCACATACGTCCTGGACACCTCTGTCCTTCTGAGCGACCCCCGGGCGTTCTTCCGCTTCGCGGAGAACTCGGTGGTGATCCCCGTCGTGGTGATCATGGAACTTGAGGGCAAACGCCACGACCCCGAGATCGGCTATTTCGCGCGGCAAGCCCTGCGTCACCTCGACGAGCTCCGTATCGAGCACGGTCGTCTCGACTTCCCCGTGCCCGTCGGCGACGACGGCACGCTCCGCGTCGAGCTGAACAACACCGACCCGAGCGTCCTCCCGTCGGGCATGCGCACCGGCGGCAACGACAGCCGCATCCTGGCCGTCGCGATGAACATCGCCAGGGACGGCGCCGACGTGACCGTCGTGTCGAAAGACCTGCCGATGCGCGTGAAGGCGGCATCCCTGGGTCTCACCACCGAGGAGTACCTCGCCGAGCAGGCGATGGACTCGGGCTGGACCGGCATCGCGACGATCGACGTCTCGGGCGATGATCTCGCCGACCTTTACGAGACCGAGGTCGCCGTGAGCGACGCGGTGGCGGGGATGCCGGTGAACACCGGTCTGGTCATCCACTCCGAGCGCGGCTCGGCCCTCGGCCGGGTGACCGGGAAGGGCCAGTACCGGCTCGTGCGCGGTGACCGCGAGGCGTTCGGTCTGCACGGCCGTTCGGCGGAGCAGCGCATCGCCCTCGATCTCTTGCTCGACCCCGAGGTCGGCATCGTCTCGCTCGGCGGACGGGCCGGCACGGGCAAGTCGGCGTTGGCGCTGTGCGCGGCCCTCGAAGCCGTCCTGGAGCGCCAGCAGCAGAAGAAGATCATCGTGTTCCGTCCCCTCTTCGCCGTCGGCGGTCAGGAGCTCGGATACCTCCCCGGAGACCAGGCCGAGAAGATGGGCCCCTGGGGCCAGGCGGTCTTCGACACGCTCGGGTCGGTCGTCTCGGGCAACGTGCTCGAAGAGGTGCTGGCTCGCGGAATGCTCGAGGTGCTGCCGCTCACCCACATCCGCGGTCGGTCGCTCCACGACGCGTTCGTGATCGTCGACGAGGCCCAGTCGCTGGAGCGCAACGTGCTGCTGACGGTGCTGAGCCGCATCGGTCAGAACTCCCGCGTCGTCCTGACCCACGATGTCGGACAGCGCGACAACCTGCGCGTCGGGCGTCACGACGGCGTCGCCTCGGTGATCGAGACGCTGAAGGGGCACGGTCTCTTCGGGCACGTCACCCTGACCCGGTCGGAGCGTTCGGCGATCGCCGCGCTGGTCACCGAGCTGTTGGAGGCCGGCGAGCTGTCGTGACACCGCGTGCGAAAGGGCCGGGATGCGGTGGCATCCCGGCCCTTTCCTCGTCGGCCGCACCCTCACCGTTCGAAGATGAGAGCTTTCTCATCTTCGACTCCCCGGCTTCTCACAAAGAGACGTCAGAGTAGAACCGTCGACGAGGGAGACCTCGTCACCGCCCCGGCGGTTCCCCCATGGAAACAAGAGAACACGTCGCGCGCAGGTCACCGTTCTTCGGGTGAGCGGAAGACCACCGGACGCGTCTCCCTGAAAACCCCCGGCTTCCCCCCGCCGGGGGTTTTCGGGTTTCCGCGCGGTGGCGTCACTCCCAGCGGTAACCGGCTCCGCGCACCGTGACGATGTGCCCCGCCCCGACCTTCGCGCGCAGGTACCGCACGTACACGTCGACGATGTTCGACGCCGGGTCGAAGTCCAGACCCCACACGCGGCTGAGCAGCTGCTCCCGGCTGAGCACCTGCCCGGCGTGGCGGAGGAACTCCTCGGCCAGGGCGAACTCCCGCGCGCTCAGGTCGATGTCCCGTCCGCCGACCGTGGCGCGCCGCGCGAGCACATCCAGCGAGACATCGCCGTGCCCGATCACCACGGTGCCGACGCTGACGGGTTCGCGCAGGCGCGAGCGCACCCGGGCGAGCAGTTCGTCGAACTTGAACGGTTTGGCGACGTAGTCGTTCGCGCCGGCGTCGAGCCCGTCGACGGTGTCGCGTGTGCTCGTGCGTGCGGTGAGCATGATCACCGGGATCGCCGACCCCTGGCCGCGGAGACTGCGCAGGACCTCGAAGCCGTCGAGGGAGGGCAGACCCACGTCGAGCAGCACGAGGTCGACCTCCCCGGAGAGCGCGGTGTCGAGGGCGTCGGCGCCGTCGTCGACGGTCACCGTCTGGTAGCCCGCGGATTCCAGCCCCTTCGCCACGAAGGAGGAGATGCGTTCCTCGTCTTCCGCGATGAGGATGCGGGTCATCCGGTGGCCTCTCTCTGCATGACGACGTCACCCGCGCGCACGGGCGTGGGGAGCTGGGTGGGCGAGGGCGCTCCAGTGACGGGGAGGTGCAGCGTCACCGTGGCACCGCCGCCCGGGGTGTCGGCGATGGAGCAGTGTCCGTCGTGCGCCTTCGCGATGGCGTCCACGATCGACAGCCCGAGGCCCGATCCCTCCACGCCGCGTCGGGTGGACAGGCGATCGAAGCGCCGGAACACGCGGTGCCGTGCCGCCGGGGGGATGCCGGGACCGTGGTCGCGCACCCACAGCTGCGCGCTGGTGTCGTCGGCCGTGCTGCCGATCTCGATGGCGCTGCCGGCGGGGGTGTACTTCGCGGCGTTGTCGGCGAGCTGCAGCCAGGCCTGCACGAGCCGGTCGGCGTCGCCGCGGATGCGCACGCGCGCGCGCTGCTCGACGCTCCAGGTGTGCCCGGCGATGGCGCCCGCCAGCTCGGCGACGCGATCGGTGAGCGCCCCGACGTCGATGACGGCCGTCGACAGCGCACCGGTCTCGATGTCGGCGAGGGCGTCGATGTCGTCGACGAGACGCGTCAGACGATCGAGCTCGGCGATGCCCAGATCGCGCGTCTCGGTCACGTCGTGCGGATCGGCGGGATCCATCATCTCGAGGTGCCCGCGGACGATGGTGATCGGCGTCTTCAGCTCGTGCCGCACGTCGTCGAGCAACTGCCGTTGCGCCTCCACCGACATGGCGAGACGATCGAGCATCGAGTTGACCGAGGTGGTGAGGTCGGAGATCTCATCGTTGCCGTGGGCGCGCAGACGCGTCCCGAGGTCGTCGATGGTGATGGCGTCGGCCGTGGCGCGGAGGCGACGCAGCGGTGAGAACAATCGGCCCGTGACGAAGAATCCCGCGACCCCGATCAGCACGAGCACGGCCAGCGCCGAGATGCCGTAGGTGACGGTGGAGAGCGTGACCAGCTCCATCCGCTGATCGACGGAGATCAGCTGCACCACGTCGCCGCCCCGGGCCTCGACGGCCGCGTAGAGGACCGGGCCGTGGCTGCTGTCGAGGCGACCCCTCAGCTCTCCGTCAGCGACCGCCTCGGACAGGGATGCCACCAGTGCGGCGTCGTCGGCGAGACCCAGGCCCGGTGGCGACGGCGTCGTGGCGAGCACCCGCGTGCCGGAGAGCGCGAGGGTGCCGTCGGTGCGACCCGGGATGGCCGCCGCGACGAGCTCCGCGGCATCCTGACCGCTCGTCGACACCGTCGCCACGAAGCCGTCGAGCTGACGCTCGGCGTTGGCGATGACGCGGTCGCTCTGCACGAGGAACGTGACACCGCCGGCCAGGATCATGCCGAGCAGCACGACGCCGAGGATCGCACCGAGGAGCCGCACACGCGTCGAGACGGGTCTCGTCGCGCGGCTCATCCCTCGATTATCGCGCGCCCCGGCGCCGTGCACGGCGTCGTGGATGCGAGTCGCAGGCTCAGCCCGGGTGGGTCATCGACAGCAGGTCGAGCTTGGCGTCGAGCACCTCTTCGGTGATCTCACCGCGCTCCACGTACCCGAGGTCGATGACGGCCTCGCGGACGGTGATGCCCTTGGCGACCGAGTGCTTGGCGATCTTCGCCGCCGCCTCGTAACCGATGACCTTGTTCAGCGGGGTCACGATCGAAGGCGACATGCCCGCGAACGCCTCGGCGCGCGCGACGTTCGCCTCGAGACCGTCGATGGTCTTGTCGGCGAGCACCCGCATGGCGTTGGAGAGCAGGCGGATCGACTCCAGCAACGCCGTGCCCATGACCGGGATCGCGACGTTGAGCTCGAACGAGCCCGATGCGCCGGCCCACGCGACGGTGGCGTCGTTGCCGATCACGCGGGCGCACACCATGAGCGTCGCCTCCGGAACGACCGGGTTGACCTTGCCGGGCATGATGGAGGAGCCGGGCTGCAGGTCGGGGATGTGGAGTTCGCCGAGGCCCGTGTTGGGGCCCGAACCCATCCAGCGGATGTCGTTGTTGATCTTGGTCAGCGACACGGCGATGGTGCGCAGAGCGCCGGAGGCTTCGACGAGGCCGTCGCGGTTGGCCTGGGCCTCGAAGTGGTCCTGGGCCTCGGTGATGGGCAGCTCGGTCTCGGCGGCGAGCAGCTCGATGACCTTCTGCGGGAAGCCGAGGGGCGTGTTGATACCCGTTCCGACCGCGGTGCCGCCGAGGGGCACCTCGCCGACGCGGGGGAGGACGGCCTGGACGCGCTCGATGCCGAGGCGCATCTGTCGGGCGTAGCCGCCGAACTCCTGGCCGAGCGTGACGGGGGTGGCATCCATGAGGTGCGTGCGACCCGACTTCACGATGCCCTTCCACGCCTCGGCCTTCGCCTCGAGCGCGACCGAGAGGTGGTCGAGGGCGGGGATGAGGTCGTCGATGAGCGCTTGCGTGACGGCGATGTGCACCGAGGTGGGGAAGACGTCGTTGGAGGACTGCGACGCGTTGACGTGGTCGTTGGGGTGCACGGGCGAGCCGAGGATGCCGGTCGCGAGCGTCGCGAGCACCTCGTTCATGTTCATGTTCGACGAGGTCCCGCTGCCGGTCTGGTACGTGTCGACCGGGAAGTGCGCGTCGTGACGGCCGGTGATGACCTCGTCGGCGGCCTGCGCGATGGCATCCGCGATCTGCCCGTCGAGGGTGCCCAGCTCTTTGTTGGCGAGGGCGGCGGCCTTCTTGATGCGGGCGAGGGCGGCGATCTGCGTCGATTCGAGGCCGGACCCGGAGATGGGGAAGTTCTCGACCGCGCGCTGCGTCTGCGCGGCGTAGAGGGCGTCCTTCGGCACCCGCACCTCACCCATGGTGTCGTGTTCGATGCGGTACTCGATGTCGGTCACGTCGTCGTTCCTCCAGGTCGGTGTTCGGTGGTCTCAGCTGTGGACGACGTCGACGCGCGCGTCGTCGACATCGCCCACGATGACGACGGGGAAGGCTTCTCCCTCGTCGAGTCGGTAGTTGGCGCCCACGACGGCGGTGCGACCGTCGGCCACGGCCTCGCTGATGAGCTCCGAGGCGCGCAGCAGCTCGCCCACGGTGTGGCGCAGGTGCTCGCGGCCGACCTGCTCGGGGTCGACGCGCTCGGGCAGGTGGCCGTCGACGGCGTTCGCGCGCTGCACCCGACGCACGGCCGGGACGATGGGGGCGATCTGACGCCAGATGTACGCCGGTAGCGTCGGGGCGTCGAGTCCCGTGCTGTCGATCGCGGCGCCGACAGCACCGCAGGCGTCGTGGGCCAGCACGACGATGAGCGGCACTTCGAGCACGCCCACCGCGTATTCGAGGCTGCCGATCACCGAGTCCGAGATCACCTGACCGGCATTGCGCACGACGAAGAGGTCGCCGAGGCCCTCGTCGAAGATGATCTCGGCGGCGAGACGCGAGTCGGAGCAGCCGAAGAGCGCGGCCGTCGGGTGCTGCGAGCTGGCCAGCTCGGCGCGGCGCTCCACGTCTTGCCGGGGGTGGGCCGGCTGACCGGCGACGAAGCGCTGGTTTCCTTCCACCATCTGCTGCCAGACCTGACGGGGAGTCATGCGCTCGCTCACGGGACCTCTCTCAACTGCTCGATCTGGGTGCGGACGGACGCGGCCGCGAGGGCCGCCGTCTCGGGCGCCGCGTCGCCGTAGACGAGCACGTAGTCGGGCCCGGCGGGAGTCGCCAGGGCGTAGTCGATGTTGCCCGTGCCGGAGGGATTCGCCGGACGGTAGACGTCCCACGTGATGCCGTCGATCTCGGTGGTCTCGGTACTGCGCGTGCCGTCGAGCACCTGCCCCACCCACGCCTCGTCGGCGTCGAAGCCCTGCGCCACGCGGAGGAAGCCGGACTCGCCCGAGCGGACGTAGACCATGGTCCACGCCTCGGTGCCACCGACACCCTCGACATCGGCCTGGTTGACACGCCAGCCTTCGCCGAGGGAGGGCGAGAGCACCGGACGCCCCCGATCGGCCTCGAGTTCTGCGGCCAGCGCGGGCACGTCGGGCTCGGGCCGCGGGATCGGCTCGCCGCGCGGGACGGCAGCGATCACGACGATGACGACCGCGATCGTCACCAGCATCGCCGCGATGAGGTTGCGGAACGTCTTGCTCGAACGGTAGCGGCGCGATGACTCGGCCTTGCGGTCCGCGGTCTCCTGCGGGGTCTCGGGGCGTCCGAGGTGCGCGACGACGCGGGCCATCAGGCGTCCGCCTCGCCGCGGGCCGCGTCGAGCCGCTTCTTGGCGCCCAGCAGCCATTCCTCGCAGCGCGCGTAGAGCTTCTCGCCGCGTTCCCACAGAGCGAGGGACTCCTCGAGCGTGGGTGCGCCCTGTTCGAGCTGGGCGACGACGCGCACGAGCTCGTCGCGGGCCTGCTCGAACGAGAGGGAGGCGACGTCGGCAGCGGGGCCGGGGGTCGTCGCGGTCATGGCATCCATTCTAGGCGGGACCCGCCGACACCCCGTCGCCGGTTGCCTCGGCGTCGAGCGGTGTGCTCGCGGATGCCGCGGCATCGGCGTCCGGTTCCCGGGTTGCGGTCGGCGCGGCGGCGTCCGCCTGCGGGACGGCGTCGACGACGGTCCCGTCCGAGTGCGCGGCGAGCGTCCCGTGTTCCACGGTGAGCGTCAGTGCCGTGCCGGCGGGTGCGCGTGACGCATCGCGCAGCACCGTGCCGTCGGCGAGCTGTGCGATGGCGTAGCCGCGCGCGAGCGTCGCGAGCGGCGAGAGGGCTCGCAGGCTCGCGCCGAGCTCGATCGTGCGGCGGTGCTCGCGCTCGACGCGACGGTCGACGACGTCGCGGCCGCGGTTCGACAGCATCCACAGCTCCTGGGCGCGGGAGGTCAGCATCGAGTGGGGCGTGCGCAGCGCCGGGCGGGAGCGGATCTGTTCGAGCTGCGCGATGTCGTGCAGCACGCGTTGGGTCAGGCGGCCGGTCAGCCGGGCTCGCAGCTGTGCGACGAGCGCGCGCTGCTCGGAGACATCGGGCACCACGCGTTTCGCGGCGTCCGTGGGCGTCGAGGCCCGGACGTCTGCGACCTCGTCGAGCAGGGGGCGATCGTTCTCGTGGCCGATGGCGCTGACGACCGGGGTGGATGCCGAAGCCACCGCGCGCAGGAGGCGTTCGTCGCTGAAGCCGAGCAGCGTCTGCGGATCCCCACCGCCGCGGGCGATGACGATCACATCGACCTCGGGGTCGGCGTCGAGGGCTTTCAAGGCCGCGATCGTCTCGGGAACGCATCGCTCGCCCTGCACCGCGGCGTGCTTCGTGCGGAAGCGCACACGGGGCCAGCGCAGCTCGGCGTTGCGGTGCACGTCTTTCTCGGCATCCGAGTTCTCGCCGGTGATGAGGCCGATGCAGTGGGGGAGGAAGGGGAGCTTCTTCTTGCGGACGGGATCGAACAAGCCCTCCGACCGCAGCTGCACGCGCAGGCGCTCGAGGCGTTCGAGCTGCTCACCCAGTCCCACATGGCGCATCGCCGAGATCGAGAAGGAGAAATCGCCCGTACGGGGGAAGTAGTCGGCCTTGACGCACGCCACCACGTGGTCGCCGACCTTGAGATCTGCGGGAAGGCGGTTCAGTGTGCTCGACCAGATGCGGAACGCCACGGTCGATTCGGTGCCGAGATCCTTCAGGCGGCCGAAGACATTGCCGCCCCGGCGGTTGAAGGAGGTGATCTCGCCCTCGACCCAGACCGAGCCCCAGCGCTCGATGAACCCCCGGATGGTGTCGTTCAGTCGCGACACCGAGGTGGGGGAGTCGGTGCGGGAGTCCCTGGGGTGGACGCTGTCGGGGGGCGGTGCCTGTCCCGGGACGGTCTCGGGCTGGAAGAAGGTCATGTCACTCGCTGCAATCCGAGAGGGCGGCGGGAGGCGTGAGAGCCGCACGGGTCTCGGCCGGGAAAGAAGTCATGGTCTCCAGATGGTGCGGGGTGCGCGGCTCGGCCGGTGTCCAGGGGCGCCCCGGTAGAATCGAGGGGTGAGCTCACCTGCCGTCCACCTGCCCGTTCCCCGTATTCCGGGTCGACGCGGGCGGCTCCAGGATATCCCCGTCGCCGGACACAAGAAGGTCCTGCTGGCCGCACCCCGTGGATACTGCGCGGGTGTGGATCGCGCGGTCATCGCTGTGGAGAAGGCGCTGGAGCGCTACGGCGCACCGGTCTACGTGCGCAAGCAGATCGTGCACAACATCCACGTGGTGACCGAGCTGGAGAAGAAGGGCGCGATCTTCGTCGAGGAGGTCGACGAGGTTCCCGCGGGTGCCCACGTCGTCTTCAGCGCGCACGGTGTGTCGCCGGCGGTCGTGTCCGCGGCATCCGACCGCGGACTCCAGGCGATCGATGCCACCTGCCCGCTCGTGACCAAGGTGCACCGCGAGGCGGTGCGCTTCGCCCGTGACGACTTCGAGATCCTGCTCATCGGTCACGAGGGTCACGAGGAGGTCGAGGGAACGGCGGGCGAGGCGCCCGAGCACGTCACCGTCGTCAACTCGCCCGACCATGCCGACACCATCGAGGTGCGCGACCCGTCGAAGGTCGTGTGGCTGTCGCAGACCACGCTGTCGGTCGACGAGACCATGGAGACGGTGCGGCGCCTGCGCGAACGGTTCCCCCAGCTGCAGGATCCGCCGTCCGACGACATCTGCTACGCCACGCAGAACCGTCAGGTCGCGATCAAGAAGGTCGCCGTGGGTGCCGATCTCGTGATCGTCGTGGGCTCGGCCAACTCCTCCAACAGCGTCCGCCTGGTCGAGGTCGCCCTCGAACACGGCGCCAAGGCCGCGTACCGCGTCGACTACGTCGACGAGGTCAAGCAGGAGTGGCTCGAAGGCGTCGAGACCGTCGGCGTCACGAGCGGCGCCTCGGTGCCCGAGGTGCTCGTGAGCGAGGTGCTCGAGGAGCTCGCGGGTGCCGGCTACCGCGACGTCGAAGAGGTGCGCACCGCCGAGGAGGACCTCATCTTCTCGCTGCCGAAGGAGCTGCGTCAGGATGCCAGCGGCAAGCGCGACAGCCGCGCGCTGGGCGGGCGGGGCCGCGCGTGAGCGAGGCGTCCGGCCCGGGCCAGCCTCGTCCGCGCCCGCAGTTCGGTGAGTACGCCACCCCCGAGGAACAGCGTGCGCGGATCCAGCGGCCCGAGGTGACCGAAGCGCTCGACGCCGGAGTCGCCCCGCGGCCCGAGCAGCCGGCACCGGCGGCGGTCGCGTCGGACGGTGCTCGACCGGGAGTGCTGCGGGGGCCGCTGTGGGACCGCATCCTCACGGGCGGCCTTCTCGCGTACGGTCTCGTCTCCACGGTGTCGACGATCGTGCAACTGCTCGATTTCCCGCACTATGCGGAGTCCGCCGCGACCGTGCTGGGCGCGGATGCCGCGTACACCAACCTGCAGGCGGGGTACGTCTGGGGCGCCGCAGCCGCACTCGTCTACGGCATCGGCTGGCTGCTGACGGCGGTGCTCTCGTGGCGGCGGCTCAAGCGGGGGCGAGTGGCGTTCTGGATCCCGATCGCGGGCTTCGTCGTGACCGCATTGATCGCCGGTATCTGCGTGACGTTGGCCCTCGTCGGCGACCAGCAGTTCATGACCGCGATCATCGGCGCCGTTCCCGACTGAACCGCGCGCGCCGGCATCCCGTGTTCTCCGGAGAGGGTCTTGAGATCGGAAGGGGGCGGGCGGGGTGAGGGATGAGCACGTGCAGCTGACGGCCCTGTACGACGCGCACGCCGTGGCCGTCTGGCGCTACGTCGTCAGTCTCACCGGTGACCACGCCGGGGCCGACGATGTCGTGCAGGAGACGCTCCTGCGCGCGTGGCGGACGCCGCGCGTGATGAGCGACGACCCTGCGACCCTGCGGTCGTGGATGTACACGGTTGCCCGCAACATCGTCATCGATGAGGCGCGCAGCGCCCGTCGACGCCACGAGCTCCCCGTCGATGAAGTGCCCGACCGGCTCCGCGGCGACGACACGGATGCCATGTTCGACGCGCTGCTCGTCGAGGAGGCCCTCGCAACTCTGACACCCGACCATCGCGCCGTGATCGTCAGTGCCTATTACGGCGGGCGCAGCGTCGCGCAGACCGCCGACGAGCTGGGTATCCCGGCGGGAACCGTCAAGTCGCGGCTGCATTACGCGGTGCGGGCATTGCGGCTCGCCCTGCAGGAGAGAGGGGTGACCCGATGACCACCGAGCACGAACGACTGTCGAGTTCGGACGGCGCGTACGTCCTCGGCGCTCTCGGCGCGGCCGACCGGGCCGAATTCGAGGCTCATCTGGTCGAATGCGCGGAGTGCCGAGCCGCCGTCGCCGAGTTGGCGCCGACGGCCGGGCTGCTGTCGCGCCTCTCGGCCGACCGGGCGCGAGCCGTGGGGGACACCGCGGCGCCCTCCGTGCTGGCCTCCCCGGATCCCGCGCTGCGCGGGCGCATCGTGGGGGCCGCGCGTCGACGGCGCACGCGTCGCGTCACGGCCTGGGCACTCGCGGCATCCGTCGCTCTGGTCGCGCTCGCCGTTCCGAGCGTCATCGCGGTCTCCGGCGCGATGCAGCCCGCCGGTGCGGTGTACGCGCTGGACGACATCGGCGGGGCGCCGCTGGAGGCCTCGGTCAAGCTGACGTCGGTGCCCTGGGGGACGCGGATCGACCTCGTCTGCCAGTACACCGGGCAGGTGCTGGACGCGCCGCCGGGCGGATGGCCGTACGCCCTCGCGATCACCGACGACGCGGGCGCCACGAGCGTGCTGTCGACCTGGCGCGCGGGCCCGGGATCGACCACGGAACTGAGCGCGGGGACGGACCTCGCCGCGGCCGACATCGACGCGGTGGAGATCCGGACGCTCGATGGCGACCGCGTGGTGATGCGGCGCACGTTCGACGCGCCCTGAGGCCGGATGCACGGCATGTGCCGACCCCTTAGCATCGTCGCATGCCTCGTCTCGTCGCCGTCTGCGCCGTCCACCGCCTGCATCCGGATGCCGGCTCGGTCGGGGTCACCGCCATCGACAAGCGGCCCCTCGAGGGCGCCGTCCGCATCGGCACGCTCGGCGTGCGTGCCGACGTGCAGGCCAGCCGAAAGCACCACGGCGGCCCCGACAAGGCGGTGTACGCGTACGCGCATGAGGACGCGGCGTTCTGGGAGGGTGAGCTCGGTCGCGACCTGCCGTCGGGATGGTTCGGTGAGAACCTGCGGGTCGAGGGCCTCGACGTCAACGGCGCCCGCATCGGGGAGGTCTGGCGCATCGGGGACACGGTCGAGGTCGAGGTGACCATGCCCCGCACCCCCTGTGCCACCTTCGCGCGCTGGGTCGGCGGGCGCGACGCCCGCGGATGGGTGAAGCGGTTCTCGGATGCCGGCCGACTCGGCGCGTACCTGCGCGTCCGCCGGGCGGGAGAGGTGCGGGCGGGGGATGCCATCGAGGTGCTGTCGTCGCCGCTCGACGCGCCGACGGTTCTCGAGGTGTACCGCAGCTGAGTCGGTCGTGCCCGGTCGGCCGGCGAACGCTGCGAGGTGGTTCGCCGACTCGTTCTGCATGCACGCCGTGCCCGTTGCCGGGCGATCATCTCACGTGCGTCCGCGGGGTGTCGCGACATCGCACGCGCGGACGACGAACGCCCCGGCCGGAGCCGGGGCGTTCGAGGGATCGGTCGGGGTCAGCCCTTCGACTGGCCGTACGAGCCGAGCTGCTTGGTGGCCTCGACCACGCGCACGGCCATGGCCGACTCGGCGACCTTGCCCCAGGCGCGGGGGTCGTACAGCTTCTTGTTGCCGACCTCGCCGTCGACCTTCAGGACGCCGTCGTAGTTCGAGAACATGTAGCCCGCGATCGAGCGGGTGAAGGCGTACTGGGTGTCGGTGTCGATGTTCATCTTCACGACGCCGTTCGCAACCGCGAGGGCGATCTCGTCATCGGTCGAGCCGCTGCCGCCGTGGAAGACGAGGTCGAGGGGCTTGGGGCCCGTGCCGAACTTCGCGGCGATGCCCTCCTGGATCTCGCCGAGCAGCTCGGGGCGGAGCTTGACACCGCCGGGCTTGTACACGCCGTGCACGTTGCCGAAGGTGAGGGCCGAGATGTAGCGGCCGTTCTCGCCGAGGCCGAGGCGCTCGACCGCCTTGGTGACGTCGGCGACCGTCGTGTACAGGGCCTCGTTCGAGCCCTCGTGCTGCACGCCGTCTTCTTCGCCGCCGACGACGCCGACCTCGATCTCGAGGATGGCGTTGATGTTCTTCAGGCGGGGGAGGAGCTCGGCTGCGATGTCGATGTTCTCGTCGAGGGGAACGGCCGAACCGTCCCACATGTGCGACTGGAAGATGGGGTTGCGGCCGGCCTTGACCTCTTCCTCCGATGCCTCGAGGAGGGGGATCACGAAGCCGGGCAGGGCGTCCTTGGGGCAGTGGTCGGTGTGCAGGGCGACCGTGATCGGGTAGTTCTTCGCGACCTCGGTGACGTACTTGGCGAAGGCGAGCGCGCCCGTGGCGCGCGCCTTGACGGTGTGACCGGCGAAGTAGTCGGCACCACCGGTGGTGACCTGGAGGATGCCGTCCGAGCCGGCCTCGGTCAGGCCCTGGAGCACCGAGTTGATGGTCTGCGAGCTGGAGACGTTGATGGCGGGGTACGCGAAGCCGCCGGCCTTCGCGCGGTCCAGCATGTCGGCGTACTGCTCAGGGGAAGCGACGGGCATGGAGATGCTCCTTGGTGTTGTCGGGACACGGTCAGCCTAGCGAAGGCGTCGGATCGTGATGGTGCGCGCGCAAGAGGAACCGCGCACTTCTGCTGGATTGATAAAAACCGCGATTCCTTCGCGCTCTGGAGGGGCAAAACCGGCAATTGTCGCCGCTTCGCTGGATACAGTGGCCCCATGGTGAGCCTGACTGCCGACATGAGCCCTCTGCACCCCGACCGCAACCTGGCTCTGGAGTTGGTGAGGGCGACGGAAGCGGCATCCATTCGTGCCGTCCCCTTCATCGGTCGAGGCGACAAGGAGGCCGCCGACGGCGCCGCGGTCGACGCGATGCGGGCCTTCTTCAGCACCGTCAACTTCGACGGGACCATCGTCATCGGCGAGGGCGAGAAGGACAACGCCCCCATGCTCTACAACGGTGAGCGCGTCGGAAGCGGCCGGGGACCGCGGTGCGACGTCGCCGTCGACCCGATCGACGGCACGTCCCTGACCGCCGCAGGCCGCCAGAACGCGCTGTCGGTCATCGCCGTGTCCGACCAGGGCAGCATGCTCGACGCGTCGAGTGTTTTCTACATGGACAAGCTCGTCACCGGCCCCGCCGGTGTCGGCGTGGTCGACATCCGCCTGCCCATCGGCGAGAACATCCGCCTGCTGGCGAAGGCCCTGGGGAAGCCGGTCGACGAGCTCGTCGTGTCGGTGCTGAACCGCCCGCGTCACGAGAAGCTCATCGCCGACATCCGCGAGGCGGGCGCCGGCACCCGCCTGATGAGCGACGGCGACGTCGCCGGTGGCATCAACGCCGCCCGGCACAACGCCCGCACCGACATGTGCGTCGGTATCGGCGGCAGCCCGGAGGGCATCGTCACCGCGTGCGCCATCAAGGCTCTCGGCGGTCACATCCAGGGCGTTCTCGCCCCGCGGAGCGACGACGAGAAGGAGAAGGGCCGGGATGCCGGACTCCAGGTCGATGGCGAGGTCTACGAAGCAGACGGGCTTGTGAAGGGCAAGAACACGATCTTCGTCGCCACCGGCGTGACCGACGGTCAGCTCGTGCAGGGCGTTCGCCGCGAGGGCGACTTCCTCTACACCGAGAGCGTCGTGCTGCGCGGCGCGTCGGGAACCCTCCGCCGCATCACGTCGGAGCACCTGACGTCGAAGTGGCTGTGACGCGAGTCCACTGAGCGACCGGCGTCGTGATCGAGGGGTCGCGCTGCGTCCGCGCGAAGTCTCCGTGTCCGTTCGGCCGTATACGGCTTGATCGCCCCGGTCGCGGCGTCCGGTCGGCGTGCCGTACGCCGTGCAAGAGGCCGCAGGCCGATACAACGGAGCGTGTCGTGACGCAAGCGTGACCGGCTTCGCCGAGGGACTCTGGCACAATCGTTCGTGGTGTCAACGGTGACGCTGTGTACTTCCGAGACCCGAAGGGGGATCGTCCGTGACTACAGCTCAGACGAACCACACTGCACCTCAGACAGGTGCTCAGGCGGTCATCGCCAGCGCCGTCGACCCGGCGCGACGCCCCGATGTGCTGCTGCGCGTGCGCCGGGCGGAGGGGCACGAGATCAGCGCATGGTGGATGGTCGGCGCTTTCGTCGGCGTCTCTGCGGCGGTCGTCAGCCTGCTCAGCTGGGTTCCCGGCGGCGCGTGAGTCGCGTTTCGACTCGTCCGGTCTCTCTTCCGCCTCAGTTGCGATTACCTCCGCCCCGCCGGGACGCCCGCTGGCGTGTGCTCGGGCGAGACCGGTACACCGGGTTCGGTCGTTTCAGTCATCTTCCGTAAGCCCCGCTCGTTCGCGGACCACGCCGAGGTCGGCGCTGGAGAACGGACTGTTCCGGTCCGGCTCGCGTAAGGGGCCGGACGAGGTGTCCGGAGCGTCAGGGCCCAGTTCGATCATCTCGGGTGCCGTCCACCGTCGAGTCCCTGCGTCGAGAGCGGCGGGCGCGGCGACCGCATCGAGCTTCGTCTCGTCGATTCCCGGGAACTTCCGCGCCGTCACCAGGACCCGCGTCTCGAGCGACCCCGCGAAGCGGTTGTAGCTGTCGACGGTCCGCTCGATCGCGCGGCGGAGGTCGCCCGCGTGCCCCGCGAGCACCCCGACCCGTTCGTAGAGCTCGGTGCCGAGCGCGAAGAGGGTACGTGCTTCATCGGAGACGTCTTGCTGCGTCCACGTGAACGCGACCGTCTTCAGCACCGCCCACAGATTGACGGGCGACGCGAGGGCGACGCGCCGTGTGAAGGCGTAGTCGAGCAGCGACGGATCCTCATCGAGTGCGGACGCCAGCAGCGACTCGCTCGGGAGGAAGCAGACCACGAACTCCGGACTGGTCGGCAGACCGCCCCAGTAGGCCTTCTTCGCGAGCGCGTCGACGTGAGCACGCACGGCACGTGCGTGCTTCGCCATCAGCGCCCCGCGTCGGGATGCTTCGTCGCCCGCTGCCGTCAGGGGAATCGCGCTGGCCTGGAGATAGGCGTCGAGGGGGACCTTGGCATCCACCGCGAGAGCTTTGCCGCCGGGCAGACGCACCACCATGTCGGGCCGCCCTGAGCCGGCGTCGCTGGAGATCGACGTCTGAAGGTCGAAGTCGACGTGGCGGGTCAGCCCGGCGGCTTCCACGACGCGCCGCAGCTGCGTCTCTCCCCATACGCCCCGCGTCGCGCCCGAGCGCATGGCGGAGGCGAGCGATTCGGTGGTCGCCCGGAGCGCTTCGTCGGCCTCGCGCGACTGACGCAGCTGCTCGCCCAGCGCGGAGTACTGCTCGACGCGCTCGCGCTCGAGGCCGTCGACCTTGCGCTGCATCGCGTCGAGGGTCTCGCGCACGGGGTCGAGCGCCCGGAGCACCGTCTGCTCCCGCCGTTCGCGCTCCTCGCGGGCCGCCTGGTCGGCGCGCGACTGACCGACCAGCTCGCGGTAAAGGGCCACCTGGTGGTCGAGTTGCGCCTGCACGCCGGCCCGCGCGGTCTCGGCCGCGGCGGCACGCGACCCCAGCGCCTGCTGTTCCATCGCGGCCCGCGCCGCGGTGCGCGACGAGCCCACGAACCAGCCGGCGGCGACACCGAGCGCGAGGGCCAGGATCACGATGAGGAGGGCGAAGGTATCCATGGCCTCAGGATGCACCAGACCTCCGACATCGCCGGGAGGACGCTTCCGGAACCGTCAGGCGACCGCGCGTTCGGCCGGCTCGGTCGCGATCTGCGAGACCCGCACGCCGAGGTGCGCCGCGAGCGCGTGCACGTCGTCCACCCCGGCGCGGCGCGCGCAGTCGATGGTGATCTCGGCGCAGGCCACGGCGTCGGCCAGGGCGTCGTGGTGCGCGAAGGGGGAGCACCCCGCTTCGGCGGCGACGAGGGGGAGCCGGTACGAGGCGAGGGCGTAGGTCTTGCGCGACACCTGCACGCTGCAGAGATAGCGGTAGGGCGGGCATTCGTCGCCCGTCGCGGCACACGCCCGGCGCAGTACCGACATGTCGAAACCGGCATTGTGCGCCACCAGCACGTCGGCGCCGGCGAACGCCGTCAGCCGGGCGAGCTGCTCGCTCCAGGACGGCGCGTTCGTGACATGTTCCGGGTGGATGCCGTGGATGCCCACGTTGATGGGAGCGAAGTGATCGTGCCCGGCCGGGGGCTTGATCAGCCAGGCGGCGGTCGCGACGACCCGGCCGCCCCGCACCCGGGCGAGGCCGACCGCACACGCGGAGGCACCGCTGGAGTTCGCCGTTTCGAAGTCGATCGCGGTGAAGTCCAGTGCCACAGCTCCACACTGAACCGCGGTGGCCCCGATGCGGTGAGGCGCGCCGGGGTCGGCGGCATCCGGTACCGGTCGGCGGCGTCCGGTGCCGGTCGGACATGTGCGCCGACACGGACGGACACGACGCGAGGAGTTCCCGGCGGGACCCGGGCCGCATCGCCTCACCGGAGCGAAGCCGGCGTTCCTGCCTTGTGTCCGCTTCCGTGGGCGGTCGCGATCTCCGTTGATCGCAACGCGCAGGGTGCCGTGGGCGGAGAACCCGACGACGCCGGTCGACGCGAAGCGGTGTCGCCGGCAGCGACCTCGACGACGGCGGTCGCGTCGCGCGGCGGCGCCGCGGGTGCCGGTGTCGGAGGTCCGGCATAGGGTCGGGGCATGAGCCAGCGCGACAAGTCGACGTCGTTCGGGCGGGCGGCATCCGCTTACGAGTCCGGACGCCCGGGGTATCCCGCCGAGGCCGTGGCGTGGCTGCTGGATCCCGTCCGCGAGCCGGGGCGCGCACTGCGCGTCGCCGACGTGGGCGCCGGTACCGGCAAGCTCACCCGTACCGTCGTCGAGCTGGGTGCCGATGTCGTGGCGGTCGATCCGGATGCCGACATGCTGGCGGCCCTGCGCGAGAACGTCCGCGGCGTGCCCACGTTCGTCGGAACGGCGGAGAGCCTTCCCCTGCCCGACTCGGGTCTGGACGCCGTCGTCATGGGGCAGGCCTGGCACTGGGTCGATGTCGAGCCCGCTTCGCGCGAGATCGGGCGCGTGCTGCGCAGCGGGGGAGCGCTCGGGCTCGTCTGGAACATCCGCGACGACGACGTCGAGTGGGTGCGGCGGCTCACCGAGGCGATGGGCGGCTCCAACGCCGAGGTCCTGCTCGCGACCACCGGGCCGCGCGTCGCTGAGCCCTTCGGTGAGCTCGAGCATCGCGTGTGGCGGTGGGAACGGCCCATCACGCTGCCCCAGCTGCGCGACCTCGTCGTCTCGCGCAGCGACATCATCACGGCCAGCCCCGAGAAGCGCGCGGGCATCGATGCCGCGGTCGACGGGGTGCTGGCATCCCTTCCCGAACTCGCCGACGGGGGCACCGTCGCCCTTCCCTACGTCACCCATGCGTTCCGCGCGCGGCGGCCCTGACGCGGTGGCGGTGCGTCGAGCCGGGTAACCTGGACTCCCGTGGCTCTTACCATCGGAATCGTCGGCCTTCCCAACGTCGGAAAGTCGACCCTCTTCAACGCCCTGACCAAGAACTCGGTGCTCGCCGCGAACTACCCGTTCGCCACCATCGAGCCCAATGTCGGGGTCGTGAACCTTCCCGATGCGCGCCTGCAGCAGCTCGCCGACGTGTTCGGCAGCGAGCGTCTGGTGCCCGCGGCGGTGTCGTTCGTCGACATCGCCGGTATCGTGCGCGGCGCGAGCGAGGGCGAGGGGCTCGGCAACCAGTTCCTCGCGAACATCCGTGAGGCGGATGCCATCGCCCAGGTCGTCCGCGGCTTCGCCGACGACGACGTGGTCCACGTCGACGGCGCGGTGAACCCCGCGAGCGACATGGAGACGATCAACGCCGAGCTGCAGCTCGCCGACCTTCAGACCCTCGAGAAGGCGATCACGCGCTACGAGAAGGAGGTCAAGGGCAAGAAGCTCGACCCCTCGGTGCTCGACGCCGCCAAGGCCGCGCAGGATGCCCTGCAGCGCGGAGTGCTGCTCTCGGCATCCGGTCTCGACCTCTCGCCGATCCGCGAGCTGGGTCTGCTGACCGCGAAGCCCTTCATCTTCGTCTTCAACGTCGACGAGGCCGTGCTCACCGACCAGGCGAAGAAGGACGAGCTGTCCGCGCTCGTGGCGCCCGCGAAGGCCGTGTTCCTGGATGCCAAGATCGAGTCCGAGCTGATCGACCTCGACCCCGAGGATGCCGCCGAGCTGCTGGCATCCACCGGTCAGGATGAGTCGGGTCTCGACCAGCTCGCCCGCATCGGGTTCGACACACTCGGCCTGCAGACCTACCTCACCGCCGGGCCGAAGGAAGCTCGCGCCTGGACGATCCCGCAGGGCGCGAAGGCGCCGCAGGCGGCCGGTGTCATCCACACCGACTTCGAGAAGGGCTTCATCAAGGCCGAGGTCATCTCGTTCGCCGACCTCCTGGAGCTCGGCTCCGTTGCCGAGGCCCGCGCGAAGGGGAAGGCCCGCCTCGAGGGCAAGGACTACGTCATGCAGGATGGCGACGTCGTGGAGTTCCGCTTCAACAACTGACGAGGCCTGTCCACATGCGGCAAAGTAGTGCCGTGTATCCCGATGCCACGACACGTCCGAATGTCCGTGCGCGTGTGTTGCCTGCGATCGGAGTATTGGTCGCGACGTGGATAGTGATGTGGCGCGCCCAGAGCATCCCGACTTTGTGTGCGCTTGCGAATCCGTGCCCGCCTGAAGATGTGCGGGTGGCTCCGGCGCTGCTCTTCGGAGGACTTCTGTTGGTGCCGACGGTGGCTCTGATTCTCACCGCTCAGACCGGGCGATCCTGGGCGTGGATGCGAACCCTGTCCTATGTCGTGCTGGTCGGGTTGGCGCTTGTCGGGCTGGGTGCGGTGCTGTTCTCCGGTGGATTCACGGTTCCGCTCGTCTAGGTGTCATGCACATCGACAACGTGGCGTGGTCGAGCGTCGAACTGCGGGACGGCCTGGACGATGACGATCCGACGGTTCTGACGCCCTGAACAGTCCCCGGAGGATCTGCGAATGAACACCTGGCCGGAGGGTGCGCTGACGCGCGAGGAGGTGGCGAAGCTTCTCGATGACGTCCTGCCGTGGAGGGTTGAGTGGTGTGCGGGCTCCCGCACGGCTCCTACAGAGGGACGAGGATCTCCCTTACCCGACGGGGTGCTGGAGGGAATCCCGACGCGGGCCAAACGTCGCAAATTCGAGCGCGGTAAGCAGGAACATCGAACCTGGTTCTTCGCCTTCCTGACCGCAGACCGCCGAGTCATATTCCGCGAAGGGCCGTGAGCACGCGCGATCAATCGATAAGCTGCGCGTGAGTGGCGGCGACGGCTGGAGTTCCGCTCCGACGACGGAGGCGCTCCGACGAGAGGACACCGCCCGCGGAGGCATGACGAGTTTCGACCCCGTCCGGGAGCAGGTGCGATCCCTCTGGCAGGCGCTGGCCCGGGGAGAGGCATCGCGCCAGGACGCCGTGGCGTGGGCGCACCTTCAGCTGTCTGATCAGGCGTGGACGGACGAGGTCACCCACGACGGCCTTCAGCATCTCGGCGATTACGTGCATGAGAGCTGGACCCACGCGGACGCCGCCGTGGGCGCTCGGGTGCTCGCCCATTACGAACGGTGGATCGAGGAAGTTCGGGCGTTCGAGCGGGACCCCGCGGCTTGGAACCACCAGTGGGCGCTGGCATACCTGCAGCGACTTCCCCCGGCGCTGCGGATGCGAGCGGCGGTGTCCTTCGCGGTTGAGGGCTTCCTCTCGGAGGACGAAGTCGAACACTTTCGCGACTGAGTGGCCGCACCTCCGGCGAGGACCGGGCGCGACGATACGTCCGAAGAGCACGGCGCGTGGCCGGCGCAGGGTTCAGCCGACAGGAAGTCGGCTGTTCGCGTTGTGCTTCCGCGCGACCAGCAGACACCGCAGTTCCCACGCGGCGAACAGCCCCATGACGACGGAGATCGACAGCGCGATGCCCCACTGAAGTGGTGTGAGGCCGAAGAGCGGCGCGGCGAAGAGGGTGAACATCATCCCGCCGAGGAAAAGGGCCGTGAAAACCACGAAGAACGCGACACGGCTGGCGAACGACCGGCCCTGTTTCGTCTGCGTCATGGGTCGAGGCTACCGGCCCGACATCGCATTCGTTCGGCGCACATGTCACCACGTGGGGTCGACGGGTGAATTTCGGCCCCTTCGGCACTCGTCAGCGGCGATTCCAATATCCTCCCGTGGGCGCGTCAGGTACGCAAGCAGGACGGACGCAAGTCCACGAAGGGCGCGAGGTTCGCGCCGAGACTGGCGCAAGGGGAAACAATGGAATGCACGTCCTGCGGAGCTGACGTGACCAACTCAGCGAGATTCTGCGGAGACTGCGGGCGCGCGACGCGCCCGGCCGAAGGCAACCACGTGGGCACGGCTGGGGGTGACATCAACGGCGGCGTTTATCAGGCGGGCGGGCACATCTTTGTGAATCCGAATCCGGCGCTGCCCACGGCGGCCAGATACGACCCCGTCCCTATGTGGCGTAGTCCGCTGACCTTGGGAGTCCTGTCATGGCTTGGATTTGGTATCGGACTCGCGGGCCTCGCCCCACTCTGGAACATGGTGCACCCGCTCATCGAGGCGGCAACCGGCCTGGTGTCCGGCGTCCCACTCGCAGTGTCTCCTCCGTTCTCCACGCAGCAGGTGTTGCCATGGGCGGTGGCATTCGTCGTGCTCGCGCTGGCCTTTGCGGCAGTCCTCGGCCTGAGACGGGTCGTGAAACTACGCTTGCGGGTACCACTCGTTCTCGGCTGGGCGGTTAGCGGTGTGGGCGGACGCATCACGCTCGAGAAGGTGCTGGCCGCTGATTGTCCCCTGTGCGGAGGCCGCTTGCGTTACGTGAGTAAAGTGACCCGATCGTGGGACACTATCGACGCGCAGGGCCGGAGACGTCGAGTGGTTCTCGAACGCGTTCCCGCGCTCGAATGCGTCCGCAATCCAAAGCACTGGTACGAGGTGGACCCGGCCGAACCGATGTGAGTCCGTGAATGTGCACTCACGGGACCGCACCATCATCGCGACGTCACAGAGTGGCGAACGTCGAGCTGCCGGGTCCGGGGAACGCCCTCAGCCGAGCTCGGCCGGGTGCGTGAGACGCCACCACAGCGTGGGTTCTTCGATCGCGCCCTTGATCTTCACGTCGGATGCCGCCGACTGCGGCCCCGCGGTCCACGTGACGGTTCCCACGACTTCGCCGTCGGCGTAGTTCTGCGGCGTCGTGGTGTCGAGGTCGACCGAGACCGGAGTGTCGGACCACGTGCGCAGGGCAGCGTTCTTGGCGAGTACGAGCGCCGCCTCCGAGCCCCACGGTGTCGAGATGGTGCCGATGTCTTCGCCCGCGGTTCCGACGCTCACGTCGTGGAAGCCGTCGTGCAGGCTCTGGAGCAGGCGCGCGACGTCGGCGTCGGTGCTGTCGTGCGTCTCGCCGCCCAGTCGCACACCGATGATGTTCAGCGATCCTTCGCCCCCGACATCGAGAGTCGAGGTGAACAGCAGGTTGAAGGTGCCGTCACCGAGGTTACCGGTCTTCATCCCCGTGATGCCGAGGGTTCCCAGCAGGTCGTTCGTGTTGGTGATGAACCCGGGGCCTTCGACGCTGATCGAAGAGGTTCCGACGATCGATGCCACGACGGGATTGGCCGCCGCGATACGGCCGAGGGCGATGAGATCCGTGGGCGTGCTCGTGTTGCGGTCGTCGATGCCGGTGGCATCCACGATCCGGGTGTCATTCAGGCCGTTCGCGCTCAGCCACGACCGCGCCGCCCGGACGTACGCGCTCTCGGAGCCGAACGCCCAGCGGGCGTTGGCGACGGCGTAGTTCGCCGCCGACGGCAGCAGCATGGTGGCGAGGGAGTCGTGCAGCGACATCGTCAGTCCGTCAGGCATCTTCGCGATGACCGCACCCTGCACGTAGAACTGGTCGTAGAGGTCGGTGTCGGCTTCGGTGAAGGCGATCGTCGGACCGGGGTCGGTGGGGCCGTCCAGCGGATGGGCGTCCAGAATGACGAGCGCGGTGATGAGCTTCGCGATGCTGGCGATGGGTCGCGGATCGTTCCCGCCCGATGAGGCGAACGCGCCCGCGGCATCCGGACCCAGGTACGCCTCGCCGCCTTCCACGCTCATCAGCATCTCGCCGTCGGAGGGGAGGACGAGGGATGCCGCCGGCCCCGGGGCCGCGACCGGGGCTTGCGATGTGACGGTCGGAGCCGGCAGGGCGGCCGAGGACGCCCACCAGACGTAGCCGCCGCTGCCGCCGAGCACCAGGAACGTCATGACGAGGAAGACGATCAGGGCGATGCGGCCGGCGCGACCATTGCTCTGCGGCTCGCGGGGAGCATCGTCGAGCATCTCGTGGAAGTCGGCGAGGGTGCTCATACGGAGGCCTCGACGCTGACGGGGACGGGAGCTGACGAGGCGCGCACATCTCGAACCTAACCCGCGGCGTTGCCTCAGGCCGAGAGGAAATTCAAGCCCCCGTCGCATACGAGGGCCGCGACCTACCGTTGAGGCCATCGGGAAATACCCGAGGACCACACGGGAGGAGCCGACATGGGACTCGACGACAAGATCAGGAATGCCGCTGAAGACATCGCCGGCAAGGCGAAGGAAGCCTTCGGCAAGGGCACCGACAACGAGCGCCTCGAAGCCGAGGGCCAGGCCGACCAGAGCAAGGCTCACGTCAAGCAGGCCGGCGAGAACGTCAAGGACGCCTTCAAGTAAGTCGCCCTCCCGGATGCCCCGACCGTTCGCGGTCGGGGCATCCGTCGTTCCGCGCGCCGTCGGCTCGGGATGCCGCTTCCGCCTCGCCCCGCCCGCGATAATGACGACATGACCGCTGTCGTTCCCACCGAGACGCCCACGCTCGTCTCGGGCACCCCCGTCGTCCTCCGCTCTCACGGCTACGAAGCCGCGATCGCGAGCGTCGGCGCCTCCCTCCGCTCGCTCACCTTCGAGGGTCGCGACCTCGTCGTCCCCTTCGACGCCGACGAACTGCGCCCCGCCTACCGCGGCACGACGCTCGCGCCCTGGCCGAACCGCGTCGTCGACGGCATCCACCGTTTCGACGGGGTGGAGCACCAGTTGCCCCTCACCGAACCGAACCGCGGACACGCCCTGCATGGTCTGCTCTCGTGGGCGGACTGGAACGTGACGGACGCCACCGACACCGCCGTCACCCTGACGGCGACCGTGCCCGCGCAAGCCGGGTACCCCTGGTGGCTCGTGGTGTCGACCACGTATCGACTGGATGCCGACGGCCTCACGCAGACCGTTCGCGCGACGAACCTGTCGGACACCCCCGCGCCGTGGGGCACCGGGCCGCACCCGTACCTCGTCGCCGGGCCCGCCACCCTCGACGAATGGAGCCTGGCGCTTCCCGCCGACACCGTGCTGGAGGTGACGCCGGACCGGCTGGCGCCGGTGGCCCTGGCATCCGTCACCGTCGACGCCGACCGGTTCGACTTCCGCGACGAGCGTGTCCTCGGGGCGGTCGAGATCGATCACGCCTACACCGGGCTGATCCGGGATGCCGACGGCCGCGCGAGCGTCGTCGTCACCGACCCCTCGGGTACCGGTGTGGCGATGAGCTGGGGCGCCGACTGCGCGTGGGTGCAGATCCACACAGCCGATCTGCCGACGGGTCCGGGCACCCCCGGCCACCGCGCGGGACTGGCGGTGGAGCCGATGACGTGCGCGCCCGATGCCTTCAACGACGACGCCTACGACTTCGACACCGGCGTCGTGTCGCTCGACCCGGGTGCCTCGCACGAGGCCGGGTGGACGATCTCCGCGCGCTGACCGGTCACCGACGAAAAGAACCGCCCCGAGTCAATTCCGGGGCGGTTCTTCGTTGCTCGTGCGTCAGACGACCTGGGTGCCGCACATTCCGCAGTCGCCACCGGCGGACACCTCGACGAAGCAGTCGGGGCACATGGCGCGCGTCGGGCGGTCGGAGATCGGGATGGGCTTGGGCGTCGTGCTGCGGCGCTCGGCGCGAGGGGCCGCGGCGGCCCGGGAGCGGGCGGTCGCGACCGGGGCGACGGGCGGGGGAGCGGCGGCCGGCTTGTGCGCGTCGCAGTAGAAGCGCACGAATCCGCCGTGATGCTTGGGGTGACGGTGCTTGACCGCCCACAGCTCGGTGCGCTCGTAGAGCGGCCCGTCCGTTCCGCAGGCGACGCAGCGGGTGGCTTCGCCCGGAACGACGTCGGCGACGAGGACGGGGACGTCGAAGCGGATGGCGTCGCGCCAGTCCTGCGACGAAACGATCTTCATAGGGGACCCTTCTTCGGCGGTTCGGGCCGCCTCACCCTCAACGGTACGCTCCTCCCCACCCCTGCGGGACACCGAACGTGTCCGCACAGGGTGGACAGCCCCGCGGGGCCCCCGGTTAGGTTGGAGGGACCCCGCGCCGCGTGTCGGTGCCTATCGAAGGAGAAGCATGGAACTCGCCGCATTGGGAGCCGTCGGGCTGATCGCCGCCATCGTCGTGGTGGTCGCGGTCGTCGTCCTGGGGGTGCTCGCCCTGGTGATCCGCGGCTGGTACCGCGTCGCGAAGGCCGACGAAGCCCTGGTCATCGTCGGTAAGCGGCAGAAGAGCGCCGACGGCGAGTCCTCCCGCATCACGGTCATCACCGGCGGTGGCGCGATCGTGAACCCGCTCACGCAGCGGGGCGAGATGATCTCCCTGCGGGCGCGCCAGATCAAGATGGAGCCGACGGCGCAGTCGTCCAACGGCGTGACGGTCAATGTCAGCGGTGTCGCCCTCGTGAAGATCGGCTCCGACCCCGAGTCGGTGCGCCGCGCGGCGGAACGTTTCGCGTCGCAGGACAAGGCCATCGAACAGTTCACCACCGAGCAGCTGGAGGGTGCACTGCGCGGCGTGGTCGCCACCTTGACGGTGGAAGAACTCATGCGCGATCGGCAGCGCCTGTCGGACCAGATCGCCGAGGGCATCAAGGGCGACCTGTCGTCGCAGGGACTCATCCTCGACTCGTTCCAGATCCAGGGTGTCACCGACAGCAACGGCTACATCGCGGCGCTCGGTGCGACGGAGGTCGAGCGCGTCAAGCGCGAGGCGGAGGTCGCCCGCATCAACGCGGTGCGCGAGATCCGTGCGCGCCAGATCGCGACCGACGAGGCCAACCTCATCGAGCAGACCGCTCTCGACAAGAACAGCGCCGCGGCCAAGGCCGAGGTCGGTCGGGCCAACGCCGAGGCCGAGCAGGCGGAGGCGCTTACCCGCGCCGAGCGGCGTCAGGCCGTTCTGCAGCAGGAGGCGCAGAACACGCAAGCGCGCCTGGAGTCCGAGGTCTCGCGCGTCGCCGACGCCGATCTCTACCAGCGTCAGAAGGATGCCGACGCTGAGGCGTACGCGCAGATCAAGGCGGCGCAGGCGCGCGCCCAGATCGCCGAGCAGGAGGCCGCGGCGGTGCGCGTGCGCGCCGAGGCCGATGCGCAGGCGGTGCGTCTGGCCGGTGAGGCCCGCGCCGAGGCGATCCGCGCCGAGGCAGAGGCCCTCTCGCACAACCAGGAGGCGCTGCTCGCGCAGCGCGCGCTCGAGGCGCTTGTGCCGATGATGGCCGAGTTCGCCAAGGGCTACGACCGGGTGGGCAACGTCACCGTCCTCGGCGGGGAGGGAGCCAGCGGGCACCTCGCGGCGGAATCGGCGACGGGCCTCCGCTCGTCGTTCGAGGCGGTTCGCGCGGCGACCGGCATCGACCTGACCCAGATCATCCAGGGCCGCGCCGTCGCAGACGCCTTCGCGGAGTCGGCGCGGCGGCCCTCGGCATCCGCGGAGAAGCCCTCTTACCCCGCTCCGACGACTCCGCCCGCGGCATCCTCCGCCCCCACGTCGGGGGACTGAGAGCCCCCCCATGCCCGAAGCTCCGGAGGTCGACGCGCTCGCGGGATTCCTGCGCGAGCGGCTGATCGGCCATGAGGTCACCGACGTCGACCTCGTCGAAGGGCGGGCGCTCAAGACGCGCGGACGTCCGCTCGACGGACTCGTCGGCCGCGCGGTGACCGGGGTGACGCGGTACGGCAAGCACATCGATCTCGACCTCGACGGCGTCCACCTCGGCATCGGCTTCGGCCGAGCGGGATGGGCGACGTGGGACGAGGACAGCGCTCAGACCGATGGCGCGGACGGACGGGGAGCCCTGCCGCAAGCGGCGGTCATCGCGCGGATCACGCTCGCGCACGGCATCCTGGGTCTCACCGATGCCGGTGACTGGCTGTCGATGCAGCTGCACGTCGTCGATGCGCCCGAGGAGGTTCCGTCCGTCGCCAAGCTCGGACCGGATGCCGCCGATCCGTCGTACTCGCGAGAAATGCTCGCCGCCGCCCTCGGGCGTCGGCGCAAGCAACTGAAAGCACTGCTGCAGGAGCAGGAGACCCTCGCCGGGATCGGAAACGCGTACTCGGACGAGATCCTGTTCGCCGCACGTCTGTCGCCCACGGCGCACGCGGCCGCGTTGAGCGTCGACGACATCACCCGACTGCATCACACCCTGCACGACACCCTCACGTCGGCGGTCGTCGCCCGGCGCGACGTGCCGATCGCCGAGCAGAAGGCGGCGAAGGTCGCCGCGATGCGTGTGCACGGGCGTACGGGGGAGCCGTGCCCCGAGTGCGGCGGCGTCATCGAGGACATCCCCGGCACGAAGGGCGGCGGGCAGTGGTGCCCGTCGTGCCAGACCCTGCCGGCAGGCGCGTAGGCCCCGTTCACCCCGCCTCCGACGCGTGAGGGGTCAGGTTCTGTCGCCTGGAGAGACAGCTCGGCGACAAAATCTGACCCCTCACGCGGGAAAGGGAGGGTCAGAGGAGGCAGACGGAAGGCCCCGGACCGGGGGTCCGGGGCCTTCCGCGAACGGGCCGGGCGTCAGACGGTCTGGCCGGAGTGCTTGCCCTCGGCGACTTCTTCGACGAGCTTCGCGTTGAACGCCGGCAGGTCGTCGGGGTTTCGGCTCGAGACGAGGCCCTGGTCGACGTGCACCTCTTCATCGACCCAGGTCGCTCCGGCGTTGCGCAGGTCGGTCTGCAGCGTCGGGTAGCTGGTGAGGGTCCGGCCCTTCAGCACGTCGGCCTCGGCGAGGATCCACCCGCCGTGGCAGATGACGGCGACCGGCTTGTGCTGGTCGAAGAAGTCGCGGGCGAACGACACGGCATCCTTCACGATGCGGATGTCGTCGGCGTTCTGCACGCCGCCGGGCAGGACGAGCGCGTCGAAGTCGCCCGCCGAAGCACTCGAGACCGCGAGGTCGACCTTCTGCTCGTGGCCCTTCTCGCCGCTGATGCTGCCCTCGCTCGGCGAGACGAGAACCGCCTCGGCGCCGGCGGAGGTGACGGCCTCCCACGGGCTGGTGAGTTCGCTGTCCTCGTATCCATTCGTGGCCAGGAAGGCGATGCGCTTGCCGCTGAGATCGGTCATGGTTCGACTCTCTCTTTCTCGATCGGGATCGCGGACCACGCTAAGAACCGACCCGGCACCGCGGGCGGGGGTTGCGGACGCGACAGATGCGGGGTACCCGGTACCTCACGTTCCCGATCCGTCCGGAACCACCGAGCGGCCCCCTCGCCGCGACGCGGGCGTAGCATGGTGCGCATGTCCGCCGACACCGCGTCCGCATCGAAGCCCGCCGAGAAGCCGCTGATCACGCTGCTGAACGCCCCTGCTGATGAGACGGAGTCCGGTGAACGGCCCGCGTCGCAGTGCTGCGGCGGCGGGTCCTGCTCGCTCTGAGGCGAAGCCTCGCGGCATCCCTCTGCGACTCGTGCCGATCAACGGCGCGCCGCGCTCGCACCTGCGTCGGGGCGTGAGCCACAACCGCGTCGGAGTGTGAGCCGCACCCGCGTCGGAGTGTGAGCCGCACCCGCGTCGGGGCGTAACCCACAACCGCGTCGGGACGGGACCCGCAACCGCGTCGGGGCGTGACCCGCACCCGCTTCGCGGCGTGAGCGAGACGCTGCACCCGCGCCGCGGCGCGAGCGGGGCGCAGCAGTCGTCAGTGAGCGACCGGCGCGGCCCCGTCGAGCTGGTCCGCCGGCTTGCGGATGAGGAAGGCCCCGGCGATCAGCGGCACCGAGACGACGGCCGCGATCAGGAAGGCGGCGCGCGTGCCCGCGGCATCCGCCTCCAGGCCCGTTCCCGCGGCGGCCGACACCGACGACATGATCGTCACCAGCAGGGCGATGCCCGCCGCCCCCGCGACCTGCTGCACCGTGCCGACGATCGCCGAACCGTAGGAGTAGAAGCGCGGTTCGAGCGAGCCGAGGGATGCCGTGAACAGCGGCGTGAACGACAGGGCCAGGCCGATCATCATGATCGTCTGCACGACGATCAGCAGGATGAACGACGTGTCGGTGCCGAGGGTGGTGTAGTACCACAGGCTCGCGCTGACGATGAGTGCGCCGGGCACCAGCAGGATCTGCGTGCCGAAACGGTCGTAGATGCGTCCGATGACGGGGCCGGCCAACCCCATCGCCAGCGATCCGGGGAGCACGGCGAGCCCGGTCTCGAGCGGTGACTTCTCCAGCACGGTCTGCATGTACAGCGGCAGGAGCGTGATGGCCCCGAAGAACGCCAGCGACATCACGCCGAGCTGCGCCACCGACAAGGTGAAGTTGCGCGAACGGAAGACGCGGAGGTCGAGCAGCGCCGAGTCGCCGCGCTGCAGGCGCAGCTGACGCCAGACGAAGGCGGCGAGACCGATCACGCCGACGGCGAGCGAGACGACCAGCGTGAGCATCGATGCGTCAGCGGCCCCGGCGTCGCCGCCGTGCCCGCCGCCGATCTGGCTCAGACCGAAGACGAGCCCGCCGAAGCCGAAGGCGGAGAGGATGACGCTCGGGATGTCGATCGGAGCGGTGCGGGTCTCGCCGAGGTTGTGGATCCAGCGGGCGCCGACGAAGAGGGCGACCAGCGCGATCGGCAGCACGATGCCGAAGATCCAGTGCCAGCCGAGCGATTGGAGGACCAGGCCCGACATCGTCGGCCCGATGGCGGGCGCCAGAGCGATCACGATGCTGACGCGGCCCATCATGCGGCCGCGCTGCGCCGCGGGGACGACGGTCATGATCGTCGTCATGAGCAGCGGCATCATGATCGCGGTGCCGGATGCCTGGATGACGCGGGCGATGACCAGCAGCTCGAACCCGGGGGAGAGGAAGGCCACGAGGGTTCCGGCCGAGAACAGCGACATCGCCGCGACGAAGACCTGCCGCGTCGTGAAGCGCTGGAGCAGGAAGCCGGTGATCGGGATGACGACGGCCATGGTCAGCATGAACGCGGTCGTCAGCCACTGGGCGGCCACGGCCGTGATGCCGAGGTCGGTGATGAGGAACGGGATCGCGACGTTCATCGTCGTCTCGTTCAGGATCGCGACGAACGCCGCCGTGAGCAAGAGCCAGATCACGCGGCTCTGCTCGGCGGTGACGCCTGCGGCGGTGGTCGGCGACGTGGTGGGGACGGTGCCGGTGGCGGCCATGACGAGGTCCTATTCTGCAGGGGGCTTCGCGGCGCCACGGAAGTGACAGCACAGGTCGGCAACGACGCGAGACGCCGAGGTATTCCGACGTCGAGAGAAAATCCGGGGGAAGGATGCCACGAGGGGCGAACACCCGAGTCTAGCGACCGCGCTCATCCGGCACCCGGCGCAGCCGGTGTCGGCGGTCGGACGTAGGCTGGCCCGCATGAACGCGGGTGGAGTGGGCGGGAGCATGTTCCGCGGTGTCGACGCCGAGGTGCAGCGCCGGCAGAACGCCCAGGCACCGCGCGTCGCGAACCTCGGCCATCGCGTGGTCGAGCTGTTCCGCCCGTACCGGTGGCGAATCGCTTTCACCGCGCTGCTCGTCGTCGTGGGCGCGGCGGTCGCCGTCATCCCCCCGTTGCTCGTGCAGCGGATCTTCGACGATGCGCTCTTCCCCGTGGACGGGTCGAGTCCCGACCTCCGGCTGCTCGCGATGCTCGTCAGCATCATGATCGTGCTGTTCCTTCTGTCGGCGGCGCTCAACGTCGGCCAGACCTGGCTCACCGCCACCGTCGGCAACCGGGTGACGGGTGACCTGCGCACACGCCTGTTCGATCACCTGCAGTCGATGGAACTGGGCTTCTTCACGCGCACCAAGACCGGCGTCATCCAGTCCCGCCTGCAGAACGACGTCGGCGGTGTGTCGGGCGTACTCACGAACACCGTGACGAGCATCCTCGGCAACGCCGTCACGGTCATCGCCTCGCTGGTCGCAATGGTCCTCATCGATTGGCGGCTCACGCTCATCGCGGTCGCTCTGATGCCGTTCCTCATCTTCGTGCAGCGTCGCGTCGGTCAGGTGCGGGCTCGCATCGCGGGCGAGACGCAGGAGTCGTTGTCGGAGCTGTCGGCGATCACCCAGGAGACCTTGAGCGTCAGCGGCATCCTGCTGTCGAAATCGTTCAACCGCCAGCGCACGGAGTCCGCGCGCTTCGACGCCGAGAACGACAACCAGGTGCACCTGCAGGTGCGCCGGGCCATGAGCGGTCAGGGCTTCTTCGCCGTCGTGCAGGTGATCATGTCGAGCGTCCCGGCGATCATCTACCTCGTGTCTGGTTACCTCATCGGCGGCGGTGCCGACGCCATCACCGCGGGGACGATCGTCGCCTTCACGACGGTGCAGGCTCGATTGCTCATGCCGCTCATGGGCCTCATGCGCGTGGCGCTCGACGTCCAGACCTCGTCGGCGCTGTTCGCCCGCATCTTCGAGTACCTCGACCTCAAGCCGGCGATCGTCGATCAGCCCGATGCGCTTCCGGTCTCAGCCGCCCCCGGTCCGCTCGGGCGGATCGAGTTCCGCGATGTCGAGTTCCGGTATCCCGATGCCCCCGCCACCGCCCGGCCAACCCTCGACGGCGTGTCGTTCGTCGTCGAGCCGGGGCAGCACGTGGCGTTCGTGGGGCCGTCGGGGGCGGGCAAGACGACCATCCTGTACCTGACTCCGCGCATGTACGAGGCGACCGGCGGGGCGGTGATGTTCTCGGGTGCCGACGTGCGCACGCTCGACCGCGCATCGATCACCGACGAGATCGGCATCGTCTCGCAGGAGACCTATCTCTTCCACGCCACGGTGCGCGAGAACCTGCGCTACGCGCGACCGGACGCCACGGACGCCGAGATCGAGGACGCCTGCCGTGCCGCGAACATCCATCACGTCATCGAGAGGTTCGAGGCCGGGTACGACACGGTCGTGGGCGAGCGCGGCTACCGCCTCTCCGGTGGCGAGAAGCAGCGCATCGCCATCGCGCGCGTGCTGTTGAAGGATCCGCCCGTGCTCCTGCTCGACGAAGCGACGAGCGCCCTTGACACGGTGTCGGAGCGCATCGTGCAGGAGGCCCTCGAGACGGCGTCCCACGGGCGCACCACCCTGTCGATCGCGCACCGGCTGTCGACGGTGATCGGGGCCGACCGGATCCACGTCGTGGATGCCGGTCGGATCGTCGAATCGGGAACGCACAGCGAGTTGCTTACGGCGGGCGGGCTCTACGCCAGCCTGGCCGCCGAACAACTCGCGGCGTCCTTCGTGCTCGCCGAGGAGCAGCACGACGCCGCCGGCTTGGCGCATGCGGCGATGCCCGCCCGCCGAGCGGACGGCGCCCCGGCGTAAGCGCACAGCCTTCGCAACGGGCGAGTCCCGAGCCTGTCGACGGGACCGGCCGGTGCCCGGGCGTCGACGGGCTCGGCCACCGAGGGCGCGGTCGTGGTGGGGCTGTACAGCGAACGTCGAGGGAGGGCGCCGGGGCTCTCGACGCGACTGGCCGGTGCCCGGGCGCGGACGGGCTCGGCCACCGAGGGTGCGGTCGTGGTCGGGCTGTTCAGCGCACGTCGAGGGAGGACGCTGGGGCTCTCGACGGGTCAGGCGGCGCCGGTGCCGGGAGCCTCGACCGGCTCAGCCGCCCCCGCCGTGTCCGTCGGGCAGCGTCTCCACGAACGCCTCCAGGGCGACGCGGTACGCGGGGTCGGGATGGGTCTCGGCGATGCTCAGCAGCGGCGGCAGGTCCAGGGTGCGGATGAGCGCTCCGCGCTCGCGCACGGCCGCGTCGGCAGCGGCCGCGCGCAGCAGCGCGACACCCTCCCCGAGCGCGTCGAGGTAGTCGCGCAGCACGTCCACCTCGCCGAGTCGCTGGGTGATCGAGCCCCCGTCACGGCGCTGCCGCCACTCGACGACCACGTCGGGCACCACGTCGAAGGTCTCGGCCAGCGTGTACATCCGCTGCGCGAGCACCTGATCCTCGTAGTAGCGCCCCTCGGGGAAGCGCAGGTCGTGCGCGCCCCAGAAGGCGGTGCGGCTCACCTTCGACCAGGCGACGATGTTGCCGGATGCCGCGGGATGCTCCCGCAGCGTCGTCCGCTCGCGTGCCGGGTCGGTGGCAGCGGTGACCCACGGCTGCACGTCTCCGGCCGTGTAGCCGGTGCCCTCGGCATCCGGTCGCAGGCGCACGTAGGCGCCCACGACGAAATCGCTTCCCGTGCGCTCGAGCGTGTCGGTCAGCCGGTGGAGGGCGTCGGGACGCATCCGATCGTCGGCGTCGAGGAAGGCGGTGTAGGGGGTCTCGACGAGGGCGAGGCCCGTGTTGCGGGCGGCGCCGAGACCCCGCTGGGAGTCGTGACGGACGAAGCGGAACCGCGGGTCGACGGCCGCGGCATCGGCGAAGATGCGGGTCGTGGCGTCGGTCGAGGCGTCGTCGACGAGGACGGCGGTCCAGTGCTCGTGGGTCTGCGCGCGCAGGGAGTCGAGCACCTCGTCGGCGTAGTCGGCGACGTCGAAGCCAGGAACGATGACGGTGACCGCGCGGGAGTTCACCCGCGCGATCCTACGGCCGAAACGGCGGCTGCGGCCGCGTCGGCCACCGGGTCGAGGGATGCCGTGAGTCCGTGCGGCAGGGTGAAGCGCACCGCGGTGCGCGCCTCGTCGCGGTCGACGCCGATGGCGAGAAGGACGTGCGATGCCTCCTCGCTCCCCGCGGCGCACGCGGACCCGCTCGACGAGACGACGCCGCGGCGCTCGAGTTCGAGCAGGACGGTCTCGCCGTTCGTGCCGGGGAACACGAAGCTCGCTGTGCCCGGCAGTCGCCGGGTCGGATGCCCCGTCAGCCGCGCATCGGGGATCAGCGCGAGCACCCGGGCGATGAAGGCGTCGCGCAGTGCGGAGACGCGCTCGGCCTCGTCGACTCGTTCCGCTTCGGCGAGCTCGAGAGCGCGGGCGATGGCGACCGCACCGGCGACATCGGGCGTACCCGAGCGGCGCCCGCGCTCCTGCCCGCCGCCGTGCATCAGCGGTTCGAAGGGAAGCCGACCGCGGACGGCCAGGATTCCCGTGCCCTTGGGGGCACCGATCTTGTGCCCGGCGACGGTCACGGCATCCGCCCCCAACCCCGACAGGGGCAGCCACCCGGCCGCCTGCACGGCGTCGAGGTGCACCGCGACGCCCCGCTCGTGCGCGACGGCGGCGAGGGCGGCGGCATCCTGGACCGTGCCGATCTCGTTGTTGGCGTATCCGATGCTGACGAGCGCCGTGTCGTCGCGGAGCGCGCTGCCCAGCGCCGCGGGCGTCAGCGTGCCGGTGCCGTCGACGGGCGCGTGCGTCACCGCCACGCCGTGCAGTCGCGCGAGATAGTCGGCCGAGGCGAGAACGGACTCGTGCTCGATCGCCGTCGTGATCAGGTGCCGTCGCCCGGAGCCGAGCACGAGTCCTTTGATCGCCGCGTTGTTCGACTCGGTACCGCCGGAGGTGAAGATGACGTCGCTCGCGCGCATTCCGAGCACCGCCGCCACGCGCGCGCGTGCGTCGTCGAGAGCGGATGCCGCGACCTCGCCCACCTCGTGGTGACTCGACGGATTGCCGAAGAACCGCGTGAGATACGGCGCCATCGCCTCGAGCACCTCGGGGCGCACCGGCGTCGTGGCGGCGTTGTCGAGGTAGAGGCTCACGCGGTCTCGATCTGGATGTCCAGGCCCAGATCGAGCGCGGGCGCCGAGTGGGTGAGCGCGCCGACGGAGATGACGTCGACGCCCGTCTCGGCGATCGCGCGCACCGTCTCGAGGGTGACCCCTCCGGAGGCTTCGATCTGGGCGGCTCCGGCGATGCGGGCCACGCCGGTGCGCAGGTCGTCGAGCGAGAAGTTGTCGAGCATGATCGTGCCGACGCCCGCGGCGAGCACCGCGTCGATCTGGTCGAGGCGGTCGACCTCGACCTCGACGTGGGTCGTGTGCGGCAGGCGCGCGATCGCGCTCTCGAGCGCCTGCGTGACCGTCAGGCCGCTCGCGGTCAGAACGGCGAGGTGGTTGTCCTTGGCCATGACGGCATCTGAGAGCGAGAAGCGATGGTTGTGACCGCCGCCGTCGCGCACGGCCTGGCGTTCGATCGCGCGCAGGCCGGGCGTGGTCTTGCGGGTGTCCGCGATGCGCGCGCCCGTGTGCGCGACCTCCGCCACGTACCGGCTGGTGAGGGTCGCGATCCCCGACATCCGCTGCACGAAGTTCAGCCCGATCCGCTCGGCCGTCAGGACCGCGCGCGCGGGTCCGGTGACGACGGCGAGCGTGTCACCCGGTGCGAAGCGGTGTCCGTCGGCGACCCGCTGTTCGACCGTGATCGTCGGGTCGGTGAGCGTGAAGGCCGCGGCGAACACCGCCGCTCCGCTGAACACACCCTCGACGCGGGCGACGAGTTCCGCACGGGCCGTGGCCCCCGCGGGGATCAGCGTCTCGCTCGTCAGGTCACCCCACGGCGCATCCTCCTCCAGGGCGGCCGAGACGACACGGTGGATGGCGGTTCGGGTCAGCATGCGAGGACCTCCTCAGGACGGGGGCGGGATGCCGGTTGGACGGGGCTCGCGTCGTCGGCGGCCGGCACGGTGGCGCGGCGCCCGTCGCGGGAGTCCGCGCCCGCGTCGGTTCGAGTGCCCGCGTCGGTTCGAGTGCCCGCGGCGGTTCGAGTGCCCGCGTCGGTTCGAGCGCCCGCGGCGGTTCGAGCGCCCGCGGCGGTGAGAGCAGGGGCGGGCGACACCGGGGTCCCGGTATCCGGGGCATCCGATCGATGGTGCGCCCCCACCGAGCCCGCCCGCGCCCGGGCGGCGGCGACGACCTGGGCGGCGACGAGCAGCAGATTCGCGTCCTCGATCGAGCGGGGTGTGGTTCCGGCGCTCCACGCGGCCAGCACGCCGGCCGCGTGGTCGAGACCTGCGGCGTTGCGGACGAGCCCCGCCTCGGCCCACATGAGCTGCTGCAGCGCCGCGCGGGAGAACGGCGGGGCGTCGACGGCGGCAACCGATCCGGGCACCGCGGTCTCAGCCGCTCCGACGGGCCAGCCACCACCGCGCGAGACCGCCTCGCCCGCGCGGGCGCCGAAGACGGCCCCCTCGAGGAGCGAATTGGATGCCAGTCGGTTCGCGCCGTGCACGCCTGTCCGGGCGGTCTCTCCGACCGCGTACAGGCCCGGCACCGTGGTGCGTCCGTCGAGGTCGGTGACGACGCCGCCCATCAGGTAGTGCGCCGCGGGAGTCACGGGGATCGGCTCGCTCGCCCAGTCGAGACCGCGCTCGCGCACGGCGGCGTCGATCGTCGGGAAGCGCCGGGCGAGCCGCTCGGAGCCCAGCGCCGTGGCATCGAGGCGCACGGGGCGCCCGCCCTGGGCGGCCATCGCACGGGCGTTGGCGCGCGCCACGACGTCTCGGGGAGCCAGCTCGCCATCGGGATGCGCATCGAACGCGAAGCGACGACCGGCGTCGTCGATGAGGATCGCGCCCTCACCGCGCACGGCCTCGGAGACGAGGAAGGGTGCTCCGACGGCGAGGGCCGTGGGGTGGAACTGCACGAATTCGAGATCGGCGACCTCCGCTCCGGCGCGGATCGCGGCGGCGATGCCGTCGCCGGTCGCCCCGGCGGGGTTCGTCGTGTGCGCGTAGAGCTGGCCGGCACCACCGGTCGCGAGGATCACCGCGTCGGCGTCGAGGCGCTCGCCGTCGGCGAGGCGGATGCCGGCCGCCCGGCCGTCGCGCACGATCACGTCGGCGAGCAGGGCGTGCTCTCGCACGGGGATGCCCGCCGCGCGGACCGCCGCACCGAGCGCGGCTTGGATCTCCGCACCTGTGGCGTCGCCTCCCGCGTGCAGCACCCGGGGAACGGCGTGCGCGGCCTCGAGTCCCCGGGCGAAGTCGCCGTCGGGCGCGCGGTCGAAGTCGACACCGCGCGTGACGAGCTCCGCGATACGGGCCGGGCCCTCGCCCACGAGCACGTCCACCGCCGCGGGGTCGTTCAGCCCCGCCCCGGCCGTGAATGTGTCGGCGGCGTGCGACGCCGTCGTGTCAGCGGGGTGGGTGACCGCGGCGATACCGCCCTGCGCCCACCGCGTATTGGTGTCGGCCAGGGCGCCCTTGGTGACGACGGTGACGTGGCATCCGTTCTCCGCCGCGTGCAGTGCCGCCGTGAGACCGGCGATGCCGCTGCCCACCACGACGACCGTGGTCACTTCACGGCGCCGTTCGGCTTGGCCGCGAGCATGCGCTCCAGAGCGACGCGCGCGGGATCGGCGACGTCGGCCGGCACGGTGATGCGGTTGACGACGTCACCCGCGACGAGCGACTCCAGCACCCAGGCGAGGTAGCCGGGGTGGATGCGGTACATCGTCGAGCACGGGCACACCACCGGGTCGAGGCAGAAGATCTCGTGCTGCGGATACTGGGCGGCCAGACGCTGCACGAGGTTGATCTCGGTGCCGATGGCGAAGGTGGTCGGCTCGGTGGCGGCGGCGATGGCCTTGCGGATGAGGTCGGTGGACCCGGCCTCGTCGGCGGCATCCACCACGTCCATCGGGCACTCGGGGTGCACGATCACGCGGACGCCGGGGTGCTCGGCGCGGGCCCTGTCGATCTGGTCGACCGTGAACCGGCGGTGCACGGAGCAGAAGCCGTGCCACAGGATGACGCGGCTGTCCTGCAGCGTCTGCGCGTCGCTGCCACCCAGCGGCTTGCGGGGGTTCCACATCGGCATCTGCTCGAGCGGCACGCCCATCGCCTTGGCGGTGTTGCGGCCGAGGTGCTGGTCGGGGAAGAACAGCACGCGGCGTCCCCGTGCGAACGCCCACTCCAGCACCGTGCGGGCGTTTGAGGAGGTGCAGACGATGCCCCCGTGGCGACCGACGAAGCCCTTGATGGCGGCGCTGGAGTTCATGTACGTCACCGGGATGACGGGCACGAGGCCGTCGGCATCCGGGGTCTCCAGGTCGCCCAGCACGTCTTCGAGCTGCTCCCAGCACTCCTCCACCTGGTCGATGTCGGCCATGTCGGCCATCGAGCATCCGGCGGCGAGGTTCGGCAGGATCACGGCCTGCTCGGGCTGCGACAGCAGGTCGGCGGTCTCGGCCATGAAGTGGACGCCACAGAAGACGATCGCCTCGGCCTCGGGGTGCTCGAGGGCGGCGTTCGCGAGCTGGAACGAGTCGCCCACGTAGTCGGCGTGACGCACGACCTCTTCCCGCTGGTAGAAGTGCCCGAGCACGACGACCCGGTCGCCGAGCGTCTCTTTCGCGGCACGGATGCGCGCGTCGAGGGCGTCGTCGGACGCGTCGCGGTACTCCTGCGGCAGCTCGCCCTGGCGGGGTGCGCCTGTGGGGATGACGTCGCCCATCGACGACCCCGGCCCGTACCCGGGACGCGTGTCGAAGTCCCAAGGGCCGACGGCGAGATCGGCGGTGCAGGTCGCGTCGGTCGACGCGCCCGAGACGATCGCCTGGATCGCGTGATCGACGCTCGGGTCGATCGCGGGGCGGGGCTGCAGGGTGAGGAAGGTGGCGGCCATGGGCGTTCCGATCAGTGACGGGTGGGGAGCGGGCCGCGGTCGGCGAGCTCCACATCGCGGTTGTAGCGGTAGAGGCGAGCGGGGCGGTGGCTTCCGGTGCGGAAGCGGTCGGTCGGGATGAGCGTGTCGGACGTGTCGACCTGACGGCGGAAGTTGGCCGGGTCGAGGCGCTTGCCGAGGATCGTCTCGTTCACCTCGCGGAGGTCCGCGAGGGTGAACTCGTCGGGCAGCAGGCCGTGGGCGATCCGGCTGTAGCCGACCTTGTTGCGCAGGCGCCACAGCGTGTATTCGACGATGTCGTTGTGGTCGAAGGCGAGCGCCGGCAGGTCGGTGGCGTCGAACCACTCGACGTTCTCGGGGGCGTCGCCCCCGCGGGCGTGCGCGGCGACCTGCGCGTCGACCTCGTCGGAGCGCAGCAGCGCCCAGTACACGATCGACACGACGCGCGTGGGGGAGCGGTCGACGGCGCCGAACGCGTACAGCTGCTCGAGGTAGCTGGGCGTGAGTCCGGTGGTCTCGGCGAGAGTGCGGGATGCCGCGACGTCGAGCTCTTCGGTGGCGTCGAGCCAACCGCCGGGGAGCGCCCACCGGCCATCGAACGGGTCGCGCGTGCGGCGGACGAGGGGGAGCGAGAGCACGGGCTCGTCGTGCGCGTCGCGGCGGACGCTGAAGATCACGGTCGACACCGCGACGCGCACGTCGGCGTCGCGGGACTCGGGCTGAGGGGTTCGTGTCATGGTGACCATATCTCCGCCGTCGATCTTAGTGTCATTGCGACCCGAAGGGCGAATCCCGCCGATCGTCGCGTTGCGCGGCGGATGCGCTGGGCGAATGGGCGCGGGTGGCCCCGGGGCCACTTCTGTCGCCCCGGGGCCATGTGTGATCGGAGTCCGGGGGTGGCGCCGGGGTCGTTCGTGGCTGGTGCTCCTGGGTGGTCCCGGGGCCACTTCTGTCGCCCCGGGGCCATGTGGGATCGGAGTCCGGGGGTGGCGCCGGGGTCGTTCGTGGCTGGTGCTCGTGGGTGGCCCCGGGGCCACTTCCGCCGCCCCGGGGCCACCCGCGAGCAGAGCCCGCGCGCCGAAAGGGTTCTCCCAGATCCGCGGCTTAGTCTCGGAAGGCACTCAGGAGGTCGGATGCCGGTCATCGACATCGTTCTGATCGCCCTTCTGGCGGTCGCACTCATCGTGGGGCTCACCCGCGGGTTCCTCGCCACGATCGGCTTCTTCGCCGGTCTCGCGCTCGGGGCGATCGCGGCGTACTGGGCCACGCCGTTCGTCGGACAGTGGGTGACGTCGCCCATGTGGCGCGGGCCGGCCATGATCGCCACCGGCATCGTGCTGCTGCTCATCGGATCGGGCCTCGGAAGCGCCGTCGGCGGCTTCTTCCGCCGCGGGGCCGATCGCATCAAGCTGCGCGTGCCCGAGCGTCTCCTCGGCGGAGTGGTCAACCTCGCCGCCGCCGCCCTCGTCATCTCGTTCGCGGCCGGTTCGCTCGTGCCCGTCGGCGTCCCCGGCGTGTCCGCTGCCCTCGGGTCGTCCGCTGTCGTCCGCACGATCGACGACCTCACCCCGGCGCCCGTGCGCAGCGCCCTCGCCGATCTGCGCGGGTCCGTCTTCGCCGAGGGCATCCCGCGGCTCGGCCAGCTGATCCAGATCGGTCCGGTGCCGAGCACACCGCAGATCGCGCTCGACGACCCCGCGCTGGCCCAGGCCGCTCAGTCGGTGGCCCGGATCTCGGGCACCGCATACGCGTGCGGTGTGACCTCGAGCGGGTCCGGCTTCGTCGTCGCCGCCGACCGCGTCGTCACGAACGCGCACGTCGTCGCCGGCGTGGACACCCCGGTCGTGGAGCTTCCCGGTCGACCCGCGCGCGAGGGGAGGGTGGTGTACTTCGACCCGATCGACGACGTCGCCGTCATCGCCGTCGATCAGCTGGATGCCGCGCCTCTTCCGCTCGCGTCGACCCTGAGCGTCGGGTCGTCCGCCGTGGTGCAGGGGTACCCGGGCGGTGGTCCCTTCACCTCCGGAAGCGCCCAGGTGCTCTCCGAGGGCACCGTGCCCGTCCCCGACATCTACGACTCCTCCTCGTCGCCGCGCGACATCTACGCGCTCGCCGCGATCGTGCGTCCCGGCAACTCGGGTGGCCCGCTGCTCACGACGAGCGGCGAGATCGCGGGTCTGGTCTTCGCCCGCTCGGACACCGACGACAACGTCGGGTACGCCATGACGCCTGTCGAGCTCGAGCCCGTGCTGGCGCAGATCGACGCGCTCTCCGCCCCCGTGGCGTCCGGTAGCTGCACGCGAGGCTGAGGTCGCGCCCCGCGCGCACGGTGGAGTCCGCCGCCCGGCCTCGCCGCCGCGCACCCGCGGCCGGCCGGCGGTGGAGTCCGCCGCCCGGCCTCGCCGCCGCGCACCCGCGGCCCGGCCGCGCGCGGTCCGACGAGCGGGATCAGCCGCACCCCATCCGGTGCACCGGAATGCTCACCCCGGCCCACCGCTCCGGTAGGCTGACCCCACAAGTCCACACCGGCCCCATGATCGATGCGGGAGAGCTCCGGCGAACACTGCCGGGCACCGAAGGAGCAAGCCTCCCCGCCAATCTCTCAGGTACGCGTACCGCGTCGATCGGGCCACTCTGGAAAGTGATCCGGGTGCACGGCGCCGGGTCCGCCGACGGTGAAAGTCACGCACGACGCGCGACGAAACTCTCAGGCTCATGACAGAGGGGGAGTTCTTCAGGCGTCGCCCGGCGTCTGTCCGTCCTCGCGAACGGCTGAACTCATGACCGACATCCCTGCTCCGCCCCGCTCTTCTCCGCTGCACGACCGGCACGAGGCCCTCGGCGCCTCGTTCACCGACTTCGGCGGCTGGAACATGCCCGTGCGCTACACCTCCGACCTCGCCGAGCACCACGCCGTGCGCCAGGCTGCCGGCCTGTTCGACATCTCGCACATGGCGGAGTTCTGGGTGCAGGGCGGTCGCGCCGGGGACTTCCTCGACTACGTGCTCGCCGGCCGTATCTCGACGATGAAGGTCGGCAAGGCGAAGTACTCCTTGGTCCTGGCCGAGAGCGGGGGGATCGTCGACGACGTGATCGTCTACCGCACCGGGGAGGACTACTTCCTCGTCATCGCGAACGCGTCGAACCGGGATGCCGTGGCGGCGGCGTTCGACGCGGCGCAGCGCACGTGGGCCCCGGCGTCGGACCCTTCGACAGGCTCAGCGACCGCCGCCTCAGCGACCGCCGCCTCCGCGACCGCCGCCTCCGCCACGGCCGCTGCTGACGCCACCTCTGCTGGCGCCGCAACCGAGGTCCCTGAGCCCGTCGAAGGGACCGCGCCCCGCTCCTTCGCCGTCGTCGCCGGCTCCACCGGCCTCCGCGTCGAAGACGTCACCGACTCTTGCGCCCTCATCGCCCTCCAGGGCCCCAAGGCTCGCGGCATCCTGAGCTCCACCCCGGGGGTCGAGATCACCGGCACCGCCCTCGATGCGCTCGGCTACTACGCCTGGACCGACGGCACGTTCGAGGGCGCGTCGCTCTTCGTGGCACGCACCGGTTACACCGGCGAGGACGGGTACGAGCTGCTCATCCCGCTCGTGCAGGCGGGTGCGCTCTGGGACGCCGTGCTCGCCGCCGGGGAGCCCGAGGGGCTGGTGCCCTGCGGCCTGGCTGCGCGCGACACCTTGCGTCTCGAAGCCGGTATGCCCCTGTACGGGCACGAGCTCTCGCGCGACATCGTGCCCGCCCAGGCCGGTCTCGGCCGCGCCGTCGCCGTCGACAAAGAGGCGTTCGTCGGAAAGGACGGTCTCGCGTCCGCCCCGTCCGACGCCCCCGTGCTCGTCGGGCTCGCGTCCGCGGGCCGACGCGCCGGCCGCGCCGGTTACACCGTCCTGCAGGGTGACGACGCCGTCGGCGAGATCACCAGCGGGGCGCTGAGCCCCACCCTCGGCCACCCCGTCGCGATGGCGTTCGTCGCCCCCGCGGCATCCGCCCCCGGCACCGAACTGACCATCGACGTGCGCGGAACCCGCATTCCCGCGACCGTCACCGCCCTTCCCTTCTACCGGAGAAACGCATGACCGATCTCACCGCCCTCAGCTACACCTCCGAGCACGAGTGGATCGCCCTCGACGGCGACATCGCGACGGTCGGCATCACCGACTTCGCCGCCGAGAAGCTCGGCGACGTCGTGTTCGTCGAGCTCCCCGGCGCCGACTCCGCGGTCACCGCGGGCGACGTGTGCGGCGAGATCGAGTCGACGAAGTCGGTGGGCGAGCTCTACGCGCCGCTCTCCGGCACGGTCGTCGAGGTGAACGACGCCGTGGTCGACGATCCGTCGCTCGTGAACGCCGAGCCGTTCGTCGGCGGCTGGCTCATCAAGATCCGCGTCGAGGGCGACCTGCCCGGCGATCTGCTCGATCGCGCCGCCTACGAGGAGCTCACCGCATGACCTCCGTCCTCCCCTCCCGCACGGATGCCGGGACCCCGGCCGCCTTCACGGATCGCCACATCGGCGTCGACGCCGCAGCGCAGGCCCGCATGCTCGAGGTCGTCGGGTACGACAGCGTCGAGGCGCTCGTCGAGACCGCCGTCCCGGCATCCATCCATGTGCAGCCGCGGCCGACGAGCTCGATTCCGCCCGCCGCGACCGAGGCCGAGGCACTCGCGGAGCTGCGTGAGCTCGCCTCCGCCAACCGGTCGGCGCGCCCGCTCATCGGTCTGGGCTACTACGACACGTTCACGCCGTCGGTGATCGCGCGGAACGTGCTCGAGAACCCCTCCTGGTACACCGCCTACACGCCCTACCAGCCCGAGATCTCGCAGGGGCGCCTCGAGGCGCTCATCAACTTCCAGACCATGGTCACCGACCTGACGGGCCTCGCCACGGCGAACGCCTCGATGCTCGACGAGTCCACCGCCGTGGTCGAGGGAATGCTCGTCGCCCGCCGCGCGTCGAAGGCCAAGACCGACGTCTTCCTCGTCGACGTCGACGCCCTGCCGCAGACCAAGGCGCTGCTGCACCACCGCGCCGCGGCCGTAGGTATCCGCATCGTTGAGACCTCGTTCGACGGCGACCTGCCCGAGGCGTTCGGCGCGTTCGTGCAGTACCCCGGCGCCACCGGCCGGGTGTGGGACTTCTCGGCCGTCGCCGAGGCGGTCCACGCCGCGGGCGGCCTCGTCGTCGCCGCGGCCGACCTGCTCGCCCTCACCCTGCTGCGGTCTCCGGGCGCGCTCGGCGCCGACGTCGCGGTGGGCACGACCCAGCGCTTCGGCGTGCCGCTCGGCTTCGGCGGTCCGCACGCGGGCTACATGGCCGTGCGCGCGGGCCTTGAGCGCCAGCTCCCGGGCCGTCTCGTCGGCGTGTCCCAGGATGCCGTCGGCGCCCCCGCCTACCGCCTGTCGCTGCAGACGCGTGAGCAGCACATCCGCCGCGAGAAGGCCACGTCCAACATCTGCACCGCCCAGGTGCTGCTGGCCGTCATGGCCGCGATGTACGCGGTGTACCACGGCCCCCAGGGGCTCAAGGGCATCGCGACGCGCGTCGCGCGGAAGGCCGACGCCCTGGCATCCGCTCTCCGCTCGTACGACCTGACCCTCGTCTCGGACGCCTTCTTCGACACCGTGCGCGTGCACGTGCCGGGCCGCGCGCAAGACGTGGTCGACCGTGCCCGTGAGCGCGGCTACCAGCTGTTGTGGGTGGATGACGCGACGGTCGGCGTCTCGGTCGACGAGACGACGACGGATGCCGACATCGCCGCCGTGCTCGACGCGTTCGGGCTCGCGGGCTTCGGCTCCGGGGCCTTCGGCCCGGCGGCGGTGGACCTGCCCGAGGGCGTCGCCCTGCGCGGCGTCGACGAGTCGCTGCACCGCGACGACGAGTACCTCACGCACCCCGTGTTCCACGCGCACCGCAGCGAGACGGCGATGATGCGCTACCTCAAGTCGCTCGCCGACCGTGACTACGCGCTCGACCGCGGCATGATCCCGCTCGGCTCGTGCACGATGAAGTTGAACGCGGCGACCGAGATGGCCGCGGTCTCGTGGCCGGAGTTCTCGCGCGTGCACCCGTTCGCCCCCGAGGCCGATGTGCTGGGCTCCCTCGAGATGATCGAGCAGCTCGAGCGCTGGCTCGCCGAGGTCACCGGGTACGACGCGGTGTCGCTGCAGCCGAACGCGGGCTCGCAGGGCGAACTCGCGGGCCTTCTCGCCATCCGCGGCTACCACCTCGCGAACGGCGACGCCGAGCGCACGGTGTGCCTCATCCCGTCGTCGGCGCACGGCACCAACGCCGCGTCCGCGATCCTGGCGGGGATGAAGGTCGTCGTCGTCGCGTGCGACGAGGCCGGCAACGTCGACCTCGACGATCTGCGGGCAAAGATCGCGCAGCACGCCGAGGCGCTGTCGGCCCTGATGATCACGTACCCCTCGACCCACGGGGTGTACGAGCACGACGTGCTCGAGATCACGCAGGCCGTGCACGACGCCGGCGGCCAGGTCTACGTCGACGGTGCGAACCTCAACGCGCTGCTCGGCTTCGCCCGGTTCGGCGACCTCGGCGGCGACGTGTCGCACCTCAACCTGCACAAGACGTTCGCGATCCCGCACGGCGGCGGCGGCCCCGGCGTGGGTCCGGTGGCGGCGAAGGCGCACCTGGCGCCGTTCCTGCCGTCGCACCCGTTCTCGCAGCGCGCCGACCATGCGGGAGGCGTCTTCGACGGCGGCCCCGTGTCGGCTGCACCGCACGGCTCCGCCGGCATCCTGCCCATCTCGTGGGCCTACGTGCGGATGATGGGCGCGGAGGGCCTTCGCCAGGCGACCGCCGCCGCGGTGCTCTCGGCCAACTACATCGCCGCACGCCTGCGCGATCACTACCCGGTGCTCTACGCGGGTGAGGGCGGGCTCGTCGCGCACGAGTGCATCCTCGACCTGCGGCCGCTGAAGGAGCAGACGGGCGTGACCGTGGACGACGTGGCCAAGCGCCTCATCGACTACGGCTTCCACGCGCCCACGATGTCGTTCCCGGTCGCCGGCACCCTGATGGTGGAGCCGACAGAGAGCGAAGACCTCGCCGAGCTCGACCGTTTCGTGGATGCCATGATCGCGATCAAGCACGAGGCGCTCGCCGTCGCCGCGGGGGAGTGGCCCGCTGACGACAACCCGCTCGTCAACGCCCCGCACACGGCCGAGACGGTGGTCGTCGGCGAGTGGGAGCACCCGTACTCGCGCGAGACCGCCGTGTACCCGGTGCGTTCGCTCGTCCGCGGCAAGTACTGGCCGCCCGTGCGCCGCATCGATCAGGCGTACGGCGACCGCAACCTCGTCTGCTCGTGCCCCCCGCCGGAGGCCTTCGCCTGAGGCGTTCGGTCGATACCGAGACGTGGCGACCGCTCCCTTCGGGGGCGGTCGCCACGCGCTTCTCGGCGAGGTCGCCCACCCCGGATTCGCACAGGGGGCGTTTAGTAGGGTTCCCCGTGTGCACCACGGGCTGAATCAGGATTCTCGACCGACTCGACGACGACGAGGCGCGACACGCTTCGTCGGCCTGCTCGCGGCCGCCGCGGTCGCCCTCGCCGGCTGCTCGGCGTCGGAGCCCGCGCCCGAGACCGTGGAGGAGGCCCCGCCGACCACGCTGACGGTCGGCGTGGTCGGTACGCTGACCAGCTTCAATCCCGCGAGCACCGCGGGGAACACCCCGGCGAATCGCGCGGTGGCCGCGTTGCTCGACGAGAAGCTGGGGTCGCTCGACGGTGACCTGCAGGTCGTCCCCAACGACGGTCTGGGGCGCATCACCCGCGTGCAGGGCGACCCGTTGACGGTGAGCTACGAGCTGTTCCCCGATCGCGTGTGGTCCGACGGCACGCCGGTGAGCCTGGACGACCTCCTGTTCGGCTGGGCGGTGTCGTCGCATTTCTTCGACGACGCCACGTACGACGCGGCGGGGCAGATCGTCTCGGGCACGCGCTACTTCGACACCGCGATGCCCGCCGACCCCAACGCGCGCACGTCTCGACCCCGCATCGACCGGTCCGACGACACCCTCACCCTGGTCTACGACCAGCCCTTCGCGGACTGGAACCGTCAGTGGTTGCTCGACCGACCGGTGCACGTCGTCGCCGAGCGCGCCGGGGTGAGCGTGCAAGACCTGATCACGGCCATCCTGACGGCCCCCGAGGGCAATCCGCTCGACCCGGTCGAGCCGAATCCTGTGCTGGCCGCAGCCGCGCAAGCGTGGAACACCGGGTTCGATGTTCCCGCCGACACTCCCGTCGATCCGGCCGGCGTGGTGTCCGCGGGCCCGTGGACGGTCGGCGAATCGGACGCCGATTCCTTGACGCTCGTCCGGCGCGAGTCCTACCAGGGGGCGCACTATCCCAGCCTCGAGAACCTGGTCGTGCGGTTCTTCCCCGACCGGGCGGCGCAGCTGTCGGCTCTCGAGGCGGGCGTCGTGGACATCGCCAACGTCGGCGATCTCGACGTCGTGGAGCGCGAGACGCTCACCGACGCGGGCTACCAGGTGCAGGTCGGCCCCACGACCCAGACGCTCCACCTGCGCTACGCCGACGGGACGCCCGCCGACCTGCGTCAGGCCATGACGCTGGCCATCGATCGTTCGTCGATCGTGCAGGACGTGCTCGGTCCGCTGCGCGCCGACGCTCAGCCGCTGCAGTCGTTCCTGTCGTCCTCGGCCACAGGACAGTTGTACGCCGACTTGATCGCGGGCAACGGTGCACCAGGCACGGGAAGCGACGTGAACGCGGCCCGCAGCGCGCTCGGCGACCGCGCCGCCGTCCTTCGCGTCGCCTACGACGCGACCGACGAGGTGTCGTCCCAGGTGTTCCCGCGCCTGGTCTCGATGGGGGCGCGCGCCGGCATCGCGGTGCGTGCCGCCACCGCCGAGGACACCCCGGATGCCACGCTGTCCTGGGTCGGGGAGGACGAGAGCCTGTACCGGTCGGCGCGCGACCGGCTGGCGGAGGGCGTCGACGGTCCGGACACCGACGAGCTGTTCGCGCAGCTCACCGTGCACACCGATCCCGTGGACGTCCTCGCCGAGGCGAAGGAGATCGACCGGTCGCTCTTCTCGGCGTTCGCGGGGGTGCCGCTCCTCGAGCGCACGGGCGCGGTGGCCACGGCCGACGGCGTCGGGGGAGTGGACTACACGTCCGAGCCCGACGGGGTGCCGCCCGCCTTCTGGACCTGGTCCGCGCCTTCGCCCTGAGGGTCAGGTCGTCGGCGAGGGCGACGGGGTCGGTGTCCCCGACGGGCTGGGCGGGGCGAAGATCCCCGGCCACCACGCGGCGGCGAGCGGATAACCGACGAAGGCGACGATGTCGATGACGGTGTGCGCCACGACCAGGGGCATGACGCGTCCCCAGCGCTTGTAGCACCACCCGAACACCAGACCCATGACGACGTTGCCGAGCGCCGATGGCCACCCCTGGTACAGGTGATAGCTGCCGCGCAGCAGCGCCGTCGAGACGATGACGCCCGTCCACGACCAGCCCAGACGGCGGAGGCGGTCGAACAGGAAGCCCAGGAAGATGACCTCCTCGGTCAGTCCCGCCCGCAGTGCCGCGAGGACGAGCAGCGCGATCACCCACCACGACGAGTCGAGCGGTGCGGGAACGACCGTGATGCTCTGGCCGATCGCCCGACCGATGGCGTACACCCCGATGCCCGGAACGCCGATGAGCAGCACGAGCGCGACCCCGCGCAGCACGTCCGACCCGAAGCGGCGGAAATCGAGGCCGATGCGCCGGAGCGCGTTGTTCGCCGATTCCCAGAGCAGGTAGATCGCCAGGGCCACGAGCGTCAGCGAGAAGAAGATGTCGAGGAACTGGTAGATCGCATCCCACAGCGGCTCGGCGCTGCGGGAGGGGTTCAACTGCGTCTGCTGCTGGGAGATCGGCGCCCGGGTCGTCGAGCGCACGAACGACACCACCGAGTAGATCGCCGACTGGCCGACGCTCACCAGGAGGACGAGGACGACCTCCCACGCCAGTCGTCTTCGGGCGTACCCGTTCGAGCGATCGAGGGGGGAGGGGAAGGGACCGGCGGTGGATGCCGGTGTCGGATCAGATTGCCACATACATCGCCTCGTGAGTAAAGCCTTTGTAACGTTTGCGTGCTCGATGAGGGGCACGACGTTCACTCTGCCTAGGGTGTTCCTATCCTGCCCCCGGAGACGTTCGCACGTGTGTGAGCCGTCCGAGTGTTCCCCGCGGGGCCCATTCATCACTTCCCTGGAGGAACTGTGAAGCGCAACAAGCTTGCCCTGACCAGTCTCGCTCTGCTGGGCGTCGTCGGGCTCGCGCTCGCCGGCTGCTCCGGTGGTGGCGGCGACTCGGGCGACAACGGATCGGCCGACGCGTCGGCGATCATCACGACCAACGGATCCGAGCCCGAGAACCCGCTGATCCCCACCTCGACCAACGAGACCGGTGGCGGCAAGATCCTGGACGCCATCTTCGCCGGTCTCGTGTCGTACGAAGCCAATGGTGCGCCGGTCAACGACATGGCCGAAGAGATCACGGTCGACGACCCGCAGAACCTCACCGTCAAGATCAAGCAGGGTCAGACCTTCACCAATGGTGAAGAGGTCACGGCCGACAACTTCATCAAGGCGTGGAACTACGGTGCCCTGGCCTCCAACGAGCAGTACAACAGCTACTTCTTCGAGGACATCGAGGGCTTCAGCTACGACGCGGACAGCGAGCTCACCGGCCTGAAGCAGGTCGACGACTACACGTTCACGATCGCGCTGAACAAGCCGGCTTCCGACTTCGCGCTGCGCCTGGGCTACTCGGCGTACTACCCGCTGCCCGACGTCGCGTTCGACGATCTCGACGCGTTCGGTGAGAACCCCGTCGGCAACGGCCCCTACAAGCTCGCGAGCGAGGGCGCCTGGCAGCACAACGTGCAGATCGACCTCGTCAAGAACGAGGACTACCAGGGCGTGCGTCAGGCGCAGAACGGCGGTCTGACGATCTCCTTCTACGCATCGCAGGATGCCGCCTACGCCGCCCTCCAGGGTGGTCAGCTCGACGTGCTCGACGCCGTGCCCCCGTCCGCCCTCGCCACCTTTGAGGCCGACCTGGGCGAGCGTGCCGTCAACCAGCCTGCCGCGGTGTTCCAGTCGTTCACCATCCCCGCCCGCCTCGAGCACTTCTCGGGCGAAGAGGGCAAGCTGCGTCGCGCCGCCATCTCGCACGCCATCAACCGCGAAGAGATCACCTCGACGATCTTCCAGGGCACCCGCACGCCGGCGACCGACTTCACCTCGCCGGTCATCGACGGGTGGTCCGACTCCCTCGAGGGCTCGGATGTCCTGCAGTTCGATGTCGACACCGCCAAGGAACTGTGGGCCCAGGCCGATGCCATCTCGCCGTGGACCGGTTCGTTCCAGATCGCGTACAACGCCGACGGCGGCCACGACCAGTGGGTCGACGCCATCTCGAACCAGCTCGCCACCAACCTCGGCATCGACGCGTCGGGCGCTCCCTACCCGACCTTCGCCGAGCTGCGCGCCCAGGTGAACAACCGCACCATCTCGACCCCGTTCCGCAGCGGATGGCAGGCCGACTACCCCGGTCTGTACAACTTCCTCGGACCGCTGTACGCCACCAACGCGGGCTCGAACGACGGCGACTACTCCAACCCCGAGTTCGACCGTCTGCTGGCGGAGGGCATCTCCAGCACCGACCTCGCCCAGGCCAACGAGTACTTCGGCCAGGCGCAGACCGTGCTCTTCGAGGACCTGCCGGCCATCCCGCTGTGGTACTCGAACGTGACCGGCGGATACGCCGAGACGGTGCAGAACGTGGAGTTCGGCTGGAACTCTGTCCCGCTGTTCCACGAGATCACCAAGGTCGGCTAACATCGCCTGATCACACACCCGCGAGGCGGTGACACCAGTCACCGCCTCGTGTGGTGTGTCCCGGCCGCGCACTGTTCACCAGCCGTGCGCGGCTTTCGTACGGTGCCCTATCCGAGGCACCCATTCACCCCCGAAGGGAGACGAGGGTGGGCTACTACATCCTCCGAAGACTTCTGCAGGTCATACCCGTGTTCTTCGGTGCGACGCTGCTGATCTACTTCATGGTCTTCGCCATGCCGGGCGACCCGATCCTGGCGCTGTTCGGCGACCGCACCCCCAACCCGGCCCTGCTCGAGCAGATCCGCGACCAGTACCACCTGAACGATCCGTTCATCGTGCAGTACTTCTACTACATCACCGGCGTGCTCCAGGGCGACTTCGGCATCAGCTTCTCGGGCCAGCCGGTCAACGACATCCTGGTCCGCGCCATCCCGGTCACCCTGCGACTGGCAGTCATGGCGATCGCCATCGAACTCTCGCTGGCGATCATCATCGGAACCATCTCGGCACTGCGCAAGGGCGGTGTCTTCGACAACGTCTCGCTCGTCATCGCCCTCGTGTTCGTCGCCGTGCCGGTGTTCGTCCTCGCCTTCATCGCGCAGTACTTCCTGGCGATCCAGTTCGGCTGGTTCCGCGCCACCGTCGGCGGTCAGAACAACTGGGGCGACCTGTGGCTGCCCGCGCTCGTGCTCGGTTTCAGCTTGTACGCCACCAGCATGCGCCTGACGCGCGCCTCCGTCATCGACACGCTGAACCAGGACTGGGTGCGTACCGCCTACAGCAAGGGTCTTCCGCGCCGTCGCGTCATCCCGGTGCACGTTCTGCGCAACTCGCTCATCCCGGTCATCACCAATAGCGCGACCAACTTCGGCGTGCTCATGGTCGGCGCCACCGTGACCGAGGGCATCTTCAACATCCCCGGCGTGGGCGGAACGCTCTACCAGGCGACCATCCGTCAGGAGGGCCCGACCGTCGTATCGTTCGTGACGGTCTTCGTCGTCTTCTACGTGCTGATCAACCTCGTCGTCGATCTGCTCTACGGTCTGCTCGATCCGAGGATCCGCTATGCCAAGTAACCGCTTCCCCACTCCGCACTACGTCGCTCCCGTGCGCGACGCCGTGGTCACCGTCGACGCCGTCCGCGTCGACGACAAGCCGCGCAGCCTCTGGTCCGACGCGTGGCGCGACATGCGCCGCCGCCCGACGTTCTGGATCACCTCGGCGGTCGTGTTCGTCGTGGTCCTGATGGCCCTGTTCCCGACCCTGTTCACGCAGGTCGAGCCCTCGGGCGCGGGCTGCGCACTGTCGAACAGCAACGCCGGGCCGACCGCCGGTCACCCCCTCGGTTTCACACTGCAGGGCTGCGACATCTACGCCCGCATCGTCTGGGGCGCGCGGACGTCGCTGCTCGTCGGCTTCCTGGCGACCGCGATCGGCACGATCATCGGCACCATCATGGGTTCCATCGCCGGTTTCTACGGCGGATGGCTGGACTCGCTGCTGTCGCGCGTCGGTGACATCTTCTTCACCATCCCCTACGTGCTCGCGGCCATCGTCGTGATGAGCGTGTTCTCGCAGAACCGCACTCCGCTCGTGCTCGCGTTCGCGATCGGTGGTTTCGCGTGGGCGTCGACCGCCCGTGTGGTGCGTGCCGAGATCCTGCGCGTCCGGCAGGCGGACTACATCACCGCCAGTCGCTCGCTCGGGCTCTCGCGTTTCCGGACGCTCCTGTCGCACGCGCTGCCGAACGCCCTGGCGCCGGTCATCGTCGTGACCACGATCACCCTCGGCGCGGCCATCTCCGCGGAGGCGACGCTGTCGTTCCTGGGTCTGGGCCTGGGCAGCCAGGTCATGTCGTGGGGCCTCGACATCGGGCAGGCGCAGTCGTCGCTGCGCGTGGCGCCGATGGCGCTCATCTATCCCTCGATCGCCCTGACCGTCACGGTCCTGGCGTTCATCATCCTGGGCGAGCTGCTGCGCGACGCCCTCGACCCGAAGGCGAGGGCACGTCGATGAACACCACGACACCCCTGCTCAGCATCCGCGACCTCAAGGTCGCCTTCGATGCGGGCAAGACCTCGCGAGAGGTGCTGCACGGCGTCAGCCTCGACATCCACCCCGGTGAGACCCTCGCCATCGTGGGGGAGTCGGGGTCGGGCAAGTCGACGACCGCCTCGGCGATCATCAACCTCCTTCCCGGAACCGGTCACGTCACCGGCGGCTCGATCACCCTCGAGGGTCGCGAGCTCACCGACCTGTCGCTGACGCAGATGGAGGCCGTCCGCGGTCGTGAGGTCGGCTACGTCCCGCAGGACCCGATGTCGAACCTCAACCCCGTGTGGAGCATCGGGTTCCAGGTCAAGGAGGCCATCCGCGCCAACGGGATCGCCACCGGCCGCAAAGAGGTCGAGCAGCGCGCCATCGAGGTGCTGAAGCAGGCCGGTCTCGCCGACGCCGAGCGACGTCTGCACCAGTTCCCGCACCAGTTCTCCGGCGGTATGCGCCAGCGGGCGCTGATCGGCATCGGCCTGGCCGCCGATCCGAAGCTGCTGATCGCCGACGAGCCGACCTCGGCTCTCGACGTCACGGTGCAGCGCGTCATCCTCGACCACATGGCCTCCCTCACCCGGGAGCGCGGTACCTCGGTGCTGCTCATCACGCACGACCTGGGACTCGCCGCGGAGCGCGCCGACACCATCGTCGTGATGAACCAGGGCGAGATCGTCGAGTCGGGTCCGAGCCGCGAGATCCTCGAGAACCCGCAGCATCCGTACACGCAGCGCCTGGTCGCGGCGGCGCCGAGCATCGCCTCCAAGCGCATCCAGGCGCGCGTGGAGGATCGCGGCATCCTGCACGAAGCCGACATCTCCGCGCCGGCGACGGTCAAGGTGACCGACCTGGTCAAGGAGTACAAGATCCGTCAGGGCGGCTTCCGCAGCGAGCGGTTCCGCGCCGTCGACGGGGTGTCGTTCGAGATCCCGCGCGGCAAGACGCTGGCCCTCGTCGGCGAGTCGGGGTCGGGCAAGTCCACGATCGCCAAGATGCTGCTCAAGCTGGAGGACCCCACCGCGGGCACCATCGAGGTCGACGGCGTCGACACGGGGACGCTCAATGCGAAGGACACCTTCGCGCTGCGCCGTCGGATGCAGCCGGTCTTCCAAGACCCCTACGGATCGCTCGATCCGCTGCGCAGCATCGGCAGCCTGATCTCCGAGCCGTTGAGCATCCACAAAGTGGGCGATACCGCCTCGCGTCGTGCGCGTGTGAAGGAGCTGCTCGAGCAGGTCGCCCTTCCGCAGGAACTGGCGTCCCGCTATCCGAATGAGCTCTCGGGCGGCCAGCGTCAGCGCGTCGCGATCGCACGCGCGCTCGCGCTCAAGCCCGACATCCTCGTGCTCGATGAGGCCGTGTCGGCGCTCGACGTGCTGGTGCAGGCGCAGATCCTGCAGTTGCTCGCGGAGCTGCAAGGCGAGCTCGGTCTCACCTACCTGTTCATCACGCACGACCTCGCCGTGGTCCGCGTGGCCGCCGACCTGGTGTGCGTGATGGAGCGGGGCAAGCTCGTGGAGCAGGGCACGGTCGACGAGATCTTCGCCCAGCCCTCGCAGGAGTACACCCGTCGCCTGCTCGACGCCATTCCCGGTGCCTCCCTGTCGCTGGGGGGCGTGTGACGCGCGACGAGCGCTTCCGGGGCGCGGAACACCCACGGGTGTTCCGCGCCCCGTCTTCCGTCATCGGGCTCATCGTCGCGGTGGCGCTGGCCCTCGTTCTTCTGGGGGATGCCGCGCTGCGCGCCGGCGTGGGGGAGATGCTGTTGATCGCCCCCTGGCTGCTGTTGGCGGTGTGGGCCGTCTACGCCGTGCTGTTCGCGCCGCACGTGCGCATCGACGGCGAGGGTGTCCGCATCCACAATCCTCTTCGCGTGACCGCCATCGCGTGGGCGCGCGTGCGGGAGATCGACCTGCAGTGGCAGCTGCGCGTGCACACCGATGAGCCGCGGGTGTACCGGGCCTTCGGAGGGCCGGTCGCCGGACGCCCGGGTCGTCCGCCGCTCCGTCGCGACGCCGAGCGCGACAGGCGTGAACCGCCCGCGATCCGCGATCTCGTCGTCATCCAGGATGCCTGGGAGGCGGCGCGCGAGGTCGCCCCCGCGGACGGCGCGGTTCATCGTTTTTGGGACATTCCCTCGGTGGTTTCCCTGCTGGCGCTGATCCTGTGGGTTATTATCGCTTTGTTCATTTCGGGCGGTGTCCGCTGAGCGCAGTGCTGCGCTGAACGGCATCGCACAAGACAAAGCGCCATGTAAGGGCTTTGTTACGGTCGTGAAAAGTGTGTCCCCCCGGCGCATGACTCGCGAAGATGGCGACGTAGGGTCTCTGGAGATCCTTTAGCCAGGCGAAATATTCGGCGGGGGTCTCGACGGCGAGAGGACCAGCATGACGCAGAACACCGACCCCACGCGGACGAGCTCGCGCTCCTCATGACGCTGTATGTTCTGCGACGGTTCCTGAACTACGCCGTCCTGAGCCTGCTGGCCACGTGTCTCGCGTACGTGCTGGGCAGCGCGCTGCTGCGCCCCCAGGATCGCTTCTACGGCATGAACCCGCGCCCGCCGGAGGAGTCGATCATCGCCAGCCTCGACGCGCTGGGCGCCAACCCCGACGTGCCGATCATCGTGCGCCTGTGGAACTGGCTCGTGAACCTCTTCACGAGGTTCTCGCTCGGCACCACCATCGGCGGTCAGGACGTGATGTCCGAGATCGCCGTGCGCGCCGGGACAAGCCTGCGGCTGTTGCTGATCGGGTCGATCCTGGGCGCCATCCTCGGCGTGCTGATCGGCGTGCTCGGTGCTGTGCGGCAGTACCGTGCGAGCGACCAGATCACGACCTACTCGTCGTACCTCATCTTCGCGACACCCACCTTCGTCGTCGGCGTCCTGCTGATGATCGGGGCGACGTCGTTCAACAACGTCCTCGGGACGCAGGTCATCCGCTTCACCGGTGAGTACACCGCCGGAATCGACGGGTTCTGGCCGATGCTGGCCGACCGGGCCGTGCACCTGCTGCTGCCGACCATCGCGCTCGTCCTGGTCAGCGCCGCCTCCTTCTCGCGGTACCAGCGCAGCATGATGCTCGACGTGCTCGGTGCCGACTACATCCGCACCGCGCGCGCGAAGGGCCTGCCGCGCACGAAGGCGTTGTTCCGTCACGGCGTCCGCATCGCCCTCATTCCGATGTCGACATTCTTCGCCTACAGCTTCGGCACGCTGATCGCCGGGTCCGCGATGCTCGAGATCGTCTTCTCGTGGCGCGGCATGGGGCAATTCCAATTGCAGGCGGTGACGCAGCAGGACATCAACGCGGTGGCGGGGTCGACATTGTTCGTCGCCATCCTCGTCCTCATTTCTTCGACGCTGTCGGAGATCCTCTACGCCACCCTCGACCCGAGGGTCCGGAGCTGACATGACAATGCAAGAAGAGGCTCTCGACGGCACGCTCGTCGCGACCAGCCCCGTCACCCGCGAACGCAAGCCGCTGTCGCGCGGAGCACTCGTCCGCGCGCGCCTCAAGAAGATGCCGCGCTTCTGGGTGGGCGCCGGCATCCTGGTCTTCATCGTGCTGTGGGCGTTCATCGGTCCGCTGCTCTATCCCTACGACGCCACGCAGCGAGACTTCCTCAACGTCGGCCTCGGGCCGACGCAGCTGCACTGGTTCGGCACCAACGGCATTGGGCAGGACATCTACGCCCAGACCCTTGTCGGCCTGCAGAAGTCCCTCATCATCGGTGCCCTCGCCGGTGTCGGAGCCACCCTCATCGCGGCCGCCGTCGGGTCTCTCGCCGGTTATGTCGGCGGCAAGGTCGACGCCGTCATCGGGTGGGTCATCCACCTGCTGCTCGTCATCCCCTCGTTCTTCATCCTCGTGCTGCTGAGCCCGCTGACGCGCGGCCTGTCGTGGCTCGCGTTGACGTTCTTCCTGGCGGTGTTCAGCTGGATGATCCTGGCGCAGGTCGTGCGCAATCAGACGCGCTCCCTCCGCAACCGCGACTTCGTGCGCGCCGCGCGGTACATGGGGATGCCGACCCGCAAGATCCTGGCGAAGCACATCATCCCGAACATCGCGTCGCTGCTGATCATCGACGCGACCCTCGGCATCGTCGCAGCGATCATGGCCGAGACCTCACTCAGCTACTTCGGCTTCGGCGTGCAGGCGCCCGATGTGTCGCTGGGCACGCTGCTCTCGGCGGGCACGTCGGCCGCCGTCACCCGCCCGTGGCTGTTCGTGTACCCCGCCGGGGTGCTGATCGTGCTGCTCCTGGCCATCAGCCTCATCGGCGACGCCCTGCGCGACGCCATCGACCCCACCTCGGGAGCGAACCGTGACTGACACCCGATCCGCCACTCTGCTGTCGACGACCGGACGCACTCCGCTGCTCTCGGTGCGCGACCTCAGCGTCACCTTCCCGCAGCGCGAGGGCGGCGAGGTGCGCGCGGTGCGCGGCATCTCGTACGACGTGCACGAGGGGGAGTTCCTCGGCATCGTGGGCGAGTCCGGCTCGGGCAAGAGCGTGTCGTCTCTCGCCGTGATGGGTCTGCTGCCCTCGAACGCCCGCGTCGAGGGCGACATCCTTTACGACGGCCGGTCGCTGCTGTCGATGAACGACGCGCAGCTGTCGAAGATCCGCGGCGCGGAACTGGCCATGGTCTTCCAAGACCCCCTGTCGGCGCTGACCCCGGTCTACACCGTCGGCGATCAGATCTCCGAGGGGCTGCGCCTCCACGACCGCGCCCTGAGTGCGCAGGCCGCGCACGCGCGCAGCGTCGAGCTGCTCAAGCTCGTCGGGATCCCGGATGCCGAGCGGCGGGCGCGTGCGTATCCGCACGAGTTCTCGGGTGGGATGCGCCAGCGGGCCATGATCGCGATGGCGATCGCCAACGATCCGCGCGTGATCATCGCCGACGAGCCCACGACCGCCCTCGACGTGACGATCCAGGCGCAGATCCTCGAGGTGCTGCAGAAGGCGCGCGAGGTGACGGGAGCGGCCGTCGTGCTCATCACGCACGACCTCGGCGTCGTCGCCGGTCACGCCGACCGCGTCGGAGTCATGTACGCCGGCACGCTCGTCGAGCGGGGCTCGGTCGACGAGATCTTCCACGACCCCCACATGCCCTACACCGTGGGACTGCTGCGCTCGGTGCCGAACATGCGCACCGCGGGCTCGCACCGCCTCGTCCCTCTCGAGGGTCGGCCGCCGTCCCTGGCCGCCCTGCCGACGGGCTGCCCGTTCGCCGCGCGGTGCCCCATCGCGATCGACGCGTGCCGCGAGGTCGAGCCGGAGCTCGTGGCCCACGGGGTAATGGCCGACCACGTCGCCGCCTGCATCCGCGCCGACGAGATCGCCTCCGGGGCTCTCGCCCGGCCCGAGATCTTCCCCCGACCCGAGGCGCTCGGCGAGGTGCCGCCGCCGCGGCCCGACGTGACGCCCGCGGTCGAGGTCGCCGACCTCACCAAGCACTTCCCGCTCATGAAGGGCGCCGTCTTCCCGCGCCGGATCGGCACCGTCCGCGCTGTCGACGGCATCTCGTTCTCCATCCAGCCCGGGCGCACCATGGGCTTGGTGGGGGAGTCCGGCTGCGGCAAGACCACGACGATCCTCGAGATCATGGAGATGATCGCCCCTCAAGGCGGCTCGATCCGCATCAACGGCACCGACGTCGCGAGCGTCAGCCGGAAAGAGAAGGCCGCACTGCGGCGCGGCATCCAGATCGTGTTCCAAGACCCGATGGGCGCGATCGACCCGCGCCTTCCGGTGGGCGAGGTCATCACCGAGCCGCTTCTGGTGCAGGGGGTCCCGCGGGCCGAGCGCGACGCCAAGATGACGGAGCTGCTGGAACTCGTCGGCCTCGACCCGGCGATGTCCGACCGCTACCCGCACGAGTTCTCGGGCGGTCAGCGCCAGCGCATCGGCATCGCCCGAGCGCTGGCCACCGACCCCGCCGTCGTCATCCTCGACGAGCCGGTCTCGGCCCTCGACGTGTCCATCCAGGCCGGTGTCATCAACCTGCTCGAAGACCTCAAGGAACGTCTCGGGCTGTCGTTCCTCTTCGTCGCGCACGACCTCGCCGTCGTACGCCAGATCGCCGACGACGTCTCGGTCATGTACCTCGGACGCATCGTCGAGCAGGGGCCGGTCGACGCGGTGTTCGACGACCCCCGGCATCCGTACACCAAGGCGCTCATCTCGGCCGCGCCCATCCCCGACCCGCGCATCGAGCGGGGGCGCACCCGCATCCTGCTCGACGGCGACCTGCCGAGCCCCACGCAGGAGATCTCGGGATGCCGTTTCCGCACGCGGTGCCCGCTGTACCGCCTGCTGCCCGACGCCGACCGGCGCCGGTGCGACTCCGACGACCCGGGACTGCGCCCACAGGCGCACTCGCGGGTGGCGTGCCACTACGCCGAACGGTCCGACCTCGTCTTCGAGACGGCGACGGCCACATCCCCCCGAACGTCCCCGACCGACGGCACCACGTCGCCGGGGGCCCTCACCGATCACCAACGAGAGGAATGATCACATGATCCGCAAAGCGAAAGGCCTCAGCGCGCTCGCGCTGCTGGGTGCCGCCGCCCTGGCGATCGCCGGGTGCGCACCGGGCAACACCGCAGCTCCCTCGGCCAATCCCGAAGACCAGAACTCGCTGCCCTCGACCGCGTGGCAGCGCGCCGACGCAGCCGACGTGCAGGACGGTGGCAGCCTGGTGCTCGCCGTCGACTCCCTCCCGGTCAACTGGAACAACTTCCACATCGACGGCAACGAGGCCAACACCAACGACATCGTCGCGGCGATGCAGGGTGGGCCCATCAAGATCGACGAGTCGGGCAAGCCCGTCGTCGACGAGAACTACGCCTCCTCGGTCGAGCTGACCAACGAGAGCCCCCAGACCGTCGAGATCACACTGAACCCGGATGCCAAGTGGGAGGACGGCACGCCCATCACGGTGGCCGACTACCAGGCGACCTGGAAGGCAAACAACGGCACCAACCCCGACTACGTCGTCATCTCGACCACGGGCTGGGACCAGATCGCCTCCGTGGAGCAGGGTGAGAACGAGTTCGACGTCATCATGACCTTCTCGTCGGTGTACGCCGACTGGCAGGGCCTGCTCAGCCAGGTGCTGCCCGCCAGCGTGGGCAACGACCCGACGACCTTCAACACGGCATATCTGACGACGGCACTGCCCTCGTCCGGGCCGTTCAAGCTCGCCTCGCTCGACAGCACCGCGGGCATCGCCACGCTCGATCGCAACCCGAACTGGTGGGGTGCGACCCCCAAGCTCGAGACCGTCGTCTTCCGCGCGGTGAGCCAGGACCAGCAGGGCACGTCGTTCAGCAACGGCGAGATCGACGCTCTGAACATCTCGGCCAACGCCGATCTGTACCAGACGGCGCAGAACGTCGCGGGCGCGCAGATCCAGGCGTCCAACGGTCTGACCTGGACGCACATCACCATGCGCGCCTCGGACGGCCCGCTCGCCGACGTCAACGTGCGCAAGGCCGTGGCATCCCTCGTCAACCGCGAGCAGATCGCCAACACGGCGAACTCGCCCGTGGGCGTGCCCGCCATCACGCAGGGTAGCTACGTCTTCATGCCCGGTCAGGACGGCTACACCGACGAGGCGCTGCCCTACGACGTCGACGCGGGGGCGCAGTACCTCGAGGACGCCGGCTACACCAAGGACGGCGACTCCTGGGTGAAGGACGGAACGCCGCTGACGCTGACCGTGACCGTCCCCGCCGACACCGCGACGAACGTCCAGCGTGCGGAGCAGATCCAGGCCGACCTCGGCGAGGCGGGCATTCCCGTCGAGCTGACCGCCGTTCCCGTGGGCGGATACTTCAGCGAGTACGTCATCCCCGGCGACTTCGAGATGGTGACCTTCTCGTGGCGCGGCACGCCCTACCCGATCTCGTCGAGCGAGTCGCTGTTCTCGCCCGTCGACTCGGCGCAGAACTACACCGGCATCACCGACGACCGCCTCGCCGGTCTCTGGGAGGAGGCCAACACCGAGCTCGACCCCGCTGCGCGTCTTGAGACCGCGGAGGAGATCGACAAGGTGCTGTGGGAGTACGTGCCGATCATCCCGATCGCACCCCTGCCCGAGGTCTACGCCGTGTCCGAGGGTCTGGTGAACTGGGGCGCGCGTCAGTTCGAGACCATCGACTGGACGATCGTGGGCTTCGCGAACGCGTAAGCCCGCTCTGACGGAGGGGCGGGATCCCGCGGGATCCCGCCCCTTTCGCGTGCCCGGGCCGTTCCTGAGCGTCCCCTGCCGGGAGTGTCGCAGCCGCCCGGTAGACTGTGACGGCCCGATTCCGGGCGCCACCCCGAATTTTCCTGGAGACCCTCCATGGCGCACGCCCTTCGTCCTGACCTCCGCAACGTCGCGATCGTCGCGCACGTCGACCACGGCAAGACGACCCTCGTCGACGCCATGCTCCGCCAGACCGGCTCGTTCGGCGACCACGCGCACGTCGAAGAGCGCGCGATGGACTCCAACGACCTCGAGCGCGAGAAGGGCATCACGATCCTCGCCAAGAACACGGCGATCGAGTACAACGGTGCCCACACCGACGTGCCCGTCACGATCAACGTGATCGACACCCCCGGCCACGCCGACTTCGGTGGCGAGGTCGAGCGCGGTCTGTCGATGGTCGACGGCGTCGTGCTGCTGGTCGACGCGTCCGAGGGCCCGCTGCCCCAGACCCGCTTCGTGCTGCGCAAGGCCCTCGAGGCCAAGCTCCCCGTCATCCTGCTGGTCAACAAGACCGACCGCCCCGATGCGCGCATCGCCGAGGTCGAAGAAGAGGCGCACGACCTGCTCCTGGGCCTGGCATCCGACCTCGTCGACGACGTGCCCGACCTCGACGTCGACGCCCTGCTCGATGTGCCGGTCGTCTACGCCTCGGGCCGTGCGGGGGCGGCATCCCTTAACCGTCCCGCCAATGGCGCGCTGCCCGACAACGATGACCTCGAGCCGCTGTTCGGTGCGATCCTCGAGCACGTCCCCGCCCCCGCGTACGACGACGAGGCGCCGCTGCAGGCGTGGGTGACCAACCTCGACTCCTCGCCGTTCCTCGGCCGCCTCGCGCTGCTGCGCGTGTTCAACGGCACGCTGAAGAAGGGCCAGACCGTGGCCTGGGTGCGCTCCGACGGCACCACCAGCAACGCGCGTGTCACCGAGCTGCTGAAGACGCGGGCCCTCGAGCGCTTCCCCGCCGAAGACGCCGGCCCCGGCGACATCGTCGCGATCGCCGGTTTCCCCGACATCACGATCGGCGAGACCATCGCCGACCCCGAAGACGTGCGGCCCCTCCCGGCCATCACGGTCGACGACCCCGCCATCTCGATGACGATCGGCACGAACACCTCGCCCCTCATGGGCAAGGTCAAGGGCCACAAGCTCACCGCCCGCATGGTGAAGGACCGCCTCGACCGCGAGCTCATCGGTAACGTCTCGCTGAAGGTCGTCGACATCGGACGCCCGGATGCCTGGGAGGTCCAGGGCCGCGGCGAGCTCGCGCTCGCGATCCTCGTCGAGAACATGCGCCGCGAGGGCTTCGAGCTCACCGTCGGCAAGCCCCAGGTGGTCACCAAGCGCGGCGACGACGGCAAGCTCAAGGAGCCCTTCGAGCACCTGACGATCGACGCACCCGAGGAGCACCTCGGCGCGATCACGCAGCTCATGGCCGCTCGCAAGGGCCGCATGGACAACATGACCAACCACGGCACCGGCTGGGTGCGCATGGAGTTCGTCGTGCCCTCGCGCGGTCTCATCGGTTTCCGCAGCGAGTTCCTCACGATCACGCGCGGCACCGGCATCGCGAACGCGATCTCGCACGGCTACGACGACTGGGCCGGCTCCATCACGACCCGTCAGAACGGCTCGATCGTCGCCGACCGCATGGGCGTCGTCACCCCGTTCGCCATGATCGCCCTGCAGGAGCGCATGAGCTTCTTCGTCCAGCCCACCGAAGAGGTCTACGAGGGCATGGTCATCGGCGAGAACTCGCGCGCCGACGACATGGACGTCAACATCACCAAGGAGAAGAAGCTGACGAACATGCGTTCGTCGACCTCCGACTCCTTCGAGTCGATGACGCCCCCGCGCGTGCTCACGCTGGAGGAGTCGCTCGAGTTCGCCCGCGACGACGAATGCGTCGAGGTCACGCCCGAGAAGGTGCGCATCCGCAAGGTCGTGCTCGACGCGACCGAGCGCGGCCGTGCCGCCTCGCGCCTGAAGCGTCAGGATGCCAACGCGTAAGCGTTTCCGCCTGTCACGGCCCCGCTGAGCTCACGCTCGGCGGGGCCGTTCCGCGTGGAGTCCGGTGGCCAGGGCGCCGCCCGGCCCGTTCGTCGCGGCCGGCCGCAGACGCTTCTCCTGCATCGTGTCAGCGCTCGTCGCGACAGCCCGGCGCCCGCGGCGGAGCCGGCGGTCGTGGGGCTCAGTGCGACTCGACCACGCATACGGCGCTCATGCCGGGGGTGAGGGCCTCGAAGACGTGCGGCGCGTCGCCGGGATACGAGAGGTAATCGCCGGGGGAGAGCTCGTACGGGTCGTCGGCCGGCCCGACCCGGCCACGACCGGTCACCATCACCAGGTGTTCGACCGTGCCCCGGGGGTGAGGGTCGGACTGGCGCGGCGACCCGGGCTCGGCGGACAGCAGGTAGATGTCCCGGCGCGCGTGCGGCGGGCTCGCGGACAGCAGCACGGCGAGATAGGCGGATGCCGATGACGGCACCGCCGTGGCGGCCTCGCCCGCGCGGATCAGGGTGGGGGAGCGGACCCCCTCGTCGACGAGCACCGCGAACGGGATGTCGAGGGCGGATGCCAGGGCCCACAGTGTCTCGACGGAAGGGTTCCCCCCGCCGTTCTCGAGCTGCGAGACCGTCGCTTTGGCGACACCGGCCCGTCGCGCCAACTCGGAGACGCTGAGGTCGCGTCGCTCGCGCTCGCGTCGAAGGGTCGTCGCGATGCGGTCGCCGAGATCCGTCATGCGTTCATTATGCTCACCGTTCGTTCGACTTGACGAACAGACGTGAACCGTTCACGATGATGTCCATGCGTTCGTTCTACCGAACACCCGAGGGTGTCGCGACACGGCAGGGTCTCGCGGTCGCGCTCGCGACGAGCGCCTACGGCATCTCGTTCGGTGCGCTGTCGGTGGCGTCCGGTCTCGACGTCTGGCAGACCTGCGTCTTGAGCCTGCTCATGTTCACCGGCGGCTCGCAGTTCGCCTTCGTCGGAGTCATCGCCGCGGGCGGTCTTGCGGCGGCTCCGGCCGCGATCGCGTCGTCGGCCTTGCTGGGGGTGCGCAACGCCGCGTACGCGATGCGGATGGCGCCCGTCGTCGCGGGCGGCTTCTGGCGCAAGGCCGCGGCCACGCAATTCACCATCGACGAGTCCGTCGCCGTCGGCCTGTCCCAGGACACCCCGCGCGCGCGGCAGGCCGGGTTCTGGGTCACCGGAGTGGCGATCTGGGTCGGGTGGAATCTGTCGACGCTTGTCGGTGCGTTGCTGGGCGACGTGCTGGGTGATCCTCGTGCCTACGGCCTCGACGCCGCGGCGGCGGCCGCGTTCCTCGCTCTGTTGTGGCCGCGGCTGCGCGGGCGCCAGCCGGTCGCGGTCGCCGTCGGTGCGGCGGTCGTCGCGGCGGTGCTCACTCCGCTGCTGATGCCCGGCATCCCGGTCATCGCTGCGGCGGTCGTCGCGGTCGCCGTGGGGCTGTTCGACCCGCGGCGACCGACACCCGCGCCGTCCGGCACACCGGAAGAGAAGGGGATGCCGTGACCCTCTGGACCGCCGTGCTGCTGGCATCCGTCGTTTGCGTCGCCTTGAAAGCGGTGGGGTACGTGCTCCCGGCGCGGTGGCTCGAGGCGCCACGCCCCGCGCGGATCGCCGACCTGTTGACGGTGGCGCTGCTCGCGGCGCTGGTCGTGGTGCAGACGCTGGCGAATGGCCCCGCCATCGTGGTCGATGCGCGGCTGCCGGCGGTCGCGGTGGCGGCGCTGCTGCTGCGGGCCCGTGCGCCGTTCCTCGTGGTGGTCGCCGCCGCCGCGCTCACGGCCGCGTTCCTGCGGCTGTGGGGCTGGGCTGCCTGAGCGTCGTCCCGCTCACAGGTCTGCCATCGCTACGCCCTTTTAGACTGACGCGGTGACTTCCACGATCGTTCGCATCGCCGGGTGGGCCGTTGCGCTCGTGATCGGAGCGTTCTACGGCACCGCCGGGACGGTCGGCCAGGCGTTCCTGCTGGGCCCGATCCCGGTGGGTCTGGTCGTCGCCACGATCGGAAGCGCCGCGCTGCTGATCGCCCTGCGCACCCTCACAGGCGATCGGACGAACGCCCTCGCCGGGGGCCTGGGGATCACGCTGGCTACGTTCATGTTCTCCCAGGTCGGACCGGGCGGGTCGGCGATCGTCGCCGCGCCCACGGCGGGAACGGAATGGGTGCCGTTGGTGTGGACGGTGGTGGGGCCGGCGCTGATGGTGCTCGTCGCGCTGTGGCCCGACTTCTCCACCCCGCGCCGCGCCTCGCGTCCCGCCGGATCGTAACCGCCCAGCCGTGCGGCAGGGCCGGGTGCCCCGGCGCGATTAGACTGAGCGGGTGACTTACGTGATCGCCCTCCCGTGTGTCGATGTGAAGGACCGCGCCTGCATCGACGAGTGCCCCGTCGACTGCATCTACGAGGGCGAACGCTCGCTCTACATCCACCCCGACGAATGCGTCGACTGCGGTGCGTGCGAACCGGTCTGCCCCGTCGAGGCGATCTACTACGAAGACGACCTGCCCGAGGAGTGGTCCGACTACTACAAGGCGAACGTCGAGTTCTTCGACGACATCGGCTCTCCCGGTGGCGCCGCCAAGGTCGGCGTGATCGCCAAGGATCACCCGGTCATCGCAGAGCTTCCCCCGCAGAGCCACTGACCCGTGGGCGTCGCCGACCTCGCCGACTACCCCTGGGATGCCGTCGCCCCCTACGCGGAGCGTGCTCGGCGTCATCCTGACGGCATCGTCGACCTGTCCATCGGCTCACCCGTGGACCCGACGCCCGACGTGGTCGCGCGGGCTCTCGCCGACGCAACCGACGCGCACGCCTATCCCCAGACCGCGGGAACCCCGGCGCTGCGCGAGGCGATCGCCGACTGGTACGCCCGCCGGCGGGGTGTTCCGGGTCTGACGGCGGCGCACGTGCTGCCCACCGTCGGGTCGAAGGAGCTCGTCGCGCTTCTGCCGCTGCTGCTCGGTCTCGGACCCGGCGACGTCGTCGTTCACCCGCGCGCCGCGTACCCCACCTACGAGGTCGGTGCCCGTCTCGTGGGCGCCGAGCCGGTGGCATCCGACGATCCGGCCGACTGGCCCGCGAACACGAAGCTCGTGTGGGTCAACTCGCCCGGCAACCCCGACGGTCGTGTGCTGTCGGTGGCGGGGCTGACGGATGCCGTCACCCGGGCGCGAGAGCTCGGAGCCGTCCTCGCCTCCGACGAGTGCTACGCCGAACTCGGATGGGACGCCCCCTGGGACCGCGAACGGGTGCCCAGCGTGCTCGACCCCGCGGTCGTCGGTGACGACCTGTCGGGCGTGCTGTCGGTGTACTCGCTCAGCAAGCAGTCGAACCTCGCCGGCTATCGAGCGGCATTCCTCGCCGGCGACGAGGCGCTCGTCGCGCGTCTGCTCACCGGGCGCAAGCACCTCGGTCTGATGCCGCCGGCACCCGTGCAGCGGGCCATGACCGTCGCGCTCGGCGACGACCGGCACGTCGCGGAGCAGCGGGAACGCTACGCCCGTCGGCGGGCTGTGCTGAAGCCCGCGGTCGAAGCGGCGGGTTTCACGGTCGACCGCAGCGAAGGCGGCCTGTACCTCTGGGCCACGGAGGGCCGCGACGCGTGGGAGAGCGTCGGACGCCTCGCCGATCTCGGCATCCTGGTCGGTCCGGGCCACTTCTACGGCACGCATTTCCCGAACCACGTGCGGTTCTCGCTGACGGCGACCGACGAGCGGATCGCCGCCGCGGCGGCGCGTCTCGCTCGCTGAGCACCCCTGTCGTCGACGTGCGGCCCCGAACTCGACGTGCGGTCGCGCGCTCTCATCGAGGGCGGTGATCAGGAGGATCCCTCCATTCGATGGGGGCCTCCTTTGGCGATGTCATCTGTACATCGGCGTGACTACTAGGCTGTAGAAGCACTGTGCGCGGGTCACCCTCCGTGCGCGTGCCGACCCGGATGACACACCCGTGGCATCCACCGGTCGAATAGCCGCGGGAGCCTCAGGACCCGCGATCGACCACACGGGCGACCAGAAATCGCAAGGAGGCGCGGTGAGCGACGCGGGGACCGAGCACGACAAGGCCACCCTCACGGTGGGGGACAAGACCGCCGAATTCCCGGTGCTGCACGGGACCGACGGCGTTCCCAGCATCGACATCGCCTCGCTGACGAGGCAGACCGGCCACACCACGATCGACTACGGATTCGTCAACACGGCGTCGACGAAGTCGGACATCACGTACATCGACGGTGACCAGGGCATCCTGCGTTATCGCGGCTACCCGATCGAGCAGCTCGCGAAGAACAGCACCTATCTCGAGGTCGCCTGGCTGCTCATCTACGGCGAGCTGCCCTCGGCATCCGAGCTGGCGTCGTTCGACGAGCGCATCCGCCGTCACACGCTCCTGCACGAAGACCTCAAGCGCTTCTTCTCGTCGCTGCCTCCGACCGCGCACCCCATGTCGGTGCTGTCGGCGGCGACCGCGACGCTGTCGACCTACTACGAGTCGGAGTCCGACCCGCACAACCCCGAGCACGTCGAGCTCAACACGGTGCGCATGCTCGCCAAGCTCCCCGTGATCGCGGCCTACGCTCACAAGAAGAGCATCGGGCAGGCGTTCCTGTACCCCGACAACTCGCTTGGATTCGTCGACAACTTCCTCAAGCTCAACTTCGGTGTGCTGAGTGAGATCTACAAGGTCAACCCGGTCATGACCAAGGCCCTCGACCTCCTCCTCATGCTGCACGCGGATCACGAGCAGAACGCCTCCACCTCGACCGTGCGTCTCGTGGGCTCCACCGGAGCCAACCAGTTCGCGTCGATCTCGGCCGGCATCCAGGCCCTGTCCGGACCGCTCCACGGCGGTGCCAACGAGGCCGTGCTGCAGATGCTCGGCCGCATCCGCGACTCGGGCGAGAGCGTCGAGCGTTTCGTCGAGCGCGTCAAGAACAAGGAGCAGGGCGTCAAGCTCATGGGCTTCGGGCACCGGGTCTACAAGAACTACGACCCGCGCGCCAAGCTGGTGAAGGAAGCCGCCGACGAGGTGCTCGAGGCCCTCGGCGTCAGCGACCCGTTGCTCGACCTCGCCAAGGAGCTCGAGCAGATCGCCCTCGAAGACGACTACTTCAAGGAGCGCCGCCTCTACCCGAACGTCGACTTCTACACCGGCGTGATCTACAAGGCGATGGGCTTCCCGACCCGCATGTTCACCGTGCTGTTCGCCATCGGCCGTCTGCCCGGCTGGCTGGCCCAGTGGCGCGAGGCCATCACCGATCCGCAGACCAAGATCGGTCGCCCGCAGCAGCTGTACACGGGAGCCCCCGAGCGGCACTACCCGGGCGTCTGAGCCGGCGCCGGAACGCCCCGTCCCTTTCCTGGGGCGGGGCGTTTGGCGTTGCGCCGGTCACCCGCCTGCGGCGCCGTGCCGCGTTGCGTCGTGCCGTGCCGTTGCGTCGCCCGGCGCCGTGTCCGTGCCGCGCGGTGCGGAGTCGCGCGCCCCGCGATGTCCCGCATGCATAAACACAATTTCTGCGCATAAACACGCCGTGCACGTGTTTATCGTCACGAATCGCGTTTATGCGTGCCGGAGCGGACGATGCGGCTCGTGTGGGGCGTCACCTCTCGGGTGTGGCGGCACGGCCTGGCCGGGGATGCTCGACGGGCAATGGATGCCAGTGGCCGCCCCGACGTGGACGAAGCGAACCAGTAAGGTCGGGGCATGCCGCGTCTGCTCGTCCGTCGTCCCTCTCCGCGCCTCGCCGATGGCGAGTTGACCCATCTCGATCGCGTCCCGGTCGACGCCGATCTCGCGCTCGCCCAGTGGCGCGCCTACGTCGACGCCTTCCGCTCGCGCGGCTGGGATGTCGTCGAGATCGAGCCCGCCGATGCGCAGCCCGACGGCGTCTTCGTCGAGGATGCCGTGGTCGTCTTCGGCGATCTCGCGGTGCTGTGCCGGGCAGGCGCCGGCTCCCGCCGCGGCGAGGCGGAGACCGTGCGCGCCGGGGTCACGGCATCCGGGATCGAGACCGCCGACATCGTCGAGCCGGGAACGCTCGACGGGGGCGACGTGCTCAAGGTCGGCCGCGTCGTGTACGTCGGGGCGTCCGCCCGCACGAACGCGGACGGGATCGCTCAGCTCCGGGCGCTGCTCGAGCCGCGGGGGTGGGAGGTGCGCGAGATCCCGGTGACGAAGGTGCTGCACCTGAAGTCGGGGGTGACGGCCCTCCCCGACGGAACCGTGATCGGGTACGAGCCGCTCGTGGACGATCCGGCCCTGTTCCCGGCATTCGCGGGCGTCCCCGAGGAGCACGGAACGGCCGTCGTCGTGCTCGATGAGCACACCGTGCTGATGTCGTCGGATGCGCCGGAAACGGCCGACGCACACCGCGCCCGCGGCCTCGACGTCGTCACCGTCGACGTCAGCGAGTTCGAGAAGCTCGAGGGCTGCGTCACCTGCCTGTCGGTGCGGGTGCGCGATTGACACCGGAACCCGGGGATGTCGCCGGGGGGCCGGGCTGGGTCATCGGCGGCGATCTTCGCCCGCGGATCACGGATGCCGCGGTCTTCCGCGCGGGGCTCGAGGGCGACGCCCTGGCCGACGTGATCGAGGCCCTGTGGAACGGCGAACCCGAGCGCGCTCTTCGACTCCTGGGCGATCCGACCACGATCAGGATGCGCGCTCTGCACGCCGATTGTCTCGCCGCCACCGGTGACACCGCGGCCGCTCTGACCGTCTACGACGCGTTGGTCGACGAGGTCGCAGGGACCTCCCGAGAAGCCGTGATCCGACAGCATCGCGGAAAGGTGCTGCTCGCTGCGGGGCGGACCCACGCCGCGGTGGCGGACTTCGCACGCGCCCTGGCCCTGCGTCGCGACGCCGATCCGACGTTGCGCGCCTCGTCGGAGCACGCCCTGGCTGCCGCACGGCGGCGTATCGACGCAACGACCGAGGATCACGATGAGCCCCGGGGGCACCCCGATGAGCGGGAGGCGCGAGCGTGAACGGCCGTCGCCGCGTCGTGCGCGAACGGTGTCGGTCCGTGAGAAGTGTCGACCTCGAGCCGGCCGGGACTCAGGCGTGCAGTGCCTCGTTCAGCGTGACGCCGACGCCCGCGCGTGCGGAGGCTTCGACGGCGCCGGTGAGGGAGTTGCGGCGGAACAGGATGCCGTTGCGCCCCGACAGCTCGCCCGCCTTGACCGTCTCGTCGCCGACGCGCACCTTGGTGCCGGCCGTGACGTAGAGGCCCGCCTCCACGACGCAGTCGTCGCCGAGCGAGATCCCGATGCCGGCGTTGGCGCCGAGGAGCGTCCGCGCGCCGATGGAGACGCGGTGCGTGCCGCCGCCGGAGAGGGTGCCCATGATCGAGGCACCTCCGCCGATGTCGGTGCCGTCGCCGATCACGACGCCCTGCGATACGCGGCCCTCGATCATGGACGACCCGAGGGTGCCGGCATTGAAGTTCACGAAGCCCTCGTGCATGACGGTCGTGCCGGGGGAGAGGTGGGCGCCCAGGCGCACCCGGGAGGCGTCGGCGATGCGCACACCCGCGGGGAGCACATAGTCGGTGAGGCGGGGGAACTTGTCGAGACCCTGGAGCTGGATGCCGTGACGCTTGAGCTGCGGCAGAAGGCGTGCCGCGTCGTCGGGGTGCATGGGCCCGGCGTTCGTCCACGCGACGTTGGGGAGGTGACCGAAGATGCCGTCGAGGTTGATGTCGTTCGGACGCACCAGCAGGTGGGAGAGCGCGTGCAGGCGCAGGTATGCGTCGGCGGTGGAGGCAGGCGCCTCATCGGCATCGATGGTCAGCGTGATCGCCTCCACGACGACTCCTCGCCGCTCATCGGGGCCGGTCGAGGTCTCGAGGTGCGACTTCTCGGCATCCTGATCGGGGGACGCGCCGAGGACCGGCTTCGGGAACCAGGCGTCGAGCACCGTCCCGTCTGCGGTTCGCGTGGAGAGGCCGGCAGCGCTGATGCGTCGTTCGTTGCTCACCCCTTCAGGCTACCGGCGCGGGGGTGTGTGGAATGATCGGGGGCATGCCCGTGCTCGACCTCACCGCCTCGTCCGTCGACCTCACCAGGGCGATCTGCGACATCCCCAGCGAGTCCGACGATGAGACCCGTCTTGCGGATGCCATCGAGGCTGCCGTCTCGGCCTACGACCACCTCGAGGTGATCCGCGACGGCGACACGATCGTGGCGCGCACGAGGCTCGGCCGCAGCCGCCGCGTCGTCATCGCGGGTCACATCGACACCGTGCCGATCAACCGCAACCTCCCGGTCGAAGACCGCGTGGTCGACGGGCAGGACGTCATCTGGGGGCGCGGCACCGTGGACATGAAGGCCGGCGTCGCGGTGCAGCTCAAACTCGCCGCGGAGCTCACCGATCCCGCGGTCGACATCACCTGGATGTGGTACGACCACGAAGAAGTCGACTCCTCGCTCAACGGCCTCGGTCGCCTGTCACGCAACCGCCCCGACCTGTTCGAGGGCGACTTCGCCATCCTCGGCGAACCCAGCAACGGCGAGGTCGAGGGCGGCTGCAACGGCACGCTGCGCGCGCTGATCCGCACCGACGGCGTCCGCGCGCACAGTGCGCGCTCCTGGATCGGCGAGAACGCCATCCACAAGGCCGCCCCCATCCTGGCCCGTCTCGCCGAGTACCGTGCCCGCGAGATCGAGGTCGAGGGTCTCGTGTACCGCGAGGGGCTCAACGCGGTGCGGATCTCGGGCGGGGTGGCCGGCAACGTCATCCCCGACGCGTGCGAGGTCGAGGTCAACTACCGCTTCGCGCCCAGCCGCGACGCCGAGGCCGCCGTGCGCGTGGTGCGCGATGTCTTCACCGGGTTCGAGATCGACATCGTCGACGTCGCGGAGGGCGCTCGCCCGGGGCTCGACGCCGAGCTGGCGAGGGAGTTCGTGGATGCCGTGGGCGCCACGCCCAAGCCCAAGTACGGCTGGACCGACGTGGCGCGGTTCTCTGCGCTCGGCATCCCGGCCGTCAACTACGGCCCCGGCGACCCGCACCTCGCGCACCACGACGAAGAGCGCGTGCCGGTCACCCAGATCGACGATGTCGAGCGCGGACTGCGAGCGTGGCTGAGCGCGCGGTGACCGCCACGGTCGCGGTTTCCGCGCCGGAACGCGCGTGGATGCGTCTGCCGGTCGCGGCGCGCATCGCCGTCGTCTACGTGATCGCTCGCCTGATCACGACGACGTTCTTCCTCTTCGCCGCGTCGCTGTCGGCGGAGGGATCGCGTTTCGGGCTCGCGCCGTCGCTGTCGGACCTCGCCGTCGGGTGGGACGCCCAGTGGTACTGGACCGTCGCGGTCGCGGGATACCCGTCGCAGCTGCCCCTGGCGGATGCCGGACACGTCGCCGAGAACGCGTGGGCGTTCATGCCGCTGTACGCCGGTGTCTCGGCCGCCCTCGGTCTGGTTCTCGGGTCGTGGGGCGCGGGCGCCGTGGTCGTCTCCCTGCTCTCGGGCTTCGGTGCGTGCGTGGTGCTCTACCGGATGCTGCACGAGCGCATCGGCGAGGGGGCCGCCCTGTGGGCCGTCGTGTTCTTCTCCTGCGGCCCTCTCGCCGCCCTCTTCCAGGTGGGGTACGCCGAGACGCTCTTCCTGTTCCTGCTGTTCTTGTCGATCCGGTGCGTGCAACGCCGTCGGTGGGGATGGCTGTACCTGCTCGTACCGCTGATGGGCTACACCCGTCCCGGCATCCTGGCGTTCGCGCTCTTCCTCGGCTTGTACGGCATCCATCGCTTCCTCCGTCGGCGGACGGACGCGCTTCCGGTCCGCGACGTCGTCCACATCGTGTCGCTGGGGGCGCTCGCGACGTTCGTCGGCTTCTCGTGGCAGGGGATCGCGGCCGCGGTGACCGGCACCCCCGGCGCGTATCTGGCCACAGAGCTCGCCTGGCGACGGAACTGGCTCGGCGGCGAGACCGGCTTCGTCCCCGTCGACGGCTGGATCACCGCCGCCGGGTTCTGGTTCACGCAGTGGGGTCTGGGGCCCGAGATGGGCTACATCGCGTTGTGCCTGCTCGTGATCGCCGTCGCCGCGGCGTTGCTCCTGCTCCCGCAGGTGAAGAGGCTCGGCATCGAGGTGCGCCTATGGTCCGCCAGCTATCTGATCTACCTGCTGCTGGTGTTCTTCCCGCAGTCGAGCGTGTTCCGGCTGTTCGTTCCGATTTCGCCCCTGTGGGGAGCGTTCGCGGTTCCCCGTTCGCTCGCGTGGCGTCTCGGGGTGCTCGGTCTCGCCCTGGTCGGACAGTGGTGGTGGATCTACAACATGTACGCGCTGGGCAATACGTACTGGCAGATTCCCTGACCTCGCGCGCCTTCGCATGTCACCCGGACGGCGGGCCGCTCCGACGACCGACTAAACTGGACGCAGAGCAATCACGAGAAGGGGGCCGCGATGGCAGCCATGAAGCCGCGTACCGGTGACGGACCGATGGAGGCCGTGAAGGAGGGTCGGTTGATCATCGTGCGGGTTCCGCTCGAGGGGGGCGGGCGACTCGTCGTATCCGTGAACGATGCCGAGGCGAAAGAACTCTACGACGTCCTCGGTGGCGTCGTCACCGCCTGACGATCATCACGCCATGAAGGCCGGTCCCGCGAGGGTCCGGCCTTCTGCGTCTCCGCGATCGCACGTACGCCTGGTGGGCCTTGCGAGGTCGTGACGACCCGCGGGGGCGGGCTGTCGTGGCGTCCTGAACTCAGGCGTCGGCGGGGCGCGTCGTGAGCTGCAGCAGACCTTCGCCGGTGGTCGAGAGAGCGCCGATGACGGCGGGCGAAGACTGCACCTCCTGGATGAGCGAGCGGTAGGCCGTCGTCACCGCGTCGCGCCGGACCGGATCGGCGACGGCACCGTTCGCAAGGATGCGAGGGATGAGGACGGTGCCGCCGGCGCGGACGAGGCGCAAACCGTGCTCGACGTATTCGATCACGCCCTCCGGGTCCGCGTCGATGAAGACGATGTCGTAGGAGGCTTCGTTCATGCGCGGCAGGACCTCGGACGCGCGCCCGGTGATGAAGCGTGCTCGTGCGGCGGGAATGCGCGCGTCGATGAACGCCGAGCGCGCAGCACCGAGGTGCTCGGGTTCTTTGTCGATGGTCGTCAAGGTGGCGCGGGGAGAACCGTGCAGGAGCCAGAGCCCCGAGACGCCTCCGCCGGTTCCCACCTCGACGATGTTGAGGGCGCGGGATGCGGCCGCGATCACGGCCGCCTGAGCGCCGACCGCCGCGCTGATGGGCCCCGCGCCGAGTTCGAGCGCGTGCGCCCGCGCGCGAGCGATGTGCTCGGGCTCGACCGTCGACTCCTGTACGAACCGCTCGTTCGCCTCTTGACCGCTCACATGGACCTCCACTCTTCAGGCTAGACGGCTCATCCGCGCGGGACCCCCAGGCGCGGCCGGTAATCTGGAGCCATGTTCTTCGGCCTCACGATCGAGAAGCTGATGCTGATCGGCGTGATCGCCGCGGTCCTCATCGGACCCGAGCGCCTGCCCCGTTATGCGGAGGCGCTCGCGAAGTTCACCAAACGCGCGAAAGAGACGTTGCAGGGAGCGCGGTCGCGGATGCGCGACGAGATGGGTCCCGAGTTCGACGACGTCGACTGGAAGAAGCTCGATCCGCGTCAGTACGACCCGCGCCGCATCATCCGCGAGGCGCTGCTCGACGACACCCCCACCGCCACGATGCGCGCGGCGGGGGCGGCGGCCCTCGCCGCCCGCGAGAAGCCGGACACGACGCCCTTCGTCGCGGGGGAGCGACCCCCGTTCGACGACGAGGCGACCTGACGCCGCCGAATCCGGACGCGTGCCGCGGGTCGGCGCGCAGCCGGCGTCAGACGCCGAGGCGCAGCGGCTTGCCGGCGAGACCGCGCGGGCGAACAGCCAGCGCGGCGGCGGCGGCATCGATCGCACGAGCGGCGGGGTCGTCGGGCCGGGCGATGACCACCGGACGCCCGTCGTCACCGCCCGTGCGCAGCGCGGTGCTCAGGGGAACGGATGCCAACAGGGGCACGTCGTCACCCTCGCTCGACAGCGCGCGGGCGACCTCCTGGCCGCCGCCGGCGCCGAACAGATCGAGCACCGTGCCGTCGGGGAGGGTCATGGCTGCCATGTTCTCGATCACACCGATGGGACGCTGCCCGGTCTGGCGCGCGACGAGCCCCGACCGTACGGCCACGTCCGCGGCGGCCGCCTGCGGCGTCGTCACGACGAGCACATCGGCGTGCGGCAGCAACTGACCCACCGAGATGGCCACGTCGCCGGTCCCCGGTGGCATATCCAGCAGGAGCACGTCGAGGTCGCCGAAGAACACGTCGGTCAGGAACTGCTGCACGGTGCGGTGCAGCATCGGTCCGCGCCAGGCGACCGCACCGGCGGCATCCTCTCCGGGACGGCGCAGGAACATGCCGATCGAGATGACCTTCACGCCGTAGGCGATCGGCGGCAGGATGAGGTCGTCCAGCTTCGTGGGAGCCGGCGGCAGCCCGTCGGCATCGACCAGTCCGAGCAGGCCCGGGATGGAGAACCCGTGCACATCGGCATCCACCAGGCCCACGCGGAGTCCTCGAGCGGCGAGGGCCACCGCGAGGTTGGCGGTGACGGTCGACTTGCCGACGCCGCCCTTGCCGCTGGTCACCGCGATGACGCGGGTCAGCGAATCGGGGCCGAACGGCATCTCGCGCTTGGCGCGACCGCCGCGGAGCTTCTCGGTGAGCGCTTTGCGCTCGTCGGGCGACATCACACCGACCCGCACGTCGACCGCGTCGATCCCCGCGACCGAGGCCGCGGCATCCCGCACGTCGCGCTCGATGCGGTCGGCGGCCGGACAGCCGACGATCGTCAGGGCGATCCCGACGTCGGCCGTCGAGCCGTGCACGTCGACCCCGCGCACCATGTCGAGCTCGCCGAGGGGGCGGCGAAGTTCGGGGTCGGTCACGGCCGCGACAGCGGCGCGCACCCGCTCGGCGAGTTCGGCGGTCACGGGTGGGCCCGGCTCGCGTCGGCCCGGGCGGCGTCCGATCGCGCCGTATTCGGGCGGTGGACGTCGTCGTGCTCGTCGAGGCGCTCGAGCGCCGCCTTGAGCTCGGCGCGAAGCGTGTCCTTGGTGATGACCTCGTCGGTCAGATCGCGGATGGCCATGCGCAGGGCCACGATCTCGCGCGCGAGGTACTCGGTGTCGGCGAGGTTGCGTTCGGCCCGCTGACGGTCCTGTTCGATCTGCACGCGGTCACGGTCGTCCTGCCGGTTCTGCGCGAGCAGGATCAGGGGGGCTGCGTACGAGGCCTGCAACGACAGCACGAGCGTGAGGGCCGTGAAGCCGATCGCCGCGGAGTCGAAGCGCCAGTCGTCGGGGGCGATGGAGTTCCAGCCCATCCACAGCACGCAGAACAGCGTGAGCGAGAGCAGGAAGGTGGGCGTCCCCATGGCGCGCGCCACCCACTCGGTGAAACGGCCGAAGCGGTCGCGAGAGGGCTGGGGGGCGCGCGGGGCGAGCACTCCGGTGCGACCCCGGGGGGCGTCGAGGGCGGGCGTGCGGTTGTTTCGTGCCATCAGCGCCTCCTCGGGGTCTGCGGGATCTGGGTGGGAATACTGCGGGTGGCGAGCGAGCGCACCGACGTCTTGGGTTTCGGATCGTCGCTGTCGTGCGTTCGCCAGTCGTCGGGCAGCAGATAGTCGAGGACGTCGTCGACGCTCACGCAGCCGACGAGGCGATGCGCCTGGTCGACGACGGGCAGCGACACGAGGTTGTAGCTCGCGAGCAGGCGCGCGACCTCGGCGGCCGACGCGTCGGCGGGCACCGGCTCGAGCGTGTCGTCGATGATCGCCCCCAGGCGCTCGTGGGGCGGGTAGCGCAGCATCCGCTGGAAGTGCACCGTGCCGAGGAGCCGCCCCGTGGGCGTCTCGTACGGCGGCAGGGTGATGAAGACGGATGCCGCGAGCGCGGGGTGCAACTCGTGGCGACGGATGAGGGCCAGGGCCTCGGCCACGGTGGCATCCGCCGAGAGGACGATCGGCTCGGGCGTCATGAGGCCGCCAGCGGTGTCGGGGCCGTACTGGAGGAGGGCGCGGACGTCGTCGGCCTCCTCGGGCTCCATGAGCTCGAGCAGCTGCTCGGAACGGGATTCGGGCAGCTGACCGAGGAGGTCGGCGGCGTCGTCGGGCTCCATGGCATCCAGGATGTCTGCGGCGCGCTCATCGCCGAGCTGCTCGAGGATGTGCACCTGCTCGTCTTCGGGCATCTCTTCGAGGGCGTCGGCGAGACGGTCGTCGCTGAGTTCCTCGGCGACCTCGATGAGTCGCTCCTCTGGCAGGTCGAGCAGGGTGTTGGCCAGGTCGGCGGGCTTGAGCTCGGAGTAGGTCGCGACGAGCTGTTCGGCCGACTGGGCCTCGCCGGGCGTCTGGTTCTCGCGCACCTCTTTCCAGGCGGCGAAGGTGGTCGCACCCTTGGCGAAGGGCGACGCGCTGGTGCGGGGACGACGGAGGAACAGCTGCCCCACGTCCCACTCGCCGAGGCGGTTGCGTTCGATGGCGACGTCTTCGATGACGGCGGTGCCCGAGCCGTCGACGAGGCTGACCCGACGGCCCAGCATCTCGGCCATCACCCGCACCTCGCCGCCGCGCTGCTGGAACCGGCGCACGTTGATGAGGCCGGTCGTGATGACCTGACCCGACTGAATCGAGGTGACGCGGCCGATGGACACGAACACATGTCGGCGACCGGGGATCTCGACGACCAGGCCCACGACGCGTGGTGCGGCCGACGCGCGGTAGATCACCACGACGTCGCGCACCCGGCCCAAGCGGTCTCCCGCCGGGTCGAACACCGTGCAGCCCGACAAGCGGGCGACGAAAACCCTCTGCGTGCTCACCGGTCCAGCGTAGTCCGCGCCTCATGCGCAACACCCCGGAACGGCTCAGGCCCGCGTGACAGGATGGTGAAATGAGTATGTTCGCGCAGAGACCCGGTGCCGGTCGCGACGAGGTCGGCGAGAAGATCGCGTCGTTCCCGACCTACGAGCAGGCGCAGAAGGCCGTCTCCTCGCTGATCGCCGGTGAGGTCCCCGCGCGCGACATCGCCATCGTGGGCTCGGGACTGCGCTCCATCGAGCGCATCACGGGCAAGCTGGGGTATGCCACCGCCGCCCGGTCCGGCGCCCTGAACGGTCTGATGCTCGGTCTGCTGTTCGCCTTCATCTTCGTGCTGGGCACGCCGACGGTGCAGATCTCCGCCTTCATCGGCGTTCTGCTGGTCGGCATGGCGCTCGGGATGCTGTTGAGCCTGGGCACGTACTCGATCGTGCGTCGCCGTCGTGATTTCGCCTCGGTGATGCAGGTGGCCGCCGACCACTACGACGTGTGCGTCGCCGCGACGAGCGTGCAGAAGGCGCGCGGGATCGTCGGCCCCTCGGGTGCGCAGCGCACCGTGGTGTCGCGCCCCGCGACCGTCGACGACGCCCCTCCGCGCTACGGCGAGCGCCTCGCACCGGGCGCGGACGCACCGACCGCGCCTCCGCGGCCGCCGGCTCCCGTCGCTCCCGGCTCCGACGAGGAGCCGCCCCGGTACGGCGAGCGTGTTTCCCCGACCCCCGGCCCGCGTGACGAGGAGACGTCCGAGTCCCGCGATGGGGGGACCTCCGCTCCCACCGGCTCGTGACCACCGACCCGATGCGTCTTGCCGTCGCGCGGACGACGGGGACGGGCGCGTGAGCGCCGCGCCGGTTCGCCTTCCCGTCGAGCTGCCTGCCGGCGCATCCGAGGTGTCGGGGCTGTGGTCGCCCGCCGCCTCAGCGCGGGCGACGGTGGCTCTGGCCCACGGGGCCGGTGCCGGGATGGACCACCCGTTCCTGGCGGGCCTCGCCGACGCATTGTGCGCAGACGAGGTCTCGGTGCTGCGCTTCGTCTTCCCGTATGTCGAGGCCGGTCGACGGATGCCGGGACCCGCGGCCCACGCCGTGGCGACGTGGCGAGGCGTCGAGGCATGGCTGGGCGCGACGGCGCCGGGGCCCTGGACGGCGGTGGGGAAGTCGTACGGCGGGCGGATGGCATCCATGGCATGCGCCGAAGGGGTCGTCGCGCCTGCGGCCCTCGTGTACCTCGGCTACCCGCTGCACCCGCCTGGACGCCCCGAGAAGCCGCGGAGCGAGCATCTGCCGGGCATCGCGGTGCCGCAGCTGTTCGTGGAGGGGGAGAACGACCCGTTCATCGACCCGCGCGCGCAGTTCGACGAGGTGATCGCGTCATGCCAGGACGCGCGAGTCCACTGGATCGCCAGCGGGAACCACTCCTTCGAGGTGAAGGGCGCCCGTCGTCCTGCTGTCGAGATCGGTGCGGGTCTGGCGCCGGTGGTGGGGGAGTTCGTTCGCGGGGTGTGATGTGCCCGTGCTGCCCGTCGCTGGTCGGAGGCTGAGGCGGAGGGCCGAGCAGCGCGGGGCGACTCGACGCGCGCGCAGGGCGAATGTGTTCGTCGTGGGGCCCGGCTGGTGGTGAGTGGTGCCGCGTCCGGCCGTCACAATCTGCTCACTCTTTCCGAACGCCCCTCGGCCCCACGGGCTCAGGTTCATCCTCTGGGAGGACGCCGCAGCGGGAGATGGCAATGAGGTCCAAAGCTCTGCGCCCGTTGATTTCAGTCTCCTGCACGCTCACAGTGAGTCTCGGCTCTTCTCGAACGAGATCCACGTTCGCGAACGAGACCTCGATGCTGGACTTCCGCTCCTCCCACCCTGCTCCCAGTCGACCGGGGAGTGAAGTCACGTATGCACGAATATCGAAGTCCTCAGGAACGTACACGGCCCATTGCCCCGTGAAGAACGCGCCCTTTCTTTTCGAAAGTAAGAGGGGGTTGCTGCACGAGAAGGGCTCGTCCTCGGGTTCGCGTACCACCTCCTTCGGTTCCGGCACGGTTGCGACGATGTCGTCCAGCGACTGGATGACTTCCTCCCTGACGACTTCGTACGTGGGTGCCTGCACCGTGCATCCTCCAATCCCCAAGGTCATGACTGCTATGAGTGCGGCGCACGCTAGCCGTATCTTCAATGTCCACGCTCCCTGAGGGCCTTCTGAACTTCGGAGAGCACCGGCCCGTTGACGCTCTCGTCAGCGCTCATCAACGCGTTGTGGTGGTCGATGCTGTCTTTCAGAATGAAGGGCGCACCGACGGCCACCTTGAAAGGATCGAAGCCGGGAAGGCCGGTATCCACAATATGAACACCGGGGAAGCTTTCCGGCGGAACGTCGAACCCCAGATAGCCGATGCGACTTCCGGCGTAGTAGCGGTTGATGTCATCGGAACTCTGGGCGGAGTGGTAGATCGTCTCCGGGGAGGGCGTGTACGGACCGACGGCGGAACCGTTGGCGCCATGAATCGAGCGTCCACTGTGCCGACGTATGCTTCGACAGCGCTATCTACAGCGCCTGCGTCTGAGTGTTTGTGGGCCAAGTTGCACGGCTTCAGTAGGGGCTTGTCGTTGCGCCGGGACTTCGCTGACACGCGTTCGGTCGTCGCGCGAAGAGAGCGGGGTTGCGCCAGATGGACGATGGCTACGCTGGTGGCCCCGCCGCCGCGGCAGTTTGCTCGACCTCAGGACCAATGCGCGGGGTAGGCGGGGGGAATGAAGCTTCGCCATCCTGCTTGGCCACCGCGCCGCAGCGCGAGACGGCGAGAAGGTCGATAGCTGGACGACCGTCGATTGTTGCTTCTTCGATCTTGAGAGTCATCCTCGGGTCGTTGCGAACGAGGTACACCTCGGCGAAGTTGACAGGAATGCCGAGTTCTTCGATGCGCCAGTCGTCGCCGAGTTGCCTGGGCACGTCACTGATGAATTGGGGGATGTCGAAGTCGTCTCGTACGAACACCGCCCACTGCCCGGTGAAGAACGCACCCTTGCCTCCCTGCAACGCGAGGTCTTGACCGCAGGGATATGGATCGAACTCGGGCGTCACGAGGACGTCCTCGACGTTGGGAACGAGATCGGTCAGCTCCTGCAGAACGTCGAGCGTTTCTTCGCGGACCTCTTCGTATGTGGTCGTCTGCATGGCGCAACCTCCAAGAGTGATAGACAAAAAAACAGAGATGCCGATAGCTGCTTTGAGCCTCATCGCCCAGCCCTCGCCTTGTTCAGAATTTGGTTCACCGCATTCAACACTGTGCCGTTCACCCTCTCGTCATCGCTCATGAGGGCGTTGTGATGGGAGACGCTGTCGGCGACGACGAGAGGAACTCCCAAGGCGAGCTTCGCCGGGTTCATGCCCGGCAGCCCCGAATCAACGATCTCGATGCCGTCGATCGACTCAGGGCCGACTCCGAAGCCGAGTGGACCTAGTTGGCGCCCTGCGTAGTAGCGATTTATATCGTCCGGGCCCTGGGCGGCGTAGTAAGTCGTCTCGGGCGACGGGCTGTACCCATCGACGGCCCCGACGGAAGCGGCGAGGAAGCGTGAGTTCACCCTGCCGCCGTAAGCCTCGGCGGCGCTGCCGACACCGCCTCCATAAGAATGCTCGTAGCTCAGCGTCCATAGGTCGGGTTGCGCGGCCTTCACGCCGCGGACGAAATCGGCGTACTCCGGCGCCCGTGCCTCTGCGTAGCCGTTCCACTGTGGGCCGCCGCCGATCGGGATCTCGTCGAGTTGAGGCATCGGTCCCGTCATAACCGTGAAGGCAACTACACTGGCGCGTCCGCCCTTCGTCTGCCAGTCGGCGAAGCCCGTGACGGGGTCGTCGCCGTAGAACGAGTCGGCTGTCGTATTCGTTCCGGGGACGACGAAGAGCGCGGACTTCGCGGTGGAGGGATCGCCGGACATCTCGATGAGCGAGCCGTGGCCCGGGTCCCACGCATACAGATGCTTGCTTCCATCATTGACCGCCCGGAAGTATGCGATCTCCCTGTCGAGCGCTGCGAGACGGTTGGCCACGCCGTACAGGTCTGGATCGGAACGAAGGACGGGCTGACGACCTTGCAGGAGCGCCTCCTCGCGTTGACGCAACAATTCCGTCAGATGCGCAGCAGCACGAGCACGATTCGCGGCGACGCGGTCGGCGAGAGCGACACCGTCGAGGTTGCCGATCAGGGCCGGTACGCCGGTGACCAGTGTGGTCACGACCCCGGGCGGGAGGCTCGCCCACCACTCCGCCACGGCCTCGGGTCGCCCCTGGCGGATCGTGGCGGCCCACTCGGGGTGCTCCGCGAGCAGACTCGCTGCGTCCGCTCCGCCGTCTTGCGCCAAGCGCTGGAGCAGTGACAGCGCCGCCTCATCCAGGATCGAGGTCGATGGTGCCGCGAGCAGAGCGGCGTCGACAGGGAGATCGTGGGAGAGCGTCCACGACACATCGGGAATCGCTCGCAGCGCCGCGGCGCACGCGAGTGCCGCGGCATCCCATCCGTCGATGAGCGCGGCGCAGTCCCGCCGGAAGGCGGCCTCCCGTTCGGCGAGTGCGGCGTCGCGAAAGCGCTGGCCGGCGGCGTCGGCAGGGTCGGGGAAGTTCAGGGCCTGGACGGCGGAGCTGTTCCGTACTTCCTCGATGAGAGCGGCGCGGCGGCGGTTGACGGCTTCGAGTTCGTCGGCGAGCGTCTCGATGGCGGTTCGAGCGGCGCGGAGGCCTGTGTCGATCTCCGCCGCGGCGGGATTCAAAAGGCGCATGGCCTGCTGCAGTTCGGAGGCCTCAGGAGCCTGATAGACCCCCGGTAGCAGTCCCCAGCTGAACAGAACATGCTCCGTCGCTTCTCGGGTCCCGGAGCCTGCCGCTTCGATGGCGGCACCGAGCCGACGCAGGCCCTCCGGGTCGGCAGGGCAGGCGGGGATGTCGTCCAAGGAAGGAGTCATCGGCGCTCCCCGCTGAACCTCATCGGGTCGAAGAGCCCCGTCTCGGCGTCCGTGCGAGACGTCGACGAGGCCATCTCGTCATCCGCCGCGACGTAGGTGAGGACGATCTCTCGAAGGGTCGCCACCACTGCGCGGCCACGCGAGACGATCCCCCGCGAGAGTTCGACGCGAGGGCGGGCGATCTCTTCGAACGCCGCGTGCGCGGGTTTGAGATCGGCGAGCGCGTCGCTCACTGAACCGACCGCGTCGCGCAGCGCGTTCGCTCGGTCGAGGGTGTCATCGAGAGCACGACGGACCCGGTCGGCGATCCCGATGACCTCGGAGGGCTGGACGGAAAACGACATGCCGGGATGCTAGTGAAACGACGCCCCCGTCCGTTTCCGGCCTGTGGATAAGGCGGGAAGTTCACCCCCTCGCTCACCCACGCGCCCTGGTGCCGTCAGCGTCCGGCGGCGTACCCCTGCGCCCCGCGCGGGTTGGCGGCGGCCCACAGAATGCCGTCCGCGTCGCGACCCACGGCGGTGACGCGTCCGAGCGACCAGTCACCCGTGCGGCGCACGCGGTGACCGCGCGCTTCCAGCGCCGCGACGACACGGGCGTCGAGGCGGTCCTCCACGGTGACGCCCGCCGGGGACCAGGTCCGCGGCCAGAACGAGTCGATGACGGCGGTCGTGCTCAGTGACGGGGCATCGATCGCCTGCTGGCCGGAGTAGCCGCCGACGAGAATGCGCAGGATCACGGGCAGCTGCCACTGATCCTGCTGATCGCCGCCGGGGGAGCCGATCGCGATCAGTTCCGTCTCGCGCGTGAGCAGGGTCGGTGTCAGGGTCGTGCGCGGACGCCGCCCGGGGGCGAGGGATGCCGGGTGGCCCGGGATCAGCCACGTCGCCTGCAGGCGCGTGCCGAGGCAGAAACCGAGCGAAGGCACCGTCGGTGACGACTGGAGCCATCCGCCGGACGGCGTCGCCGAGATCGCATTGCCCCACCTGTCGATCACGTCGATGTGGCAGGTGTCGCCGCGCGTCTGTCCCGAGCGGTCGACCGTGGGCTCGCCGGTGGACCCGTCGGCCACGGCCGCGTCCGTACGCAGGGGCGGAAGGAGCGGCGGGCGTCCGTCCGGTGAGCCGGGGCGTAGATGCGGCGAGGCGGCGGGTCCGATCAGCGCGCGGCGTTCGGCGATGTAGTCGTCGGCGAGCAGCGCGGCGGCGGTGACGGCTCCGTCGCTGTCGCCGAACCACGCGTCGCGATCGGCGTAGGCGAGTTTCTGCGCCTCGAGGAGGAGGTGGGCGCCCTCGGCCGTCGCGGGATCGAGACCGGCGTCGTCGGCGTCCTCGATCAGGCGCAGGGTCTGCAGCAGGGCCGGACCCTGCGACCACGTGCCGGCCTTGAAGACGTCCCAGCCTCGAAACGACACCGCCTCGGCCGGTTCGTAGCCCGCTCGCCACGACGCCAGGTCGTCGGTATCCAGGACTCCCTCGTGATCATTCCCGTCGGCGTGACGGTGAGGGTGCCGGAGGAAGGACGCCGCCTCGAGCAGCACGTGGGTCATCCAGCGCTCGCGTGCCGCGTCGATGCGAGCCTCGCGGCTGGCGTCGGGCGCTCCCGCGCTGACGAGGCCGTCGAGCACGTCGGCCCAGGCCGGATTGCGCACGAGCGTGTCGGGCGCGGGCGGGGTGCCGGTCGGCATCCATTGCTCGGCCGACGTGGGCCAGTGCGCGCGGAACAGGTCGGCGACCCGCGCGATCGTCGCCGCGGCCCCCGCGACGAGGGGATGACCGTCGCGGGCGTAGTCGATGGCGTAGGCCAGCACGTCGGCGAGATGCCAGGTGCCGTGATCGCGCAGAAGCAGCAGCCAGGCGTCGACCGCCCCGGGAACGGCGGCCGCCAGCCCTCCCGCGCCGGGCACGAGGTCGAGGCCGCGCGAACGGAAGTGATCGATGCTCGCGCCCGCCGGCGCCGGCCCCTGCCCCATCAGCACCACGGGGCGCTCGCACCCGGTCGGCCGGATCAACGCCACGAGGTCGCCGCCGGGGCCGTTCAGGTGCGGTTCGGCCACGTGCAGCACGAACGCACCGGCGACGGCGGCATCGAACGCGTTCCCGCCGCGCTCGAGCACCGCCTGCGCCGTGGCGGTGGCCGTCCAGTGCGTCGACGCCGACATGCCGAACGTGCCCCGAAGGGTCGGACGGGTGGTGAAGGATGCCGCCGGGGTGAAGGTCATCGCGACAGGCGGGCGATCCACTCCTCGACCTCGTCGGCGGTGCGCGGGATGCCGGCCGAGAGGTTGACGGGGCCGTCGGCCGTCATGACGATGTCGTCTTCGATGCGTGCGCCGATGCCGCGGTACTCCTCGGGCACGGTCAGATCGTCGATCTGGAAGTACAGGCCGGGCTCGATCGTGAAGACCATGCCGGGCTCGAGAAGCCCGTCGTAGTACATGTCGCGACGTGCCTGTGCGCAGTCGTGCACGTCGATGCCGAGGTGATGACTGGTGCCGTGGACCATGTAGCGACGGTGCTGGCCGCCGGCGTCGGCATCCAGAGCCTCTTCGGCGGTCACGGGCAGCAGACCCCACTCGGCCACGCGCGCGGCGATGACCTCCATCGCGGCCTCGTGCAGCCGACGGAACGGCACGCCGACCTTCGCAGCCGCGAAGGACGCGTCGGCGGCCTCGCGCACCGTCTCGTAGATGCGGCGCTGGATGTCGGTGAACGTGCCCGAGACGGGGAGGGTGCGGGTGATGTCGGCGGTGTAGAGGCTGTCGACCTCCACGCCGGCGTCGACCAGGATCAGGTCGCCGGGCTTCACGGCGCCGTCGTTGCGTGTCCAGTGCAGGTAGCAGGCGTGCGGACCGGAAGCGGCGATCGTGTCGTAGCCGACGGTGTTGCCGTCGGAGCGGGCACGCTGGTGGAACACGCCCTCCACCACACGCTCGCCCCGCGGGTGCTCGATGATGCGGGGCAGCTCGGCGACGATGTCGTCGAAACCGCGACCGGTGACCTCGACGGCGAGGGCCAGCTGCGCCAGCTCGTACTCGTCTTTCACCAGACGCAGCTCGGAGACGAAGCGGGTGATCTCGTCGTCGTCGCCGACCGTGCGGTCGTCCTCCCCCTCGGCGTAGTCGTCGAGGTGCGCGGTGGCCAGGCCCAGATCCGCGGCGACCCCGTCGAGGGCGGGGCGGGGACCGATCCAGAACTCGCCGATCGTCGCATCCGAATAGAACTCCGCCGTGGTGCGGTCGGCGCGCTCGCGGAAGTACAGCACGGCCTCGTGACCCTCGTCGCGGGGTTCGAAGACGAGCACCGCGTCGGGCTCCGCGTCGCTGCCCCAGCCCGTCAGGTGCGAGAACGCGGAGTGGGCCCGGAAGGGGTAGTCGGTGTCGTTGCTGCGCTGCTTCAAGCCGCCCGCGGGGACGACGATGCGCTGACCGGGAAATGCCTCCGACACGCGCTCGCGGCGGCGTGCGGCCCACGCGGCCTGCTCTCGCGGCTCGGGGAGATCGGCGGGGTGCTCGGCCCATCCGGTCGAGATCGTGTCGAGGAAGCCGCGGGGGAACGGCGTCTTGCGATTGCTGGGCGCGTCGATCGGGGGTGCTTCGTCGGTCTCGGTGGGCCCGGCCTGAGGCTCGGCGGTCGGCGCGGTCGTGTCGCTGGTCGAGGGGGCGTCCATCGTTCCAGTCTCGCACCGGTTCGTCTTCGGCGCGCGGATGCCGGGCCGGTGGCCACGCCGCCCCGTCCGTTCGCCGAAGCTGCTCAGCCCGCGGTGCGTTCCAGCTGCACCACGATCGGGCGGTGGTCGCTGCCCGAGCCGTCGAGCGAGCGCATCACAACGGAGCCGGAGACCGTCCAGTCGGGCGTGGCCATCACGTGATCGATGGGCGCGCCGAGGATCGCGGGAGCATCGGTGGGCCAGGTGCCGACGCCACCGTTGCCGCTCCCGGAGGCGGTGTCGTGACAGCGCCCCAGGGTGCCCCCCTCGACACCCATCCCCGTCATGTGATCGAGAGTGGCGTTGAAATCGCCGGCGAGGATGACGTTGTCGCTCGCGCACTGATCGGCGAGCCATTGCAGGTCGCTGCGCCACTGGGTCATGTACTCCTGGCGGGGTGCGACCGCGTGCGCGGCGACGATGATGGGTCCGTCGCCGGACGTCGGCATCGCGACCGCGCTCGGCACGGTGGAGGTGTTGCTCGAGCCGTCGAGCGAGGACTGGATGACGGAATAGTCGCCGAGCTCGGGCCGGATCAGCACGGTGGTCGAGGTGGCATCCCATCCGGTGATGCCGTATTCGCCGTACTCGGCGTGATGCGCCCACATGGGCTGGCCCATGTCGCGCATCAGCTCGGCCACCTGGGCACCCGTGTCGATCGTCGTCTCGGGGAGGGTGACGACGTCGGCCTGCATCCCCACGGCGAACCGGGCGATGGATTCGGCCGATGTCGCGGAGCCCGCGGTGTTCCACGTCATGACGCGCAGGCTCGTCTCAGTCTTCGCGGGGAGCTCCTCGGAGCCGAGTCCGCGCTCTGCCAGGATCGCGACGTTGACACCCCCGGAGACGCCCAGGATGACGGCGAGCGCGAGCGCGAACGCCCGGAGGGGACGCACCAGGGCGAACAGCAGCATGAGCAGCGTCGCGGCGAGCAGGACGGCGGCGAGCGGAGCGCGGAACGAGATGATCTGCGCGAGAGGGAACATGCGTTCCAGGCCGAACGCCGCGGGCCACGTCAGCACGGCGGCACCCGCCGCCACGACGAGCACGACGAGGGAACCGAGCAGTCGACGCACGGACCCGACCTTAGGTCAGCCGTCTGAGAGATCGACGGACATCGACCGGATGCCGTCTGCGCGGCGTCGCGATGCGGGGAGGTCCGGGCGGGGGAGCGGAGCGATACGCTCGACGGGTGCCGCAGCTTCGTCGATTCACCGGACCGAGCGACCTGCATCTGCACTCATCGCACTCCGACGGCACCGAGCCGCCCGCTGAGGTGATGGCCGCCGCGCACCGGCACGGCCTGCACACGGCCGCCCTCACCGACCACGACACCACATCGGGGTGGGCGGAGGCGGCCGAGGCCGCGACCTCGCTCGACATGACGTTCGTGCCGGGCATGGAACTGTCGGCACGGCACCGGTGGCGGAGCGTCCATCTGCTCGCCTACCTCGTCGACCCCGACCACGACGGACTGCGGGCGATGACCGACCGCATCCGCTCGTCGCGTCTGGATCGTGCGCAGATCATGGCGGAGCGCATCTCGCACGACTACGACATCGCCTGGGACGACATCGTCGCCCAGACCACCGACGGCGCGACCGTGGGTCGCCCGCACATCGCCGACGCGCTCGTGGCACGGGGGATCGTGGCGGACCGCACGGAGGCGTTCGCCGGCATCCTGCACCCGGCCGGTGACTACTACGTCGCGCTCTACGCTCCCGACCCGGTCACGGCGGTGGAGCTGGTGGTGGCCGCCGGTGGTGTGCCGATCGTCGCGCATCCGGCGGGCCGGGCTCTGCTGCCCGACAGTGTGCTGCAGGCGATGCTGGCTGCCGGTCTGGCGGGCTTCGAGCTCGCCCACCGCGAGAATCTGCCCGAGCCCACCGCGCTGCTGGCCGACCTTGCGAGCGAACGCGACCTCATCGTGACCGGCTCGAGCGATTATCACGGGCTCGGCAAGCCCAACGTCCCGGGCGAGAACACGACGTCGGATGCCATGGTGGAGCGAATCTTCGCGCTCGGTCGAGGGTCGGCCCCGGTCTTCCCGTAGCGCGCGGCGGGCGGCGGTCGCGTGCCGCCTTCGTGGGGCGCGCTCCCGTTCGGCTCCGGGCGGATGCCGGGGCCGGGCGCCGGCGGCGTTGCGGCGCCCGAGCGGTTGCGGGGTACGGGCCGCGCGCGTGTAACGGCATCCGTCGCATAAACCCGATTCGTGCGCGTAAACGCGCTGTGTGCGTGTTTCTGCGCACGGATGGTGTTTATGCGTGGGTCCGCTCGGGGACGCTGCGTGTGCGGGCAAGGCGTCGTGGCGCGGGGAGGATTGTGGGTGGGGCTTGTCGTGGCCGAAACCGCCGGCGGGCGCGTCGCTGTCACGCCGGCGAACACGCGAACGGCGCCGACCCCGAAGGGCCGGCGCCGTTTCGGCGGGTGCGTGTCAGGCGACGGGTGCTGTCGGGGCGCCCGAGCTGCCACCGCTGCGGCGGCGACGGCGACGGCGCGGGGCCGCGTTGCCGTCGTGGTGCTCCTTGCCGGCGCCGTCGTGCGTTCCGGCACCGGCCTCGCCGCGCTCGGCGCCGGCAGCCTCGCCCGCCGCGCCCGGCGTGGACCCGCCGCGGCGGCGACGACGGCGCGGGGTGCGCTCGCCCTCGGCATCCGTCGATCCCTCGCTCGAGCGCTCGGGCTTGGGCGCGACGGCCTTGGGGGCGGTCACGAGACGGCCCTTCGTACCCTCGGGGATGTTCAGATCCGTGTAGAGGTGCGGGCTGGACGAGTAGGTCTCGGTCGGCTCGGGCTGACCGAACTCGAGCGCGCGGTTGATGAGCGCCCACTTGTGCACGTCGTCCCAGTCGACGAACGTCACGGCGATACCGGTGTTGCCGGCGCGGCCGGTGCGACCCGCGCGGTGCAGGTAGGTCTTCTCGTCGTCGGGGATGGTGTGGTTGATCACGTGGGTGACGTCGTTCACGTCGATGCCGCGCGCGGCGACGTCGGTGGCGATCAGCACGTCCTTCTTGCCGGCCTTGAACGCCGCCATCGAACGCTCGCGCGCCTCCTGGCTCATGTCACCGTGGACGGCGGCGGCGTTGAAGCCGCGGTCGCCGAGCTCGTCGACGAGCTTCTGCGCGGCGCGCTTGGTGCGGGTGAAGATGACTGCCTTCTCGCGGCCCTCGGACTGCAGGATGCGGGCGATCACCTCGTCCTTGTCGAGCGAGTGCGCGCGGTAGACCAGGTGCTTGATGTTCGCCTGCGTCAGACCCTCGTCGGGGTCGTTCGCGCGCATGTGGATCGGGTTCGACATGAAACGGCGGGCGAGGGCGACGATCGGCCCCGGCATGGTCGCCGAGAACAGCTGCGTGTGCCGCACGGCGGGCACCTTGGTGAAGATCTTCTCGATGTCGGCGAGGAAGCCGAGATCGAGCATCTTGTCGGCCTCGTCGAGCACGACCTCGGTCGCGTGCGAGAGGTCGAGCAGTCGCTGGTTGGCGAGGTCGATGAGGCGCCCGGGGGTGCCGACGACGATCTGCGCGCCGGCTTTGAGCTGGTCGATCTGACCCTCGTAGGCCTTGCCGCCGTAGATCGCCACGACGCTGGTCGGGCGGTTGCTGGTCAGCATGTCCATGTCTTCGTAGACCTGGACGGCGAGCTCGCGGGTCGGGACGACGATGAGGGCCTTCACACCGGGCTCGGGGTTCGGTCCGAGACGCTGGACGACCGGGATGCCGAAGCCGAACGTCTTGCCCGTACCCGTCTTGGCCTGACCGATGATGTCCTGGCCCGGGAGCCCGAGGGGGATCGTCTGCTCCTGGATGGGGAAAGCATCGACGATGCCCTTGGATGCCAGGGCATCGACGATGTCCTGATCGATGCCGAGCTCGGCGAATGTCGTCATGAGCGTGCCTGTTCCGGCGGCGAGAGACCGCCTGGGGAGTCGTATCCACGCCCTCACTCGTCCACAGGCGCGGGGTCCCGATCCGTCGCCGGGACCCACCTACTCTACCCGGCACGCCTCGGCAGCCCCCGACGCCTAGGCTGTCGTACGTGTTCGCGTGGTTCCGTCGTCGTCAGCGCCCGGTGGGCCGCACGCTCCAATTGCGCTCGCGCGGCGACCTCGGCGAGGCGATGCGCGTCGACTTCGCCGAGCTCGCGCCCGACGTCGACACCTTCCTCGGGCAGGCCGCGTACCTGCAGCTCGGCTTCTTCGAGACGCTCAGCGAACTGATCGCCCTCACCCCCGAACTCGCCGAGAAGGAGTCGCTCTCGCGGGCCGCGGGCGCGGCTCTGATCAAGCACCAGGAGCTGGTCGCGCTGATCCGCGATCGCGGCGCCGACCCGACGCAGTTGATGCTGCCGTTCCGCGAGTCGCTCGACGCGTTCCGGCGCAACACCCACGGAGTGCGCCCGCAGGAGACCATGCTCACCGTGCACATCACGGCGGGGCTGCTCGACGACTTCTACCTCGCGCTGTCGTCGAGCTACGGTGACACGGGGCGCCGCGTCGCCCGCATCCTGCAGGCCGATGACGACCGTCAGGCGATCGTCGACATCCTGGCCGCCACCATCGACAGCGACGAGGAATGGCGCTGGTTGCTGGCGCTCTGGGGCCGACGCCTCGTCGGCGACACGCTCCTGGTCGCCCGCGCGGCGCTCCGCCACGGGCACCTGGACCGCGCCGAAGAGGAGAAGGTCGAACCGGTCTTCAGCGATCTGATGGGCGCCCACGCGCGGCGGATGGATGCCATGGGCCTCGCGGCCTGACGGCTGTCGCTGCGTCCGCACGCGTCGAAGAGCGGACCGCTCAGCGTCCCGACGGTCGACGGGCGGCTGCGAAGGACCACGCCGCCCGGGAACGAGGCCGCAGGGCGACGCCCGCGGGGTCAGACGCCCAAACGCGCGCGATCTGCCTCGTCGCGGGCGACGCGTGCTCGGGTGACGAGCGGGACCAGCGCGAACACGGTCGCGGCGGGAGCCAGCACCGCGACGAGCCACAGGATCGGCGAGTCGGCGCCGAGCCCCGACCACGTCAGCGCGGTCCACACGACCGCGGCTGCCGCCGCGCCGGCGAGCGGTGCCAGCGCGGCGCCGCGCAACTCGCGGTGCGGCAGAGAGAAGTGCGCGGCGAGCCCGATGACCGCCCCCAGGATCAGGCCGAGCAGGATCTCCACGGTCGCGCGCTCAGGCGACGAAACCGACGCGGCGCAACTCTTCGGTACCGAGTTCGACGAACGCGAGGTTGGCGGTGGGCACGAGGTAGGAGTTGCCCTTCACATCGGTGAAGGTGACGTGGCTGGCCGAGCTGTCGAGGGCCGTGGCGACGGCGGTCTTCACGGCGTCCGAGCTCTCGTTCGTCTCGAAGTTGAGTTCGCGGCCGGTGTTGGTGATGCCGATGCGGATCTCCACGATGCGTCCTTTCCTCGCGGGGCCGCGGTCGGCCCGGCGTGTTCTTCGACTCTAGGGCAGGCTCACGTCGCCGAGACGCGGGGCGGGTGCCGCTTCGCGGACGGCGAACGCGGGTCGCGCCGATGCCGGTGGTGAGCATGCGGACGCGCCCGTGAGGGGCCTCTCGGAGGGGCGCGGGGGCAATGTCGGAGGTCCGGTTTAGCGTGGACGCATGCAGATTCCGGATGCCATGACCCGCCCGGCGTCCCCCCTGCTCGACGCGCCCCTCGACGCCGATCAGCGGACGGTGGCGGACTGGGCGACGGAGGCCAGCGGCGTCGTGGTCGGCGCCCCCGGCTCGGGCAAGACCACCACCCTGTTGGCGCGGGTGCGCGAACTCGTGGCATCCGGCGTCGACCCCGATCATCTGCTCGTGCTGACCCCCACACGCCCGGCCGCGACGGCGTTGCGCGACCCGCTCGCCCTCGCCGTAGGGCGGGCCACATCGGGTGCGCTCGCGCGGTCGGTCGCATCGTTCGCCTTCCAGCTCGTGCGCGGTGCGGAGGTGCGGCGCGGCGGTGAACCTCCGCAACTGCTGACGGGCGGCGACGAAGACCAGATCATCCGCGATCTGCTCGAGGGCGACGCGCTCGACGAGGTCGACGGCGTCTCGCGCTGGCCCGCCTGGCTCGACCCGTCGATCCGCTCGACCCGGGGTTTTCGCGGTGACCTCCGCGCGTTCCTCGCCGAGTGCACCGACCTGGGAGTGACCTCGGCGGAGCTGGCGGATCTCGCGGCGCACCTCGACCTCCCGGTGTGGGCGTCGCTCGCGTCGTTCTCCGACGAGTACCGGGCGGTACGGGCCTCCATGCGAGGGGCGCACCGCGACGCCGCCGACCTCGCGCGCGAGGCGACCGTCGTGCTCGACGACGCCCGTGCGGACCGTGAGCTCCTCGGCCGGTTCGCCTCGCTGCGGTGCATCCTCGTCGACGACGCGCAAGAGCTCACCCCGGGTGGGATCGATGTGCTGGGGGCGTGTCGCGCCCTCGGCATCGGCGTGGTCGCGTTCGGCGACCCGGATGTCGGGTCCGGCGCCTTCCGCGGAGCGACGCCGGAGAATTTCGCGCGTCTCGCGCGCGAACTCGGCACGACGGTCGCGCTCGGCACGCCGCACCGCGGCACGCCCGAGCAGGTCGACCTCGTGCGCCAGGTGGCATCCCGCATCGGCGCGGGCCGGGGTCGTGGCGCACCGTCGAGCCCCGGCGGGTGCAGCCCCGCAGGGCTCCGTGCGCACGTACCTGCTGCGCTCGCCCGCCGAAGAGGCGGATGCCATCTCGCGGCTGCTGCGCGAGCGGCACGTCCTGGAGGGCGTCCCGTGGGGTTCGTGTGCGGTGATCGCCCACGACTCGCGGCAGGTGGCCGCGCTCGAGGCCGAGCTGGCAGCCCGCGAGGTGCCGGCGCGGGCGAGTGGACCGGGACTGGCGCTCGGAGCGCAGCGGCCGGTCCGAGACCTCGTGCGGCTGGTCGAGTTGGGCATGACCGATCCCGGCGACTGGGCCGCGGATGACGTCGTCGATGCGCTTCTCGGCACGTTCGGAGGTCTCGACGCGATCGAATTGCGGCGACTGCGCACCGCTCTGCGTCACGGGGAGGTGGCGGACGGCGGCGCGCGGTCGGCGACCGAGCTTCTCGTCTCCGGCGTGCGTCATCCGCTCGAACTCGCCGCCGTCGATTCGCGCGAGGCGCGACGCGCAACCCGGTTGGGCGAAACCCTGGCCGCGCTCGGCGCCCAGGCGCGAGCGCGTGCCACCGCGCACGAGATGCTCTGGACGGCGTGGGAGCGCAGTTCGCTCGCGCGCACGTGGCGGGAGGCGTCGCGCGGACGCGGCCCGCTCGCGGAGCAGGCGGACCGCGACCTGGATGCCGTCGTCGCGCTGTTCCAGGCGGCGAAGCGGTACACCGAGCGCGAACCCGACGGCGAGGCGTCGACATTCCTGCGCGCGGTGCTCGACAGCGACGTGGCGGAGGACCGCATCGAGCAGCCCGCGGTGGTCGACACGGTGCGTGTCCTCACCCCGGCGGCTGCGGCCGGCACGTCGTTCGACACCATCATCATCGCCGGCGTCCAAGAGGGAGTGTGGCCCAACACGCGCCTGCGCGGAGGGCTGCTCGAGACCTGGCGCCTCGCCGAAGTGGTCCAGAACCCCGACCTTCCGGCCACGGGCATGCTGGACCGGCGGCGGGCGGCCATGCACGACGAGCTGCGCCTGTTCGTGCGAGCCCTGAGCCGCGCGGAGCGCATGCTCATCGTCACCGCGGTCGATGACGACGACACCGGTCCGAGCGTGCTCTTCGAGATGCTGCCGACGCCGGAGCCGGCGGCATCCATTCCCGAGCACCCCCTGTCGCTGCGAGGGCTGGTCGCTCGTCACCGGCGTTCCCTGACGGCACCGCGGGTTCCCGCGGCCGAACGCGCACATGCGGCCGGGCAGCTCGCCCTGCTCGCCGCCGCGGGGGTCGCCGGGGCGTCCACTGACGATTGGTACGGTGTCGCGCCGCCCACGTCGACCGCCCCTCTGCGCGACCTGGAGCGCGAAGACGTCCGCGTGTCGCCCTCGCGCCTGCACGCGCTCGAGGAATGCCAACTGGACTGGGTGATCGCCGACCTCGGGGGCGATCGCGGGGGGACGACGGCCGGTATCGGGACCATCATCCACGCGGCGCTCGAGACGGCGGCATCCGGCTCGGAAGAAGACCTGTGGGCGGTCGTGGAGGAACGCTGGGGAGAGCTCGCATTCGATGCCGTGTGGCGGGAGCGCGCCGAGCGCACGCGCGCACGAGACCTCGTGCGGCGACTCGCCGCCTACCTGCGACGCTTCGACGACGCCGGCGGTCGGCTGATCGGTGCGGAGAAGCACTTCGAGGTGCCCATTCCCCTCAGCGATGCGGGCGCGCACGGCGCCGTCCTCAGCGGGGACATCGATCGCGTCGAGGTCACGCCGTCGGGGGAGGTCGTCATCGTCGACCTGAAGACGGGGAAGAACGAGCCGCAGACCGACCAGAAGGTCGCCGACAACCCGCAGCTCGCGGCCTACCAGCTCGCCTTCTCGTCGGGGGCGATCGGGCAGGTGGCGGGCCTGACGTCCGGGGGCGCCAAGCTTCTCGTGCTGCGCCCGACCGCCAAGAAGGATTACGCCGAGCCCACGCAGCAGCCCTTCGACGACGTGCAGCGCGAAAAGTTCGTCGCGCGCGTTCAACGCGCTGTCGGGGTCATGCGCGGCACGAGCTTCGCGGCGCCGTACGAGGTGCACTGCCGTGACGAGTTCTCGTACGGCCTCTGCCGCATCCACACCGTCGCAGCGGTGAGTGCGTCATGACCGGCGGGCTCTCCGCCGCGACGATCGCGGCCGCGCTCGGGCAGTTCCCGCCGACCGCCGAGCAGACGGCCGTCATCGAGGCGCCGCTCGCCCCCGCCCTCGTCGTCGCCGGGGCCGGCAGCGGAAAGACGGAGACGATGGCGGGGCGCGTCGTCTGGCTCGTGGCGAATGGGCACGTGCGACGCGACGAGGTGCTCGGTCTGACCTTCACCCGGAAGGCCGCGGGCGAGCTGGCGGAGCGCATCCAGAAGCGGCTGCAGCGCCTGTCGGAGTTCGAGTCCCGTGGCCTGCTGCCCGCGCTCCCCGCCCTGCACGCCGCCGGCGAGCTGGCCGTGTTCCGCGAGCTCGCCGACCTCGAGGGCGTCCGCGGTGACACTCGGCGGCGTGAAGCCCTCGACGCCCTCGCCGCTCGGGTCGGCGTGTCGGCGGAACAGCCGGTGGACGCCGACCACCTGCTGCATCGCCCGACGGTGTCGACCTACAACAGCTTCGCCGACTCGATCGTGCGCGAGCACGGGCTCCGCATCGGACGGGATGCCGAGTCCGCGGTGCTGTCGGAATCCGCGGCGTGGCTGCTCATGCGCCGCGTGGTCTTCACGTCGGATGATCCGCGCCTCGAGGAGCGCCAGGAATCACCGCGCACCCTCATCGACGCGGCGCTGCGCATCGCGCGCGACGGCGTCGACAACCTCGTGGATCTCGACCGGCTCGCGGCATTCCCCGAGGAGTTCGGCCGCATCGTCGAGCGTCCGTCCACCTCCTCCCGCGTCAGCGTCTACAAAGAGGTGGCCGAGGCGGCCGCCAGAGTGTCGGCGTTGTCGCTGCTTGCGACCCTCGCGGCCGGTTACGACCGCGAGAAGGCTCGCCTGGGCGTCATGGACTTCGCCGACCAGGTCGCCGGGGCGCTCCGCATCGCTCACGAGCATCCGGCCGTCGTGGAAGAGCTCCGCGCGCGCTACCGCGTCGTCCTCCTCGACGAGTATCAAGACACTTCGGTCGTGCAGACCGACCTCCTCGCGACGCTGTTCGGGGGCACGGGCGTCATGGCCGTGGGCGACCCGCACCAGGCCATCTACGCGTGGCGTGGAGCGAGCGCCGGAAACCTCGGCGGCTTCCCTGCGGCGTTCGCTCCTGCGGGCGGATGCCGGCATTTCTCGCTGCTGACGAGCTGGCGCAACAGCGCCCGGGTGCTCGACGCCGCCAACGCGGTGCTCGCTCCGCTCGCCGCACGCGCGGCCGTCGCCGTCGAGGAACTCCGATCGCGACCGGGCGCCCCGGCGGGTGTCGTCGAGATGGTGTTCGAGAACGACCTGGATGCCGAGGCCGACCGCGTCGCCGCGTGGTTCGCGGGCGTGCGCGCCGCTCGGTCGGCGCAGGGCCGTGCGACCACGGGAGCGCTGTTGTTCCGCAGCAAGAAGCACATGGTGCGATTCGGTGACGCGCTCGGCCGCCGCGGCATCCCTCATCGCATCCTCGGCCTCGGTGGTCTGCTGACGACCCCCGAAGTGGTGGATGTGGTGTCGGCGTTGCGGGTCATCAGTGATCCCGAGGCGGGTTCCGCCCTCATCCGGCTGCTGTCGGGGCCGAGATGGGCGGTCGGACTCGCCGATCTGCGTGCGCTGGCACAGGTGGCGCGCCGCCTCGCGACGCACGACGTGGCCCTGCAGCCTCTCGCGCCCGAGGTGGTCGACCGACTGCGATCGACGCCGGGCGCAGACCGGGCGTCGCTCGTCGACGCGCTCGATTTCGTCACCCGGCAGACGGATGGTCATCGATGGCTCGCTGACATCAGCCCGGAAGGACGCGCTCGCCTGCGCGAGGCGGGGGCGGTGTTCGCGGGGCTGCGTCGCAGCGTCGGAGCGCCGATCCCGGAGCTCATCCGGTTGATCGAGGCCGAGCTGCGGCTCGACATCGAGCTCGCCGCGAACGAGTCCCGCGGTCCGGCGCGCATCGCGTCCGCACAGCTGCGTGCGTTCGTCGACGAGATCCGCGGCTTTCTCGCCGCCGACGAATCGGGATCGGTGACGAGTCTCCTCGCGTGGCTCGACCATGCCGAGCAGGCCGACGAGTTCGCCCCGCGCACCGAGCCTCCTGAGGCCGATGTCGTGCAGCTGCTGACGATCCACGGGTCGAAAGGGTTGGAGTGGGATGCCGTGGCGGTCGTGCGCCTGGTGACCGACGAGTTGCCGTCACTGCCGCGTGACACCAAGGGCTGGCTGGGTTTCGGCATCCTGCCGTCGGAGTTCCGCGGCGATTCGGCGTGGCTTCCCGTCTTCGGGTGGCGCGGCGCCGAGACGCAGCAGGATCTGAAGGCCGCCATCGACGACTTCGTCGCGGCCAACCGCGCGCGACAGCTCGATGAGGACCGTCGGCTGGCGTACGTGGCCTTCACCCGGGCGCGCGATCATCTCCTGCTGTCGGGCTCGAGCTGGTCGGGCACGAAGCGTCCCCGGCGACCCAGCGTCTTCCTCGAGGAAGCCGCCGAGGCGCTGGAGATCGACCTCGCGATCGGAGAGCCCGGCGATGACCCGTACGACGGGGAGCGCCGACTTCTGCACTGGCCGCTCGACCCGCTCGGCTCCCGGCGGACGGCGATCACCGCGGCCGTCGCCGCGGCTGAGGCTGCGCGGACCAACGAGCCGGTCGGCCCCGACGCCGACCTCGAGCTGCTGCTCGCCGAGCGAGCCGACCGGCTGCGGCCGTCGCACGATCCCGCTCCGACCCGGATCCCCGCGTCGAAGTTCAAGGACTTCGTCGCCGACTACGGGCGGGCGGTGGACGACCTACGACGACCCATGCCCGAGCGGCCCTACCGGCAGACGCGCCTGGGCACCCTCTTCCATGCCTGGGTGGAGCAACGTTCCGGTCAGGTCGGCGCCGGGATCGGCCTGGACGACGGCCTGTGGGATGACGAGGAGATCGGCGCCTCCGCGGCCGATGCCGAGGAGCTCCAACGACTGCGGGAGTGTTTCGAGCGGTCCGAATGGGCCGGCCTGCGCCCGCTGGAGGTCGAGACCGAGATCGACTTCGTCACGACCCGGCTCGATGGCCGCGAGCACGTCATCATCTGCAAGCTGGATGCCGTGTACCGTCGCGGCGATCGCTACGAGATCGTCGACTGGAAAACGGGCCGACCGCCTACGACCGACGCCGAGCGGCGCGCGCGGATGCTGCAGCTCGAGCTGTACCGGGAGGCGTACCACGCCAAGCACGGCATTGATCTCGACCAGATCGATGTGACTCTGTTCTACGTCGGCGACGAGGTGGTGCTGCGGGGCTGACGACCGGGTTGAGCGGCACCGGGTCTCCCCGCCGCATGACCGACGAAGGCTCAGGCCGAATCGCCGGACACACCCCACCGACGCAGCGCGGCGCGGCTCGCGCGGAGGGCATCCTGCTCGTCATCGACGACCGTGTCGGGCGCGCGGTCAGCGCGCGAAGTACCGTCGCCGTCCGTCTCGCGTGGTCTGTCGGCCGGCGTCGGAGTTTGCCATTCGATGCGGGTCGCGTCGACCTCCGCCGAGGCGTCGGAACGGGTCGCGGGGGGATCGGTCCACCCATCGAGGTCGACCGGCGCGGTGGCGTCGCGGTCGACGCTGTCGGGCTCGGGCAGTCGGTCGACGTGGATGGCGCCGGTGTCGGCATCCGGATTCGTGCGATCGTCCAGCGCGGCGGCGAGCGCTTCGGCGGCGGCGGCCCGATCGCGTTCGGCGGCGACGTAGAGCGACAGCGCCTCCGGGTCGTAGGCATCGGTCTGCATCGAGGTGTCGACGCCGCCCGGCACGGCGACGGGCGGGACGCTCTCGACGAGGGCCAGGGCGTCGTCGATGTCGCTGCGGGTGTCGGGGACGATGTGGTCCCCGCGCACGCCGTCGGCGAGCGCGTCGAGCAGGGCGACCGCGTCGGCGACCACGTCGGCCTCACCGGCGTCGTGGCCGTGGACGAGCCACCGGGCGAACTCGAGCTCGGCGTACAGACGGGCGCGCTCGCGCAGCAGAGGGTCGGGGGAGCGGTCGCCCGCGGCGGCGTATCCGTCGTGCACGTCGTCGGCAGCGGCGGGGGCGGAGGCCAGCCACCGGAGGTCGATGGCCGGATCTCCGACGCTCAGGCCGGACCAGTCGAGGAGGCCGATCACATGCGGCACGCCGTGCTCGTCGTCGGCGAGGACGATGGACGAGCTGGTGGCACCACCGAGGACGACGGCGGACTCGAAGCGCCAGAGGTCGTCGACGTCGAGCGCGCGGCGCCACCGCAGCATGAGGTCATCGCTCACTCGGCCCGTCGCGTCGGCGCGGTCGAGCAGCCGGCGCGCGTCGTCGCGGACTTGAGCGGCGGTGCGCACGGGAAGACCGTCGGTGCGGACGATGGATGCCGGAAGGGCGTGCACGGCAGCGAGAGCACCGCCGATGGCGGGGGCGTATCCCGGCCCCTTCGGGAGGTGCGCAGGTTCGATGCGGTAGCCGTCGATGTGGTCGACCACGAGCACGCGCTGCGTCCCGGAGCCGCTCTCGCCCAACACCTCGGGCACGGCGAACGGCAGGAGGGCGCGGACCCCCGCGGTCAAGGCGTGCAGGGCACGCGACTCGGCGGCGAGGTCGGGTGCTCCGTCCTCACCGGCGGGCATGCGCACCACGACCTCTCGGCCGTCGTCGGTGCGCACGAGCGCCGAGTCGAAACGCCCGCTCGCGTTCTCGGTGAGGGCTCGGGCCGTGGTGAAGACGGTGCCAGGCAGGGCCGTCGTCGCCGACGCGGCTAAAATGAGGGGCGAGCGTGCCATGCCCCCAAGCGTAGGTGGGCCCTCCGTCCCGCGCTCCGCGCCACGCCCTTGAGCGGGGAGGTCGAGCGCCACGCAACCGCCCCGTCCACTCGTCAGAGAGGTGCTCGATGCCGCGTCCCGCGTCTTCGCCGTCCACCGCGGGTGCGGCCCCGCGCTTCGATCGGTCCGGCGGGGAGCGCGAGGACGAGCACCTGTTGTCGCGCGTTCTGAGCGAGCCCGGTACCCGGGTGCTGGCCGTGCGTCGTGACGCCGCGCCTCTCGCGAACGGGGGCCTCGCTTTCACGAGCGTGCAGAACCTGCGTGCGTCGGCATCCATCGACACCAGCGCCGCATCCCCCTCCGGAGCCGTCCCGGTCGGGTCCGATGCGGAAGTCGACGCCCTCGACCCCCTCGGTGCGCCCGGCGTCCAGGAGTGGGCTTTCCTCGGCCGTGACGGCGCGGGGGAAGCGATCGTGCTGGCGGCCCTCGTCGACGATGCGCCCGACTCCACCGTCGCGGGGGCGGTCTGGGCGCCGCTGCGCGCGGCCGGCGGGGACCTTCCCGACGTGGAGGCGGAACTGCTCACCACCGCCGTCGCGCTGGCGGGGTGGCTCCGCGATGCACCCTTCTGCTCCGCGTGCGGCGCGCGCACGACGGTGCGCCATGCGGGCTGGTCACGGCACTGCCCGGTGTGCGGGCGAGAACACTTCCCGCGCACGGATCCGGCGGTGATCGTGCTCGTCACCTCGGCGCGATCCGACGACCGGATCCTGCTCGGAGCGAACGCGGCCTGGGCCGGGCAGCGGTTCTCCTGTTTCGCCGGATTCGCCGAGGCGGGGGAGTCGCTCGAAGACGCGGTCGTCCGCGAGGTGCAGGAGGAGGCGGGGGTCCGTCTGCGAAACGTCGAATACCGGGGATCGCAGGCGTGGCCGTATCCGCGCTCCCTCATGCTCGGGTTCCGTGCCGAGGTCGTCGACGATTCCGACGCCCGCCCCGACGGTGAGGAGATCGTGGACGTGCGCTGGTTCACCCGCGACCAGGTCGGCGCCGCGCTGCGCGGCGAGGCGGACGTGCAACTGCCGGGGACGGCATCCATCGCCCACCGTCTCATCGACGACTGGTATCGGGACGTCGCGTGAGCGGGCCTCTCGACGGTCTCGACGACCGTCAGCTCGAGGCCGCGCGTGCCCTGCGTGGTCCGGTCTGCGTGCTGGCGGGTGCCGGCACGGGCAAGACGCGCGTCATCACGCGGCGCATCGCGCACGGCGTCGACACCGGCGCCTACTCGCCGCAGCGGGTGATGGCGGTGACGTTCACCGCGAAGGCCGCGGGTGAGATGCGCGGGCGTCTGCGCGCGCTCGGGGTGTCGGGGGTGTCGGCGCGGACGTTCCACGCCGCGGCGCTGGCGCAGGTCAACTACTTCTGGCCTACTCTCGCCGGGGATCAGGCCCCCGCGATCATCGACAACAAGGTGCGCATGCTCGCCCACGCGGCCGACGGCATCGGGCTCGGCCCCGACACCGAGACCTTGCGCGACGTCGCCGCGGCCATCGAGTGGCGCAAGGTGACGTTGCGCTCGGTCGAGCAGTACGCCGCGGACCGCCCCGAGGGGGTGGGGCGGCTCGGTGTGGACCAGGTGGTGGCGCTGCAGCGCGCGTACGAGAAGCTCAAAGACGAGCGGCGGCAGATGGATTTCGAGGACGTCCTTCTGACCTGCGCGGGAATGATCGAGGCCGAGCCCCGCGTCGCCGCGGCCGTGCGCGAGCAGTATCGGCACTTCACCGTCGACGAGTACCAGGACGTCTCGCCCCTGCAGAACCGCGTGCTCGAGCTGTGGTTGGGAGACCGCCGCGACCTCTGCGTCGTCGGCGACGCCAGTCAGACCGTCTACTCGTTCACCGGTGCCGATGCCCGGTACCTGCTCGACTTCGAGCGCACGCATGAGGATGCCCGCGTCATCCGGCTCGAGCGCAACTACCGTTCGACGGCGCCGGTGCTCGCGGTGGCCAACGACCTGATGCGCGGTCGCGCCGGCGCTCTCGAACTGGTCGCGGCCACCTCGCTCGACACGCCGACTCCCACCGTCCGGGGTTTCGACGACGATGAGGACGAGGCGGCGGCGGTCGCCCGTTCCATCGCCGACTCGCTCGCGCGCGGCGTCGACCCGCACGACATCGCCGTGCTCTACCGCGCGCATGCGCAGTCGGCGGGTCTGCTCTCGGCGCTGGCGAGCGTCGGTGTCGCGGCGTCGGTGCTCGGGGGGCGGAAGTTCTTCGACCTGCCCGAGGTGCGGCAGGCCCTGATGGCGCTCCGCGCCGCGTCGGTCGCTCCGATGGAGACCGGCTTCTTGGCGACCGTGCGCGACGTGCTGCGCAGCGTCGGACTCACCGATGACCCGCCGCAGGCGGGCGGCGCCCTGCGGGAGGCGTGGGAGGCCCGCGCAGCCCTGCTGCGCCTGGCCGAGGAGGCGCCGGCGGGCACCGACCTCCGGGCCTTCACGGATGACCTGCAGGCACGCGCACGCGATCAGCACGAGCCGACCACGCGAACGGTGACGCTCGCCACCCTGCACGCGGCGAAGGGGTTGGAGTGGGATCACGTGTACCTCGTGGGAGTGAGCGAGGGGCTGTTGCCCATCTCGTACGCGAAGTCGTTCGAGGCTGTCGACGAGGAACGCCGACTGGCCTATGTGGGCGTCACACGGGCAGCGCGGACGTTGTGGATGAGTTGGGCGCGAGGTCGCGGTCGAGTGGAACGCGCACCGTCACGCTTTCTTCGGGAGATCGGCACTGGCAGTCTTCGCTCGGCCGATGCAGCTCCCAGGCCCGCCGGAACGAATCGGCGCGCAAGCGCAGCGACCTCGTCGTCGCCGCCGAAGGCGCGCTGAGCAGGAACCGAGCGGCTCGGCCGGCCTCGGCGGCCAGGGCGACATCGACGTCGGGCCGAGGCCGACCCAGCAGCTGCGCCGCGACGACGGGCCACTGCGGGTCGTTGCGCCGGCGGCGGACGTCGAGGCAGGCGAGACACGCCGACACACCGGGGACGACGACCGGCCCGACCGTGGCGGTCGCGGCGTCGAGCGTGAGGGGGACGTGCGTGATGTCGTCGCGCAGCAGGCCGGCCGCGCGCCGCGGGTCGACCCGGTAGGCGGCGAGCAGGACGACGTGCGTCCCGCGCGGCACGCGCGAGCGCTCGGTGCCGGCCCATGGGATGACCGTCGTGCGCGCGGGCAGAGCGGCCAGGACCGCGCGGATGACCCGCTCGGGCAGGTCGTCGGCGACTTGCACGCCGATGGGTCTCTGCCGCCGTCGCGCGGCGAGGGCAGGGGCGACGGCGTCGAGCAGGTCGTCGGCCTCGGCGGCGGTGGCCCCGTGCACGCGCGCAAGGGCGCGGACTTCGGACCGCGTCGTGCCGGCCACGAGGGCCGCCACCACGACATCCACCCACGCGGCGACGACCGGTGCGACAGCGACGGCGGGCGCGCCGAACTGCACGCGCCCGTCGTCGCGCCAGAGCGGGGGAGCGGAGGAATCGAGTCGGATCATGGCCCGATCCTGGCGCGGACGAGGATCAGGGATGCCGCTGTCCCCAGCGGCCCGGGAGACCCGGCGCGTGGGGAGGAGCCACGCGAAACGCGCCCGAAGCGACGGACGTCACCCCGGGCGCGTTGCGCGAAGAGACTCAGACCGGTCGCTGGTCGCCCGGCGCGGCGTCGTCGTCGGGGCGCTCGTCGCTCGATTCGCGCGGAGCGGCCGAGCCGTCGGCATCCGTCCCCTCGTCGGCGGTGCCGGCGGCGCGCCCTCCCTCCGCCTCTTCGGCGAGCAGCTGCGCGAGCGCGTCGTCCATGGCGTCCGCGGGAGCGGCCTCTCCGCGGGACGCGGCCGTCAGCCGGGAGAGCAGCGCGGCCGGGTCGTCGATGTCTTCCGCGCTGGGCATGAGGTCGGGGTAGTCCCACAGGGCGTCGCGGCCCTCGACGCCGACCGCCTCGGTCACCTGACGCCACATCGCAGCGGCCTCCCGCATGCGACGCGGACGCAGCTCGAGGCCCACGAGCGAGCCCAGCGCCTGCTCGGCGGGGCCGCCGACGGCACGGCGCCGACGGACGGCCTCGGCGATGCGGGCGGCGGCGGGCAGGCGTGCGGTGGCGTCCTCGGTGACGACGTCGACCCATCCCTCGATGGTGGCCAGCAGGTTCTCGAGGCGGGTGAGGGCCGCGGTCTGCTCCTCCGAGCGCTCCGGCAGCAGCGCACCGCTCTCGAGGGCGCCGCGAAGCTCCTCGGGCTGCGACGGATCGAAGCGCGAGGCGAGGTCTTCGAGAGCCGCGGTGTCGACGCGGATGCCGTGCGCGAAGTCGCGCACCTGAGAGATGACGTGCAGGCGAAGCCAGCGCGCATGACGGAAGAGGCGCGCGTGCGCGAGCTCGCGCGTGGCGAGATAGAGGGCCAATTGGTCTTCGGGGATCTCGAGGTCGCGTCCGAAGTCGGCGAAGTTCTGGGGGAGGATCGCCGCATCGCCGTCGGGCATGAGCGGGATGCCGACGTCACCGCCGCCGACGACCTCGGTCGACAGGCGTCCGACGACGTGCCCGAGCTGCGTGGCGAAGAGCGACCCGCCGACGGTGCGCATGAGGCGGCCGGCGCCGGCGATCATCTCCTGCATGTCCTCCGGCGCCTGCTGGCCGAGGGCGGCCGTCAGGGCGTCGGCGATGCTGGTGGCGACGGGCTCGGCGAGCTCCTGCCACACCGGAAGCGTGGCGCTCACCCACGCCCCGCGGGTGACGGCCCGCGCCGGACGCGGCAGGTCGGGGATGGTCGTCGCCTCGCCGAGCCACAGGCCCGCGAGCGTGAAGGCCTGGTCGAGATCGGTGCGCTGACCGGTGGTCACGCCGAGTCCGTCCTGGTTGGCGATGTGCAGCGCCTGGCGTTCGGCGAGGCTCCAGTCGACACCTTCGTCGGAACCCGCGAAGGCCCCCTGCAGCTGGTTCATCACCTGCTGCAGCATGGCCGGGTCGATCTGCATGCCCGACAGGCGCGAGAGCTGCTCCGGATCGATTCCGCTGGTGTCGCCCGACATCAAGCGGCGCATGAGCTCCTGGAACTCCTCCTCGGGGCTCCGGTCGTCGGGGCCGCGGTTCTCGTCTGCCATGTCGGCCGCCTTTCAGCCAGGTCTGGGGGAACGAGTTCTACGCTAGTCGCACGCTTCCCCGCATCTGCCGGCCCGGCCCCGCGCCGCTTACGCCGCGCGCGAACGACCCGGCAAAGGACCCTGCAACCGTGACCCTGTTCGATGAGAACGTCTCCGTCGTGCCCGCCCCGCGTCCGCGGTGGCGTCGCAGCACCGTCGTGGGTGTGTGGGCGCTCGCCGTGGCGATCCTCATGCTGGCGACGCTCACCTTCGTGCCCTCCGCCTATGTCATCCAGCAGCCGGGTCCCGTGTTCGACACGCTCGGCACCTCGACCGACGCCGAGGGGCAGGAGGTGCCTCTGATCACGGTGCCCGATGAGCAGGACTCCTCCACCGGCCGTCTCGACCTGCTGACGGTGCAGGTGAGCGGCAACCGCGAGCGCACGCCGAGTTGGCTCGAGCTCGCCCTGGCGTGGTTCGACCGGTCGCGCGCGGTGGTTCCCATCGACCGCATCTTCCCCGCGGGCCAGAGCACCGAGCAGCGCAACACCGAGAACGCCGCGCTCATGACGGACTCGCAGAACGAGGCCAGCGCAGCCGCCCTCCGCGAGCTCGGGTACGACGTGCCCCAGCAGATCTCCGTCATGACCATCGACGACGCGGGAGCCTCGGCGGGCCTGCTCCAGCAGAACGACGTCATCACCTCCGTCGACGGCGCGGCCGCGACCAGCGTCGACGCGATCCGTTCGAAGGTCCAGGATGCCGCCGGGGCCCCGGTCGAGGTCGGCTACGAGCGCAACGGCATCCCGGGATCGGTGGAGGTCACCCCGCGCGAGAGCGAATCCGACGGACAGACGGTCTACCTGCTGGGCGTGGGGCTCATGATCTCGTTCGACCTGCCGGTGGATGTCACGATCCAGCTGAACGACGTGGGCGGTCCGAGCGCCGGGATGATGTTCGCGCTCGGGATCATCGACAAGATGTCGCCCGGCGACCTCACCGGCGGCAACCACTTCGCCGGCACGGGCACGATCGACGCCGACGGCAACGTCGGTCCCATCGGCGGCATCCGTCAGAAGCTCTACGGAGCTCGGGATGCCGGTGCCACCTTCTTCCTCGCGCCCGAGGCAAACTGCAACGAGGTCGTGGGGCATGTGCCGGACGGCATCCGCGTGTTCTCGACGTCGACGCTGGAGCAGTCGCTGACGGTGCTGGAAACGGTGCGTGACGGGGGCGATCTCGACGCCCTTCCGACATGTGGCTCGGGATCGTAGCATTCACGGCTTACCCCGAGAAGGGCGCACCTAGGATGAAGAGGTGACCACGCCCTCAGCGCCGAACCAGGCCACGCCCCCGAACCGCTCCCGACGAATCGTCTCTCTCACGCTGGCCGTGATCGCCGCACTCGTGGTGGCGTTCTTCGTCTTCGCCAACCTGTACTCCGACTGGCTGTGGTTCGCGCAGCTGGGCTTCACCGGCGTGCTGACCACGCAGTGGATCGGCCGCAGCGTGATGTTCGTCGTCGGCTTCCTGGCCATGGCGGTTCCGGTCTGGGGCGTCATCCAGCTCGCCTACCGCCTGCGCCCGGTGTACGCGCGCCTCAGCTCGCAGCTCGACCGGTACCAGGAGGTCGTCGAGCCGCTGCGTCGCCTCGCGATGTGGGGCATCCCGGTCTTCTTCGGCTTCTTCGCCGGGTTCGCGGCATCCGCCCAGTGGGAGACCACGTGGCTGTGGGTCAACGGCGTCGCCACCTCGGTCACCGACCCGCAGTTCGGGCTCGACACCGGCTTCTACCTCTTCGCGTTGCCGTTCTACGGTGCGGCGCTCGGGTTCGCCTCCGCGGTGGTGCTGGTCAGCCTGCTGCTCACCGGCGTCGTGTCGTACCTCTACGGCTCGGTCCGGGTGGGTCAGCGCGAGCTGCGCATCTCGAAGGCTGCGCGCATCCAGCTCGCCGTCCTCGCCGGTCTCTACCTGCTGCTGCAGGGCGCGAGCCTGTGGCTCGACCGCTTCCGCACCCTGGTGGAGCCGGGGGAGCGCATCACGGGCCCCGGCTACGTCGGCGCGAACGCCGTCATCCCCGGGCAGACCATCCTCGCCATTGCGGCGGTCATCGTGGCCGTGGCCTTCTTCGTCACCGCCTTCCTCGGGCGCTGGCGCTACCCCCTGATCGGCACGGCGCTTCTGGTGGTCTCCGCGATCGTGGTGGGCGCGGCGATCCCGTGGGCCGTGACGACCTTCCAGGTGCGCCCCAACCAGCTGCAGCTCGAGAGCCAGTACTTCGAGCGCAACCTCAACGGGACGAAGGCCGCGTACGGCATCGACAAGGTCGAGAAGGAGAACTTCCAGGCCACCACCGAGGCCGAGGCCGGTCAGCTGCGCAACGACGCCGAGTCCACCGCGCAGCTGCGCATCATGGATCCCGCGATCATCGGCCCCACGGTGCGACAGCTCGAGCAGTACCGCGCCTACTACCAGTTCACGAACCCGCTCGACGTCGACCGTTACACGATCGACGGCCAGACGCAGGACACCGTCGTGTCGCTGCGCGAGCTCAACATGAGCCAACTGGGTGATGCTGCTTCGTGGCAGAACACCACCCTCGTCTACACCCACGGTTACGGCATGGTCGCGGCCGCGGGCAACGAGCGCACCGCCGACGGCGACCCGGTGTTCCTCGAGCAGGCGATTCCCGGCACGGGCTTCCTCACCGACCTCGCGTACGAGCCGCGTGTGTACTTCGGCGAGTCGTCGCCGACCTACTCCATCGTCGGAGCGCCCGAGGGCACCGATCCGATCGAACTGGATTACCCGCTGGGTGCCGACGGCGGCTCCGACACCCGCACGACGTTCTCGGGCGAAGGCGGTCCCAGCGTGGGCAACGTCTTCAACCGTCTCATCTACGCGCTGAAGTTCCAGTCGGAGCAGATCCTCTTCTCCGACAGCGTCAACGCCGACTCGCAGATCCTGTACGACCGCAACCCCGCGGAGCGCGTGCAGAAGGTGGCGCCGTACCTCACCCTCGACAGCGACCCCTACCCGACGGTGGTCGACGGTCGGATCAAGTGGGTCATCGACGGATACACCACGAGCGCGAACTACCCGTACTCGACGGGCGTCTCGCTCTCGCGCGCGATCGCCGACTCGAACAACCCGGCCCCTACCTACGCGCTGGATGACATCAACTACATCCGCAACTCCGTCAAGGCCACGGTCGACGCGTACGACGGCTCGGTCGACCTCTACGCGTGGGATGACGAGGATCCGCTCCTCCAGGCCTGGCAGAAGGTGTACCCGTCCTCGCTGCAGCCGTGGAGCGAGATGTCGGCCGACCTGATGAGTCACGTGCGTTATCCGACCGACCTGATGAAGGTGCAACGCTCGATGCTGGGCGTCTACCACGTAGACGACCCGCGCTCGTTCTTCCAGCAGGACAACCGGTGGACCACGCCGAACGACCCGCAGGACCCGGCGACGTTCCAGCCGCCGTACTACCTGACGATGAAGATGCCGAGCCAGGACGAACCGACGTACTCGATGTTCACGAGCTTCATCCCGGCATCGCAGGGCGGACAGGCGCGCAACGTGCTGACCGGTTACCTCGCGGTCGACTCCAACGCCGGCTCCGAGAGCGGCACGAAGCGCGAAGACTACGGTCGATTGCGCATGCTGGTGATCGACGCGGCCACGACCGTTCCCGGACCGGGCCAGGTGCAGAACACGTTCGACTCCGACACCGCCGTCTCGTCGCAGATCAACATCCTGCAGCAGGGACAGTCGGAGGTGCTGAACGGCAACCTGCTGACCCTCCCGGTCGGCGGCGGCCTGCTCTACGTGCAGCCGGTGTTCGTGCAGTCGTCCGGTGACACGCAGTTGCCGCAGCTGCGACGCGTGCTCGTGGCCTTCGGCAATGAGATCGCGTTCGAGAACACCCTCAGCGAGGCTCTCGACACGCTGTTCGGCGGAGACTCCGGCGCCAATACGGGCGACGAGACCGTCACCCCGGTCGACCAGGGCGAGGGCGGAGCCACGGGTGGCGGCACGACCGTTCCCGACGGTGACTACGCCGCCGCACTGCAGGAGGCGCGCGATGCGCTGACGGCCCGTCAGGCGGCCCTGACCAGCGGCAACCTGGCCGAGTTCGCCACCCAGGACGCCCGCCTCACCGCGGCGGTGCAGCGGCTGCTCGACCTCGAGTCGCAGGGGCAGGGCGGAACCGCCTCGACCACACCGACGCCCGAGGCGACGCCCGCGGGCTGACACCCTTTGACCGACGCCGGCGCTCCGCTTCCGCGGGGCGCCGGCGTCGTTTTCGTGCGCCCGCGAGGGCCGGTCCCTTCGACAGGCTCAGGGACCTCGTCTCCTGCGCAGCACAGGTGGCTGAGCCCGTCGAAGCCCCCGGGCGGCGGCGCGCCCGCGGAAAGCGGGTGCCGGTCCCTTCGACAGGCTCAGGGACCTCGTCTCCTCCCGCGGCACAGGTGGCTGAGCCCGTCGAAGCCCCCGCGACCTCGCCCTGGGCGGCGCGATGGCAGAGGTGGCTGAGCCCGTCGAAGCCCCCGGGCGGCGGCGGGCCCTCGGAAAGTGGGTGCCGGTCCCTTCGACAGGCTCAGGGACCTCGTCTCCTCCCACGGCACGGGTGGCTGAGCCCGTCGAAGCCCCCGCGACCTCGTCCTGGGCGGCGCCATGGCAGAGGTGGCTGAGCCCGTCGAAGCCCCCGCGACCTCGTCCTGGGCGGCGCCATGGCAGAGGTGGCTGAGCCCGTCGAAGCCACCGGGCGGCAAGGCGCCCGCGGGCGCCGGGTGCCGGCCCCTTCGACGGGCTCAGGGACCTGTAACAGGCTCAGGGACCTGTGACGGGCTCAGGGACCTGGGTTCGGACCGCGGTGGAGGTGGCTGAGCCTGTCGAAGCCACCGGTGCCGGCGCAGGTGTGCAACCCGCGTCCCGGGCTACGCGGCGAGGAACCACCACCAGATCAGCAGCATCGTCGTGCCGAAGCCGGCGATCTGGTTCAACCAGAGGAAGCGGTTCCATCCGGCCGTCGCGCGGTCGCTCTCGGCATCCGTCACGTTCCGGTAGGGCCAGCACACCACGAGGTAGGGCACCACGAGCACCGCGGCCAGGGGCCCGGGCCACGCCGTGAACAGCATCGCGACACCGGCGAGTGCGTAGGCGACGAGGGCGAAGCGCACGGTCCAACGGGCTCCGCGGGCGGTGGCGATCGACGAGATGTCGGCGGCGCGGTCGGCCTCGACGTCTTGCACGGCGCCGAAGGCGTGCGACGCGATGCCCCACAGCGCGAAGGCCACCAGCACGAACACCAGCTGCCACGTCCATACGGCGCCGGCGAGAACGAGCCCGTACACGGCGGGGGAGAAGAAGTGGATGCTGCTCGTGACCGAGTCGGCGAAGGGTCGCTCCTTCAGCCGCAGCGGTGGTGCCGAGTAGAACACGACGAAGAACAGGCTCAGCGCCAGCACGAGCCACGACAGCGGCGAGCCGACGATCACGAGGAAGACGACGAACGGCAGACACGACAGGGCCGACGCCCACAGGGTGATGCGGTGCATGCGCTTGTCGAGCACCGCCCCGTGCGTGCCGCCCTTGCGGGGATTGCGGAGGTCGGATTCGTAGTCGAACACGTCGTTCACGCCGTACATCGCGAGGTTGTAGGGCACGAGGAAGAACAGGATGCCGACGATCAGCGTGGCGTCGACCTGCCGGGTCGTCAGCAGGTAGGCGGCGGCGAAGGGGAACGCGGTGTTGATCCAGCTGACCGGCCGCGACGAGACGAACAGCTCGCGGACGACGCGCCCGGGGGTCAGGGCGGGCAGAGTCATGCGACATCCTTCGGGGAGGGGCGGGGCGAGAGCAGCGAGAAGACCGCCGGCACGAGGAACGCGGCGCACAGCGGGTAGGCGAAGTCCTCGATGGGGGCGAGCCCGAGCCGGAGTCCGCTCAGATGCTCCTCGGGGTACGAGAACAGGTCGACGGCGATCATGAGGTTGTCGAAGACCAGAGTGAGCCCGACGAGCACGAGGGCGAGCAGACCCGAGGATGCCATCCGCTCGCGGAACCGCGGGCGGCGCAGCGTCGCGAGGGTCACTGCGGCCGTGACGACGACGAACGGCAGGACGATGAGCGGATAGGTCACGCGTGCCGCCCGTCCCCGCCGGCTCTGCCACGGTCACCCACCCGGCCATGATGGCCCGCGCGGGCGCGCTCGTGGGCCCGGCCATGATCGCCCGCGCGGGCACGCTCGTGGGTCCGGCTACGCGCGTCCGCCCGGTCGCGGTCTCCCGTGCCCGCCCCGGCCGTCCGAGCGCGCGTCCACCGCTCGAACACCGCGAACATCACGAGCGACAGGTAGCTCAAGAAGAGCAGGAAGAACACCTCTTCGAGCGGCAGGTGCGGCGCGAGCTCCACCCCGACGAACAGCGGGCTCTCGCCTTTGACGAACACCCCCGTGACGATCCCGACGAGGTCCCACGCGAGGAAGAACGCAGTCCCCACCAGCACGGTCGCGGCCGCCCGCACCGGGGCGACCCACAGCACCAGCGAGTACTTCCCATCGATCAGCATCATGCCGACCAACGAGAAGAGGATCGCGCCCAGGTAGATCCCGGGCACGTCAGACCACCGCGCGAGCCGGCTCCGCAAGAGGGCCGGGGGAGGTGTCGCCGGTCATGCGCTTGACGACGAGTTCCGCCGAGATGAGGCACATCGGCAGGCCGATGCCCGGCAGCACCGAGGTGCCCGCGTAGTACAGGTTCTTGACCTTGCGCGACCGGTTCTTGGGGCGGAAGATCGCGCTCTGCGTGAGCGTGTGCGCGAGCCCCAGGGAGTTGCCGTGCCACGCGTGCAGGTCTTCCTTGAAGTCCTCCGGCGCGATGGTCTTGCGCACGACGATGCGTTCGGCGAGATCCGGGATGCCGGTCCACTCGGCGATCTGCGCGATCACCCGGTCGGCCGCCTTCTCGATGCGTTCGTCGCCGGCACCCGACACGCCGCCGCGACCGCTGTCGGGGTCGGCGGGCACGGGGACGAGCACGAAGAGGTTCTCGTGGCCCGCGGGGGCGACGGAGGCGTCGGTGGCGCTCGGCCGGCAGATGTAGATGGACGCGGGGTCGGGGATCTTCTTGTTCTCCCCGAAGATGGCGTCGAAGTTGGTGTGCCAGTCGTCGGTGAACAGCAGCGTGTGGTGGGTCAGCTGGGGGAGTTCGCCCTTCACACCGAGCAGCAGCAGGAGGGCGCCGGGGCTCGGCACCTTGTCCTTCCACCACTTCTCCGGGTACTGCCGGTCCTTCGCCTCGAGCAGGTCGTTCTCGGTGTGATGCAGGTCGGCGCCCGACACCACGGCATCCGCGGAGATCACCCGTCCGTCGGCGAGGCGCACGCCGCGCGCGACACCCGCCTCGGTGATGATGGCATCCACGGGAGACGAGGTCTCGATCCGCACGCCGCGCTCGCGCGCGAGCTTCTCGATCGCCGTGATGATCTCGGTCATGCCACCCTTCGGGTACAGCACGCCGTCTCCGAGGTCGAGGTGACTCATGAGGTGGTACAGGCTGGGCACCTCGAAGGGCGAGCCACCGAGGAACACCGCCGGGTAGGCGAGGATCTGCTGCAGCCGCGTGTTCTGGAAGTCGGTGGTGACGCGGCTCCACAGCGTCCGGGTGAGCAGCGGGATGAGGGTGGGCAGACGCTTGACGAGGGCGGGGTCGCGCAGGCCCTTCGTCGACGAGTACGGGTCGTACAGGAACTTCGACGTCGACAGCTCGTAGGCGTCTTTCGCGGAGTCGAGGTACGCGTCGATGTTGTCGCCCGAGCCTGGCTCGTGCTCTTCGAACAACGCACGCACGGCCTCGCGGCCCGAGACGATGTCGATGGGCTCTCCCTTTCCGGGAGGGCCGTAGACGCGGTACGCCGGGTCGAGGCGCACCAGATCGAGCTGCTCGGCGGCACTCGTGCCGAGCAGCTGGAAGAAGTGGTCGAACACCTCGGGCATGAGGTACCAGCTGGGGCCCGTGTCGAAGCGGAACCCGTCACTCTCCCACGAGCCGGCGCGCCCGCCGAGCGCGTCGCGCGCCTCGAAGAGCTGGACGTCGTGTCCGCGGTCGGCCAGGAGGGCAGCGGTACCGAGACCGGCGATCCCGCCTCCGACGACGACGATGCGCTGGGTGCTCATGAACGGGGACCTTTCGGTGGACGCCCCAAGAGGGCGCGGGCGGCGAGGGTGGCTTTGACACCGTCGGGGACGCGGACGCGGCCGGCGCCCGCGGGGGAGGAGCGGAGCCGGCGCGACAGCTCCGCGAACAGGTCGTGCGCGGTGGTGACGGCGGCGCGGCAGTCGGGCGGCAGGTGGGGGATGACGGATGCCGCGGCGGCGAGGTCGGCGTCGATCCGGTCGAGCACCGTGGCGCGCCGCTCGTCGTCGGCCGCGCCGTCGAGATAGTCGCGGCCCAGCCGTTCGGCGTCGTCGTCGAGGTCGCGGAGGAAGTTGACGTCTTGGAACGCCGCGCCCAGGCGCCGGGCGCCGTCGACGAGATCGGCCGCGGGACGCGCGGGTGCCGACATCCCCGCGTTGAGGAACACCTGCAGGCACATCAGCCCGACGACCTCCGCCGATCCGTACACGTAGGCGTCGTGCGACAGGTCGTCGTGGGCGGCGGTGTCGATGTCGGTGCGCATCGAGGCGAAGAACGGGGCGATGAGGTCGGCGCCGATGCCGCACTCGCGGGCGGTGCGGGCGAAGGCGTGCACGACGAGGTTGGCGCTGAAGCCGGTGGCGATGGCATCCATCACCTCGGTCTCGAGAGCGTCGAGGACGGCGCGCTCCTTGTCGGGGGTGAGCCCCGCATCGTGGGCGGGCCCATCGACGATCTCGTCGGCGACGCGCACGAGGGCGTATACGTTGCGCACGTGCGGTCGCGGGCGGGGACCGAGCAGGCGCGTGGCGATGCCGAACGACGTCGAGTACCGGTTGATCACCGCGGCGGCGGCGTCATCGGCTGTCTGCGAATAGAGTGCGAGTCCCGTGTGGGCGGTGGTCACGGAACGCGCTCCGCCACCGTGTCGACGAGACCGAGCAGCATGGCCGTGCAGGCCGGGGGGAGGGTGGCGCCCTCCACGATCGTCGTGGCCTCCTCGAGCGTCTCGTAGACCATGCGCTCGAGCGCTTTGCGGGCACCGGATGCCGCGAGTGCGGCCTGAGCGGCACGGATGGCGACGGGGCCGGTGTGGGCCTGGGCGAGCGCGACGCTCACCTCGGGCCAGTCCGCTGTTTCGCGCGCGAGGGAGATGAGGTGCGTCTTCTTCGCCTCGCGCAGATCGCAGCCCTCGTCCTTGCCCGAGACGGCGGAGGATCCGAACGCCCCGATGAGGTCGTCGATGAGCTGGTAGGCGAGGCCGAGGCGTTCGCCGAAGCGTTCGAGCGCGTGCTGAGAAGCGTCGCTCGCGCCGGCCATGACGGCGCCGGCCTGCAGGGGCGCGGAGAACGAGTAGACGGCCGTCTTGTCGCGGGTGGCCTTGAGCACCGTCATCGGGTCGACGTCTCCGGCGGAGACGGCGTTCTCGACGTCGGCCAGTTCGCCGGCGGCCGAGACGATGACGGCATCCTCCACGAGGCGCAGCAGGTCGGCGCGCATGGGGGCCGGCACGTCGGCGAGGGCGACGAGGCGACCCGCTTCGTGCAGCAGCATGTCGCCGGCGAGGATGGCGGCGGCGTCACCGAGCAGCGCGGCACCGTTCTGGTCGGCCCCCTTGTCGAGACCGCGTTGCGTGAACTCGCCCCCGATGTTCGGGATGCCGCGGCGCTCGAGATCGTGGTCGATGACGTCGTCGTGCACCACGAACGCCGTGTGCAGCAGCTCGAAGGCTGCGGCCACCTGCCAGAGTGCCGAGAGCTCGACGCCGTCGCCGTCGAGGGTGTCGTAGGCGGCGGCGACGAGCAGCGGCCGGAACCGCTTGCCGCCCGTCGTGGCGCGCCGGATGGCGGAGACGAGGGCGACAGCACCCTCACCGAGGGGGATGACGCGGTACGCGAGGCGTTCGAGGGCCGTTTCGATCGCGTCCTCGATCTCTTGCCGGGCAGTGGGAGCGGACGGGACGGCGACGATCACGATGCTCTCCTCACGACGGATGGGTCCGCGAACAGGTGCAGCTGCTGAGCCTGGAGGACGAGCCAGGGGCTGAATGCCCACGGGGTCGCGCTGAGGGCTGCGGCGAGGTCGAGCGGGTCGACCCAGCGGTACTCGGCGACCTCGTCGGGGTTGGGCCGCGGGTCGTCGTCGGTGTGCGCGACGAACACGGGGCAGATCTCGTGCTCGACGATGCCGCTCGCATCCACCGCGCGATAGCGGAACTGGGGCAGGGCGAGCTCGAGATCGCGCACGCGCAGACCGACCTCGAACTCGGCCCGACGGTGCACCGCCGCCGCGAGGGGTTCGGCCGGCGCCGGGTGACCGCAGAACGAGTTGGTCCAGACACCCGGCCAGGTCTTCTTGTGCAGCGCCCGACGGGTGACGAGCACCTTGCCGTCGCCGTTGAGCACGTGGCAGGAGAATGCGAGGTGCAGGGCGGTTTCGGTATCGTGCACGCTGGCTTTCGGTGCCGTGCCGATGTCGTTGCCGAAATCGTCCAGGAGGACCACGTACTCGGTCTCGCTCATCTCGCCCCCATTTGCTAGTTTAGCTAGCGATGTGTGCCTGACTATACCCAGCCGGAAAGGGGGTGTCCACCGTGGCAAACCCCGTGTCGACCTCTGCTACGCGTCCTTCGGTGACGGCATCGCTGCGCGCCGTTCAGACCTTGAGCGATGCCCTCGACCGCATGCATAGCGGCATGAAAGGCGACATGGACATGAACGCCAGCGATCTGGCGACGTTGCGCATGTTGACCATCCGCGAGCACCGGGGGCAGATCGTCAGCCCGCACGACGTGGCGACGCATCTGCGCATCTCCACCGCGTCGACGACGAAGCTCATCGACAGACTGGTCGCGTCGGGGCACCTCGAGCGCCGTCCGCATCCCTCCGACGGTCGCGCCCGCGTGGTGGTGCTCACCGACAAGTCGCGGCGCGAGTTCTTCCAGCACTTCGGCGTGCACCTGGGGGCGATGCGCGAGATCGCCGACCGCTTCGACGACGCCGAGCTCGCCACCGTGACGCGTTTCATGGACGAGCTGACCGAGGCCCTCACGACCGACGACTGAGCGCGCGCCTCCCACGAGGAGTCCCGCTTCCGCTCGCGCCCGCCGAGGACCCTGAGCCCGTCGGAAGGGCCGGTGCCGGCCATCGGCCTCAGCCACCCCCGCGTCGTCACCGCGTCCGCGCCACCCGCACCCCGACATCGTCGAACGCATCCCGCGGCCGCCCACCCCGTCGCGCCGTCGCCCGCACGAGCGCCGGGGCGTCCGACCACCCGCCGCCGCGGAACGCGCGTGCGTCGCTCCCACTGTCGGGATCGTAGGCATCCATGCACCACTCCCAGACGTTGCCGAGCGTGTCGAACAGTCCGTGCAGGTTCGGCAGACGCGCCCCGACGTCGGAGGGATGCCCCACGCCGTCCGCCGCGGTCCACGCCACCTCGCGCACCGGCCCGTACGCCGCCGACGTCGACCCGGCGCGGCACGCGTACTCCCACTCGTCCTCCGTGGGCAGGCGGAAGCCGTCGGCCTCGGCATCCTGATCGACGACCTCGCCGTCGAACGCGTACACCGGATCGAGCCCCTCCCACTCGCTCAGCGCGTTGCAGAGCCGGATCGCGCGCAGCCAACTGATCTGGGTGGCGGGGCGCCGGGGGTGACGGGACGGGATGCCGAGAAGCTCCGCGAGCTGCTCCTCGGTGACGGGGTAGACGGCGATCTCGAACGCGTCGACCACGATCTCGCGCCGGCCCTCGCCTCGGAGGTCGCCGCGCAGCACGCGGCCGGCGGGGATGGATGCCATCTCGACGTCGTTCATACGCGTCCGTTCCCTCGCTCGCGGTGCAGTTTCCAGGATGACCCGCGCGAGACCATCCTGTGGGATGGGTGACAGCGGGTCGGCGGTGCTGTACGCGGTCGGAGCGGAAGGCGAGGGGAGGGCGATGCGCTAACGAGGTTGCCTCGGCGATTGTCTACTCGCGCGGATGCGCGGGTACGTGAGAGCGATGATGGCCGTTGCGAGGAGCACAGGGAACGCACGTCCCTGCGTCCAATAAGTGAACCGAGAGAGCTCTAGCAGCCCCACGAAAAGAGTGGTCACCGCGAGCAGTGCGGGAATGCTCCCCCTCGTCATACGAGCGAAGATCACGCCGCACGTCAGGCCCACGACGACCCAGAACAGCAACGCGAAGACGATCCCGAACTCGGCGTAGCTGACCAAGAAGGACCCGGTGTTGTTGAACTCCGGGTTCGCATTCGACTTGAGGATATTGGCCCACCATGCCGTCGCCTCCAGACCTTGCATGCCCTGATGCGGATAGAGTGCGGCGACGACGGGGAAGTTCCAGAACCCGTCAATGGCGAAGTACGGCTGAGCGTTGATCCCGCGAGTCGCGTCGACCATCAAAGCGGAGTTGTTGAACGATGTCGTGTAATAACCCGCGAGCCGAAGGCTCACCCACTCCGCGAACGGGAGGCTGGTGAGGTTCTGGTAGTAGACCCAGCTGCGGGAATACTCGAATGTGGCGAACAACGCCCACGCCATCACGGGAGCGACGATGGGTGCGACGCGGATGAGTGCCGCCCGCTTCGTCCTGCCCTGTGCCGTGAGCGCGGCCAGCAGGATGAGCGGCAGGACGGCCTCGATCAGCGCCAGCCGTTCGGCGTAGAACATCGCACGAAATGCAGCGAGCCCTATCAACACCCAGTAGATCCGACCCCCACCGTCGATTTTCCGCAGGATCACGCCGAGCGCAATCGCCACCGGCCCGAATTGGGTGAATGTCGTCAACCCGCCGATGGGGCGGCTATTGGCCTTCAGCTCGGAGATGGCCCCCAGATCGCGGTCGAGGACGCTCGTGAGGTTTGCGATGGACACGCCCTGTGAAATGGCGCTACCAAGCCAGAGGGCGTATCCGGCGAGACTGAGAACCAAAAGGAGCCGGTATGCCCGGCGGAGAAAGCGTAGCTGCTTGACGGTGACGGCGATGGTCACACTTCCGCCCCGAGAAGCGAGACCGGCGCCGACGAGGGTGCTGAGCAGGAACGTCAGCAGAAGCACGACGAGGACGAGGGACAGGTTGACGTCGAGGTAGTCCGGAACACGCCACTCAACAAAGAATTCCGACGGGAGCGAGATCGCGATGAGAGCCATCGTTCCGGTGAGAAGGGCGAAGGCCCAACTCGGACGCAGCCACCAGGGCCAGCTCAGGGTGAATGTCGTCGCGATCGCATCGTCTGCTGATGGCCCGACGTCGATGCGGCGGCTAACGGATGTCATCGGTTTCCGTCTTGAGGCGATACAGGCGAAGCGGCACCACGCTGGTCCACGCATGACGGCGACGACGGCCGTGCGACGACTGCCATGTCGCCCTCTCCTGCCCCCGAGCTAGCCGGCTCACCGGGGGAGGAAGCGCGCAGCGGCTCTGAGCGATGAAAGACCCGCCAGGCGGGCGTCACCATGGTCGGCTCGATCATGCCGCCCCCCATCTATCCGGCCATCCAGTACCTGAGCAAAATTGTGTGCAAGAAACGGCCGCCGACCGCGACATTCGCGCGCGATTGGTCGGATCTTTCCCTTCAACTCTAGCCGCCCGTTTCAAGCGCAAGTGGCCACGAATCGGGATGAATTCCCTCGTGCATGTGGGGTACGGGGCTTGCTCTTCACGAAGATCACGAAAGGTTGAGATCTGCGACCAGCGGGGACCAATTCCGCCGTCGTCAGGCAAGCTCCACCATCCACAGGTCGCTGTCGCCGGTGATGAACAGTCGCTTCTCCGCGGCATCGAACGCACAGTTGCTCACGACGTGTGGAGTGGGGATGACGCCCAGTCGTCCACCCTCCCCATCGACGATGACGACTCCGGCTTCGCTCGAGATCCACAGCCAATCGCGGCTGTCCACTGCCAGGCCGTCGGGGATGCCGGCATCCACCGTCGCGAAGGTGCGCGGGGTGCCCAGCACTTCTCCGTCCCACCGGCAGGCGACGATTCGGGGGAGACGTTGCGCGTTCGATTCGGTCACGTAGAGCGTCTTCTCATCCCGACTGAACGCGAGGCCGTTCGGCTGATCCAGGTCGATCATTCGGTGCAGCCCGTCGGCGTCGGACCAGCGGTACACGCTCTGGTGGGGGAGGGCGGGATCTGCGGGGTAGCCCTCTCGAGGGTCGGAGATGCCGTATGTCGGATCGGTGAACCAGATCGCCCCATCGGATGCCACGAGGAGGTCGTTCGGAGAGTTCAAGGGCTCACCCTCATAGGCGTCGATGAGTAGTTCGGTATGCCGTTCGTCTGTTCGACTGATTCCGCGACGCCCGTGCTCCGCCTGAACGAGACGACCCCTGTGCATCAATCGCGTTCCCGTTCGCGAAATCCGATCGATCGCGCACCGTGACGATGCTGCCATCCTCCCGCCAAGCGAGCGTTCGGCGGCCGATCACGTCGCTGAAGACGAGGGAGTGCTCCTCCGGCCACCAGACGGGTCCCTCCGCCCAGGTGGCGTCGGCGTAAAGCGAGAGCAGGCGTGACGTCGGAGGCAGGACGGCGGAGAGCCGCTCGTCCCACACGCGCGGCTGTGCGACATCGACATGCTGAGGGGAACGGGGGTTCTGCAGGATCCGGCCGTCGAGTGGAAGGGGCATGAAGTCAGTCAAACGGCTGCGGCCGCTCCGCGGGGGCGGGTTGACGCCCTCTGCAGAGGACGGAGCAGTGGGCGCAGCTTGAGTGAACGCAGAGAGGGCGCCGCCGACTGATGTCGACGGCGCCCTCTCGAACGATGAGCGCGTCAGTCCGCGCTGCGGCGGTTCCGACGAGCCGTGGCGGCCACGGCGACCGTCGCGCCGGCGAGCACGAGAGCCCCCCCGCCGATCCAGAAGCCGAGGAGCGAGTTGGCGTCCATGCCCGTTTCGGCGAGTGACGAGCTCGCTTCGGTGCCGCCCCCCGTGGAGGAGCTTCCACCGGTGCCCGCGCCGCCACCGACCACGGAAGTCGAGGTGGAAGGGGTTCCGTCCGCGGCGGTTCCTGCCGCGGTGAGGACATACGAGCCGATCTGCGGCTCCGGGAGCGTGATCACGGCGGCCGCCGAACCCGATGCGTCCGCGAACTTGGTGACCGACGCGGAGGTCACGGAGGCGCCGGCGGAGGCGATGTTCGAGGCCGTCACTCCCACGCCGGTCAGCGTGAAGGTGACAGGGCTACCCGGCAAGTAGCCACCGAAGCCCTGGGGGCCGTCCTCGCTGATCTGACGGGACTGCACACCGGGTCCCGTGGGGGGATACTCCGGCGTCGCGGCGTTTGCGACGACCGGCGCTGCGAGAAGCAGCGCGCCGGCGAGGGCGGCGGAGGCACCGACCTTTGCGAAGTTGAGCTTCATGAATGCCTGCTTTCAAATCCGGGCGACCGGGGATAGGTGGACCGCGTGCGCGCTATCCGAAACGAACGCAAGGGAAGGACAACGACAGTGCGGTTGATTTATATAAGCGCATTTCTGAGTATTGCTTAGGTGCAAGCCCGGCGCAAACTGGGAGGGTTTCCAGCACATTAATTTCGTCTGTTCGCTCCTTGCCGACGTACGAAACACGCACACTCATCCCACAAGCGCTGGGGAGGAGGGGACGCAATCGACCTCGACGACCGGATCCAGTGCCGGGTCGGCTGTCGGTGTCACCCAGGCCTCGGCGCGGGAGGCGGTGAGCGTCGAACGCACGAGGAGCGTGACGGTCTTCTGCGTCTGCGGGGCGAGAAGCGCCCCGAAAGTCACCACCTGGTGCGTTCCGATCGTGGCGGTCTCGTAAGACGCGTCGTCCGGCATCGTCGCCGCGACCAGCTCGAGTCCCTCCGGCAGATAGATGTTGCCCACGACTGAGGCGGAACCGGGCGGCACGCCGTATCGTCCATTGCCGGTGACGTACGCGGGAAGCGACGTCGCGGCGTCGGCGGGCGCATCGCTCGCGATCGAGAGGGTTATCGTCAAGTCGGGTCGTGCGTCCTCGCTGCGGACGGGACATCCCGACCAGGCGATGTCGACGGTCGGCTTCAGGTAGTAGCTCATCTTCGACCCGGTGCCGTCGTTGAGAAACACGCCCACCCTGGCGGTCTCCGGATCATTCTCCGGGAGGTCTCCCGCGATGGGGGTGCCTACAATGACGCGCTGCTCGTCTGCGTTCGCACTCCACACCCGAAGGCGATGCTCCTCAACACCACGGGTCAGCCCACTCAACATCGCGGCCATCGAGCCCTGCGCGGACAGCAGCTTGCCGAAGACGAGCGATGCGGCGGATGCGAAATACGCATCCTGGTCCACGGGCCGGGAGAACTTTGCGTACACGTCGCTCATGAGCAGCGCAGGTGCATTGCCCGCATCCAACTGCCCGCCGGTCGGCAGAGTGACGGGACCCGTCGCCGTGAGAAGGTAGGACAGCAGGACGGGGTCGACGGAGAGGACGCCATCCGCCTCGACGCCGGTGGCGGCCTGATACATGTCCCGGGCCAGCGGTCCGTCGAACGTGAAGTCCGGGATTTGCGTCAGATTCTGAAAGTACCGCCCCGGCCTCGACTGGTAGACCGACTCGATATCTGCGGGCAGAACGGACCCGGCGTCCGGGAGAAGCCGCGTGAGGGCGGCTGCGGAGATCGTCTGTCCGAGCGAAATGGACTGACCGTTCCACTCGAGCTGGATCACGGTGCCCGAGATGCCGCCGAGCGAACGCCACTCCGCATTGTTCTGGACGAGGATCAGATAGGTGCGGGGTGCTCCGGGCTCGAGCATCGAGGGCAGGAGCTTCGTGGCGCGGGAAAATGCGTCCAACGCTCCGGCCGACCGTGTGAAGAGCGCATCCGCCTCTTCCACCGCGACGTCCACCCGCCCCACCAGCGGAGCGCGATCGATGTCTGACACAGCGCCGGCAGCTGACTGCGCGATTGCGGCCGACGATTCCGCCGCACCCGAGAGCGGCGCCAGGACGGACATGTCGAGGCGTCCGCCCGGGGATTTCAGCGTCTCCAGGGGAACCTGCCGGGTCGCTTCGATCAGCGGCGACACTGCTCCTCTCAGAAGTCGATCGGTGGAGGCGGTGACGACGCGAAAGGCGTTCAACTGCGGGCCGACCCACGGGGTGCCCTCGGCGAGAAGCCAGATCGGGTCCGATGTCAACTCCCGAGCCGCAGCCGAATGCTCGATCAGCCCGCGGAGGGAGTCTCCTGCGGCCGCAGGGTCGGCCGCCACCTTGCTCAAGAGCGACGGCGCGTCCGCCTTCAAAGCGTTCATGTGCTCGAAAGCCATCGAGCCGCGGATGCCGACCCACCCGATGGCGACGAGCGCAAGAAGGAGGAGGGAGCCGACGCTCCACGCGAGCACTCGTCCGACGCGGTGGGCCGCGGGCGGAAGAAAGTGACCACTCATCCGTTCTCAGGTCCTCGTCGTTGACTGCGCACCCGGTCGATCCGACCCCGTACGTTGCGCACCGTCACCGGTGAACGGGTCAGCGCGCGACGTCTCGAGACGCGCGCCGGGAGTTCCCGTCCTCGGCCGCGGGAAAGACGTTGAGACCACCCCGTCGGGACTCCGCTGGTGTGCGGTTCTTCTTCGATGTCGATTCCTGCGTGTAGCCGTAGCCGTAACCGTAGCCGTATCCCGAATAGTAGGAGTCGGGACCGCGGGTCGGCACCATGGACATGACGAAGCCGGCCAGCTTCGCCCCGACGGTGTTCAGGGCATCGGTCGCGCCCGCAAGCTGGTGCTTCGTCGTCTTGCCGGCCGAGACGATCATGATTGCGCCGCTCGTCACGCGGGCGAGGATGGCGGCGTCCGTGACGGGGAGCAGCGGCGGGGCATCGCAGAGCACGACGTCGAACTCCCGCTCGAGCATCTCCAAAAGATTCCCCATCTGCTGCGAACCGAGCAGTTCGCTGGGGTTGGGAGGGATCTTGCCGGAGGGGAGGACGTAGAGGCTGCGGCCGCCCCACGGCATCATCACGTCGTTGATCGTCGCGCGCCCGATGAGGACGTCCGTCAGGCCGGCACCGCCCTCGACGCCAAGATACTCGGCGATCTTCGGTTTGCGTAGATCGGCGTCGAGCAGGGCTACCCGCTTGCCCGCGTCGGCGAGCGCGATCGCGAGGTTGATTGTCGTGGTCGACTTCCCCTCGCTGGGAATGGAGCTGGTGACGACGAAGCTCGACCGACCGCCCATGTCGAGGAACTGTAGGTTTGTTCGCAACGCACGGAACGATTCCGCCCGAGGGCTCAAGGGGTCTGCGTGGACAATGAGCGGGCGTTCCTTCGCCTTGGCGTCGTAGGCGATGGCACCGATGCCAGGGGCGCCGGTGAGCTGCTCGGCATCGCGCGGTGTCCGCACGCGGTTGTCCAGGCTGGTCCGCAGGACCGAGGCGACGAGGCCTGCGAGCAGACCGATCAGGCCGCCGATCGCGAGGTTCAAGGGAACGTTCGGGCTGGTCGGACGCAGAGCGGGCTGAGCGTCCCGGACGGGACTCAGTCGGACCGGGCTCGAGCCGTCTTCGGCCTCGGGCTCGAGACGCGGCACGACGGTCGCGAGGCTAGATGCGACCGCGTTCGCCACGTCAGCGGCATCTGCGGGGTCGTTGCCGGAGACCATGACGGTGATGAGAGTGGAGTTGAGAGCCGCCGATGCGGTGACTCGAGCGGCGAGCGTCTCAGCCGAATCCGCGAGTCCGAGGTTCGCGATGACCGGATCCAGTACCGCCGGGGTGTCCACCAGGCCGACGTACGTGTTGATCCGAGCCTGCGTGAAACTCGATCCCTGCTGCAGTTCAGCCGTCGTACTTCCGCCCTGTGTGGAGACGAAAACCGTGCTCTGCGACTCATAGACGGGGGTCCGAGTGAGCGTATAGGCAGTGGCCGCGCCGACGCCGAGCAGCGTCAGCACGACCATCATGAGCCAGTTCTTGCGGAGGATGCGGATGTAATCGCTGAGCTCCATGATGCCTCTCGAATATGCGCTGGGTTGGATTTCTGCAGCGCGGAATCCGCATCAGTCTTACACATGGAATGTTTCCGACTGGTGTTCTTGAAGGGACCATCCCTGGTGCCGAGGGACATGTGAGCTGATCGTTGTCCCGTTGGCTCCGCGGTTCATTGATCCGGCGTACGTGTCGTCGCCGTCGCGGCGAAGGCCAGCCGGACGACGCGAACGACCGTCGGCACACTCTGCTCGAGCTCCCTTGCGGTCTGCCGGTACACATCCGCGGACCGGCCGAAGGGATCGATGACGTCGTCGTCGAGCGGCGTCCGAGGGGGATCGATCAGCCCCCGACGGGCTCCGAGCGTCTTGAGGAAGCCTTCCAGCAACGCGGTCGGCGTCGCGTCCTGCGCCGACGCAGCAGTACCCGAGAGGAGCTCCTCGTCTGACATTCCCGCGGCCAGCCGGCCGAATTCCCGGAGCGTGAACGCCTTGCGTGTCAGCGCCGGGGCCAGTTCGACGATCTCGCGTCGGTGCTCGCGAGCAAGAGGCAGAACGAGATCGACGCCGTCGAGCAGTGCCGGTGTGAGCAGTCGGGCCCGATGCTCCACGTCGAGCGGTCGGGCGATGCCCAGCGACACGGCGGTTTCGATCGCCTCGCGTGGCATCGTCATCCCGCCACGAGCCCGGGTTCCGGCGCTTGCGACTGAGACGTCGAGATCGGAAAACGCCTGCGTGAGAAGATGCTCGACCAATGGGGATCGGCAGATATTGCCCGTGCACACCGTGAGAATGTTCATGAATGCGTCCGTTCGTCTGTGCCTGTTAGATCAAGAACCACGCCTCGGCCCGTAGGTTAGCGACGTGCACTTCGACCCTAGCGATGGAGATTCACCGCCCATTCCCTCGCGTAGTGGGGCAGGCGAGAATTCCGTCGCCGTCCGCCCTAGGCGGATGCGACGGGATTGGCGCCTGGGCGGTTCATCCGTGCGCGGGTGGAACGGCTCGCTCGTCGCGACGGCGATCGTATGCGGTGGGGTCGGTGTTGCGACCTCGACCGTGGTCGCCCGGATACCGACACCCTGGGCTCCGCTCGTATCGAACGTGCTTCTCTGGATCGCGCTCGCCGGCGCCGTCGTCTTCGGCTTCTCGCGGTCTCGGCCGGCGGGTCTTCTCCGCTTCCGGTCCACCGACGCGCTGTGGGGAATCGCAGCGGGACTGACCCTTCGCCTATTGCAGGGGGCTACGAGCGGAGCGGGTGCGAGTGCCTTCCCGACCGTGGCAACGCCGGACGGCACAGTTCCGATCGACTGGTGGTCCACCGTGGCGCTTCGAGGAGCGTTGGTCTCGCCGTTGATCGAGGAATTTTTCTTCCGGGCCGTCCTGCTGGTGTCGCTGTTCCAGCTGCTCCGCAGAGCCGCCGGGGCGGTCGCCGCCTCGGCGGCCTCCGTGCTGGCTACCTCCGGTGCTTTCCTCCTGATCCATGTGCCGTTCGAGCCCCTCGGAGCCGTCGCGGCGTTTCAGGTGTTCGTCGTCGGAGTCACCTGCGGTCTCCTCGTATTGCTCACCGGTCGCATATGGTCCGCTGTAATCATTCACCTGGCCTACAACACGTCCTTTCTTGCGCTGGCCCTCGTGGGCATGATCTTGTCGTAAACGCCTCATCAGGGGCATTTTTGATCTGCCAGTCCAGGCCTAAGTCGAGGCGGTTTGTGTGCTGTGTGGTCCTGCGAAACACGACGTTTACTCGCGGCGTTGTTTCGTCGGATGAATGTGCTGTTAGGGTTCTTTTTAACGGCCCGAGCTAGCAGACCAAAAGAGAGGTCGGTGCACTTTGACGTTAGAACTCAAGGTTGGCACGACGTCGTCGTCGTCCCCCGACTTCCTCAATGAATCCGTGGTCGTGAAAACCCGGAGTCGAACGACCACGCGCCAGCCGGCCACGCCCTCTGCGAGTACACCGGAAGGGCTGCGGGGCGGAGAATCGACCGCCACGGCCGTTTTCCGCGTGCTGCACATCGCCGAGAGCTTCGCTGGCGGTGTGGGCAACGCCATTCTCGATTACGCCGCGAGTCTGCCGGAGTTCGAGCACCACCTGATCTACGGCGAGCGGGATGACTCGCCGATCTCACGGTCCGTCCTCGGCGCGTTCTCGTCGGCCGTCCCGATGGGGTCGAGTCATTCGGCTCGGCTCCGGACAGTGAGAGACGCCCTCCGGTCACGCGAGTGGGACGTCGTGCACGCGCACTCGAGCTATGCCGGGGTGTACGCCCGCGTCGCCAACCTGGGTTCGCGTAATCGCATGGTGTACACGCCCCACTGTTATGCATCCGAGCGCCTGGACGTCAGCCTCACCAAGCGGGTCGTCTTCCGACTCGTGGAGCGCTCGCTCGCCCTGCGCACCGGCGTGTTCGCTGCGTGCTCGGAGCGCGAGGCCGAGCTGAGCACGGGATGGCCGCGGCGAGCCGTGGTGTACGTCCCCAACATCGCCGTGTCGGGGGGCTTCGACCGCGAACACGCCTACGACGGCTCTCGCGCCCTCCACATCGTCGGCGCGGGCCGGGACGCCGTACAGAAGGACCCAGACTTCTTCCTGAAGTGCGTTCAAACCCTTCGGGGCCGCGGCCTGGACGTCCGTGCGACGTGGATTGGGGGAAGCGACGCGCTGCGGGCGCGATTCGCCCCCGCGGGGATCGACGTCACGGGATGGCTGACGAGGGATGCCGCCCTCAGCACCCTGGGTGAAGCTGACCTCTACGTGCACACGGCGGCCTGGGAGGGATTCCCGGTCGCGATCCTCGAGGCGGCCGCGGTCGGCGTGCCCCTTCTTGCCCGGAAAATCCCGGCCTACGCGGGGATGGACATCCCTCAGTTCGACGATCCGGACGACCTCGCCACCATCGTCTCCCGTTTGCGTTCGCAGGCCGATCTGTGCAATCTGGTGCAGAGGACGCGATCGGCACTCGCCCCGAATACCTGCGACAGACAGCGCGCAGCCCTGATCGAGGCCTACGAGTCCGCAAGCGGCCGACGATTGGCACCCGTCGCCGCCGTGGCGACGACAACGAGATGAGTTCGATGACCCGTGTGCTGCTGTCGGGACGCGTCTACGACCATCAGGTCGGCGGCAATACGCGTTACGTGCGGAGTGTGTACGACCGCATCGCCGAGCACGGCGTCGAGTTCCAGGTGGGTCGCCTGCCCCGAAGCGTGAACCGAGGCAAGGTCCGCAGTGCCGCGTTCGCCCTCGCCGAGGGCGTGGTCTGGCCGCGCTTCACCCCCTCTGATGTCGACGTCGTCCATTTCCCCGCGGACACCGGATCGGTCGTCAAGAGTGGTAAGCCGGTGGTCGGCACGATCCACGGTCTCGCGACGCTGCACATGCCCGGGGTGCGTTCCACCGGGGCGGACGCTCTCTGGAAAGGACGTGTCCGCAGGCTCGCGCGTACCAGTGACCGGATCGTCACCGTGTCGCAGACGTCCGCCGACGATATCGCTTTCTTCGAGCCGTCCGCGGCTGAACGGATCGAGGTGATACACCACGGAATCGATCATGAGAAGTTCAACACCCGTCCGCTGAGCGGGGCGGAGGCGGCCCTGAGCGAGCTGGGCGTGCCGGAGAGGTACTTCTTCTACGCGGGCAACCTCGATCCCCGCAAGAACGTCGTCGCCCTCACGGAGGCGGCATCCACGACCTTCCGCGCCACCGGTGTGCCTCTCGTCATCTCGGGAGCCCCGGCCTGGGACAGCGAGGAGATCTTGCGGAGCGTCCGCGGAACCGAGGGAGTGATCTACCTCGGTCGGGTCCCCGACGACTCGCTGATCACACTGATGCAGAACGCCGTCGCCTTCTGTTTCCCGTCCCACTACGAGGGGTTCGGCTTCCCCGTGCTAGAAGCGATGGCGTGCGGTTCCCCGGTCATCTGCAGCGACAAGGGCTCGCTCGCCGAGGTCGCGGGCGGCGCCGCCCTCGTGCTCGACAAGCGCGATCCCGACACGATCGCGCAGGCAATGCAGCATCTCCTCGCCAGTCCGGGCGAGCAGGAACGTCTCCGCGGGGCCGGGCTCGCCAACGCCGCGCGATTCGACTGGGATTCATCGTCGGCGCGTCACGCCGAGATCTTCCATTCGCTTGCCCGCTGATCGCGATCCTCGTCCCGCCGCCCTCGGCCTCTCGCCCGGAGTTTCATGAGATACGTCATCGCCCACGCTTACAGCTCCACCAACTCCGGTGACGGCCTTCTCGTCGAGGAGGCGATCCGTCTCATCGAGGAGGTGGACGAGCGCGCCGAGGTCATCGTGCTCGCTCTCGACCCCGACAGCTTCACCGACCGCGCCAACGTGCGATTCGTCCACCCCTTCACGGGGGAGGCGCGCTCCGCGTCGAACACGACGGTCCTGCGCGCGGCGCTGATTTCGGTCCTGCGGGGGCTCCGGTTGCCGCAGAAGACCTCCCGTCTCCTGGACGAAGCGGATTTGATCGTCGGCGTCGGCGGCGGGTACATGCGGGGGGCCAACGCAGTGGAGGCCCTCAAGATGGTGCTTGCGCACCTTCCGCAGCTGGCTACCGCCAATCGGTCGGCCACACCGGCGGTGTACCTCCCGCAGAGCGTCGGTGCCCTGCGGTGGGGGACGCAGGCGCTCGTGCGTACGCATGGTGCGAACATCGTGTGGCATGTCCGCGATGACCGTTCCCTTTCCCTGCTGGAGGGCTCGGCGACGGTTCGGCGCACGCCGGACACGGCCGTCCTCCCTCTTGGCTCGATGACCGTGCATCCCCGCATCGCCGCGGAGACGGAAGATTCTGCGACGTTCGGCCTGGTCGCACGCAGCCTGCACTCGACCCGCACGCGCATGGCGCGATATGTGGACGCGATCCGCCGCACCGTCGCCTCGCTGCATGCGAGGCCGTTGCTGCAGGCGAGCGCCCGCGGCAACAACGACGATCGGTTCTACAGCGAGACGCTCGGTCGGGCCGCCGAGAGCAGTCTCATCCAGGCCACGTCATCCACCGCGGACGACCGTCCGCATGTGATCGTCTCCGTGCGCCTGCACGGCGCGATCCAGAGCATCCGAAACGGCGTGCCCGCCATCCACCTCAGCTATGAGCGCAAGGGATGGGGTGCGTACGAGGATCTCGGGATCGCTGAATACGTGCACAACGCGTTCGATTTCGACCCCGATCTCGTGAGACGTCAGGCTCTGGCGCTGTCGACCGATAGTTCCGGCTACTGGAACGCGGTCGCCGAGCGGGCCGCGCATATCAACGGCGCGCGCGAGACCCTCCTGGCTGATCTCCGCGTCGCGCGAGGCTGAGTTGGCGGGTTCGCGGAGAGGGAAGAGCGTCGCGGCGGCTGCTCTGCCATTGCTCATGATGGGCACCGGCGGCCTCGTAGCACTCACCCCCGCTCGCGGTGATGGCGGCTTCCGCGCGTCTGCTCTCAATCGACGAGCAGGCCGCCGTCGCCATCGCGGCGGGAACGGGGGCGTTCCTGGCTGCCATCGCGGGGGCCGCCACCCTCGAAGCGCGGTTGGCCGAGCCGCGCCTCGCTGAGAAGACCTACGTGCCCCTCTGGGCGACTCTGCTCGGACTCCTCGGCGGCGTGCTCCTCGCCCTCGGCGAGATCTCGCCCGTGTTCATCTGCATCGGTCTGCCGGCCTGCATGGTGGCCTTGCAGATCGGCCGTCTCCACGCCGTCAACGCGTCAGCTTGGAAAACCGAGCTGGTCGCGGCGGCGGCGCTGAGCATCGCCCTGCTCGTCGCCCTGCTGCTCCTGCTGTCGACGAGCCCTCTGGCCTACGTGCCGCTGGGCGTCGGCGCGGCCGTCGCTGCGGCTTCCCGGAGTGTCGGTGCCCCGTGGCGCGTGGCAGGGCGACCGGCGACCTCGACGGTGATCTGGATCACGATGGAGACCGCGGTCGTCGCGGCGATTCCGTACGTGACGAATTTCGCCATTCTGGCGTTCCTCGGGCCGGCTGATACCGTCGCTTTCCGGCTCGTCTTGTCGACCTTGGGCGTACTCCAGCCGATTCTCGGATACGTACGCGTACGCCTTTTGGGTCGCCATTCGAAGCGCTTGATCGTCGGATGCTATGGGCTGTCCGCGCTCGCGCTGAGTTCGGTGCTCGTCCTTCACTTCACGGGCGTCCTAATGCTCGTCTACGGCGAGGCGTGGGAACCCGTCACCGTCGCGATCCTTCTCCTCGCGAGCGTATGGAAGCTGCTCACCATTTCGGAGACGGCCCCCTTCGCCTCGCTTCGGCGACGCGGTTCGGTCCGTACCGTCTTCACCGCCCGTTTCGTCTCGGCCGTCGTGAACGTGACGTTGACCACGACGGCAGCCGCCCTGTCGGGGACGATGGTCGCCGTTTTCGCAGCATTCGTCCTCGCTCAGATGGTGACCATCGTGCTGTACACCGTGATGGACTCCCGGGATCGTCGGTCACGGTCTGAAGGTGATATTCAAACGCAGTGAGGGAAGCGACCGTCACGGCGAAGCGGGGAGCGTTGCTTCGTCGGGTTCGTGTGATTGGTGGTCGAATCGCTTGGCAGGCTGAAGGGTGAGAGGGCCTCGACCGCTCGACGCGGTTAGGTCGAACCGACGACCTTCTGGTCGGAGGTTCCTGACACATCCAAAAAACATGCGCAATATGACCTCAATATGCGTGGATGGGTCCTACGCTCTTTTCAGTCGGCGCCGTTGTTCGGCCCGATACTGTCGCACTCCAGGACAGTCATTCATAGCAACTCGAAGGCGAGGAGCCATGCACCACCCTTACGCGCACCATGTCGCACACCGCCCGGTTTGGGCGACCCCGCTTGCCACCGTCGTTCTTTGGACGGCAGTCATCGCGTTCGCGGTGGCGGGCGCGGTGACCATTCCCTTCCATGGCGACGCGGGAGCAGTCCTGCTCGTCGCCGCCCTCATCGTGGCTGCCCCGGCAGCTGCGGCCAGCCATTACCGCAGCGACCGCTGACGACGGCCCGTCCGGTACGGCGGAGAATCGACCGCGGCGGCCCGACGGATCAAGGGACCGGTGGAAGGCCCGAGACGATATCGTCTCGGGCCTTTCACCTGCCGTCATCCGGGGCACGAGGGAAAGGCAGAAGGCCCCGGATCACACGATCCGGGGCCTTCTTCTTGTTGCGGGGACAGGATTTGAACCTGCGACCTCTGGGTTATGAGCCCAGCGAGCTACCGAGCTGCTCCACCCCGCGGCACAAGAGAAAACATTACGCCGAGATGAACGACATGGCAAATCCGGACGTCCCGCCCGGGAGTGTCGCGGGAGAATATGCCGATGAGCAACACTTTCGACGATCTCGCTGACGGGCGGCCGGAGAGCCCGGCGCAGCGCGCGGACCGCAATTGGAACGAGATCCTGCAGGAGTTGCGGGTGCTCCAGACCGGCACGCAGATCCTGACCGGCTTCCTTCTCGCCCTGGCGTTCCAGCCATCCTTCGCAGACCTCGACGCGGGGCAGCGGGTGCTGTACCTCGCGCTCATCGCGCTCTCCGCCCTGAGCGCGGTCGTTGCTCTCGCGCCCGTCGCGCTGCACAGGGCGGTCTTCGGCCAGCAGGTGAAACCCGAGCTCGTGCGCGTGGGGCACGTAGCCCTGCGGGGAGCGCTGGCACTCGTCTCCCTGCTGCTGGTCGGCGTCGTCGTGTTCGTCTTCGACGTCGTCGTCGGGTTCGGCGCGGCCGTGGCGGCCGGAGTCGTGCTGGGGCTGATGATCCTCGTACTGTGGGTGGTGGTGCCGATCTTCGTGCGGCGCCGGGGGAGGAGAGGCGCGCGATGACCCACGAGACCGTCGGCATCGCCGTCGCGCAGTTCGCTCCGGTCGCCTCGCGAACGGACAATCTCGCCGACATCGCCGCCGCCGCCCGCACCGCCGCGACCCGAGTCGCGCTCACGTCGTCGTCTTCCCCGAATATTCGAGCTACTTCGTCGACCCGTTCGACGACACTCTCGCCGAGAACGCCGAAGACCTCGACGGGCCCTTCGTGCAGGCCCTCACCGCCCTCGCGCGCGATCTCGGCATCGTGATCGTGGCGGGTCTGCTCGAGAAGGCCGACGATGGCCGACGGGTGCGCAACGCGGTCGTGGCGGTGAACGCCGACGGCATCCGTGCGGTCTACCGCAAGCTGCACCTCTACGACGCCTTCGGCCAGCGCGAATCCGACTGGGTGGAACCCGGCGAGATCGCCCCGCCGCAGACCTTCGAGGCCGGCGGCCTGCGTTTCGGTCTCATGACCTGCTACGACCTGCGCTTTCCCGAGGTCGCACGAACGCTCGCCGACGCAGGGGTGGACGTCGCCCTTGTGCCGGCCGAGTGGGTGCGCGGCGCGCTCAAGGAGCACCACTGGCGCACGCTTCTGCAGGCCCGCGCCATCGAGAACACGTTCTTCGTCGCCGCGGCCGACCATCCGCCGCCCCTCGGCGTGGGCCACTCGATGGTCGTCGATCCGCAGGGTGTGCCCGTCGCCCAGGTGGGCACGGCGACCGACGTCGCCGTCGCGCACATCGATCCGGATGCCATCGCGCGCGTGCGCCGCGTCAACCCGGCGCTGCAGCTGCGCCGCTACCGCGTGACACCGCGCTGAGAAGGGGCGGACTCACCCGTGAGAGATGCTGCGGGGAGACGGGACGGGTGCCGTCACGCCATTGCCGTCAGCGAGCGGCGGAATTCCTCTGCGCCCAGCGGATGAGCGACACCTGCTTGGTCTGCCAGAGACCGACGCGCACGGACGCCATGGTGAAACCCTCGTCATGAAGGCGGGCTGCGGTGTCGTGGTCGAGGCGGAGACCGGGTTCGGCGTCGACCCAACGCAGATCCTTGCCGTACAGCTCGACGATGCGTCGAGGCTGCGCTTCGAGGCGAAGTCGTCGGCGAGACATGATTCCCCCTGAGTGTCGGGCAACAGAGCCGGATGGATTGGGGGATCCGAGGGAAACGTATCACGCCGACGTTGCGTCTTGGGTACAGGCTTTTGCGCGACCGAGCGAATGACCGCTCCGTGAATGTGCTGACGCCCCTTTCCTCCCGTCCAGCAGGTCCTTTCCTCCGCGTTCTGCGCAGCGCAGGGGCGTGCCTTCCCGGCCGCGGCGGGCGGGAGCGACGGAAGCGGTGAGCCAGGATGCCGATCACGCGGCGTGCGCGTCCACCCCGCGGCAGAACGCGTCGGCGGCGCCGAGCGGCACCGCACCCACGGTCAGGGCTGACGACGCGTGAGAGTGATTCTCACGGACGCCTCGGCCCCGGCCTCGGCGATGAAGAGCAGATGACCCTTCGCACTGAGCGTCAGCCCGACCTCGATCTTCGAGACACCCCAGCCGGATTCGGCATCCTGCACTCCGTCGCCGATCTCGACGAGCTTCTGCACCGTGTCGCGCCAGTTCTCGCGCAACGATTCGACGCTGGCGTCCACGACGCGACTACCGCTGTGATGCACACCCGGGGTGCGGACGCGCGGAACGTCGCCGTCCTCGGCGGAGCGATCCGGCGATCCCGCCGCGGGGGAGGGAACGAAGATCTGCACGGTCCAGTCATCGCTCATGGGAGGCTCCTTCGATTCACGCCACCGTCATCCCGGCGAGCCGCTGAGCGGCCTCGGCGAGCACTTCCACCTTCTTGCACGCCGCGAAACGCACGAGCGTGGCGTACTGGTCGCGGTGCGCGGGGGAGACGAACGCGGTGAGCGGGATGCCGACCACTCCGGCGCGGGCGGGCAGCTCGCGGCAGAACGCGTCGGCGTCGTCGGCGCCGAGCGGGGCGGCATCCACCACCGTGAAGTACGAACCACCGGGGGACGACACATCGAAGCCGGCGGCACGCAGGCCCGTGCCGAGCAGCGCGGCCTTGGCGGCCATCTCGGAAGCGACGGATGCGAAGAACGCGTCGGGCAGGCGCAGGCCCACCGCGATCGCCGGCTGGAAGGGCGAACCCCCGACGTAGGTGAGGAACTGCTTCACCGCCAGCACCGCGGACACGAGTTCGGACGGCCCGGTGACCCATCCCGTCTTCCAGCCGGTGAGCGAGAAGGTCTTGCCCGCCGACGAGATCGACAGCGTCCGCTCGGCCGCCCCCGGGAGGGTCGCGATCGGCACGTGCGGTCCGTTGAATACGAGGTGCTCGTACACCTCGTCGGTGACGATGATCGCGTCGTGCCGGTGCGCGAGGCGCACCACCTCGTCGAGCACCTCGCGGGAGAACACGCTGCCGGTCGGGTTGTGCGGGTCGTTCACGAGGATCACGCGCGTCCGATCGGTGACAGCGGATGCCAGCTGCTCGAGGTCGGGCTGGAAGGCGGGCCACCGCAGGGGGACCGGCACGAGCTTCGCCCCCGAGAGCGCCACGCACGCGGCGTAGGAGTCGTAGTACGGCTCGAAGACGACCACTTCGTCGTCGGGGGAGTCGACGAGCGCCAGCAAGGTCGCCGCGAGCGCCTCGGTCGCACCGACGGTGATCAGCACCTCGCGCTGCGGGTCGAGCTCGATGCCGTAGAAGCGTCTCTGGTGCTCGGCGACCGCCGACAGCAGGTCGGGGAAACCTCGTCCGGGCGCGTACTGGTTGACGCCGCGGGCGATGGCATCCCGTGCCGCCTCGATGACGGGCTCGGGACCGTCTTCGTCGGGGAAGCCCTGCCCGAGGTTGAGCGCGCCGGTGGAGGCGGCGAGCGCGCTCATCTCGGCGAAGATCGTTGGAACCGAGGAGCCGTCGGGAGCGAGCAGACCCGCGCCGCGGGCCGTGCGCTGCCAGGCGCCGGGAAGCTGGTGCATGGCTCCAGCATGCCGCACCCGCCCGCGTGGCAAGGGGGGAGAGCCTCGCGGTGTGTTGCTGATAGACCCATAGAGGCGGCTCACTTCTGTCATAGGTGACCCACAGCATCCGTGGTCATCGTAGAAGCGCCTGGAAGAAGGAGCATCCCATGAGCGACACCACGGACAACCGTCCCGAGGGTAACGACCGCATCGACAGCGTCGAGCCTTCGCCGCAGCACGACACGACCACCCCGGCCGCCACCCCCGCGGCTTCCGCCCCGCGCTCCGACGTGCCGCCGATGCCGACGCGCTCGCCCGCCGCTGCCGCCGCCGCGTGGCCGCCGCCCGCCGCCGGTACTGCCGCACCCCACCCTCGCACCTCCGCCGGCGACTACGCCTCGGCCCCCTCCGGCGCCACCGCCCCCAGCGGTCAGGCCTTCGGCCCCGGCGCCACGAGCGCGCACCCCACGCTCGTGATGCCCGAGTCGGCATCCGCCACTCCTGCACGCAAGAAGAGCTCGGCACCGCGCGTCGCCGCACTGCTCGTTGCCGCTGCCCTCGTCGGCGGCGGGGCGGGCCTCGGCGGCACCTACGCCGGCCTCAGCCTGTGGGGTGGGGAGAACGCCTCGAGCGTCTCGGGCCCCACTGCCATCACCGTCAACGACCCGCAAGACGTCAACGCCACCGCCGCGGTCGCGTCGAAGGTCGTGCCGAGCGTCGTCACCATCAGCGCGACCGGGTCGCAGTCGGGCGGCACCGGCTCCGGCGTCGTGTTGAGCGATGACGGGTACGTGCTCACCAACACCCACGTCGTGACCCTCGACGGGCAGACCGGCAACGCCACCATCTCGGTGACCACCTCCGACGGCAAGGTGTACCGGGCGACGGTCGTCGGCACCGACCCCACCTACGACCTCGCGGTCATCAAGCTCGAGAACGCGTCGGGTCTGACCCCGATCGAGTTCGGCGACTCGTCCAAGCTCAACGTCGGAGACGCCACCGTGGCCGTCGGGGCGCCGCTCGACCTCCCCAACACCGTGACCACCGGCATCGTCAGCGCGCTGAACCGGTCGATCCAGGTCGCCTCGTCCGCGGCCCCCAGCGACGGCTCCGACCAGCAGCAGCAGGAGCCCGGCGAGGAGAGCCCCTTCCGCTTCGACTTCGGCCAGGGCCAGCAGTCGCAGTCGGCGAGCCAGACCATCAAGATCGCCGTCATCCAGACCGACGCCGCCATCAACCCCGGGAACTCCGGCGGCGCACTCGTCGACGACGAGGGCAAGCTCATCGGCATCAATGTCGCCATCGCGAGCGCCGGCGGCTCCTCGTCGGGCGGGCAGTCGGGCAACATCGGCGTCGGCTTCTCCATCCCCTCCGACATCGCCAAGCGCATCTCGTCGGAGATCATCGAGAACGGCTCCGCCACGCACGGCCTGCTGGGCGCGTCGGTTCAGGATGCCGCGACCCAGCAGGGTGCGACCACCACCGGTGCCCTCGTGGCCGAGGCCACCAGCGGCGGCGCCGCGCAGGCGGCCGGTCTGCAGAAGGGCGACGTGATCACCGAGTTGAACGGCATCCCCGTGACGAACTCGATCGACCTCACCGCCCAGGTGCGCGCGCTTGCCGCGGGCGCGCAGGCGGAGGTCACCTACCTCCGCGGCGGTCAGCAGAAGACCGTCGAGGTCACGCTCGGCTCTATGCCGCAGAGCTGACCCACGGCTGCCTCGACGCCGCCTCGCGACACGTTCGCGGGGCGGCGTCGTGTGCGCCGGGCGTGTGCTTGGCCGGCGATGCGTGCGCATTCTCCGCTCTTCACGCAAACTCAGTCGCCTGGGGCTGTGCGGGATGAGGTTGTGCGCATCGCTGAGGATGTGTGCGCGGGTGTCTTGGGGAACCCGGGCGGCGGTGAGCTGCCGCGGGCGTGCGTATCCTCCGTGATGTGCGCAAGATCAGTCGGCTGGGGCGTGCAGCGACGGAGGTTGTGCGCATCACTGAGGTTGTGCGCACGGGCGCAGATGGGCCGCCCGACCGGGCACCCCGCGGCGTCTTCAGTCGAGCGGCGCGAGGCGGCCGATCGCGGCGAGCGGGATGCCGATCCAGTCGGGGCGGTTGCGCGTTTCGTAGATCGCCTCGTACACGGCCTTGTCGAGCTCGAACGCGGCGAGAAGCGGGTCGTCGTCGGCGCGCACGGCTCCCGCGGTCTCGGCGTAGCCGTCGAGGAACGCCTGCTGCGCGGCGATGACCCAGGCGCGGACGGCCTCTCCGTCGTCGTCGGCGACCGCGCCCGAGACGTAGTCGAACGAGCGCAGCATGCCGGCGACATCGCGCACAGCGATGTCGGGCAGAAGCCGCTCCTCGATCGGGCGCAGAGGCTCGCCCTCGAAATCGAGCAGTACCCAGCCGTTCGACGGCGTCAGCAGCACCTGCCCGAGGTGCAGGTCGCCGTGCACGCGCTGCAGGGCCGGCCACGGCGCGCGGGCGGCCCGGGCGTACACCTCGCGGATGCGCTCGGCGTAGGGGGCCAGTGCAGGAACCTCGGCCAGAGCGATGGCGAGTCGGCGCTCCCACGCGCCGACCACGGCCGCGCGGTCGGCCTCGTCGGGCTCCCGGGTGGGGAACTGCGCGGCGAGGGCGACGTGCATCCCGGCGACGCTGGCGCCCAGCGCCCGAGCTCGCGCGGCGAAGTCCTCTCCCGCCGCGGCCGCGTCGAGGGCGACCCGCCACGCGTCCTCCACACCCTCGAAGAACTCCTGCGCGAAGGCGAGCGATCCGCTGACCGGCACGCCCTCCGGCGTGATCCACGAACCGCGCACCTCGCCGATGGCCGCCGGGACGAACGATGCGCCCCCGGCGGCGAGGGCCGACTGCAATTCGACATCGGGGTTGATGCCGGGATTCACCTGACGGAACAGCTTGCAGATGACGGGCACGCCGGCGTCCTCGCCGTCGGGTCGGAAGATGAGGGAGGTGTTCGACTGCTCCCCGCTGAGCACCTTCGCGGTGACCCGCGACACGGGAGCCGCCCCCGTGGTCGCGAGGGCGAAGCCGATGAAGCCGTCCTGGGCCGTTCCCACCTCGCCGCCTGCGGTGACCCACGTGTAGAGCTGGTCGGTGAAATCCGGGTCGGTGGTGGCATCCGCCCACACCTGTCCGTCCGCGCTCGCACCGATGAGGCTGCCGGGAGGCACCGTCCCCTCCGCGCGCTCCACGACGGGCACCTGGTAGACGATGGCCGGGTGAACGGCCTCGTCGCGAACGAGGAGGACTCGGGCGTCGCCGTCGAGCGCCCAGTCGGCCACGACGGTCAGCAGCGGGTCGCGGCCCTTCGTGCCGTACCAGCGCTGACGCGGCATCCAGACAGCGAGAAGATCGAGGAGGTCGCCCATGCGGCGAGGCTAACGCGCCGATCCACCGAGCGGGCGGGACTTGCGCCCGGGGCCGTCTCGATGAGAGAGGGTCAGGATGCCGAGGCCGAGCCGCCGTCCGCTTCGTCGGTCTGCGACGCTTCGGCGTCGTCGTCGTGCCCCCGACGGCGGGGGAGTGCTCGGCGGGCCGCGGAGCCGGTGCGGCGCCCGGCCGATCCGACGGCATCGGCCAGCGCGGAGCCCACGCGGCGCACCCCGCTGGCGGCGCTGTGCTCGAGCGTCTCGCTTCCGGGACGCGGCTCGAGGTCGGCGGGAAGGGTGAGCGGGGGCGCCCCGAACGCGCGGCGGGCGTTGACGAGAACCCGTCGGCCGAGGATGTGGTTGCCGGCGCCGCCCACGACGGCGCCCACGCCGAACGGGAGCGCCTTGCCCAGCCACGACGCACCACCGCGGGTGGCGAACTGGCGCACGAACGATGTCTTCAGCCGATCCACGAGCGGACCGACGGCGGCCCGCGGAAGGGTTTTCGTGATCAGTTTGCCCCAGTACCCGGCGCGCGTCGTGCCGCGCCCGGCCGCCTGCGCGGCGAGCTGCGACACGAGATCGACGCCCTCCTTGCCGAGCATGAGCGCGAGCACGAGGGCGCGCCCGCGGTCAGGATCCTCCACGGCGACCCCGTGCACCTCGGCCACCGACTGCGCGTAGAGCGCCGTCGCCTCGAGGAACCCCACGGTCTCGACGCCGCTGAGCGCGAGCGTGACACCCGTCCCGATGCCCGGCACGACGGCGGTGGCGCCGACGGCGGCGCCTCCCGTCGTCACGGCGGCGAGGTAGCGGCGCTCGAGGATCCTCAGGATCTCGTCGACGGAGGCATCCGGATGCCGGAGACGGATGCCGCGCAGGTGCGCGAGCACGACCGGCCGCTGCACAGAGAGCACGCGATCGAGCATGCGGATGGTCCGGGGATGCTCCTCCGACCCCACCGGCGGGAGCCCGCCCTTCCAGGGGGCGTCGTTCGGGAGGGAGTGGATGCGGTGCACCTTCTCAGCCATGCACACATCCTCTCCCGGCCTCCTCGACGCGCGCCCTGACTTGACGCCGACGGGAGGAGCGCGCATGCGTGCCCGGGTCGTCCGACTCGAGCGGCGCTACACGCGCGACGTTCGTCGGCAAGGGGCGGGGGGTGTCGGAGGGGCTTGATACCGTGGTGCGATGACAGCCTCGCTGCCGGATCCCCGAGACCCGTCGCCCTCAGACTCCGAGGGCGTCGCGGCGAGCGTCGAACCCGCCGCCCCCGCCCAGCCCCGTGCTCCACGGCGCACCACGTCGAAGCGTCCGACGGCCCCGTCTCAGGGGAGCGAAGCATCCGATTCCGCCGGTTCGACAGCGAGCGCGGCGACTCCGAAGCCGCGCGCTCCACGGGCTCCGCGCGCGACCGCCGCGCGCTCCACGTCAGGCACCGGGGCGCGCACGCCCGCGGCCAAGAAGCCGGCGACGCCGCGCACGCCCGCCGCACGCACACCCGCTGCGAAGAAACCCGCCTCCCCGCGCACGCCCGCGGCCAAGAAGCCGGCGGCTCCGCGCGCGTCCGCGTCGTCGCGGACGGCCGCGTCGAAGGCAGCCGCCGACGCCTCGGTGGTGTCGGCCGCGGCCCCGGTGGAGGAGACCGAGACGCCGATCACGACGCCGACGGCGGCCGGTGAGTCCGTGGGCGATCAGCCGACGGGCGAGGCGCCGACGACCGACTCGCCCGCGTCCGGTGCCACGGCAGATGCGAGCGACTCGTCGTTCGACGGTGGTCTCCGGGCGCCGGGCGCGGAGTCCGCCGGTGCAGTCGAGCCCGCACCGGGTGAAGATCTCACGGCCGCTCCGGGTGAAGTCGTCGCGTCGGTCGACGACGCTCCGCGCTCTGCGGGCGTGGGCGGGAACGCAGCTTCCGCGGTCGCCTTCGACGACATCGTGATCCCGCCACGACCCCCGCTTCCTCTGCCGCACCCGGCGACGGGGGCCACCCACGATGACGGCGAATCGGCCGGTCGGTCCGTCGACGCCGAGTCGTCTGACGCGGACGACACGGATTCGGGAACGCCCGGCCTGGCGACACCCCTCGGGGCGGAGACCGAGGACGCGGCCGAGACTGGCGACCCGGTCGAGCGCGATGACGGGGCGGTGGAGCCGGCCCACGAAGTGGTCGAGCCCTCCGACCGGGCGGCCGAGCCCGCCGACGGGGCGCTCAAGACGGTGAGCACCTCGGGCAGCGATGACGCCCGTGCACGCGAGTCGACCCACGATCCCGCGCCGGCCGACGTCGCGGTCGAGGAGCCGCCGACGGCAGCGGCAGATCGCCCGCTCGACAGCGCGGACACCCCATCCGACGACCTCGACGGAGCAGTGCCCGACGGCGCTGTCCCCGCGGTCGAAGTGGTCGTCGAGACCCCGCTCGACGCGGACGCCTCCGTCGAGGGTGGCGCGGCGGCATCCGATGAGGTCGAGACCCGGTCGGGCGACGGCGTCTCTCCGGCTGACGGCCACGAGGAGGCGGAGGAAGCTGCGCCGAGAGGTGCCGCCGACGTGGAGGATCCCACGCCGCCCGACGTGCGCTCGGACGACGTCGCCGAGCCTGACGCTACGGGTGCCCCCACGACGGATCCCGCCACGCTCGACGCCCTGACAGCGGACCCCCTCACGGCGGACGACGCGCCGGCGGATGCCGATTCCGCCTCCGCGTCGGAAGCTGCGGAGGACGACGCCCACGACGCCACGGCCGTGATGCCGGTCGCCGGTGCCGACGAGACGCCGACGAGCACCGACCCGGACGCCGAACGGTCCCAGCCCGATGCGGGCGCGGCGACCCCCGCCTTGACGCTGCGCCACATCACGAAGACCTTCGGCGAGCTCCGCGCCGTCGACGCGATCGATCTGACCGTGCCCGCCGGCTCGTTCTACGGGCTGGTCGGGCCGAACGGTGCCGGCAAGACCACCACCCTGTCGATCATCGCGGGTCTGCTCCGCGCCGACGCGGGCGAGGTGACGATCAACGGCGTCGACGCGCGCAAGCAGGCGCGTCAAGCCAAGAAGCTGATCGGCGTGCTGCCCGACCGCCTGCGTACGTTCGACCGCCTGACCGGTCGTCAGCTGCTGTCGTACTACGGTGCGCTGCGGGGTCTTCCGAGTGGGCTCGTCGAGAGCCGCATGGCCGACCTCGCACGCGCCTTCGACCTCGTCGATGCGCTGGCGCGACCGGTGTCCGATTACTCGGCCGGAATGACGAAGAAGGTCATGCTGGCGGGCGCGATGATCCACTCGCCGCGCCTGCTCGTGCTCGACGAGCCCTTCGAGGCCGTCGACCCCGTCTCCAGCGGCGTGATCCTCGACATCCTCCGCACCTACGTCGATCACGGCGGCACGGTGATCCTGTCGAGTCACGGGATGGAGCTCGTCGAGCGGGTCTGCTCGCGAGTCGCCGTCATCGTGTCGGGCCAGGTCCTCGCCGAGGGCACCGTCGACGAGGTGCGTGGCGAGGGCACGCTCGAGCAGCGGTTCCGCGAGCTGTCCGGCGGGCTGGGCGACGTGGAGGGCCTCGAGTGGTTGCACACGTTCTCCGCCTGAGACTGGCGATGATGCTGGGCGCCTTGCGGGGCGACCGTCGCGACGTCATCCGTCGTGTCATCGGCGTCGTTGTGCTCATCGCGGCCACCGTCTTCGCCGCCAGGAGCGCGGCGGGGCTGGCGGATGCCGATCGCCTCACCACCGCGGTCGTCACCGTGCTCGCCGGCTCCGCCCTGACCCTCGGCTTCGCCGTGGGGCCGCCGGTGACGGCATCCGTCGATCCTCTCGACCCCAGACGCTTCGCGGTGATCGGACCCGATCCGCGCCCGCTCGCGGGGGCGTTGCTGTTGGCCGGCTTCCTCAGCGTCCCGGTCCTGGTCACTCTGGCGCTCGGCGTGAGTGCCGCCACCGCGTGGAGCGCTCAGGGAGCGTCGATGCTCGCGGCCGTGGCATCCGTCGTTCTGGGGTTGACCACGTGCGTGCTGTTCGCGCGGGTGAGCATGGCTCTCGGCGCGCTCGTGCAGCGCCCCCGGCAGTCGCGCGAACTCATGAGCGTGTACCTCATCGTCGTTCTCGTCGTCGTGGTGCCGATCGCGGTCTTCCTCGGCTCGCTCGAGTGGCGCGGCGCGGTGCCGTCTCAGCTGGCCTCGGCTGCCGAGATCCTGTCGTGGACGCCCATCGGCGCCGCGTGGTCCATCGGCCTCGCGCCCACGGGCGGGTTCGCGGTCGGGAGCCTCGTTGTCGCTCTCGCGACCGTGGCGGTGCTCGCTGTGGCGTGGTTCGCCCTGGTCGAGGTGCTGCTCACCACGACCCGACGCCCGGCCGCGGTGCGCGAGCGAGGCGGACTGGGATGGTTCGCCCTGCTGCCGGGGACGCCCGGGGGAGCTGTCGCCGCCCGGAGCCTGTCGTACTGGCTGCGCGACCGCCGCTACATCGTCAACGTCGTGATCGTGCCGATCGCCGCCGTGGTCTCGACCGTGCCGCTGCTCGTCGCCGGTGTGCCGTTCGAGCTGGTCGTCCTCCTGCCCGTCCCGATCATGGCGTTGTTCTTCGGCTGGCTGCCGCACAACGACCTCGCCTACGACTCCACGGCGCTGTGGATGCACATCGCGAGCGGCGTGCGCGGCATCCCGGACCGCGTCGGTCGTCTCATCCCCGTGCTGCTCATCGGCATCCCGATCCTCGCCGTGAGCCTCCCGCTCGCGATCGTCGCGCACGGCCGGTGGGCGATCTTTCCGGCGATGGTCGGCGTGTGCGCAGCCCTGTTCCTCGGCGGCCTGGGGCTGTCGAGCATCTCGTCGGTCGTCGCCCCCTACGCGGTCTCGCGGCCCGGCGACAGCCCCTTCCAGCAGCCGCAGCGCACCGGCTCGGGCGGCGTGGTCGCCCAGGGCCTGGTCATGCTGGGCGCGCTGCTGACGGCGCTTCCCGCCGCGTGGCTGACCTGGCAGGCGATCGACGGCGACACCATCGACTCGATGCTCGCCCTCTGGGTCGGGGTCGGCACCGGAGGCTTCGTTCTGCTGGCCGGGATCGGACTCGGCGCGGTCATCTACGAGAGCCGCGCCACCCGTCTGATGGAGTTCGCCGAAGCGAGCTGATGCCCGCCACCCGACCGCCGGAGGCGGTCCGCGGCTACACTGGCTCTTCATGAGCACGCCACTCGACAGTCCCGACAGCGGGGGTCTCGCGACCCTGGATCGTGAGCTCGAGGAGCTCATCCGGGAAGAGAACATCGAGCCCGGCGACCATGAGCGCTTCTCGCATTACGTGAAGAAGGACAAGATCCTCGAATCGGCGATCACCGGCAAGCCGGTGCGCGCGCTCTGCGGCAAGAAGTGGACGCCCGGTCGCGACCCCGAGAAGTTCCCGGTCTGCCCGCAGTGCAAAGAGATCTACGAGTCGCTCGTCAACTGACCCCACCCACCCCGCGAGTCGCCAGGATCTGTCGCTTCGGGCCGGGCCCGAGCGACACATCGTGGCGACTCACGCTTTCGAGGCGGCGCGGGCGATCAGACCGCCTCGCGGTACTCCGTCGGGAGCGCGGGGTCGGCTTTGCTGAGCGCGAGCGCGCGCACCGGCAGCTCCTCGCGCACACGCGCATGATGAGCGCGGGCGGCCGCCACGCCCTCGGCGCCGAGGGCAGCGGCATCCGCCTCTCCACCTGACATCAGCGTCGTCTGCAGGGCGCGGGCATCGGGATGCTCGGCGGCCGTCGCCAGCTCTTCGAACCCGTCGCTGACGACGATGATCTCCGAGGTCGCCGTTCCCGCATCGAGCGCGCGGAAGGCCGCCTTGCGGCCGCCGTGCGATGCCTTCTGCGCCGATGCCTTCGCCACCGCCACCCAGGACCCGTCGACGGCTTCGCGCGCGACGAGCTTGAAGACGAGACCGGCCGTCGGCACGCCGGACCCGGTCGCCACCGACGTGCCCACCCCGTACGAGTCGACGGGGGATGCCGCCAGGGCGGCGAGCGCGTACTCGTCGAGGTCGCTGGTCACGGTGATCCGGGTGCCGGTCGCGCCGAGCTCATCGAGCAGCGCCCGCACTTCACCCGCCACGATCGGCAGATCGCCGGAGTCGATGCGGACGCCGCCGAGCTCGGTTCCCGCGACGCGGATGGCCGTGCGGACGCCCTCGGCGATGTCGTAGGTGTCGACGAGGAGCGTCGTCCCGGTGCCGAGCGCGTCGATCTGCGAGCGGAACGCGTCCTCCTCGCTGTCGTGCAGCAGGGTCCAGGCGTGCGCCGCGGTTCCCATCGTCGGGACGCCCCAGCGGCGGCCCGCCTCGAGGTTGCTCGTGGCGGAGAACCCGGCGATGTAGGCCGCGCGCGCGGCGGCCACCGCGGCCTCCTCGCTCGCCCGGCGCGAACCCATCTCGGCGAGCGGCCGGTCACCCGCGGCCACGCTCATGCGAGCGGCCGCGGTGGCGACCGCGGAGTCGTAGTTCAGGATGCTGAGCGCCACGGTCTCCAGCAGCACCGCCTCGGCGAATGTGCCCTCGATCGTGAGCAGCGGCGACCCCGGGAAGTAGATCTCGCCCTCGTGGTAGCCGGTCACCGAGCCGGTGAAGCGGTACCCGGCAAGGAAGTCGAGGGTGGCGGCATCCACGATGCGGTTGTCCCGCAGGAACCGCAGCTCCTCGTCGCCGAACCGGAAGTCGCGGATCGCTTCGAGCAGACGGCCGGTGCCCGCGACGACGCCGAAGCGGCGGCCACCGGAGAGGCGTCGGCCGAACACCTCGAACACGCAGCGGCGCTCGGCGGTGCCGTCGCGCAGAGCGGCGTCGAGCATCGTCAGCTCGTAGCGGTCGGTATGCAAGGCCGTGCTGCGGGTCATCGCGCCAGCCTATTGCGGCCGGTTGCCGGGTGCCGGGTCGCCCGCTGCCCCTTGACGTGCGGGGAGGTGGCGGCGCGGCGTGCCGAACTCCGGAGATATGGGTCGGGGGTGTGCTCCGAGCGTCGCGACAGCGCCCCGCGCGTGGATTCTCCGGAGTTCCGCACCCCCCGCGCCCACGGCCCGGCCCGCGCCCGCCCCACCCCGGAGTTCCGCACCACCCGCGCCTAGGGCCCGGCCCGCACCACCCCGCCCGATAGGCTGGGCTCCTATGGATGACGCGCCGATCGGGATCTTCGACTCGGGAGTCGGCGGTCTCACCGTCGCCCGGGCCGTATCGCAGCAGCTGCCGCGCGAGTCGATCCTCTACGTCGGCGACACTGCCCGCTCGCCCTACGGCCCCAAGCCCATCGCCGATGTGCGTCGCTACGCGCTCGAGGTGCTCGACACGCTCGTCGATCAGGGCGTGAAGATGCTCGTGATCGCCTGCAACACGGCATCCGCCGCCATGCTCCGCGACGCCCGGGAGCGCTACGACGTGCCGGTGGTCGAGGTCATCGGCCCGGCGGTGCGGACAGCGATGTCGACCACCCGCAACGGCCGCATCGGCGTCATCGGCACGACGGGCACGATCGGTTCGCGTGCCTACCAGGACATGCTCGAGGTCAACGAGCGTCTGACCGTCTTCGCCGAGGCCTGCCCGCGCTTCGTGGAGTTCGTCGAGGCCGGCGTCACCGACTCGCCCCAGGTGCTGGCCACCGCCGAGCAGTACCTCGCGCCGCTGCGCCGCGCCGGCGTCGACACGCTCGTGCTCGGCTGCACGCACTACCCGTTCCTGGAGGGCGCCATCAGCTACGTGATGGGTCCCGACGTCAGCCTCGTCTCCAGCGACAGCGAGACCGCGAAAGACGTGTTCCGCCAACTCATCTCGCGCGACCTCCTGGCGAGCCCGGATGCCGTACCCACGCACCGCTACGAAGCCACGGGCTCGTCGGCCGACGACTTCCTGCACCTGGCGCACCGCCTGATGGGCCGCGAGGTGCGCGAGGTGCAGCTCGTGCAGACCGGCGCCATCGACCTTCCGCGCTGAGGCGCGGCATCCATTCCCGTTCCTCTGGAGGACCCATGACCCGCAAAGACGGCCGCACCGCCGATCAGCTCCGCCCCGTCACGATCGAGCGCGGCTGGTCGGCGCACGCCGAGGGTTCCGCCCTCGTCACGTTCGGCGGCACGAAGGTGCTCTGCACCGCGTCGTTCACCAACGGCGTGCCGCGCTGGCTGACCGGCAAGGGCAAGGGATGGGTGACCGCCGAGTACGCGATGCTCCCGCGCGCGACCAACAGCCGCAACGACCGCGAGAGCATCAAGGGCAAGGTCGGCGGCCGCACGCACGAGATCTCGCGCTTGATCGGCCGCGCCCTCCGCGCCGTCGTCGACACCAAGGCGTTGGGCGAGAACACCATCGTCATCGACTGCGACGTGCTGCAGGCCGACGGCGGCACGCGCACCGCGGCGATCACCGGAGCGTATGTGGCCTTGGCGGATGCCATCGCCTGGGGCCGCGAGAAGAAGTTCATCGGTCAGCGCTCCGAGGTGCTGCGTGACTCGGTGGCCGCGGTGTCGGTGGGCATCATCGACGGCGAGCCGATGCTCGACCTCGCTTACGTCGAAGACGTGCGCGCCGAGACCGACATGAACGTCGTCGTCACCGGTCGCGGCCTGTTCGTCGAGGTGCAGGGCACGGCTGAGGGCGCACCGTTCGACAAGCGCGAGCTCGACCAGTTGCTCGAGCTCGGTGTGAACGGGTGCGCCGAGCTGCGCGGCATCCAGACCGCGGCGCTCGAGGGCTGACATGGCGCGCGTCGTCCTGGCCACGCACAACCCGCACAAGGTCGAGGAGTTCCAGGCCATCGTGGCCGCCGTGCGGCCCGACCTCGAGGTGGTCGGGTACGACGGCCCCGAGCCGGTCGAAGACGGCGTGACGTTCGCCGCGAACGCGCTGATCAAGGCGCGTGCGGCGGCAATTCATACGGGGCTGCCGGCCCTGGCCGACGACTCCGGCGTCGCCGTCGACGTGCTGGGCGGCTCGCCGGGGGTGTTTTCGGCGTACTGGGCCGGTCATAAGAAGGACTCCACGGCGAACCTCGAGCTGCTGCTCGATCAGCTCTCCGACGTCTCCGACCCCCACCGGACGGCGCAGTTCGTCTCGGTGATCGCGCTGGTGCGTCCCGACGGAAGCGAGCAGACGGTCGAGGGCCGCTGGCCGGGCCGCCTGGCGAACGCGCCGGCCGGGCCGGGTGGTTTCGGGTATGACCCGATCTTCATCCCCGACGGTCAGCCCGCGGACGCCGAGCGCACGGTGGGTGAGTGGACGGCTGACGAGAAGAACGCCGCCTCGCACCGCGCCCGGGCATTCGTTCAGCTCGCGCCTCTCCTCGCGTCACTCTGAGCGTGTAGACCCGTGTGGTGACCGCAATGCCCACGGTGTCGATCGTCGTTCCCGCCTTCAACGAGGAGGCGGTCATCGAACGGTGCCTGCGTGCCATCGTGCGGCAGAGCGTACCGGCCGCCGAGGTGCTCGTGGTCGACAACCGCTCGACCGACGGCACACGACGGGTGGTGCAGCGCGTCATCGACGAGTACCCGGTCGCCGGCATCCGTCTGCTGCGCCAGGACGAGCGCCAGGGCCTCGTGCCCACCCGCAACCTGGGGATGGATGCCGCCACGGGCGAGGTGCTCGGCCGCATCGACGCCGACACGGTGCTCAAGCCCGACTGGGTCGCTCAGGTGTCACGCGCGTTCGCGTCGCGGGGGATGGATGCCGTGTCGGGTCCGGTCGAGTACTACGACCTGCCCCTGCGAGCCGTCGGGCAGCAGATCGACGACCGACTCCGCCGGCTGCAAGTGCGCCTGGCCGGCGACTTCGTCTTCCTCTTCGGCAGCAACATGGCGGTGCGGGCCGAGGCCTGGCGCGACGTGCGCGAGTTCTTGTGCGACGACCACGCGGACGTCATGCACGAAGACCTCGACATCGCAATCCATCTCGCGCTCGGCGGCCACCGCATCGGCTATTGCTCCGACATGGTGGCGGGGATGTCGGCGCGGCGACTGGACGATCGTCCGCGTGACTTCCGCCGGTACGTCGACCGCTTCGAGAACACGTACGCCGCGCATGACATCCGCGACCTGCGGCTGCGGGCACCGATGGCGGTGTTCTTGGGCGTCTACCCGGCGCTGCACGTGCACCGGCGGGTGCAGGCGCGGGTGCGGGGGCTGCGCGGCTGACCGTGTCGCTGCGCCGCCGAGCGCGAGAGCCCGAGGTGGGGGCTGAACCGGACCTCGCCTCCGGGTGAAGCTCCGGGTGCTTTCCGGCTGCCCGATCGCCGTCGTGACGCGGAGGCGTTCGGATCGGCGTGAAAGGCGCGGGACGCTGACGCGTGCGCACTCGCCGTCTGGTCCCCATCGCGGCCCTCGTCGCCCTCGGCATCGCCGGTGGGGCGGGGGGTCTCGTCGCTCTGTCGTCATCGCCACTTGTGTCGGTCGCGGCATCGGCTCCTGCCTCCGCGCCCCTGTTCCCCGGCGCACCGGGCTTGTCACCGGCGCGAGCCGTGCCCGCTGCCGGTCTGAGCGCCGACGGTGATGTCGACGGCGACACGATCGCCGACGCCATCGAGCGCGTCGTCTGTGGGTCGGCCACCTGCGCGACGGGAACGGAGGACACGGACGGCGACGGGATCAGCGATGGTGTCGAGGTCCGCGCGTGCGGAAGCGTGGGGTGCGCGGATGCCTCCGCCGACGCCGACGGGGACGGCATTCCCGACTTCGTCGAGCGCCTCGTGTGTGGTTCCGACACGTGCACGGCCGGTCGTGAGGACGCGGACGGCGACGGTGTGCCGGACTGGGTCGAGCAGATCATCTGCGGCACGGCGATCTGCGCAACAGGTGTGGAAGACCTCGACGGCGACGGCGTCGCCGATGCCGTGAGCCTTCAGGCATACGCGGTGTACCGGCAGGCCCTGGCCATCACGGGCCGCTCGTACGACGGGCTGACGTGGGTGGTCTTCGCCGGGGTGGCGTTGCTTCTGGTGGGCGCCGCCGCGCTCGCCGCTCGGTCGCTTCGCCGGGCGGCGAACGCGGCCGTCGACATGACAGGGGTGCTCTCGTGATTGCCATGTTCCGAGCCGTGGTTGCGGCCACCATCGTGGGCGCTCTCGTCGTCACAGGGGGAGCCGTCCACGCCGCCGAGCGGCCGATCGACCGTTCCGCGCGCGTCGAACAACAGATCCTCGACCGGGTGCGCGAAGCCGCCGCGCCGCTGACGACGGCAGACGCCGCGTCGGACGCTCCCGCCCCTCTCGCAGAAACGACCTTGCAGCCCGGTCGGGCGGCCGTCCTCACCGCCGAGGATCCCGGGGTCCGTGCGGAATTCTCCGGGCACGATATCGACGAACCACTCGCGCTTCACGCGACGGCCCTGGATGATCGTGCGGCGACCTCCGCCGCGTCAGAGACCGGGGGCGTCGTGGCGGCACCGCCCGTGGAGATCCGTGCGCGAACCGACGGCGGAAACGAGGTGACTCGATTCCCCGCCTCCTACACGATCGAGACGGATTCCTCCGGTATCCAGGTCGCGAAAGACATCGACCCGGGCGTGCGCCTCCAACTCGACGTCGACGCCGATGAGCTTTCCCGTGCCGGCGTCTCGCTGGACAGCCTGCGCATCTACAGCCGGGAGAACCCGGGCGATCCGTGGCGTCAGCTGCCCTCGTACTACGACGCCGACAACCATGTCGCGAAAGCCGAATCCGAGCATCTGTCGCAATTCGTCGTCATCGGTACGCCGGTTCAGACGACCCCGGTGCCGCGGATCGTGCTCGATCCGGATGACGACGTGGGTTGGGCGAACTCGCCGGGTCCGCGTATCACCGAACTCCCCCTCAACGTTCGCCTCGCCGATCAACTCGCCGGCATGTTCCGCGACCGCTGTATCGCCGACGTCACCGTCACGCGCGGGGCTGATCAGCGTTTCGTCTCCGCCGACACGCGCCGGGCGATAGCGGCATCCCACGAGCCGGACGTGATGCTGACGCTGGCCTTCGCCACCTTCCACGGCACCGCTTGGGGAACCGCGAGCAACGGCGGCTCGCAACTGTTCTCCCGCGGGGGAGACGGGAACGCCCTCCGCGACTCGCTCCTAGGGGAGATGCCCGGATACACCGGGCGGCCCGCGCACGTGAAAGCGCCAACCCCGGACTTCCCGCGTGAGGAGTATCAAGGCTTGCCCGGCGCGGTCGTGCACATGGAGACGCTCTTCATGGACCACAACTTCGATCGTCCCGTCATCGACAACGGGTGGGATTCGATCGTCAACGGTGCATTCACGGGTGTCGGGAAATACCTCGAGTCCCGAGGCTTCTCCTGCACCAACCCCATCACCGGAGGTTGGCCCGCTCGCCCGTCAGCCGACGAGCTTGCCCGGTGGTACCAGCTCGGCTATCGCAACTGGCAGCATTACGGGGCCGATCCGGTGTCGTTCTCGACGGGAAACCTCGTGGAGACCGAGCATCTCTTCTCGATTTCCGGCGTCGGAGAATCAGCGACCGATGTTTCGCTGATCTACAATGCGCAGGACGGGCGCCTTGGCCGTGTCGGTGCGGGGTGGACCTTCGGACTCGGCGGTCGCGCGCAACGCTTCGACGATCACTCGGTCATGGTGGTCCGCGGCGACGGCGCTTCGATCATGTTCGAACCCGACGGTTCAGGCGGCTACGTCGACCCCCGAGGGGAAGGGCTGCACCTCGCCGAGGCGGGCAACGGCATCCTCAGGATGACGTCGCGCACCGGCGAGACGTGGGACTATGACGCCGCTGACCAGGACGGTATCGGCGAGATGGTGCGCTCGGTGGACGCATCGGGTCGGGCGACGACGCTCACCTACGGCCCGCCGTCGGACACCCAACAATTCGTCCCCCTCACCGGGCTGATCGACGCGGCGGGCCAGGTCGTCCGTGTCGACTCCGACGGTGTCGGTCGCGTCACCGCTTTCGTCCTCCCTGACGGGCGGGCGTGGTCGCTGGGATACGACGACAAGGGCGACCTCGTGCGCGTGACCGCTGCGGACGGGGGGATGAAGACGTTCACCTACGACGGGGCGCACCGCATCGCGACGATGACCGACGCACTCGGCGTGACCTACCTCCGTAATGCCTACGACGGCGCGGGGCGGGTCGAGAAGCAGTGGGATGCGGCGGGCAACGAGCGTCGGTTCTCGTACGGCGCGGGCCAGACGACCTACACCGATCAGGAGGGCCGCGAGCACACCTACACGTTCGATGGGCGCGCGCGGATCACCAAGATCACCGACCCCGTCGGTGGCGAGCAGTCGTGGACGTACAACGACGACAACAACGTCACCGCTTTCACCGACGCTGCCGGGCGCACGACCGGGTACGCCTACGACTCCGCCGGCAACGTCGCCGAGGTCACGGATGCCGCGGGCAACGCGACCCGCTACACGTACACGCCGAAGGGGGCGGTTGCCTCACGCACCGACCCGCTCGGCCGTGTGACCAGCTACGGCTACGACGGCAACGGCGTGCTGACGACAATGGTGCAGCCGGATGGCTCGGCGATCACCTATGGCGTCGATGCCGTGGGCAACACGACGAGGATGACGCTTCCCTCGGGTGCGGCCTACACGTTCGAGTTCGACGGACGCGGCAACCGCACCGCCAGCACCGATCCGTTGGGACGAACGACGCGATTCACCTACGACGACGGCAACCGCCTGCAGACGTCGACCGACCCGCTCGGGCGTACCACACACTACGGGTGGGACGCGCGCGATCGACTCACGACGATTGCCGACCCGCTCGGGCGGACGACGACCTACGCGTACGACCTCAATGGCAACCTGACCTCATCGACCGACCCCGCGGGGAATACCACCTCGTATGCGTGGGACGCGCTGTTCCGCATCGTCAGCGCAACGGACGCGCTGGGTGGCGTCACCACCTACACGTACGACCGCGAAGACGGGCTCACCGGCGTGACCGATGCCGCCGGACGCCAGACCTCGTTCGTCCTGGACGCCCTCGAGCGCGCCACACAGGTGACCGACCCGGCCGGACAGACCTGGTCGCGCACGTACGACGCCGTCGGCACTCCGACCGTCCAAACCGATCCCCGCGGAGCCGAAACACAGCAAACCGTCGACGATCTCGGACAGGTCACCGCCACGAAAGGCCCCACAGGAGTCGAGCAGCACACCGTCTACGACGGAGTCGGACGAGTGACCGCGGTCGTCGACGGCGCGGGGCAGAGGACCTCCTACGAATACGACGACCTCGACCGGATGACGGCGGTGGTCGACCAGTTGGGTCATCGCACGACGTACAGCTTCAATCAAGACGGACACCTGGTCGGCATGACCGATCGGCTCGGCCATTCCACCTTTTACGAGCACGACGCTGCGGGGCAGCTCACCGCCGTGACCGATGCCGACGGCGCCACCGCATACGGCTATGACGCGGCGGGCAACGTCGTGTCGGTGGTCGACGCCGTGGGTCGCCGTAGCACGCGGGCCTACGACGACGCCGATCAGCTCGTCGAGTCCGTCGACGCCGCTGGACACAGCACCCGGTTCGAACATGATGTGCTCGGCAACGTGACCGCGGTCGTCGATCCCAACGGCCACACGACGCGCGCCACGTGGAACGCTGCGGGCCAGCGCACAAGTACGACCGACGCGCTTGGCAACACAACGACCTTCGGGTACGACCACGCCGGGCAGCTCACGTCGACGACGGACGCGTTGGGGCGCGTGACCACGTACGCCTACGAGGAGCACGGCCAGCTCGCCTCGGTCACCGACCCCCTGCGAGGCGTGACTCGGTACACCTACGACGAGATCGGACTTCTCGCATCACTGACCGACGCGCGGGGGAAGGTCACGCGATACGACAACGATGCTGCCGGTCAACCAGAGCAGACGATCGATGCGACAGGAGGCAGCACCCGCTACGAGTACGACTCCCGCGGACTGTTGTCCCGTGTGGTCGCTCCGTCGGGAACAGCGGTGTCGTACGCATACGACGCTCGGGGGGATCGCACCTCTCAATCGTCGGCATCCGACGCCGTCCGATTCGAATACGACGCTGAACAGCGCCTGATCGCCGCATCGACGAGCGTCGGCACCACGGGGTGGACGTACACCGCGACCGGGCGGTTGGCCTCTCAGCTCGACGCCGGGGGACGCGAGCTGACCTACTCGTACGACCCTTCGGGTGCACTGGCGCAGCTCACGGTACCGACCGGACAGGCAATTGCGTATGAGCGTGACTCGGCGGGCCGTGTCTTGCGCATGTCGAGTCCGTGGGGGAGTGCCGCCTACGCCTACGACGCGGGTGGCAATCACACCCGCACGGACCGCTCGAACGGCGTAAGCACGCGATACGAGTACGACGCCGCCGATCGGGTGACGCAGATGACGACGGACACTCCCGCGCCCGGGACGTCCGTAGCGGCGCCGGCTGCTGCCGGACCGGTGCGCACCGAAGGGCAGTGCCCGATCGTCACGAGCACGAACGCTCCGGCGCTTCGAGCAGCCACTGTGGACAAGCCCGGTTGCGTCAAGCCGTCGTCGTACCTCTCACGTCGAACGCTGCCGTCCGACACGGGCTCGCTCGCGCAGGGCGTCTCGTTGACGCTCGATTACGCATATGACGCCGTCGGCAACGTGACGGATGCCACTCGGACCGCGACCGCTCCGACCGCGTCGCTCCCCGGCGGCGTCACACCTATCGGCGCGCTGATGAGCGCCTCCGACGCGATGACCACGGTGCTTGATCGCGTGGCGACCCGATACACCTATGACGATGGCGACCGGGTGACCGGATCGGTGCAGAGCACCGGGGCAGCCGATTCGTACGGCTACGACGAGACGGGCAACCGAACGTCATGGGCGCATATTGCGTCTACGTCGTCGTCGGGGATGCTCGATCCGATTCTCGGTTTGGATGCTCAGGGTGTCAGCTCTTCGCGGCCCCCTGCCTCGATCGCGACGGGCTCGGTTCAGGCAGTAGACGCATCATTTACGCAGACCCAGTTGTTCAACGACCTCAACCAGCTCGTGTCGACGGACGGCGGGACGGCGGGCGCACAACGCTTCACATATGACGCGGACGGACACCGGGTCGCCGCGTCCGGCGGAGCCTCAGGCGACGTCTCCTACGACTGGGACGCGTTCGGGCAGCTCACCGGGTACCGGAACGCATCGGGTGCGACCCGGTTCGAGTACGACGGGCTCGGGCGCCGAGTGTCGTCCAGAACCGGAGGCGTCTACGGCAGCACCGAAACGGCAACCGTGTGGAGTGGGCTGCAGCCCGTGCAGGATGTCAGCGATGTCGCGGGAACGACGACACTCGTGCGAGATGTCGCGGGTGAGCTCTTGCTCGAGGGTCGCTCGTCGGGAACATCGACATGGGATCTGCTGGATCGACTCGGCAGCGCGATCGCGCAGGTAGGCGACACCCGTCTCGCTTCCGCTCTGAACAACCCGGTGCAGGCCGCGCGTGATGCCCTGACTGACCGCGGCGCGCGGGTCACCCAGGTGTCGGGCGGGTCGGATTGGGGCGTGCCGAGTTTCGCGACTTCCGGCTGGAACGCCGCACTCGGCCACTCGGGTGAACCTACCGACCCGGTCGCCGGCGTCGACCTGTTCTACTCTCGCGGTTACGACACCCGTTCTGGATCATGGCTGTCTCGAGACGCTTGGGAGGGCACGGTTGACGCGCCTGCGTCACTGAACGGGTACGCCTACGTCGAGAGCAATCCGGTGACGTCGCGCGACTGGCTCGGCTTCCGGCCGCTGGGGCGTTACGACAACCACTATGGAACATCACGCGGCGGGCGGTCGACGGCGCCGCGGTTCACGGCGCCGGGCCTGTGGAACGGCCCTGGGCAATCCCAACCCGACACGTCCCCCTTCGCCCCGTCGAAGACCTATCGCGGTACCTCGTCCAAGCCGAAGCCCGTGTCGCCGAAGTCGACTTCCCAAACGACTGCTCGACACGCCGCGGGATCGGTCGGTGTACTGTCGCCCGGGCTTCCGCTCATCGGAGCCGGCTTTGCGGCCGCAGCGGAGACGGCGGCCGCTGCCGCCGCTGCTCTGGTTCTCGCGACAGCGGGGGCAGTATCGGGGATGTTGCTCCTGTCTCTGAGCGGTGACTCGTCCGGCATCGGCATCCGGAAGAACGAGGCAGCCGCGTCGACATCTGGGTCATCATCAGCGGCCGGTGCCCGTTCCGGTAGCGGTTCGCCGGGCTGTGACCCGCTCGCTGCGATGCGCGGAGACTGTGTCCCTAGCGGGTTGTCCAACTACTCGCGACCAGGAAATGCCACTAGTTCCGGGGACGAGCTCCCCGGTCTCAGTCGCCGTTACGAGGATCTGACCCGTGGGGGCAGCGTACGGAACGTCCGCACTGACGCAACCCCTCAGGAGTTCGCGCAGAATCTTCTCGACTCGGGTTGGATCAAGACCGAGATCAAGGAGGGAATCTATACCTTCGAGAAGGACGGCTTCCGCTACACGCTACGCGACAGGGCCAAGACGTTTGATGGTTGGAGTGCTGACTATCTCAAAATTGGCGAGAAGGCACGAATGAAGATCAGGTTTGATGGGAGTTGAGCGAAGGTGTCTAGTTTTCCTCGGGTTGAGCACGAGATGGCCGAAATTCGAGCGCGTGCAGAAACTTCTTGTCGACTTGACGCGAGTTTTCCGGCGTGGCCCTTCAAGATTAAGGGTGAGGTTTTCGTCTACGATTTTGTCGAGGTCTTCAGCCTCGAGTTCGCGCTCACTCTGATGAAGATTGCTGAATCCTGCGCTGATGAGGAGATCTTCGTTGTCGGATGGGATGATGTGACCGGACGGGACGACGGCAGGTATCTACAGCGTTATGGCGCTTACCCCGGCTTTCGGGTGACGCCCGACGGGCTGGCTGAAAGTTATTGGCGGTCGATGACGACAAATCGCGCCAATACGCGAGGTGCCTATAACATACCCGAGGTCGTCTTTGACTATGTCGCGATCGCGGGGACAAGTCAGAGGTGGGCTGTCTGGGGGCAGCGGGGTTGGGACGTTGCCCTTCTTGTAACAGACGAAGTACCTGATGGGCTACCCGACGGCATTGCACATAACAGCCCGAACGTGCTGACTGATCCAGGATGGGTGATCATGGACCACGGGATCACGCGAGGGGAATGGCGGAGACTCCAAGATAATTGCGTGCTTCAGTCGTGAGGCAGGTGAAGATGGCGTTGACGACTGCGTCAACGTCGAGGGAGGAGGTTGGTAGCGCCGGCACAATACACATTTGATATTGGCAGATTCAACACGTTCGTGGTGATCAGAAAGAAGCAGGCAAGATCATGCTTCGGACGCCAGTGCAGTAGGGTGGCGAGCCCGCTACGTATGGAGCCCTCCTGGGCTCGTGGTCTGCGTATCTCATGAGAATGAGCGAAGACATGCGACAGTTCCCCCCAGAGGTCACCGGTCGATTTATCTACGACGACTATATTGCTTCGCTATCCGCGTGAGGGCGCCCTTAGTTTCGAAATGGCTCGCGTTGCTCGGTCGTTGGCTGGCCGAGCCTCTCATGATCAGCGCGGATCAGGTGCAGGTTGAAGGCTTGCTCAACTAATACGCGAGCTCCTTGACCGCTGCCAATGAAAAACGGATTATTAGTCGGTCGCGTCATTGGTCGTGCCAAAGTCTAGAGAGCAGTTTCAGGTGAACATCGTTACGGAGTGGATGCCGGCGGCTCAGCCCGAGGCGCGGCTCGCACAAGTGATCAGCTTGGCTTCGATCGGCGCCCTGGAAATTGTCTCTCTCAGTGCGGCAGTTCTCTCTGTGTCGGAGCATCGCGGCATGAGATGGATGATCCTGTGGTCAGCGGCAGCTCTGCTCATGCCTCTTCTCACCTTCGTTTTGGCTTGTAGTAGGCACCGTGGACTTCAACGCTGGGCGGTTGATCTCCCTCGTGTTTCCAGATCCACGGGCCCGGTTCTTTTCAGTGATTCCTCGATTGGTGGGCCCATCACTTCTTGGCGCGACTGGAAACCCGCGCATCAAACGGGGGAGGGCGCATACTTCGTCGGTGATGGGGGCGTGCAGATCTTCTGGCGTCGAGATTCATCGGTACGTGCGATCGCTTGCGGACAGATTGAAGCCGTTGAGGTTGTCCGGTGCAAAGCCGTCCCCTCAATTGCGTGTTCGCTTCGGATCGCAACGGCGATTTGTTGCAGCGTTGGTTCGGCCCGGCATATCGGGATTCTTCGGTTTGGGTGTGAAGTCGCTCTTTTCGTTCGCCTGCGGGATCGAGGGTGCCTCACAGAGAGAGTTTCTCCGATGCAGAATCGGGCTCTCCGAGGAGAAAGACCAAGCCAATTCTGATTGAAAATGTTGCACGTGTTCGCGTCGTTGAGAGCGCGGTAGCCACGCCCGTCGTTCTCTTGAACGTCGCGAGAGATGATGTCTCATTGCTCATATCGAGTTTCAGAGAAGCTCTGGAGGCCGCTCATAGACGGCCAGATTTTTGGATAGGGATGGGGGTCATGCGATCGGATGTGCAGCGTTCTCTCGCTGCGATATTGAACAGCGACCTCGATTCTGAGGTCGGAGGGCACCCTGCAGCCAGGATTCTTCGCTTATTCATCCCATTCGGCGAGCGGGCCGTCGTAGAGGCACGCGCACGACAGGTTGCTCAGGAAGCGGACTTGTCGAAGAGTGGTGGAGTGCTCCGGATCGTTGCAACGCGCAACACGTTGAGTATCGCTCTGGCCTGTGCCAAGGAAATGCGCTCGTACGTCGGCTCCGAAGAGATGCACTCCATCACTGGCTATCATCCAGATGAGGTTGATGACTTCGTCGACTCGCTGTCACGATGCGTGGCGAACAGTGCCGACGACTGACACATGTCGAGGTGGTCGGTCCAGTCGCGGGTATGTGGTCTTCTCCCGCCGACGCGTGGTATGACGTGGAAATGAATCAGAGTCGTGGCGAGACGGGCGTCACGCAGTTTGTTCTGAGAGTGTCTCACGACGAGGCATTAGTTTTGTACGAATTGCTTTGTCGAGAAAATGCCGAACACCGCGAAGGTCGATTCGTCGATCAGGCTGAAGAAAGAGTTCTGTGGGATCTCGAAGCGGCATTCGAATCAGCGTTGACCGTGACGTTCTCACCCGACTACGCCACGGCAGTTCAGAACGCGCGAGACCGCCTTCGCGACGCGCACAGGTAGAAGAACGGCGTGTTCCGCGTGACGCTCACGTCACCCTGGTCCATCGCGACGGGAGGGGAACCCACTCGGCGTCGGGCCAGCCATGCAGCATCCGACCCTCTCGGCTGGCGACGCCGTCGCCGGATGAGCAATGTGCGCGGCGCCGCCCGGCAGTCGGCGAACGTCGAAGACCCGGCGACCGCGGTGAACGATGGCCGCAATCCGTGACACCGGTTCTCATTCCCGACGCTGGTTGGTCAGGGCCGATACTTCGCGAAATGGCGGCGTTCTCTAGGTAGAATTAGCCTAGCGCGCGGGCCAACTCTGGGACACGAACGGGACACGACGAAGCCCCTCACGCTGGATGGACGAGGGGCTGTCGAGTTAGGTCAGCGTCCGTGGCCGTCGGAGTCTGAGACTTCCGATTGCCGCTCGTAGGTCTTCCTGAGTACCTCCGCGATATCGCTCTTGGTGACGCCCTGCGCGTTGACGATGCTCCCCATGAGTTCGTGGATGATGCTGGTTGCAGCGCTGACGAGATAGCTGACATTGGTGTTGTCGGGCTCCCGCATGTCGTCCAGCGCCGGGGCCAAAGCCTCTTCGTACCGGCGCTGGACGACGGCGGGATTGGCGTCTTCGTCGATGACGAGCACGGCGTTGAGGAGGGCGTCGATAGCGAGTCGCAACCTGGGATTCACCCCCAGAGGATATCGACCCCCGGTCCCCGGGGCGCATCTGACTATCCTGCGTTCATGGCACTTGAACCCAGCGAGTCGGTGGCGGTCTTTGAGAGTGCGCTACGAAGCGCCATCCGGGAGGTGCTGCCGGAGTGGAAGACGAAGCTCCAGAGTGAGGCTGTTGAAAAGCTGGAGGAGAAGCAGACCACCGACGAGAAGAAGCGTGACGGCGCAGTCGCGAGCACTGACCTTCTCGACTACACGGAGACGACACAACTCACCCGCCTAGTGGAGTCCAACTGGGAGAAGTTCAAGCCCGTGTTCCAGGATTTGGCACGCCTGAAAGTGATGTTCGCGTTGGTGAACGACTATCGGAACCCGGCCCAGCACAACCGTGTGATCCTGCCGTTCGAGCGCGACCTTCTGTCCGGTGGCGCGCAGCAGGTGCAGAATCAGGTCGCCATCTTCCGGGGAACATCGGGGAGCGAAACAAGGTACTACCCGCGTATCGAGTCCGCGACCGACCAACTGGGACGCAGTTCGGTTACCCCCGCCGACATCTATAGCCATCCCGAACGTCCCCGCCTCGACGTTGGCGACTGGGTGGAAGTGCGGGCGAGCGCCGTTGCAGCCAGAGGGTTCGACCTCGAATGGTGGATATTCTCCGGCGGACTGATGGAAGGTCTCGCCACGAAAACGCGCCTGGACCGCGATCCAGACGCCACAGGATCGGAAGTCGTACTGCGATACCAGATGACCGCGGCTGACGTGGGTGAGCAGCGGACGGTCCACGTGCGCATGGCGAGCACGTCGAAGTTCCACCGCAGTGACTGGTACGACGGCCACGCCTTCTTTCACTTCGCAGTGAACCCACCCGAGGACGAATAGCTAGCGTCAGTGGTCCGCGGAGTCCTCTGGATGGAGCTGGCGGTTGAGCTTGGCGTTCTCGGCGTGCAGTCGGTCGTTGTCCTCACGCAGCGCCGACAGGGTGCCGTTGGTCTGCTTCTCCACCGTCTCCAACTTCTGCTGCACGCTGTCGAGGCCCGCGCCGAGACCGCCAGCGACGATTACCAGGCCCAGCACCTGGACCAGAAGCGCCGTGAACGTTGCGGTGGCGCTCCCCAGGGCGGCGGGTGTGCAGCCACTCCTCTGCGAACAGATCAAACCGGGTTTCGATGACCTTCTGTCGGGGCTGTCGCTTGGCCGTCGTGGGCTTCTCGGTCCACAGCTCGGCCGTCTTCCGTTTCGCCTCCTCCTGCACCTCCCGGATGCTGTCGGCGGTCACGCTGTGTCGGAACCGTCCGGCCCCTTCACACGGATGCGGAAGTTGCCAGAAGGCAGTTTCTGAGGTTGGGATATGGAACGGGTCCTCTCGTGGGCGTACTCGTAATACGCCTCTGAGATCCCGCCGAACACGATGCTTCCGGCCATGATCTGGGACACGAGATGGACACGGGGTCCGTGCCCCCAGTCTCCGTATGGGAAGGCTGAGGGCGGTTCTCATTCCCGACTTGCCGGAACGAGGGCGACAGGCGCAGCACCCGTCTTAGCCTGGCGTTATGCACGATCACGCGCCCGCCGGCGGCATCCGGGATGCCAGCAACAGGCGCCTGCTCGCGACAGCGCTCGGCCTGACCGCGACCGTGATGGTCGTGCAGATCGTCGGGGCGATCCTGTCGGGCTCGCTCGCCCTGTTGGCCGACGCGGCGCACATGTTCACCGACGCAGCGGCCCTGGTCGTCGCTCTCATCGCGACGGCGATCGCTGCCCGACCGGCCGACGACCGGCAGACCTACGGGTATCAGCGCGCGGAGGTGCTCGGTGCCCTGGCGAACGGCGCGATCCTGATCGTGCTGTGCGTGTGGGTGGGGATCGAAGCCGTCCAGCGACTGCTTGCGCCGGCCGAGGCGGAGGTGCAGGGCGGGCTCATGCTCGTCGTCGCGAGCGTCGGCATGATCGCGAACGCCGTGTCGATGTGGCTGCTCGGCCGGGCGCAGAAACGCAGCATCAACGTCCGGGGCGCGTACCTCGAAGTGCTGGGCGATCTGATCGGCTCGGTGGCCGTCATCCTCGCCGCCGTCGTCATCGTCGCGACCGGCTTCACGCAGGCGGATGCCATCGCCTCGCTGCTCATCGCTCTGATGATCGTGCCGCGGGCCATCGGCCTGCTGCGCGAGGTGGTCGTCGTCTTGACCGAGTCGGCACCCGTCGGTGTGCACGTCGCCGAGATCCGCGAGCACCTGCGCGAAGCCGACGGCGTCGTCGATGTGCACGACGTGCACGTGTGGCAGCTCACCCGCGGCGCGCCGGTGTTCAGCGCGCACGTGATCGTCGACGACGCCGCGTTTTCGGACGGCCGGGCCGCCGGCATCCTGTCGTCTCTGCAGGAGTGCCTGAGTGACCACTTCGACGTGGAGCACTCGACGTTCCAGCTCGAGCCCGCCGGCCACGTCGAGCACGACACGCGGCACGCGTAACGGCGACGGGTCGTGGCGGAGGACCTCGAGCCGGCCAGGGTTCCGGCGGGTGCCGGTGGCTTCGACGGGCTCAGCCACCTGTGCTGAGGGTGGTTCCGGAGCGTGGGAAAGGGTCCGGGCCGCCGCGGTCTCCGCGAGCGATTGACGACGCATCCGGTCGTGGCGTCGTCGGGAGCGAGAGCGACGACGTGTCGGGGTAGCGGGCGCACGAAGGGCATCGGGTGAGCATGTCGTGCGTGCAGTCGACGACGTGCTGCAGGAACGCCTCGGCCTGCGCAAGCCGATCGCGCTGAGCGCGGATCCAGTCGAGCCGTCGTTCGATGATCTCGGTGCGGCCCGCCTCGTCGCGGTGCAGCACGTGCCGGATCTCCTCGAGGCTCATCCCGACTTCCTGGCACGCCTGGACGACGCGGAATCGTCGCACGTGCTCGTCGGTGTACACCCGGTGCCCCGTCGCGGTGCGGTCCGGAACGACGACACCGCTGTCGTGCCAGTGCCGAAGGACGTGCGCAGGAACGCCGACACGTCGGGAGGCCTCGCCGATCTTCACGATCGCTCCTTTCGTCTTGACCTCAGGTCGACCTGAGGTTTTACCGTCGAGCCATGGTGACATACGACCCGACCCTGCCCGACCCGCGCTTCGTGATGATGGGCGAGACCTCGCTCGCCACGTGGGTCCTCGAGCCCGTCGGGGCAGCGCGCGGCGAGGTCGTGTTGTGTCACGGCACGCCGTGGTCTTCGCGCGTCTGGGCGCAGGTGGCGCGCGAGCTCAGCCGGGACTACCGCGTGTTCCTCTGGGACATGCCGGGATACGGAGAGTCCGACCGGGATGCCACCGTGGCGACCGATCTGCGTGCACAGGCGGAGCGGTTGGTCGCCCTGCTGCAGCTCTGGGGCTGCGGCGTCCGCACGTGGTGGCGCACGACATCGGCGGCGCTGTGGCCCTCATGGCGCATCTTTTGCACGGCGCCGACTTCGCTGATCTGTTCCTGTGGGACATCGTGACCCTCGATCCGTGGGGCTCGCCCTTCTTCGTCCTCGTAGCCGAGCACGCGGAGGTCTTCGCCCGGCTGCCCGCGAATCTGCATGCCGCCTTGGTGAGGGAGTACATCTCCACGGCGCTCCCGCCGCGCGAGAGGGCGGGAATCGTCGACATGCTCGCGAGCCCCTGGCTGGATGCCCGCGGCCAAGCGTCGTTCTACCGGCAGATCGTCGGTGTCGCCTCATCGGACACTCGCGCGATTGCGGACGCGCTGCACGCGACCCGATGCGCCGTGCGGATCGGGTGGGGCCGCGACGACCCGTGGCTTCCGCTCGAGCAGGCCTATGAGCTCCAGGCGGCATTCCCCGGTCACGCGGAGGTCATCGTCTTCGGCGAGGTCGGCCACCTCGCACCCGTCGTCGGCGCGGCGGCGGTCGTCACCGCCGTTCGCGACTGGCTGCGCCGATGAGAAACGCTCTCGCGACGGTGCCTCACCCTCCGCTTGAGAGCGAGTCCTCCCGCACGACGTCGCCCGCGTTCTTGTCGGGCCGCAGCCCTCGCCACCGCGCCTGCCGCAGGATGCCACCGGGCGTGAACTCCGCGAACTCGACCTCGGCGACGAGCTCGGGGCGTATCCACACGGCATCGCGCGTATCGGCCGCGGGAACCCCCACGAACGGGTTCTCCTCGCTGCCGAGGGGGCCGAGCAACTCGGTGAGCCGCGCGAGGGTCTGCTCGCCGAAACCCGAACCGACGCGGCCGGCGTACTGCAACCCCTCCGGGCCGGGTACACCGACCAGCAACGACCCGATCGTGCCCGAACGGTTTCCTTTACCCGGGCGGATGCCGCCGATCACGACCTCCTGCGTGCGTGAGTGCTTCACCTTGAGCCAGAGCTCCGACCGTTCGCCGCGGCGGTAGGTCGACGACGGGTCTTTGACGACGACACCCTCGAGCCCGAAGCGGCCGCTCGTGGCGACGGCCGCATCCACGTCGTCGAAGACCGGCGGAACGACGACGGGGGCAGCGGCATCCCGTGCCAGAGATTCCAGGATGCCGCGCCGCTCGACCAGCGGCAGGGAGGCGACGTCGCGATCGCCCACGGTGAGGACATCGAACAGGTAGAGCTGGACGGGGGTGCGCCGGGCCTCGCGGTCGATCTCGCGCGGCTGGGCGAGGTTCATGCGCTTCTGCAGGCGAGGAAAGCTCGGTCGGCCCTGCTCGTCGAGGGCGACGATCTCGCCGTCGACGACCGCGGGCTCGGGGCCGAGGCCCAGGTCGGCCGTGGTCAGTTCAGGGTAGGTCGCGGTGAGGTCGTTGCCGTTGCGCGAACGCAGCCGCAGCCGCTCGCCATCCCAGATGCCGAGACCCCGGATGCCGTCCCACTTCATCTCCACCCACGCCCGGCCCCACCGCTCGGCGGCGGCACGCGCGAGGCCCGGGGTCGCGGAGGTCGCGAGCATCGGGCGAAGGTCGGCGGCGGTGGGGGAGCGGTGTGGGGTCTTGGACGTCGTCGTCCTCGCGGGTATTTCCGATTCCTTCGGGGGTGCGGCGGGGGAGTGGTGCTTCGGCGTCGCCGTCGCGGATGCTTCCGGGTCGTCGGTGGGCGCGGCGGTCTCCGGCGTGGACGCGGCAGCATGCGCCCCGTGGTCGAGCGGGACCACCGGTGCTCCCTCGCTCTGCGGGCGGCCATCGGCATCCGTCTTCATCCGGTGCAGCAGCCACTGCGACTTCTCGCCGCGACCCTCGGTGCGGATGAGGGCGACGCGCACGCGGCCGAGCGGGCCGTCGTCGCGACCCTGCAGGGTGGCGATCACCTCGTCGTCGCGCCACTTCTCGAGCTCGTAGGTGCCGGTGTCCCAGACGGTCATGATGCCGGCGCCGTACTCGCCGCGGGGGATCTCCCCCGCGAAGTCGAGGTACTGCATCGGGTGATCCTCGGTCATGACGGCGAGGCTGTTCTTCGCCGTCGTCGGCGGTACGCCTTTCGGAACCGCCCAGCTGACCAGTACGCCGTCGTGTTCGAGGCGGAGGTCCCAGTGCAGGCGGGTGGCGTGGTGCTCCTGGATGACGAAGCGGGGGAGCCCCTCGGGCGCGGCCTCACCGTGCGGAGCCTGCGGAACGGGCTCCGGTGTCCTCCCCGCCGTGCGCTTGGAGATGTACGAACGCAGGGGACCGCTGTCGCGCTCGACGGGGGCGAGCGGGTCGCCCGTGCGCGCGAGCACCTCGGTGAACAGCAGGTGGCGTAGGTCGGGGTCGTCGAGCTCGTCCCACGTGCGGGGCGCGGCCACGGTCGGCTGCGCCCTGCCCCGGAGCGAGTACGGGGCGATCGTCGTCTTCGAGCCGTTGTTCTGGCTCCAGTCGATGAAGACCTTGCCGGGGCGCGCCGCCTTGGCCATCTGGCTGACCACGAGGTCGGGGTGATCGGCTTCGATCGCCCGCGCGAGTTCCTTCGCGATCGCGCTCGCCGCGTCGCTCGACTGCCGACCGTCGAGGTGGGCGTAGAGGTGGATGCCCTTGCTGCCGCTCGTGACCGGCAGCGGGTCCAGGCCGATGTCCTGCAGGATCGCGCGTGCCCACCGTGCGACCTCGGCGCATTCGGGCAGACCCACGCCCGGACCCGGGTCGAGGTCGAGCACGAGGCGGTCGGGGTTCTGGCGTTCCCCGTCGGGGGAGAACCGCCACTGCGGCACGTGCAACTCGAGGCTGGCGACCTGCGCCAGGTACACCAGCGTCGGCAGGTAGTCGACGAGGGGGTAGTCCTTCGCGCCGGAGGAGTGATCGATCGGGAACCGCCGCACCCACGCCGGGGCACCGGGCTCGAGCGCCTTGGCGAAGAAGGGCTCGGTGGCATCCGTCTCGGTGCCCACCCCGTCCGGCCAGCGTTTGCGGGTGACGGGGCGATCGGCGACGTGGTGGAGCAGGCGCGGGGCGATGCGCGAGTAGTAGTCGACGACCTCGCCCTTGGTGGTGCCGGTCTCGGGGTAGAGCACCTTGTCGAGGTTCGACAGCCGCAAGCGGTGCCCGCCGATACGCACCGTCTGCTCCGCCATCGCCCCAGCGTAGAGCGGGGGCGGTGGCGGATGCCGAGGGGGTTGCGGATGCTGCGTGTCCGTCCGACGGGGGAGGGCGGCTGGGCGGAGCCGCGGCGTCTGCGCATCGTGGGGTGGCGTCGCGGGTGTCACGTTGCGGGGGTCACGTCGACGCGTAAACACCGTTCGTGCGCGTAAACACGTTGTCGGCGTGTTTCTGCGCACGGATCGTGTTTATGCGTGAGAGGTCGGGTGTGCGGCGCGGCGCAGGAGCGAGGGGCCGCCGGGCGGAGCCGCGGCGTCTGGACGTCGTCGGAGTGGCATCGCGGGTGTCACGTCGCGGGGTCACGTCGACGCGTAAACACGATCGGTGCGCGTAAACACGTTGTCGGCGTGTTTCTGCGCACGATTCGTGTTTATGCGTGAGAGAGCGGGTGTGCGGCGGAGGGCCGCGGAGCGGAGCCGCGGCGACTGGGCATCGTCGGAGTGGCGTCGCGGGTGTCACGTTGCGGGGGTCACGTCGACGCGTAAACACCGTTCGTGCGCATAAACACGTTGTCGGCGTGTTTCTGCGCACGGATCGTGTTTATGCGTGGGAGGGCGGGTGTGCGGCGCGGCGCAGGAGCGAGGGGCCGCCGGGCGGAGCCGCGGCGTCAGGACGACGTCGAGGTGGCGTCGCGGGTGTGACGACGACGCACAAACACGATCTGTGCGCGTAAACACGATGTCGGCGTGTTTCTGCGCACGGTTCGTGTTTATGGGTGGAAGGTCGGGGGTTGCGCCAGCGCAGGAGCGGAGGGTGGCGGGGTGGAGCCGCGGCGTCTTCACATCGTCGGAGTGGCGTCCGCGGTGTTTATCAACGCATAAACACGATCTGTGCATGTAAACGCGATGTCGGCGTGTTTCTGCGCACGGTTCGTGTTTATGGGTGGAAGGTCGGGGGTTGCGGCGCAGCGCAGGAGCGGAGGGTGGCGGGGTGAAGCCGCGGCGTCTGCACATCGTCGGAGTGGCGTCCGCGGTGTTTATCAACGCATAAACACGATCTGCGCGCATAAACACGATGTCGGCGTGTTTCTGCGCACGGATCGCGTTTATGCGTGGGGGGGCCGGCGTGCGTTGCGGCGCAGGAGCGAGGGGCCGGCGAGACCGAAAGCGAGCCCGGGGCGTGAACGGCGCAAGGGTCTCGGCATCCTCCCCGCCGACGGTGTTCACTAAGCACATGCGATCGATCTGGAAAGGCGCCCTGACCTTCGGCCTCGTGAACGTGCCGGTCAAGGTCTACTCCGCCACGGAAGACCACGACGTCTCGCTGCACCAGGTGCACAACAAGGACGGCGGGCGCATCCGGTACCAGCGCATCTGCGAGATCGACGGCGAGGTCGTGCCGTACAGCGACATCGACAAGGCGTACGACGATGGTGAGCAGACGGTCGTGCTGACCAAGGACGACCTCGCGTCACTGCCGAGCGAGCGCAGCCGCGAGATCGAGGTCGTCGAGTTCGTGCCCAGCGACCAGGTCGACCTGCTCACCCTCGACAAGGCGTACTACCTCGAGCCCGACTCGTCGTCGCCGAAGGCCTATGTGCTGCTGCGCAAGACGCTCGAGCAGACCGACCGCACCGCCATCGTCCGCTTCTCACTGCGGCAGAAGACGCGGCTCGCAGCCCTCCGGGTGCGCGGTGATGTGCTCGTGCTGCAGACGCTGCTGTGGGCCGATGAGGTGCGCGAGGCGGCCTTCCCGGCGCTCGACGAAAGGGTGCGGATCTCGGCGAAGGAGCTCGAGATGTCGGCATCCCTCGTCGACAGCTTCTCGAAGGACTTCGACCCCGAAGAGTTCACCGACGAGTATCAGGTAGAGCTGCGCACTCTCATCGACGCGAAGCTCGAGCAGGGTGACGCTCTCGACACGGATGCCACCTTCGGCAAGGCCGAGGACGACGACGGCGGCGAGGTCATCGACCTGATGGAGGCGCTGCGCGCGAGCGTCGAACGCTCCCGGGCGGCACGGGCCGAGAAGGACACTCCGGCGAAGAAGGCGCCCGCGAAGAAGAAGAGTTCGAAGGCGTCTTGACCAGAGGCGAGGGGCCGAGCGCCGGCGCCGGAGACGCAGACCCCACCGCGCGCCCGCGCCGAAGACGCGGACCTCGCCGCGCGACCGCGCCAAAGACCCCCGCCGCGTGCCGGCGCCGGAGACGCAGACCCCAGGCCGCGGTCGTGCTGAGCCGACGGCGATGCGCCCGATCGGCGGAGGCGGGCCCGCGCCGAAGACCCCCGCCGGGCGCCGACGCAGGACACAGACTTCCCGCCGCGGTCGCCCCGCGCCCACGGCGATGCGCCCGATCGGCGGACGCCGGCCTGCGCCGGAGCCACAAGGCCTGCGGCGGGCGGCGCGTCAGCGCGCCGGCTGGTCGCCGTCTTCGAGGGTCTTCGGGTCGAGCGCGAGCGACTCGGCCTCCGCGCGCGTCACGGCGCCCTCGCGCTTGGCGGCGGCGCGCTCGCGGAAGTAGTGGATGGCGATGAAGAGCACGGTGCCCGCGACGGCGGCGAGCAGGATGACGTCGATGTATTCCGTCACGATGTCGCGGACGATCGGGATGTACCCCACGGCGTATCCGAACATCGTCAGGCCGATGCCCCAGATGACGGCACCGATGAAGTTGTAGAGCGTGTATTTGCGCCACGGCATGTGCCCGACGCCGGCGGCGATGGGCGCGAAGGTGCGCACGACGGGGACGAAGCGGGCGAGGATGACGGTGAGACCGCCGAACCGCTCGAAGAACGCGTTCGTGCGCTCGACGTTCTTGCGGCTGAAGATGCCGGAGTCTTTCCGCTCGAAGATCGACGGACCGGCCTTGTGGCCGATGTAGTACCCGACCTCACCGCCGACGAACGCCGCGACGCCGATGGCGAGGGCCACCCACCACGCGTTGAGGCCGAACACGCCGTTGGGGGCGGCGGGCGTCGAGTGCGAGAGCAGACCCGCCATGATCAGCAGCGTGTCGCCCGGCAGGAGGAAGCCGATGAGCAGCCCGGTCTCGGCGAAGATGATGAAGCAGACCACCAGGAGCGCCCACGGCTGCGAGTTGGTGATGATCGTCGCGGGGTCGAGCCACGGGAGCAGTGCGGCGGTGGTGTGGATCACATCGGTCCCGTCGGGTCGGAGCGGTGTCGCTGGTGCAGGTGGAACGAGAGAACGTGCGGAAGGGGGGACTTGAACCCCCACGCCCGAAGGCACAGGAACCTAAATCCTGCGTGTCTGCCGATTTCACCACTCCCGCGAGTGGCATCAGTCTAAACGGGCCGCGACGCTCTCCCCATGTGAAGCCGCCGTCAAGCGTCGACCACGGCACCGGCCACAATCGTCGCGACGTTCCGGGTCTCGTGGATGCCGGAAGCCGGCGCGGCGAACGGATCGCGGTCGGCGACGGCGAGGTCGGCCGCCCGGCCCGGGGCGATCGCCCCACCGCCGAGCCCGAGCAGGTCGGACGAGCCGCGGGTGTACGCGTCGAGCGCCGTCGCGAGTCCGAGCGCTTCGCCGGCGCCGAGCGGGTCGGCATCCGGTTCGCTCGGCGGGCGGCGGGTGACGGCGACGTGCACGCCCTGCCAGGGGTCGTAACTCGACACGGGCCAGTCCGACCCCATCGCCAGCGCAGCGCCCGCCCGGTGCAGCGAGCCGAACACGTAGAGCTCGTCGCGCCGGTGCTCACCGATGACGGGGAGCGTCGCCTGCCGGGTGAGAGCGGTCGCACAGGCCCAGAACGGCTGCGCATTCGCGGTGACCTGGAGTGCGGCGAAGCGGGCGACGTCGTCGGGGTGGATGAGCTGGATGTGCGCGAGGTGATTGCGCACTCGCGCCCGGTCGACGGCTGGCACGTGGGCGAACCCGTCGAGCGCGTCGCGAACGGCCGCGTCGCCGATGGCGTGCACGTGCACCGCGATGCCGGCCGCGTTGAGCGCCGGCAGGAGCCGTTGCACGAGCGCGGGGGAGAAGTACGACAGCCCGCGCGAGTCGCTGCCGCCGTACGGCTCGAGGAGGTGGGCGGTCCGCGTCTCGACGATTCCGTCGAGCATGAGCTTCGCCGTCGCGCTCGGGAGGCCCTCTGCAGCGTTGACGCGCGACCGCTCGACGGCGTGGGCCACGAACGCATCGACACCGTCGAGGGTGAGGTCACGGGGCACCCAGATCGCACCGGTCGCGCGTCCGACCAGGGTGCCGTGCCGGAGGAGCTCGAGATACGCGTCGGTGAAGTCGGGGAACCCGCCGTAGGCGCCGAGCGCCGCTTCCTGCCATCCCGTGATCCCGGCGCGCAGCAGATCCCGGGACAGGTGCAGGATGCCGCGGGCCACATCGGCCGTCGCGGGGGCGGGGAGCAACCGGGCGACGAGCTGCATCGCCCCCTCCCGCAGGGCGCCGCTCGGTCGGCCGTCGGCATCCCTCTCGATCCGGCCGTCGGCGGGGTCGGGTGTCGAGGCGTCGAGTCCCGCCGCCGCCAGCGCCGCCGAATTCGCCCACGCGCCGTGGTGGTCGGCGTCGAGCAGCAACGCGGGCCTGTCGGGCACGAGGGCGTCGAGATGGGTGGCGGAGGGACCGGTGGCCGGGAAAAGCGTCGGATCCCAGCCGCCCCCGACGATCCACGGCGCGGGGGAGTCCGCGGCGAAGGCCCGCACGCGCGCGTCGATCTCGTCGAGGGATGCCGCCCCCGACAGGTCGCAGCGCAGCGCGTCCATCGCTCCGACACCGAGGTGCACGTGGGCGTCGACGAAACCGGGAGTGACCAGGCCTCCGCGCGCGTCGAGCTCGTCGGCTCCCCGGCCCACGGCATCCCGCACGGAGGCGGCGGTGCCGACCGCCACGATGGTCCCGTCCAGGATGCCGATGGTGTCGGCATCCTGGACCCGTCCGTCCGAGAAGACGACCGCGTTGCCGATGATCAGAGCGCTCACCGCCCCAGTGTGGCGGGCGCCACCGCGACACGCCGAGCGGGAATGCGGACCGCCGCCCGCCCCTTGTCCCTCTGTATGCAGGCGATCACGTACTCCCAGACCGGTGACTCCTCCGTCCTCACGCTCGTGGAGCGTCCTCTGCCCGAGCCGGGTCCCGGCGAGGTGCGGGTGCGCATCGCCGTGTCGGGGGTGAACCCGACCGACTGGAAGGCGCGCGAGGGCGGACGGCCCTTCTCGTGGGACGAGGTGACTCCGAACCAGGACGGCGCGGGAACAGTGGATGCCGTCGGCGACGGCGTCGACGATCTCTCGGTGGGCCAGCGAGTGTGGGTCTACCTCGCCCAGCACGAGCGCCCGACCGGCACGGCCGCCGAGTACGCCGTCATCCCGGCGTCTCGCGCCGTGCCGCTGGCCGAGGACGCCTCGTTCACCCTGGGCGCCAGCCTCGGCGTGCCCGCCATGACGGCGCACCGCGCGCTCACCGTGCACGAGCACGGACCGTCGCGACTCGCCCCGGGCGCGCTGCAGGGACGCACCGTCCTCGTGCAGGGAGGCGCCGGCGCCGTCGGGCACGCCGCCATTCAGCTCGCCGTGTGGGCCGGGGCCACGGTCATCGCCACCGTCAGCAGCGACGAGAAGGAGGCGCTGGCCCGCGCGGCCGGGGCCCATCACGTCGTGCAGTACCCGAGCGACGCCCTGGCCGATGGCATCCGCGAGCTCGCCCCGAACGGCGTCGACCACATCGTCGAGGTCGCCATCGCCGACAACGCCGCCCTCGACGTCGAGGTGATCGCCAACCACGGCTCGATCGGCTACTACGCCGACAACGGCGGCGATGCCTTCAGCGCTCCCGTCCGGGCGAGCTTCGCGAAGAACGTCCGCTGGCAGGGCCTTCTGCTCTACACCGTGGGGGAGGAGGCGCTCGCCGCCGCCGCGGAAGACGTCTCGGTGGCCGTCGCGGCCGGGGCCCTTCCCGTGGGAGAGGATGCCGGGCTGCCGCTGACGTGGTTCGGCTTGGCCGACACCGCGGCCGCGCATGACGCCGTCGCGAACGGTGCGACGGGCAAGGTGCTCATCCGCGTCGCCGACGAGGACTGAGGCCGGGCGCCCCCCCGCGCGGCGGTACGGCCTCGCGCGGCACCGGTGTCGTGAGCCGCGCGCTCGCCGCGACGGCGCCGTGCGCGGCGATGACGGCGGATGGTCTGCGCCGTCAGCCCCGCCGCGACGGCGCCGTGCGCGGCGAGGACGGCGGACGGTCTGCGCCGTCAGCCGCGCCGCGCGCGCACCGCGACCACCGCAGCCGCCGCGGCGAGGACCGCGGCGGCTGCGGCGAGCGCCGGGGCCCTGCCCAGTCCGTGGGCGAGGCCGCCGATCACCGCGCCGCCGACCAGCGCCGACCACAACAGCAGGGGCCGCCGCCACGCCGTGCGCGACCCGCCCGTGACGAGGGAGGCGAGACCGAGACCCAGGCTCACGAGGGTGCCGGTGGAATAGGTGATCGCGACGCGGGCGCGTCCGTCTGCGAGGAACAGCGTGTTCAGCGCCCCCATCGCCACGGCCAGCAGTCCGGCCCGCCACAGCGTCGCGTCTCCGCCCATCGCCAGCGCGGCCGCCAGGCCCACGAGAACCGCTGTGCCCGCGACGACGCCGGCTTGCTGTCGTGCCGTACGTGCGCTGACGATACCGCCCGCGGCGACACCCGCGACGAACGCCGTGATGATCCCGGCGGAGACGAACACGACCGACAGGTCGCCGCCGAGAACCTGCACGGCGGCCTGGGTCGAGTTCCCGCTCATGAACGAGACGAAGATGCCTCCCGTGTCGAGGAAGCCCACGGCATCCACGAATCCCGCCACCGCGGCGAGCGTGGACGACAGCACGAGCGCGGGTCGATCGACGTTTTGCACCGTGCCCTCCCGTTCTGCGGCGGACCCGGGTGACGGATGGCGCCGGTGAGGCCATCGAGCCCCGGGCTCTTCGCCGACGCTACCGCGTCCGCGGAGTCCGCCCGTCGCTATCGGATGCGATGCGGTCAGCGGTCACCGCTGCTCCGGCGTCACCGCACCACGCCGCCCCCACGGTGACGGGAGCACCGTGAGGGCGGCGGAGAGGATGCCGCTGCGGCGTCTGCCGTCGCGAGCCGGTCCCAAACGAAGGTGCGGGGTGACCCCGGCCGAAGCGTGGGCCACCCCGCACCGGGGGAATCGCGTCGCGCGTTAGAACTCTTCCGACGTGTGCGGGAGCGACATGCCACCTCCGCTGACGAAGGTGCCGGCGGGCGGTGCCGGCTTCGGGAGCGGGATCGGCAGGGCCTTACCCGCCACACCGTTGACCGACTCGGTCGAGTACGCGTAGGTCAGCAGCGCGGTGGCGAGCGCTCCGGTGTTCACGTACAACGACTTCTTGGAGTAGTTCGCGAGCGTGTCGAGCGGCGTGTGGTAATTCGGGTCGAACGACTCGCCCGCCGTGCCGCCCCACAGCGCAGCCTGCTGCTCGGTCTTGATCTCTTCGGCGCCCGTGAACAGGCCGCCCGAGGGGATGCCGTTGTTGATGAACGCCTGGTAGTCGCTGCGACCGCTGAACTCCGAGTCGTCGTACGGGAGCCGCAGGGCGGTGAAGTAGCTCGCGAACAGGGACTCGATCGCCTCCGATCCCTCCGGCACCTCGACGGGCGCCGCGAACGAGGACTCGTCGGCGTCGTACACGGTGTAGATGAAGTTCGGCGACGCGATCATGTCGAAGTTCAGGTAGAGCGCGATCTTCTCGAGCTCCTCGGGCGCGAGCCCGTCGACGTACTCGGAGCTGCCGACGAGGCCGGCCTCCTCAGCTCCCCACCACGCGAACCGCAGGGTGTTCTCCGGGGTGACATTGCCCAGCGCCTGCGCCGCCGACAGGAGGGCGGCCGAACCGCTGCCGTTGTCGTTGATGCCCGGGCCTTCTTCGACGCTGTCGAGGTGGGCGCCGGCCATGACGACATTGTCGGCATTCTTTCCGGGCAGCTCCGCGATGACGTTCACCTGGGGCTTGTTGACCGGAGGCTCGATGGTCAGCGAAGCCACGGTGCCGGCGGCGAGCGCTGCGCCGTCGGCGAAGCTCACCGTGACGACGGGGACGGTCAGCGGCGCGTCGTCGGGGGTGCCGAGCAGCGTGCCGGCGAACAGAGGCTCGCGCTCGGGCGTGTTGCCCTGGTTGAAGATGATGACGCCCTCGGCTCCGGCGGCCTCGGCGTTGACCGCCTTCTGCCGGAACGTGCACGTGCCTCTCTGCACGAGAGCGATCGCACCTTCGGGGAAGGCGGCGAAGTCCTCCGGCTCGCATCCGCTCGTCACGGGGTCGCGCGGCGGATCGAGGACGGTGTCCACGGCGACCACGTCGGCTGTGACGGACCCGTAGCCGGTGCCGGTGGCTGCGACCGACTCGTAGTCCACCTCCGTCGGCGAGATCTGCGTCAACACCGGCGGCGGCGAGACGAAGAAGTCGAATTCGTCGTAGGAGACGTCCCAGCCCGCCTTCTCGAGGACTCCGGCGACGTAGGCGACGCTGGCGTCATAGCCGCTCGTCGTCGCGGCACGGTTGCCGTTGTTCTCGTCGGCGATCTTCTGGAGCGCCTTCATGTGGATGACAGGGTCGAGCGCTGCGATACACGCCTGCATCTTCGGCAACGAAGGTGCGGACAGGGTTCCGCAGGCGCTGGGCGTGGCGGCCGTTGCCGCGCCCGCCTGCGACACCGCCAACCCGGCGAGGAGAGCGGCGGCGCCGACGGCGGCGATGCCGGTGCGAAGTGGAGCTCGGGAGTGGAACATTTGACAATCTCCATCCTGTGAACTTGCTTTGCACGGAGGTTATCCGACCACCCTTCCTCGCGTCGTATTTTTTTTGGTCGACTCCTCCAAATTCTGCGTCTCTTTGGATGCAATCACTGCCGGTTGGCGGAAATCTTTCCCTCACCGGGCGCGCGGCACGTATCGGGGCACCCAGCGGATGAAGCCCACCGCCCCCAGCACCGCGATGACCCCCATGGCGCCCACCCCGACCGAGATCGACACCGCTGCGGTGAGGGCCGAGACGATCAGCGGCGCCACCGCACCCCCGCCGTCGGTGAGGGTGCGCCACGACCCGAGGAACGCGGCGGGATCGCTCGGGGGAGCGATGTCGGCACCGAGGGTGAGCAGGATGCCGCTGGACAGGCCGTTGCCCACCCCCAGCACGGCCGCGAACAGGGAGTACCACATCGCCGCGGAGGCGAGATCATGCGTGAACGACAACGCGAAGAACCCCGCGCCCATGAGGATCATGGCCGGCAGAGCCGCCCACAGGCGCCCGAAGCGGTCCATCACCTGGCCGCTGGCGTAGAACAGGGCGAAGTCGATCGCCCCCGACACGCCGACGACGACGGCGATCGTGCCGGCATCCAGCCCGAGCGACACCCCCCAGAGGGGCAAGACGACCTGGCGGGCCGAGCGCACGGCCGACAGCGATGCCGCGGCCAGGCCCAGGCGTGCGAGCACACCGCGGTAGCGCCACATCGTGCGGAACACCCCGACGCGTTCGACCGTGGGGATCGCGCCGGTGACGGGCTCGCCGCTGTCTTCGGCGTCGGCCGCCGCGTCGGGCTCGCGACGGGTGGGGGAGCCGGCGCCCACCGGTACGGCCTTCTCGGGGTCGGGTCCGAAGAACACGAGCAGGATGGTCGCGACCTGGCAGACGGCGAAGAAGACGACGGATGCCGCTTCGTCGCCGAAGACGGTCAGCAGTGCCGCGGAGATGAACGGCCCGACGAACATCCCGAGGCGGAACGTGCCGCCCAGCAGTGACAGGGCTCGCGCGCGGAAGTGCAGGGGTACGCGCGTGGTCATGAAGGAATGGCGGGCGAGAGCGAACGACGCGGCGCAGAACCCGATGAGGAAGACGGCCGCCGCGAAGATCAGCAACGAGGGAGCGAACACGATCCCCACGAGCCCGGCCAGCACGACGATGCCGGCGGTGCCCATGGTGAGGCGCTCGCCGAAGCGGGCGACGGCCCATCCGGCGGGGATGTTGCCGCAGAGCTGGCCCACGACGAGGGCAGCGGCCACCAATGCGGCAACGGCGACATCGGCGCCGAGGCGGTCGGCGATGACGGGGATGAGGGGGATGACGGCACCCTCGCCCAGCGAGAACAACAGCGTGGGGCCGTAGATCATCGGGGCGAAGCGCACCAGCACGTTCCGGGGAGAGTCGGCTGTCACCGTCTCCACGATAGGCTTGATCGCAAATGCTCGAACTCGATTTGACCGCCGACATCCAGGCGCTGCGCTCGACCTTCGCCGATATTCAGGCCGTGGTCGACGTCGACGCACTCACCGCCGACATCGAACGCCTGAGCGAAGAAGCCGGTGCTCCCGACCTCTGGGACGACGTCGACAACGCGCAGAAGGTGACCAGCCGCCTCAGCCATCGTCAGGCCGAGCTCAAGCGCATCACCGAGATCGAGCAGCGCCTCGACGATCTCGAGGTGCTCGTCGAGCTCGCCATCGAGATGGACGACGAAGACTCCGCCGAGGAGGCCCGCCGTGAGCTTGCCGCGCTGAAGGACGTCATCGGCCAGCTCGAGGTGCAGACGCTGCTCGACGGGGAGTACGACGCGCGCTCCGCCGTCGTCACCATCCGCTCCGGTGCGGGCGGCGACGACGCCACCGACTTCGCCGAGATGCTGCTGCGCATGTACCTGCGCTGGTGCGAGCGTCACAAGTACCCGGCCAAGGTCATGGACATGTCCTACGCGGAGGGCGCCGGCATCAAGTCGGCCACCTTCGAGGTCGACGTGCCCTACGCCTACGGCACCCTGTCTGTCGAGGCGGGAACGCACCGCCTCGCGCGCATCAGCCCCTTCGGCGGCGCCGACAAGCGCCAGACGAGCTTCGCCGCGGTCGAGGTCATCCCCGTGATGGAAGAGGCCGTCGAGGTCGACGTGCCCGAGGGAGACATCCGTGTCGACGTCTTCCGTTCCTCGGGACCCGGTGGTCAGTCGGTCAACACGACCGACTCCGCCGTGCGCATCACGCACCTCCCCACGGGCCTGGTCGTGTCGATGCAGAACGAGAAGTCGCAGATCCAGAACCGCGCCGCCGCCATGCGCGTGCTGCAGACGCGTCTGCTCCTGCTCAAGCGCGAAGAAGAGGCAGCCAAGAAGAAGGAGCTCGCGGGCACCATCACCGCGAGCTGGGGCGACCAGATGCGCTCGTACTTCCTCTACGGCCAGCAGCTCGTGAAAGACCTCCGCACCGGGTACGAGGTCGGAAACCCCGCGGTCGTCTTCGACGGCGACCTCGACGGCCTGATCGCCGCCGGCATCCGCTGGCGCAAGCGTAAGGACGACGACGACTGACGCGTCTCGCGTTTCGCGAGAAGCCCTGTGGATGCCGGTGCCCCGGCATCCACAGGGCTTTCTCCGTTTCGGGTCACGGCGCGTCTTGACGGTGTGCCCGGAACGCCCGTTTAGGCTCGTCGAGCCATGATCCGGTTCGAGAACGTCACCAAGCGGTATCGCGGCACCGCGAAGCCCGCCCTGAACGCCGTCGACTTCGAGGTGCTGCGCGGAGAGTTCGTCTTCCTCGTCGGAGCGTCGGGGTCGGGGAAGTCGTCGTGCCTGCAGCTGATCCTGCGGGCGGAGACCCCCAGCGAGGGGCGCGTCGTCGTGCTCGGCCGTGACCTGCGCACCCTGTCCAATCGCAAGGTGCCCTACTTCCGTCGCGAGATCGGCTCGGTGTTCCAGGACTTCCGCCTGCTGCCGAACAAGACCGTCTTCCAGAACGTCGCCTTCACGCTGCAGGTCACGGGGTCGTCCCGCGGCTTCATCCAGCAGGCCGTGCCGGAGGTGCTCGCGCTCGTGGGCCTCGACGGCAAAGAGAAGCGCCTGCCGCACGAACTGTCGGGCGGGGAGCAGCAGCGCGTCGCGATCGCCCGCGCGCTCGTCAACCGCCCCCAGGTGCTGCTCGCCGACGAACCGACCGGAAACCTCGACCCCGGCACCTCCACCGACATCATGCGCCTGCTCGCTCGGATCAACGCCGGCGGCACCACCGTCGTGATGGCGACGCACGAGGCGGGATTCGTCGACCAGATGCAGCGCCGCGTGATCGAGCTGCGTGGCGGCGAACTGGTGCGCGACGAGCGCGGCGGCGGGTACGGCGACACGACCAGCATCCCGCGTCTGACGCCCGAGGTGGAGCGGGGTGCGGCGGCTGTCGCGGCGCTGACTGCGGTGCTCGAGGTGCAGCGCGAGGTCACCGGCATGACCGGTCCGGTCCAGCCCCTGCCCGACACGGGCGCGGCACGCGTGCCGTCCGAAGGTCGGGCGACGGATGCCGATGCGTCGGCTCCCGCCGCCACGTCGCCGTCTTCCGTGTCGACGCCGGCCCCCGCGTCTGCGGCCCCCGCGGCCGACCAGGCCCGGCCGCCGCGGGAACCGGGCACCAACACGGGCTTCATCCCCGTCACGACGCCCGAGGTTGACGAGCTCGGCCTCGCCGACCGCCTGGGACTGGGGAAGAAGAGCGACCGCAGCGACGAAGTGGGACCCACGACATGAGGCTCGGACTCATCCTGTCGGAGGCCTTCACGGGCCTGCGGCGCAACGCCTCGATGGTGATCTCGGTCATCCTGGTCACCTTCGTCTCGCTGACGTTCGTCGGCGCGGCGATGCTCATGCAGATGCAGATCGGCAAGATGCAGTCGTACTGGGCCGACCGCGCTCAGGTGGCGGTGTTCATGTGCGCTTCGTCGTCGAACGTGCCCACCTGCGACGCCGGCGAGCCGGCGACGCAGCAGCAGATCGACGAGGTGCGCGCGACCCTCGACGGCCCGGCCCTGGCGCCGCTCATCCGCGACTACACCTTCCAGACGAGCGACGAGGTGTTCGCCGACGCGCAGCAGCAGCTGCCGGAGGACATCCTCGGTGTCGTCACCGCCGACCAGTTCAACGCCACCTTCAGCATCAACCTCATCGACCAGCGACAGTCCGACGTCATCACCGAGGCCTTCACCGGGCAGACGGGCGTCGAAGACGTGCAGGATCAGCTGCAATACCTCGAGCCGCTCTTCCAAGCGCTCACGGTCGCGACCTACGTCGCCGTCGGTATCGCCGGCCTCATGCTCATCGCCGCGGTGCTGCTCATCGCCACCACCATCCGTCTGTCGGCATTCGCTCGACGGCGCGAGCTCGGGATCATGCGCCTGGTGGGCGCGTCCAACCGCTTCATCCAGACACCGTTCGTCCTCGAGGGCGTCTTGGCGGCCCTGGTCGGCTCCGGCCTCGCGAGTGTCGCCGTCTGGGCGATCGTCGGCATCGGCGTCGATCAGTACCTGCGTGACCGCATCGGCTTCATCACCTCGTGGGTCAATGTCGGCGACGTCGCCGTCGTCATCCCGGTGATCGTCGTGGTCGGCGTGATCCTTGCCGCCCTGAGCGCCAGTTTCGCCATCCGCCGGTGGTTGCGCGCCTAGCCTGTTCTCGCCCCGGCGAGGCCGACGTCGAGCGGTGGGGTAAACTGAGCGGCTCTGTGTGCCCATGATCATGAGGAGGTGGCACCATGCCTCGTGAGCAGGGTGAAAAGCTCATCGCGTCGAACAAGAAGGCGCGTCACGACTACGCCATCGAGAAGACGTACGAAGCCGGTCTGATCCTGACCGGCACCGAGGTGAAGTCGCTGCGCCAGGGGCGGGCGAACCTCACCGACGGGTACGCCTACATCGACGGCGGGCAGGCGTATCTGGACGCGGTCCACATCCCCGAGTACTCGCAGGGGCACTGGACCAACCACTCGGCCAAACGCACCCGCAAGCTCCTCCTCCACAAGGAAGAGATCATCAAGCTGTCGCACGCGGTGTCCGCGGGCGGCTACACGCTGGTGCCGCTGCGGCTGTACTTCCTCGACGGGCGTGCGAAGGTCGAGATCGCGGTGGCCAAGGGCAAGCGCGAATTCGAGAAGCGCCAGACCATCCGCGAACGCGAAGACAAGCGCGAGGCCGAGCGCGCGATGCGGACGAAGAACCGACTGGGCGAATAAACCGTCTCGGCTCGCCGCAGAAGGCCGAGAGCCCCGTCAGACGACGCGCGGTAGGACGCCCGGTCGGCTTCGAGCTACTCGGCGCGGAAGCGCCCCTCCACCACCGATGTCACGACGATCTCGGGCGGCCGCAGGCTGAACGACGGTCCGCCCGCGCCGCTCGCCGCCATCAAGCGTGCACCGAGGGGAGCGGGGGTCTCCGGGTGGGAGCCGAGCAGACCGGCATCCGCGATCTCCACGGCGGACACGGATGCCAGACCCAGCGCGTCCGCGTACGCGGCGGCGCGTTCGACCGCGACGTGCACCGCCTCGGCGGCGACCTCGCGCTCGACGCGCGCGCGGGTGTCGGGGGAGAGGCGCCACTCGACGGCCGTGACCTGCACGTCGTCGGACTCGGCGACATCGCCCAACCACCACGACAGCGCGCCGGCGTCGGTGAACGTCGCCGAGAGCTCGACGCCGGCGTGGTGCACGAGGGGAAGCTGCGCGCCCTCGTTGTTCCACGGCCTGTCCGACCACACCGATACGCGCGCGCTCGACCACTCGGACACCTCGCCGGACCGCAGATGCGCGACGAGCCCGTCTTGCACGACCGACGCCCTCTCCTGCGCCCGCTCGACGACGGGGCCGCGGGAGGGGCCGTCGGTGGAGACGGTGACGCGTACCGCCGCCTCCTCCGCGCGAACGCGGGCGTTGCTCTCGCCCCGGACGGTGATGACGACCTCGCTCATGGACGGGAGCCTACGCGACGGGTGTCGTGCGGTGTTCCGCGATGTCCTCGTCGTCGGTGAGTGGGGGTGTGGGTGCGGTGTCGTCGTGCGGAACTCCGGGGAGATCGCTCGACCAGCGTGGGACCGTTGTCGTCGTGCACGGCGGCGAGTGCGATTCTCCGGAGTTCGGCACACCGGTGCGGCCGGAATCACTTCGTTCGCGCCTGGCGCGCGCTGCCCGGATCCGAGGGTGGGAATGATGTCGCGTCTCGATCCGTTATAGACTGTGATGCTCGGGTGCTTCGGCGCCCGAGGTGGCAACTCAACAGCGTGACAACGGCCGCTCCTTCACGGAGTTCCCGGGGCTGATCGGTTTCGACAGCGCCTGCGAACCCGCGAGAAGCGGGCCGAGGATGTGGGGTTATCTCGTAAACGCTCCCTGCAAACCAATAAGTGCCGATGCTAAGCGCACTGACTTCGCCCTCGCTGCCTAAGCGAGCCCGATAGTCCGTCAGACCGTGTGTGACCCCGCCACGGATCCTGGCGTCATTTAGGGGTCTTGCTGCGTGACGGCGTCTGGACGTCACGCGGGACTTTTCCCAGGCTGGGCTCGTCGACTTAGGTGTCTGTGACAAAGGTCGGAGCCGAGCAGAACGTCTGCACAGACTGCGCCCGGAGAAAACGCGGAGACCCAGCGTTGGACGGGGGTTCGATTCCCCCCAGCTCCACGAGCCGTTGTCACGGTTGAGTCGTCTGACGAAGCCCCCGCTCCCGCCCGTTTCGGCGGGGGCGGGGGCTTCTTCGCGCGTACGTGCCCCACGCGGCGGCGCAATCGGCCCGTTCGGACCGCGGTGCGAGCGTGCTCGCGGGGTCAGGCCGCTGCACGATCGGCCCGTTCGAGCCGCGGTACGAGCGTGCTCGGGGGGTCAGGCCGCGGCGCGGGTGTGGAGGTCGCTCTCGCCCGAGACGCCGTTGAGCTCGAGGTAGATGCGCCCCTCCGTCCGGGTCAGGGTGGCGCTGCTGCGGCGCTCGATGCTGTCGGCGAGGCGCTCGACGAAGCCCGGGTCGAAGCTGTGCAGCAGCACCTCGTCGGCGCGGTGGATGCGCTTGCCCGCCCACGCGGCGGCGACCTTGTCGGGGTCGCGATGGGTGTATACGGCGACTCGTCCGGCCTTCATGCTGCCGGTGTGCAGGCGAGCGGCATCCGGGGCTCCCACCTCGATCCAGGCGACGAGGGCTCCGGTGAGGTCCGTCACCATCACGGCGGGCTCATCGGTGGCGGCGACACCCTCGCTGAAGCCGATGCCCTCCTCGTACTCGAGGCAGTACGCGAGGACCCGCGTGAGCATGTACGGGGCGGTCTCGGATGGATGCCGCGCGACGCGGAGCTGCAGTTCGTCGTAGACGCCGCGATCGACGTCGGAGAGCTGCACGGTGAACGTGTGAATGGTCGATCCGATGGCCACGGGGTTCGAGCCTACGCGGCGGGAGCATCCTCGGGGAGTCGTTGACGCCACTGGGGCATCGTGACGACGATGCGCTGGGCGGGATCGCCGCTCCATTCCACGGGGAGACCGGCCTCGGCGAGGGCGTCCACGACGATCCGTCCCACGCGGGCGTCGGTCTGGCGCCACGCCTCTGTGAGAGCGGCCTGATCGCCTCCGTCCGCCCGAGCGAGCAGATCGGGATCGAGATCTCGCACGGGGGCGAAAGCGCTGAAGGTGAGCAGCAGGTGCGCAGGCTCTTCGGCGAGGCGCTCGGTGTCCTGCTGGTGGAAGAAGACGTAGGCCCATTCGTGATAGCCGGTGCCGCCCTCGAGGGGCGTCCGGGCGTCTGCGATTTCGGACGTGCCGCAGCTGTTGCAGCAGGTGAAGTCCGGGAGGGCGAGAACGCCGAGGTCGCCGAGGGCCTCGAAGGCGTCGAACAGGCGGTCCGCCTCGGTGACCTCCGGCCACCCGGCCTCCGCTTCCTGACGGGCGATCCAGACCTTTCGCACGACGGCTTCGACGGCCTCGCTGTCTTCCAGCTCGAGGACGTCCTGAACCTGCTCCACGACCTCATCGAAGTCCCGGAAGCCGGGAATGACGGCTTCCCGAGCGGTCTCGTAGAGCTCGGCGAGGGCGGGGTCCACCGGGGTGGCGTCGTGCTCGGCCTGGTGGAGCTCGGCGAGGGTGGGGTCGGCCGGGGTGGTGCCGTGCTCGGCCTGGTGGGGCTCGGCGAGGGTGGGGTCGGCCGGGGCAGCGTCCCGCTTCCCGGGTGAGGTGAGTCGCCCGAGGATGCGATCGATGAATCTCATGAGGGTCAGTGAACCGACGCGCGTCGAAGAGTGTCAAATGCGGGTGACGACTGAATGGACCTCGACCTCCTGCCGTCGCCGGCGCCCGCGGCAGCCGCCTCCCGGGCGGGGATTGCCCGGGCTCTCACGGGGCGTCTAGCGTCGAGGGATGCCAGATCCCCGCGCCTCGCGAATCGACGTCGGTCCGTTCCATCTCGAACCCACGCCCGACGCCGCGACCTGGACCGCCGCACCGAGGAGTGTCACCGGGTCGGCGGCATCCGGGGTCACCGGCGGGTGGAGCGACTGGGTGGCTTTCGCTCAGCGCGTGCTGCGGGCCGACGAGTTGTGGCGCGGGCTCGAGGCGCGCGGAGACGCGTGGGACGAAGGTTTCGCCGCAGCGCGGGACGCCGCCGCGGTCAACCCGTATCGCTGACGCCGGGGGCCCGGCATCCGCTCAGGCGGGAGGGCGCGGGCTGTCGACGAGGATCAGGCTCTGCCGGGTGTCGGCGAGCTTCACCCAGCCGTCGCCGAAGAGGTAGGTCAGACCGTAGCCGTCGACGCCGCGACCGCCGAGCCACTCCGGGTTCTCGGTCACGTAGGTCAGGTCGCCGTCGACTTCGACCTTCCAGCCGGAGTCGACGAGTTCGTCTCTGGCGAACTCCGCGGTGGCTTCATCGATGGGCGCCCACCCGAAAATCTGGACGCGGTCGGAGGCGATCTTCGAGTCCCCCCACTTGCACTGGATGCCGTCGTCGAGAGCGGTCGCGCCGATGCGGAACGGCTCCTGCTGAGAGACCCATCCGAGGCTCTTGAAGTCGTCGGCCGTCGCCTGCGGGATGATGTTCTCGCATGTCGGCTCGGGCGTCTCCGAGGCGGGCGTCGCCGTGGCGGTGGGAGCTGCGATGGTCGGGCCCGCGGCGGACTCGGCGACGCTCGGTGCGGTCTCGGGCGCCGTGCCCGTACACGCCGTGAGAACCGTGAGACAGAGCAGGGTCGCGGCTGCCGCGGTGACGACGCGTCCACCGTGACCGGTCACCGGGCGCGGTCCTCGTCGTGCAGCAGCCCCGAGAATGCGTCATGGAGGATGCCGTTGGTCGCGAGCGACGATCCCGCGTCGAGCCGTTCGGAGCCGTCGAAGGCGGTGAAGCGGCCACCGGCCTCGCGAACGATGGGGGCGATCGCGGCGATGTCGTACTCCTTCACGTCGAACTCGGCGACGAGTTCGAGGCGCCCCTCCGCCAGCCACATGTACGGAAGCGCGTCACCGTACCCGCGGTCGCGCCACACCGCGCGCGCCAGCTTCTCGAGGGTGGGGAGGAGTCCCATGCCGTCCCACTGCTCGATGCTCTGGAAGCTGATGCTGGCCGCCCCGACCTCGTCGATGCCCGACACGTGGATGCCACGGGTGTCGCCGGTCGCCGTCGTCGTCCACGCGCCGTGACCGGTGGCGGCCCACCAGCGGCGGCCGAGAGCGGGCTGACTGACCACGCCCACCTGCGGCACGCCGTCGACGGTGAGCGCGATCAGCGTCGCCCAGATCGGGATGCCGCGCATGTAGTTGTGCGTTCCGTCGATCGGGTCGATGACCCACCGCCGGGCCGTGTCGCCCGAGGAGCCGTACTCCTCCCCGAGCACGGCGTCGCCGGGTCGTTCGGCATCCAGGATCTCCCGGATCGCCCGCTCGGTCGCGAGATCCGCCTCGGTGACGTGGGTGCGGTCGGGCTTGGTGTCGACTCGGAGGTCGGCTGCATCGAACCGCTGCATCGCGACGGCGTCGGCGGCGTCGGCAAGCCGAAGCGCGAGAGCGAGGTCGTCGGTGAGGGTCGGGGACGGCGCTGCGGCAGAGGGCACGGCTCCAGGATAACCGTCGGCATGTGGCCGATTTGGTGTGCTCACGTTACGACTGGTAACGTGATCCCTCGGTTCGGAACGCAAGTTTCGGGCCAACGGAACGCACCTCTAGCTCAATCGGCAGAGCAACTGACTCTTAATCAGTGGGTTCTGGGTTCGAGTCCCAGGGGGTGCACGAGTAAACCGCCCCGCGTCAGGTGTTCCTGCTGCGGGGCGGTTTGGCTTTGTTCCGGCGGTCAGGATTCTGTCAGGACTGGTTTGCGTCGACTAGGCTGCCATGGCGCGCGGGTGGCCGCGCCATGTTCGTATGGGGGCAGTAATGGATGCGAAGGCGCGTCTGGTAAATGCGATAGCAAGCCAAGAAGTGATCGTGGTCACAGGTACTGGCGTGACGATGGCTCTCACCGGTGGGGCTGAGACGAGTACGTGGATGGGCCTCATCCGGGACGGGGTCGCTCGCGCCAAGCTGATAGACGTCGACGCTGCGACCATTCTTGAGTTTCGGCTTGAGCATGCCAAAACCGCCGATGACCTCATTGGAATTGCGCATGACTTGAAGCGCACGCTCGGAGCGGACTTTGGACGCTGGCTCGCTTTGTCGGTAGGCGCATTGCCCCTCAAGTCGCCTCGTCTAGCGCAGGCCATTGCCGGCCTTGGTGCCCCGATCATGACGACGAACTACGATCAGCTCCTGGAGAAAGCGCTCGGGAGAGGCTCCGCAACGTGGTCGCGTCCAAGTGACATGCGCGAAGTAATTCGACGAGAGTCTCGGGCAATCGGTCACCTGCACGGCGTGTACAACGATCTAGCGAGCGTGGTCTTTTCCCAAGGTGACTATCAACGGATTACTGCCGACGATGACGCTCAGGCTACCCAGACGGCAGCGTTTAGTATCAAAACATTCCTTTTCATCGGAGTCGGCGACGGTTTGACGGATCCGAACTTCAGTCCGATGGTGACGGCGTTTGAGCAACGGTTCCCTTCAAGCGCTCACACCCATTTCCGGCTTTGCGTTGACGGTGACGTCGATCCGGCCTCCGATCTGAAGAGCGTCGTTGATGTTGGATACGGAAGTAGACACGATGACCTCGCGAGCTTCCTAGAGGGGCTTGTCGATCCCGCAACGTCTTCGCACGCAGAACTGGGTGCGAAGTCTCGACGATTGCTGCTGGACGCGCTCCGCGATAACTCGACGCTCTGGCGAGATACTGAGACATTAAACGAGAAATCCATCAAGGACCTTGTGGTCCCGCCCATCTTCTTGCCAGAGCCGCACGATCAGTACGTGAATAGCGCTGTCTTGAATGCGGAGAAGGACAAACCCACCCCACTCGACTTGGCAGAGAAAATGTCGGAGGGAGGGATAATCATAATTGCGGGTGAGGAATCGTCGGGCGTGTCAACCGCTCTCGGTTATTCACTGAGTCAAGCGCTGGACCTCCGGCCGCTCGCACACGCACTCCTGGTGAAAAATCCGACTGCGGCGGGGGTTCATCCTGTTGCGAGGGTCGTGGAACGTGCGTATCGTGATTGGGGAGTAGGGTCGCCGCCGCAAGAGACGCAAGCTCGTCTCATTCTGGGCGTCGACAACCTCCGTTACGACGAGTCTTCCCGCTTTCAAAAGGCGTTGAGCGACATCGTCGCGTCTCCGGCCGCACTGAAGATAGTCGGTGTCCGACAAGGCGACGCGGTAATTATCGCTAACCTTCTCAAGGAACAGACCGATGTCGAGGTCACGGTGGTCTTTCTTGGCCGGTTCAGCGACGGCGAAGCCCGAGAACTCGCTAGGCGCGTTGCTCCTGGGCGGGAGGACAAAGTCGCCAGCTACGTGATGGTTGTGATTCGCGAGAAGAACCTACCCCGTACACCTTTCACAATCACGCTGCTTGTCGACTTGGTGCAAAGCGGCGTTCTGCTGCAAAAGCAGGAGTCTGAGATAGCAGTCCTGGATCAGTACTTAGATCTGTTGCTCAACACGGACTATGTCCAGACTGCCTCCGAGTTGACGATGACGGTGAGGAACAAGCGGCTCGTTCTGGAACTCCTTGCTCGTCGTTTCGTTGAGAAGCGAGAAGACAAAGGATCGGAGCCGGAAATTACGGAGTGGCTTCGGGCGCAGTTCGAAGAACTTGGCTGGGATCACAATGTACAGGATTGCGTTAACGACTTGGTTGACCGGCGTGTACTCGCGCGGTCTGCCGAAACAACCTTGCGGTTTCAACGCTCAGCATACCTGGAGCTAATGGCGGGGATCGCAGCCCGTGATGATGCCGAATTCCGGGCGCTTGTTTTCCAGTTTCCGATTCAACTTGCGTCGATAGTTCGTACCTACACGGCGATGACTCGCAACGCCGTTGACGTGCTCGACGTAGTTGAACGGGAAATTAAGCGTATCGCCATCGCTCCTCCGACAGGCGGTATCTTCTCCAGCATTCGGAAGATGGATGCTCGTCACGAGCTATTTTCCGACGACAACGACGCGGAAACTGAGCGGGATCACGCCGGAGAGGGGCAGTCCAAGGGTGACGGCGTCGTCGAACGTAAAGGTCTGACTGGCAGCTATTACGATGACTCTTCCGACTCCGACTCTCCGGCCTTCTTGACAACGCGTATCGAGGACCTGTCAGAGGCCCGTGTGGCAATGCTGGTTGTCGATCTGGCCTCACGAGTCCTCAGAGATTCTGACGAAGTGCGTGACCAAGAACTCAAGGAACGGATTCTCAAAAAGGTTCTTGTAGCCTGGGTGGCTTTCGCTGACTTGTGGGAATCGGAGATGGCGGGAATCCCGGACCTCGACGATGTAGTCTCGACATTCTTGGGAGAAGACGCGGATGATGAAGAGGAGGTAGAGCGGCTAAAGCTGTTCCTGATCAAACTCCTTCCCTCCATTATCACCGCCGCTGGAATCCGATACTGTCTGTCCGGGCCGGGTCTGGCGACGAGGCTCGTCCAGCTCAAACTCGATGACGTTGAGAATGGGGGCTATGCAGGATTGATGCGGACCCTCGCGCTCTTGCAAGCAGAAAATCGTCGCTGGGTTGAGACTCTGGACTATATCGACGAAACGAGCCTTAAGACCTTCTTCTCCGTCTCATTTTTCTCTGCGTTGGCTCGGCGTGCATACTTGACGGCAACCTACCTCACCGACTCGGACCGTGATAAAATTAGAGATTTTCTCCGCAAGGTCATTGAGGCACGTTACAACTTCGACAGCGTGCAGCATCGCAATAAGGTGCTGAACGACTTCGAGGCCAAGCTGCGTCGGGATCGTCTCGACAAGAACCGTCCTCGACTCGCTATCGAGTTGTGACGACAGCCGAGATATCAACTCGCGGCATGTGACTTGTCTCCTGTCGGCTCGCATGCACTAAGAGCAACAGATCTGGCGGCAGACATGAGAGCGGTCACTTGGTCGAGGCGGTCGGGCCAGAGCTTGGCATAGGTGTTCAGAGTTTCGGTTGCGTCGGCGTGCCCAAGCATCTTCTGCACCACGAGAACGTCAGCACCGGCGGCGATGGCGAGGGATGCCGCTGTGTGCCGCAGACCTTTCGGAGTGAGGTCAGCGGGCATCTTCGCTTGCTCCTTTGCCTTCCTCCACACGCGGTCCCTCCAGTTGTGGAGGTTGATCACCTGCCCGCGCGCTGTTGGAAACAGGGGAGCGTCATCGGCTCTGCCATCCGTGAGTTCGGCAAGCTCTGGGATCAGGTGCGGAGGGATCGGAACGTCACGGATGCCGCTGTCGGTTTTCGGGCTATGACCGATGATCGTGCGTCCCTCCCGATCCGTGGTGACCGTCTTCGAGATACTGATTCGGCGCGTCTTCAGATTCACGTCCGACACCTGAAGAGCGACGGCTTCGCCGGGGCGCAACCCGACGTTTCCCAGCACAGCGACCATGACAGCATCCGCATCCGTAGCGACGGAGCGCGTGGCCGTCACGAGCGCTTCCAACTGCCGGTAGTTGAGGAAGATCACCGGCTCAGGCTTAGCCTTCGGCAACTCCACACCGTAGGCAGGATTCTTCTTCAGCCACCCCTCCGCCACGGCGTAGCGCAGAGCGGCATTCAGAGGCAGGAGAACGGCCTTAGCGGTCGCAGGAGCCAACGGAACGGCTTTGGTCCTGGCATTGGCTTTACGGGGCGCTGAGCCGTCGATGAGGGCAGACAGCCACCGCTCAACGTCAGGACGCTGTACCGCCGTCAGAAGCACGCCACCCCAGCGAGGGCGTACGTACATGGCGATGGCGTCCTCGTACTTCTTCAGGCTCGAATCCTTCGGGCGCTTCTTCGAGGACATCCACACGGTGAGCACTTCGCCTACCGTCATCGCTTCGACCTCGGGGGAGACGTAAGCACCGTCTCTGAGGCTGTGTTCCTTCGCCGCCCGGAACGCATCTGCATCGGTCTTTTTGCTGAACTGCCGGGATCGTTCACGCTTCGTCTCAGGGTCAATCCACACGACGCGCCAGCGGTCCCCTTGCCCGTAGGACGGTTTCTTGGTCTTGTCGGCGCGCATCCACCGATCAGCTACCCACACGCGCGATGCGGTCATGTCGTGGTCTTCTCTCCGGTGTTCAGCCACGCCTCGACGGCGCTCTCTCGGTAGCGGATGCGACCGCCAGCGTGGATAAATTTCGGACCGGTGCCGCGATAGCGCATCTGCGCCAGGGCTGGCACGGAGCGCACAAGGCGGTCCGCGACCTCCCTTGGTGTCATCAACCGGTCACTGAATGCTTCAACCGCCCCTGCTTCTGTTGTGCTGCCCCGAAATTGTTGTTTGTCCATCGTGTCTCCCTAGAGGTTCTTTTTGAATCTGCGTACCGGGGCGGTGTCTCACCGCTTCGGTAGCTCCTCCTGCGGAACCTCGAACAGGATGTCTTCATTGGGCTGGACGCCCTTGCGCGGGCGAGGCGTCTTCACTGCACCGTCGTCCAGTGCTCGATAGACGGAGGCGCGGGACACGCCAAGCGTCTTCACGATGTGGTCGATGGTCATTCCTTGCGCCCGCAAAGCTTTCACCGCTGTCACCTTCTCAGGCGTGAGGGCTGTCTTCGCGCGGGGCTTCCTGTCACCCGTGGCGGCTCTGGCGGCTCTGCCCTCTGCCGCGCGCTCGGCGATGTTGGCCCGCTCCCATTCAGCCAACGCCGCGAGGATGGTCAGGATGAGCTTGCCGGTGATGCCTTCGAACTGCTCACCCTCCTTCAGTGACTTGATCTGAACGCCCTTGTTCGCCAGCTCCTCAATGGTGTTGAGGATGTGGAGGGTCGTTCTACCGAATCTGTCCAAGCTGCTCACGAAAATCTGGTCGCCTCGTCGCACACGGCTGAGGAGGGCTTGATAGCCGGGGCGGTTCTCGTGTTTCCCCGTCAACTTGTCTTCGAAGATGCGGCTCGCAATTTCTTGTTCTGGCACACCGGCATCACGGAGCGCCTTGGTGAGCGCTTCGGTCTGGCGGGCGTAGCTCTGCTGCACGCTCGACACTCTTCGGTACGCCCATGCGTAGCCGGGGGTGGTGCCGTGAGAACTCGTCATGCGGCAAAAGTATCACCTACTGCCTATGCGACGCAATAGGTGAGACACGTGTCAACTGATGTCTTCAAGCGCATACGTGAGACGGTTTTGTGCGTACGTACCGCTATCTCATATGCCATGACAGGTGAGACAGTCGCGAGAGCATGAGAAGACCCCCTCCCCACTAGCCAGGTGAGCGAAGCTGAGGGAGGGGGCTGGACCGACTGTCATCCCGGCATTGAAAGACTTAAGTCGGTCGGGACCGTGTGACCCGAGGAGAATTCCAGACCCCGGGTCAGGTCACACGGTTGTTTTGCGGATCATCTGCGGCGTTAGGTGTCAGTCCTGCTCTTCCCGCTCAGCTTGGTGGTCGTCGTCCTGTTGCTGGGCTTCGAGCGCACGACGTAGTTCGCGAGCGAACATTCGGAGACTGTCTCCATAAGGGGTGTCCCCAACAGTGGTCATCGGGCGTCCTCCGTGGCGTGAGGGTCGCGGTCGGCGGGGAATCTCCTTGATACCTGATTAGAAGGATTCAGCCCCGCGTTCGCGAACTTCTTGCGGATCGCGGTGACGGTAGCCGCTCGTTCTTCGTGGTCTGCAATGAGAGCCGCGTTCGCCATCTCGTGGTCATATGCCAGCCTCGCGGAAGAGCTATCTTCTTGCCACCAAAGGACGGTCTCACTCAGGTCTCCAAGAGCCAGCTTCTCCGTGCCCCATGCCTTGACCTGAGTGTCCGTGGAGATGTCGTCGAAGAAGCTCCATCCATATCGGTTCTTCGACGCCTCGTACACCGCGTCAGTGAGGACGAAGACGTGCCCACGTTGACGCACTGTCGCAACGTCGCCGCGCTCCGGATCAGGAAGGCTAATCGCTCCAAGCACCGTAACCGTGTCACCTACGCGGGCTGGTGTCTTCGTTGTTGCTTCGGTCATGATCCTGTTCTCCTGGGGGAAATGAGTCGACGCAGGGCGTCGGCGAGGGGGGCGAGTTCGGGGTGCTTCGCGATGGATTCGATGAGCGGCAGCGCTGAGGAAGGGTGCTCGCGAACAAATTCCGCCGTCGCGTTCATTATCGACTCGGCATCTCGCATCACGTCCGCAATTGACGTGTCAGTGATGCCGAGACGGTCTACGAGGTTGAGGAGGATGTCTGCCTCCGCCTTGATCGAGCGTGCACGACTGAGAGGAGCGCCAGTGAGAGCGGTGTGACGACGGAGCGATTGCGCATCATCCGCGGCTTCCACGAGTCGGCTAACAACGTCGGTGACCGGATTGCGACCTGATTGCACGTTCTCCTCGACCGCGTTTCGGGCGAGATTGAATCTGGATAGGGCGCTTGTGCTCACGCCATATTTCGTGCTCAAACGTTCATAGGCGATACCGGCGTCAAGATCGAGAATAATCGAGTTCACGTCGGAGCGCGTGGCAATAGAGCTTGGTCTGCCTAGCTTCGCCATAGCGGTTCTCCTTTGTAGTTCAGGGGGAAAGGCACCGGAACCATTGATCTTTCGCGTTCACCACCCTGAGGAGAACTGGTGACTTACGCCGGTGCCTTTCCTGACTTCTACTATCGGATACGCGAGCGCAAAGTGTCCCGAAATGAGCAACTATTTTCGGGAGAATTCGAGCGGAGCTAGGAAGCGGGCTCAGAGACTCGTTGCTCTGTGAATCAGCTTCACACGTTGCTCGAACATTTGCATAAACTCGTCGGACGGGAGCGGCCATCTGAGCTCTCGTGCGTTGGAGAGCATTCGGTAGGCAATTTCTACTTCTTGGCAATCCAAGCAACCCGTCAGCAATCTCTCCAACGTCTCGCGTGAACCCTTCACAACACCTCTTCGAGAAGATAATCGGCCAGCATTTGGAGGACATCGAGGTTCGCCTCTAGACGCGCGTTCTGTGCTTCCCAGCGAGCCAAGGGTGCAAGCTCATGCATGTCAAAGCACACCGCCAACGATGCCCTGGAACTCCTTGTTGGTCTTCAACTCCGCTAGCTCGGCCAACAAGTTTTTGATTCGTACATCCGCCTCGTCAAACGTCATGTGACGGAACTTCGTCCAGTCGGTGACCGGTGCTCCAAGAACTTGCGATTCAAGGTCACGAATCAAAGCGGCTTGCTTGTCTGAGCACTTGGCCGTTTGACGGTTGTAGCCAAGCTTCTCGTTGAGCTGATGAAACTCCGCCTGTACAACACTGTTGGGAGCCGCCATGACATCGCGGCGATACCTCGCCACATCGGCTTCATTCCACTTTCGACCCAACTTGTTTTGCAAGTTAAGTAGTGCATCTGCTTGTCTTGCTGTACCCATCGGGCACCATCCATCTGCGGAGCAATTTCCATCTACCCACCGTCTACCGGTGACACCCCCCAGCTAGTCGCTCACTCCACATGAAGCGTCTAGCCGCATAATCTCTAAAACAAAATCTTCAAATGAAATCAGATAAAGAATAGATAGCAAAAGAAGATAATTTGATTCTAATCGATTTGCTCGCGCTTCGTTGGCTGAACGACGATTAATAGTTACAGATGTGTGATCTGTACACACTGACTTCGAGCACGTCTACCCTACTTGGTCCCTTTCACGCCACTGGTGGCGTGAAGGCAACCCTCGGTTTGTACACACTGACTTCGAGCACGTGACGCAGACTTCTTTGGCCCCTTCACGCCACTGGTGGCGTGAAGAAGCCCCCTGCTCATCGCCGGATGGAAGACAGCGGGAGCAGAGGGCAGGACACTGAGCGAGTGTGGAGTCTCGAAGTGTTAGTTCAAGTTTACAGTAAGCGTGGGGGCTTATTGGCTTTTTGGTGAACCTTTGCGCGAGTGCGGGGTGCGCCGATTAGTGCGCACCTGCGCTATTGCCTCAGCTTCTCCTTGTCAGCCCTGCCCCCGCGATAGAGCTAAGGATTCATTAATGTGCGATACATGAAAACGTGCGACGTGTTCGGTTGCGCCGTCACTGCCGGGCACGCTGTAGACATGTCGCACGTTCCGGGGTGGATCGAGAGTGGTCAGCCCCCACTCGTCTTCCACGCCTGCACGTTCCACCGGCTCGCCCTCGCTGTTGGCGAAGCTGTGAGGCTGGGTGACGGCGGGGTGACTGTCTCCCTCGGGACGGCGGGCGACACGCCGGGCGAGTAGTTTCGACCGACACGAAGCTTCTAGGTGGCTAACGCAGATTGAGATGTCCGGAGCACCGGGCATCATCGACGTATGCGACCCACCGAGAAAGAATCCGTCATCGAGAGCGTGACGCTCGTCAATAACGGACTCATTCCTCCCAACGGGTCCGCGGTTGCTCTTCTCATGGCGGTGCGCGACGACGCGAAGGGTTCGCTGCTGGACCTAGCGCACAGCGTGGCGCATCGCGAACGAAACGAGGGGGGCGCCTACCGGGAGATTGAGGCCTTCGCGAAACTGATGTTGGACGGTCTGCTTAGAAAAAACACGGAGGGGGGCAGGGTGAAAGTCCTCCACCCCATACGAGAGGTCATCAATCAGATGAACCTCGTGTTGAGCAAGCGAGACCTAGGGGTGCGAATCGACCCTCGCGATCAGCGGGCGCGCATGACCTTCGCGTGGAGCATCGCTTACGCGTTGCACGAGACGTCGTTCCTCCTGGCAGGGGAGCGTCGTGCGCTTCTCACGCTGGACCAGGGTGACGATGGACGCCCCCGGATGTCTGTAACCGTCGAGTTTCCCGAGCTGAATCCCGACCCCGTTGGAACCATCTTTATCGGGTTCCCGTGGCTGCTGGACGAGAAGGACCGCCTGGCTGACTGGGGACAAGTCTCGCCCGTGAGCTAGTCAGGATTCAGTCAGGATGACTGCGGGAGCGTCCGTGCTTCTGCGTGAAGCGTGACGATGTATTAAGTATTCCTGAACTGGGAAAAAACTAGATTCGACGCTACGCGGGTTCACGTCGGATCAGCAGAGATTTCGCGCCTCACTGAACAGTGGGTTCTGGGTTCGAGTCCCAGGGGGTGCACCATGTGAGACGCCTGGTCGGGAAATTATCCCGACCAGGCGTTTCTTCTCTCTAGGCCAGACCTTCGGGCGGTTCGGGGTGCTCCCCGCGTCAGAGGGGAGCAGACATGGCGCGCGGTCGGGAACGAGCCGCCCGCCGTCCGGTGAGGGGACGGCGCGGCTCCGCCGGCTGCTCCGAGGGCGGGCGGGGGAGGAAGATCCCCTCCCGGCGGCGAGGCCGGCAGGGGATCTTCGTTTCATCAGCGGCACGCCGGGAGATCACCCGGCGCTGAGGGGGCGGCTCGCCGCCGATGCTTCGCGGGGCCCCTCACCCCCGGGTCTGGGAGCCGCCCCCAACGCGGTCGGCTCCCAGACCCGGGGACAACGTCACGGCACCTGCGCCAGCCGGTTCGGCGAATTGCGCACGTCGGTGATCTTGCCCGTGACGGCGTCGCCGCGGATCGTCGTCGCGACCGCCGACGGCGAGGCGCCGGGGGAGCTCTGCAGCACGAGGGCGGCGACACCGGCGACATGCGGGGATGCCATCGACGTCCCCGAGATCGTCTTGGTGGTGCCGTCGAACCATGTCGAGGTGATCTCCTGGCCGGGGGCGAAGATGTCGACGCAGCTGCCGTAGTTCGAGAAGGACGCGCGGGCGTCGGCGCGCGTACTGGCCGCCACGGTCAGCGCAGACGGTGCCGAGGCGGGGGAGGCGTAGCAGGCCGAAATGCTGTCGTTACCGGCGGCGACGGCGACAGTGATGCCCTTGTCGGTCATGCGCTTGACCGCAGAGTTGGTGGACGAGCTGTAGAGCCCGCCCAGGCTCATGTTGGCCACGGCGGGGCGTACGGCGTTGCGGGCCACCCAGTCCATGCCCGCGATGACGCCCGACGTCGAACCCGAGCCGTCGCAGCCGAGCACGCGGACGGCGACGAGACTGACATCGGTGGCGACACCATAGGTCTCGCTGCCGACGGTGCCGGCGACGTGCGTGCCGTGTCCGTTGCAGTCGCCGGTGCCTCGGCCGTCCGAGATCGCGGTGTAGCCCGAGCGGACGCGCCCGGTGAACTCGGGGTCGGAGGCGGTGATGCCGGTGTCGATGATGTAGGCGGTCACCCCGGCTCCTGTCCCTGCGGGGGTGTAGGAGTTGTCGAGCGGCAGGCTCGGCTGGTCGATACGGTCCAGACCCCAGGTGACCTGGGTCGTCATCACCGAATCCCGCTCGACGGTCTCGATCAGTGCGCTGCGCGACAACAGGGCGGCCTCGCCGTCGCTGAGGCGCGCCACGAAGCCGCCCAGGGCGTCGAAGCTTCGAGTGAGCGAACCCTCGGGCAGGACACCGCTCAGCCGCTGCAGGACGCTGTCGAGCGTGCTCCCCTCCTTGATCATGACGACGTAGTCCGACTCGGTGGGCGGCGCAGCGGCAGCGGGCGTCGCTCCCAGGGTGGTGACCGTGCCGACCGCGGCGAGCAGAACCGTCGCGGCGGTCAGGCGGGCGCGTCGGGGCGTACGGAAAGTCATAACGGGTCCTCTCACGCCCGGCGGCACGGGCGACTCGGCGCCGACCCGGGGGCCGACGCTGACTCCGGGGGAAGTCATGGAGTGACCGTAAGCCGGTCGGCATGATGCCGCGAGGGATTCCTCGCAGAATTTACGACTCCGAAATCCACCGATATATCACCGCCGCGGCGTCGTGCGGGGCGGGGTCAACGCACGTGCGTGATGGACGAACAACGCGTCAGGCCGTTTTCGTGCCTGCAGGGAATTCGGGGATTCGAACTGACTAGTCGTCGAAAACCGACCCTCCTCACGCGGCGTCCGAATGGCCGCCGGAACCTCTGCCAGTCGACGGCGGTTCATTTCCTGTGTCATCGCCGCCGTCATGACCTGTCCCAGAATCCGGCGGTTTTCCGGCGATGGGCGAGGCGGGCCGCGCGTAAGAGTCCGCCTGTGTCGATCCACTTTCGGTCGATTGTTAATCCACCCGTAATGTTATCGGTATATGGTCATATTGCTGCCCCGCAGCGGTTCCGACACATCTCACCCGCCGCGGGGTGCGCGCAGTCTTTTGCGCACTCTGAGCACGAGCCGAAAGTACATCGCGCCCATGGAACTCAACGCCGCTTCCGGTGTTCCGTCCCGTTCTTCCGCCCGTCATCGACGCACACTGTTCATTTCCACTTTCTCCGTCGCTGCGGCTCTCGTGGTCGGTACCGCGACGCCCAGCGTCGCCGCGGAGGCCGAGCCGGTCGGCGTGCTGCCCGACAACGCCCGTCCGCAGATCGTCGCAGCGCCCGTTTCGGGGCCGATGGAGGTGGGCTTCACGTTCTCGCCCGCCGACTCCGGCACCCTCACGGCCGTGCAGTTCTACCAGAACACCTCCAACTCCGGCGTCCTGAGCGCATCCGTGTGGTCGGCCGAGGGTGACCTCCTCGACCAGGTGTCGGTGAATCCCGTCGCCTCCGTCGGCTGGCGAACGGTTCCGGTCGACGTCGATCTCCAGGCCGATGTCGAATACACCGTCAGCGTCTTCGACCGAGACGGCCGGGTGCCCGCCATCAACAACTTCTTCACCGAGGCGAAGGTCACCAACGGGATCTCGACTCCCGAAGACGCCGGCGTTTACAAGGTCGGTGCGGGCTACCCCTCGACGGGCCAGGCGGCGAGCCCTCTCGTCGATGTCGCTTTCGCGGCCGACCCGGATCTGGAAACGCCCTCTGAGCCGGTCGACCCTGAGCCGACTCCCACGCCGACCGTGGCGCCCACCGTTGCGCCGACTCCGGTGCCCACGGTCACGCCCACCCCGACGGCCACGCCGACCCCGACGCCCACGGCCACGCCGAGCCCGACGGCCACGGCCACGCCGGCCCCGACGGTCACGCCGACGCCGACCGCTACGCCGACGCCGACGCCGACGCCGACGCCGACCGCCACCCCGACGCCGACGGCCACGCCGACGCCGACCCCAACGCCGACGGTCACCCCGACCCCGACCCCGACGCCGACGGTCACCCCGACGCCGCCTCCCGCCGACACGGCCGGGACGGTCGGCATCGTCGGCCCCGACGGAACCCACTGGCCCGACGACACACCCCGCGCCGGCAAGGCGCGTACGGTCAGCGTGGCCCCGACGTGGGCGGCGATCTCCTCGGCCATCGCGGCGGAGGCCAAGACCTCCGACGACGTCGTCATCTGCGTGACACCGGGCACCATCACGGGCGGGAACGGCGCCGGCTCCAGCTCGAAGGGCGTCATGCAGGATGTCGGCAACGCCGACCGTGCTTCTCGCATCCTCATCACCCCCTGCGATGGGATCGGCACGGTCGACACCGCCGGAGGCAAGGGAATCGCTTTCGTCGGCGTCCGCGGCGTCTCGATCGTCGGCATCGACTTCGGCGACACGTCGGTGATGCTGCGCAACGTCGAGGCCTTCGGCTTCGGTTACACGACCGTGCGCACGCTGCTGGTCACCGCGAACGGCCTGAACGGAGTGCGCGACGCCGACGTGGTCGAAGTGGTGGCAGGGACCGAGGCCGCCGAGGGCGTCGGGTACGACCGCATGGAAGTGAAGTCCGCCGGCGGCTACGACATCGCGGGGCTCACCTTCTCGGGCCTGTACGCCGCCCCGCACTACAAGGAGCGCGGCTCCAGCGCTCACACCGACACGATCCAGTTCGTCACGACGTCGGGCAACGGCACCATCAGCGATGTCGTCATCGAGGACTCCGCGGTCTTCCAGTCGACGAACCAGGGCATCATCGCCGGCAACAACAGCGGGGGAGCGATCCGCAACACCCTCGTCGTCGGCGGCAAGACGGCGCAGCTGCGCTACCCGGTCTATGCGGGCGGCGCGGTCGTGAACGGCGCCAACTCGCTGCACGGCACCTGGTCCGACCTCTCCGTGCGCACGACCTCCGTCGTCGGCAGCGTCTCGCCGTACTACTCCTTCTCGGAGGTCGTCGCTTCGGAGAGCTCGAAGGGCGACCGCGGGTTCAGCAAGATCGAGCCCATGACGATCGAGGATCTCGACGCCGTCGCGCCCGTACCGACGGCCAAGCGACTCGCTTCCATCTGGGACTGACGCACCGAACAGTGAGGCGCCGGGTGCCGCATCGAACTCGATGCGGGATCCGGCGCCTCGTGCATGTCAGGAGTGGGAAGCGGTGGTCGTCATCGCGGCATCCTGAGCCGCACCCACCGGGCCGACGCGCGGGTCGCGCGGAACCCCCGCGTGCGGCGACGGGGGATCATGCCGCGTCGCCGAGCAGCACCGCGGCCCCCTCGTCGGCGGCGTCCGCGTGTGCGCCGTCGATGTGGGCGAGGAGACGACGCCCGAACAGGATGAACGCGGTCGCGATCGCGACCGCCAGGGCGGCCATGACGTACGGGACGCCGGCATTGGAGGCGTGCCACAGCAGTGCCGCCAGTGGGGGAGCGATCGCCCCGCCGAGGAAGCGCACGGCGGAGTATGCCGACGACGCGACCGAGCGGGGGAGGTCGGTGGCCTCCATGACCGCTTCGGTCAAGGCGGTGTTGACGACGCCGAGCACCAGCCCGCCCACGACGATGCAGGCGACCAGGGCGCCGGCCGACGACACGACGAACGCGGCGACGAGAAGGTCGAGTGCGAGCAGCGGCAGCGCGATGAGGAGCACGCTCGTGAGCCGGAGACGACGAAGGAGCAGGGGGGCGACCCAGACGCTGGTGATCGCCAGCGCCACGCCCCAGCCGAAGAACGTCAGCCCGATCCCCATCGCGCCGAAGCCGAGCGGGAACGGCGAGAACGCCAGGAGCGTGAAGAAGCCGATGTTGTAGAACAGCGCGGTCGCGGCCAGGATCGCCAGCGCCGGCCGGCGCAGCGCACGGAACGGCGCGCTGAAGGGCAGGGGCGTGCGCTCCGGAGACGGGCCGCGCAGAAGCACCGTCACCGCGACGAACGCGATGGCCATCAAGGCGACGACGCCGAAGAACGGCCCGCGCCAACTGATCTCGCCCAGGATGCCGCCCACGAGCGGCCCGATCGCGATGCCGAGGCCGAGGGCGGCCTCGTAGAGGATGATCGCCGCCGAGCTGCCGCCCGATGCCGCGCCCACGATCGTGGCCAGCGCGGTGGAGATGAAGAGGGCGTTTCCGAGTCCCCATCCGGCGCGGAAGCCGATGATCGCGTCGACGCTGCCGCTGAGCGCGCACAGGAGGGAGAAGACGACGATGATCCCGAGGCCGACGAGCAGCGTCGCCTTCGCGCCGATTCGGCTCGAGATCCAGCTCGTGACGAGCATCGCCAGGCCGGTGACGACGAGGTAGCTGGTGAAGAGCAGTTCCGTCTCGACCGGGGTCGCCTCGAGCGCATCGGCGATCGCGGGCAGGATCGGGTCGACCAGGCCGATGCCCATGAAGGCCACGACGCACGCGAACGCGACGGCCCACACCTGCGCCGGCTGTTTCCAGATCCGGGATGCCGCGGGCGCGGCGGAAGCGGTATGCCCGGGTGTCGCGGCGAGAACGCGGTTGGCAGCGGTCACCGGACGGCCTCCTTCGTCCTGTCCGCGGGTGCGCCCGTTGCGACGGGGGCGAGCCCGACGCGGAGCGACAGCGCGGTGGCGGCGACGCCGACGGCATCCCATTCCGCCTCGGAGAGATCGGCGACGTGGGGCGCGAGGGAGGCCCGCAGCTGTTCGAACCACGCGCTGAGGGCGTCTCTTCCGCGATCGGTGACGCGGATCACGCTGACGCGCGAATCGGTCGGATGAGCCGCGCGCTCGACGAGGCCCGCGGCATCCATCTGACGCACGAGGCGGGTCATCCCGGGCTGCGTGACGCGGCTGAGGGTGGCGAGGTCGCCGATGCTCTGCGGTCCGTGATCGCGGAGCAGGGTCAATGTGCGCCATTGCGCCCCGGGGGCGTCGTTCTGGGTGTCGATGGCCGCGATGCGCGTGAGGGCGTGCACCGCGAGCAGGAGTTTCTGCAGGTCGTCGTCGCGGGTCATCCCATAAGCATACCGTAGGTATATACCTGAGGTATCAAAATGCGATCAGCGCGCAGCGACGCGCGTCGAGAGCTGATGCGCGTGCGCCAGCAGGATGCGCCCGAGTTCCGCGAGGCGTTCGCCACCGAAGCGGAACTCCACGCCCGTGAGACTCAGCGCCCACTGCGGATCGCCCGTTCGCGTGAACACGGCGGCTCCCACGCCCCAGCTGCCCTCGACGATGAGCCCCGGGTTCACGGCGTAGCCGCGGGCCTTCGTGTCGGCGATGCGCGTGCGCAAGCGCGCCGGGGCGTGCGACGCGCCCCACCGGTCGGCGAGCTCCGGATGCCGGTCCAGATACGCGTCCACATCATGGGGCGGCAGGAAGGCGAGGATCGCCAGCCCGGCAGACGCCACGCCGAGGGGGAAGCGGACACCCTCCGACAGGACGAAGGACCGGATGGGGAAGCTCCCGTCCTCGCGGACGAGGCAGACCGTCTCGTCGCCGCGGCGGACGGAGAGGAAGGCGCTTTCTTCCGTGCGCACGGCGAGTGAGCGCACGATGTCGCGCGCGACGGAGGTGATGTCGAAGCGGGATGCCGCGACACTGCCCATCAGATACAGCTCGGGCCCCGGCAACCAGTGTCCCGTTGCGTCGTCGCGGTCGACGAGGCCCTCCACGCCGCAGGGCCGTGAGCAGGCGGTGCACCGTCGGCCGGGTCAGATCGGCCTCTCGCGCGAGATCGCCCACCGGGGCTCCCGTGTCGCCGGCCGCGGTGACGAGCCGGAGCAGGTGCGCGGCGCGGGCGATGACCTGGGCGCCCGGCACGCTCGCTCGGGGCGGACGAGGGGGGATGGCATCCGGAGTGTCCACGATGTGGACGCTACGCCGCGCGGCATCCACATCGCAAGACACGGGTGCCCCCGCCCGCGGCCCGGGTCGCAGCATGGAGACATCGCTGTTCGAAGGAGTACGCGTGATCGACAAGACCTGGCCCTCGCCCGCCGAGGCCGTGGCCGACATCCCTGACGGGGCCTCGTTGGCCGTCGGGGGATTCGGGCTCTCCGGAAACCCCATCGCCCTCATCGAGGCGCTTCTGGCCCAGGGCACGACCGGCCTCTCGGTCGTCTCCAACAACTGCGGCGTCGACGACTGGGGGCTCGGCATCCTGCTCGGCGCCGGCCGCATCCGCAAGATGACGTCGTCGTACGTCGGTGAGAACAAGGAGTTCGAGCGGCAGTTCCTCTCCGGTGAGCTCGAGCTCGAGCTCACCCCGCAGGGCACCCTCGCCGAGAAGCTCCGCGCCGGCGGCTCGGGCATCGCGGCGTTCTACACGCAGACCGGCGTGGGCACGCAGGTCGCCGAAGGTGGTCTTCCGCGTCGCTACGACGGCTCCGGGGGCATCGCCGTGGCATCCCCGGTGAAGGAGGTGCGCACCTTCGACGTCGGTGGTGAGCCTCGGGAGTTCGTCCTCGAAGAGGCGATCACCACCGACTTCTCGCTCGTGCACGCCTGGAAGGGCGACCGGCACGGCAACCTCGTCTTCCGCAAGGCCGCGCGCGCCTTCAACCCGCTCGCCGCGATGGCCGGGCGCACGTGCATCGTCCAGGTGGAGCACCTCCTCGAGGCGGGCGAGCTGGACCCGGATGCCGTGCACCTCCCCGGCGTCTACGTGCACCGCATCGTCGAGGTCGGTCCCGACATCCCCAAGCGCATCGAGAAGCGCACGGTGAGCGCAGGCGCGCAATGAACGGGTACCGGTCCCTTCGACAGGCTCAGGGACCTGGGCGTCGACAGGCCCAGGGATTCGGGCTTCGCTCCGCCCCCACGACGAAGGAGAACTGACATGGCCCTCACCCGCATCGAGATGGCCGCCCGCGCCGCCCGCGAACTCGCCGACGGCGCCTACGTCAACCTCGGCATCGGGCTTCCCACCCTCGTGCCCAACCACGTGCCCGAGGGCGTGACCGTCGTGCTGCAGTCCGAGAACGGCATCCTGGGCGTCGGGCCATACCCGACGGAGGACGCGGTGGATGCCGACCTCATCAACGCCGGGAAAGAGACGGTGACCACCCTCCCCGGCGCGGCCTTCTTCGACTCGGCGCTGAGCTTCGGGATGATCCGCGGCGGCAAGATCGACGCCGCCATTCTCGGCGCGATGCAGGTGTCGGCATCCGGAGACCTGGCGAACTGGATGATCCCCGGGAAGATGGTCAAGGGTCCCGGCGGCGCGATGGACCTCGTGCACGGAGCCGCCCGCGTGATCGTGCTGATGGAGCACGTCGCCAAAGACGGCTCGCCCAAGATCGTCGACACCTGCTCCCTGCCGCTGACCGGCCGCGGGGTCGTGGATCGCATCATCACCGATCTCGCCGTGATCGACGTGACCGAGGATGGACTCGTGCTCGTCGAGGTCGCCCCCGGGGTGAGCGTCGACGAGGTGCGGGATGCCACCGAGCCACCGCTGACGGTGGCCCTGACCGAGGAGATGACTCGTTGAACACCGAAGACGTCGTGATCGTCGCCGCCGCACGCACCCCGCAGGGGCGGTTGAAGGGGCAGCTCGGCGCACTCACCGCTGTGCAGCTCGGCGCGGCCGCCATCCGCGGGGCGCTCGAGCGCGGGGGCATTCCCGCCGATGCGGTCGACGCCGTGCTGGTCGGCCAGGTGCTGCAGGCCGGCGCGGGGCAGAACGCCGCCCGGCAGGCCGCGATTGCGGCGGGGATCGGCTGGGACGTGCATGCCGCGACCATCAACAAGGTGTGCCTGTCGGGGCTGACCGCCGTCATCGACGCCGCGCGCATGCTGCGCGTCGGCGATGCCGCGGTGGTGGTGGCCGCGGGCATGGAGTCGATGACCCGCGCCCCGCACCTGCTGATGAACTCGCGCGAGGGCTACGCCTACGGCTCGGTCGAGGTGCTCGACCACATGGCCTTCGACGGGCTCACCGACGCCTACGACCGCGAGAGCATGGGGGCCTCGACCGAGCGGGCGAACGCGCGGTACGAGGTCACCCGCGAGGCTCAGGATGCCGTGGCCGCACGCTCCCACCAGCGCGCCGCCGCCGCGCAGGCCGCCGGCGTCTTCGACGGCGAGATCGTGCCCGTCGAGATCCCGCAGCGCAAGGGCGCCCTTCGACAGGCTCAGGGGCCGCTCCTCATCGAGGCCGACGAGGGCATCCGCGCCGACACCACCGTCGACACGCTCGCGAAGCTGCGTCCCGCGTTCGCGGAGGGCGGTTCCATCACCGCCGGCAACGCCTCCCAGATCTCCGACGGTGCATCGGCCGTCGTCGTCACGACGCGCAGCGTCGCGGAGGCGCGCGGCTGGAACGTTCTCGCCGTCGTCGGGGCGTCAGGGCAGGTCGCCGGCCCTGACAACTCGCTGCACGCGCAGCCGGCGCGCGCGATCGCCCAGGCCCTCGAGAAGCAGGGGCTCGTCGCAGCCGACCTCGACCACGTCGAGATCAACGAGGCGTTCGGCGCCGTCGTGGCCCGCTCGCAGGCCGAACTCGGCCTCTCCGACGACGTCGTCAACCCGCACGGCGGCGGCATCGCGATCGGCCACCCCATCGGCGCCTCGGGCAACCGCCTCGTCGTCCACGCGGTCCACCAGCTCGTCCGGCGGGGGAGCGGCACGGCCGTCGTGGCCCTGTGCGGCGGGGGCGGTCAGGGCGACGCGCTGATCCTCACCCGGTAGACGAGGGACGGATGCCGCGGCGACGAGGCCGCGGCATCCGGTCTGCCGATCGGGGCGGGGCCCCGCGGGAGTGAGGGAGGGGACTCAGCGCCCGAAGCGCTTCTTGAACAGCTTCTGCTGCTTCTTCGCGACGGGGGAATCGCCGGCGATGACCTTGCCGCGACGCGCCCGGCGGGTATCGACGACCGATCCGATCGCGAGCGCGAGTGTGATGCCCCAGCTCAGCCACGCGAGCGCGGTGCGCCAGGTGAACGGCTCGTCGTTGCGCAACGCCCGCAGAAGCGTGACGCCGCCGGTGATGGCGCTGAGAAGACCGGTTCCGAAGATGTACTGCCGCATGCGCCCAACCTATCGAGGCGGGCCATCCGACGCCGCGCCTTGACAGGCGTCGGCCGTTCCCGCACGGACGACGCGGAGCTCCGCGGGGGGTGCATCCGGGCCGCGGCGTCCACCCCCTCGGGCGGGCCGGCGCCGCTGTTAGCCTGGGGACGATCCCCCAAGGAGGAGACCTGTGACCCAGGCCGATTTCGTCGTCGTCGCCAACCGTCTGCCCGTTGACCGCACCCCCGATGGAGAGGGCTGGCGGCGCTCGCCGGGCGGACTCGTGACCGCTCTGGAACCCGTCATGCGCCGCGCCGACGGCGCGTGGGTCGGGTGGGCGGGCCAGGCCGACGTGGACGTCGACCCGTTCGAGTTCGACGGCACGCACCTCGTGCCGGTGACCCTTTCCGCCGCCGATGTGCAGCTGTACTACGAGGGCTTCTCGAACGACACCATCTGGCCGCTCTATCACGACGTCATCGCCGCACCCACGTACAAGCGTGCGTGGTGGGACGCCTACGTCAAGGTCAACCAGCGCTTCGCCCAGGCGGCGGCCGACGTCACCGCCCGAGGCGGCATCGTGTGGGTGCAGGACTACCAGTTGCAGCTCGTGCCGAAGATGCTCCGCGAGCTGCGGCCCGACCTGACCATCGGCTACTTCCACCACATCCCCTTCCCCGCCTACGGCCTCTACGCCCAGCTGCCGTGGCGCAAGCAAGTGCTCGAGGGCCTTCTCGGTGCCGATGTCATCGGCTTCCAGCGCGTGGCGGATGCCGGCAACTTCGCCCGTGCCGTGCGGCGGCAACTGCGCCACGAGACCAAGGCCAGCGGCATCCTGGTGCCCGACGGTCAGGGCGGCACCCGCGTGGCGCTCGCGAAGGCGTTCCCCATCTCGATCGACGCCGAGTCGTACATCGAGCTCGCGCAGAAGCCCGAGATCCAGCAGCGCGCGAGAGAGATCCGCGAGGGGCTGGGCAACCCCCGCAAGATCCTGCTCGGTGTCGACCGTCTCGACTACACCAAGGGGATCCGTCACCGCCTCAAGGCGTGGGGCGAGCTCCTGGAGGACGGCCGGGCGAGCGTCGAGGACGCCACCCTCGTGCAGGTCGCGAGCCCGAGTCGCGAGCGTGTCGACGCCTACGTCCAGCTGCGCGACGAGATCGAGATGACCGTCGGGCGCATCAACGGCGACCACGACAGCACGACCCACACCGCCATCCGGTACCTGCACCAGTCCTTCCCCCGCGAAGAGATGGTGGCGCTGTTCCTCGCCGCCGACGTCATGCTCGTCACGGCGCTGCGCGACGGCATGAACCTCGTCGCGAAGGAGTACGTCGCCAGCCGGACGGACAACCGCGGCGTGCTGGTGCTCAGCGAGTTCGCCGGCGCCGCCGACGAGATGGGCAGCGCGCTGCTGATCAACCCGCACGACATCGACGGCCTGAAAGACGCCATCATCCGCGCGATCGACATGCCCGCGTCCGAGCAGGGCCGGCGCATGCGCACCCTTCGCCGGCGCGTGCGCGAACACGACGTCGAGGATTGGTCGCGCGGCTTCCTCGAGGCTCTCGCGGTCTTCCACGACCGCGCGTCCAGCGCCGCCGCGGCCGCCGAGGTGGATGCCGCCGGCGCCGACGGAGACGACGAGGGGGAGGCCGAGTGACCGCCGCGGACGCCGCCGTCGAGGCGGTCGCCACCACCGACACCCTGCTCGTCGCGCTCGATTTCGACGGCACGCTGTCGCCGCTGGTCGATCAGCCGATGTCGGCGCGCATGACGGCTGACGCGCGGACCGTCGTCGACGAGCTCGCCACGTTGCCGCGGACGGTGGTCGCCCTGGTGTCGGGCCGGTCGCTCGGGCACCTGCGCGAGATCGCGGAGCATGCCGACGAGTCGCCGCTCTGGCTGGCCGGGTCGCACGGAGCGCAGTTCTGGGTGCCCGGGACGGGAGTCGAGGCGACCCCCGACGACGCCGACGATCGCGCGCTGCGCGACCGGCTGCTCCGCGAAGCCGAGGCCGCGGCCGCCGGAATGGCGGGCGTCTGGATCGAGCCGAAGGAGTACGGGTTCGGCGTGCACACCCGCTCGGCGGATGCCGTGACCGCCGGCGCCGCGCGCGACGCGGTCGATGCGCTGGTCGCCGCCTCCGCCCCCGACTGGCGTCGGCGGACGGGCCACGACATCCTCGAATTCGCCTTCCGGCACGAGGGCAAGGACTCCGCGGTCGCCCACTTGCGTGAGCGCGTCGGCGCCTCGGCGGTGCTGTTCGCGGGCGACGACGTCACCGACGAAGACGCGCTGCACGCGCTCGGACCCGGAGATCTCGGCGTCCGGGTCGGCGGGGGAGCCACCGCCGCCACCCTGCGGGTCGACGACATCGACGCGTTCGTCGCGGTGCTGCAGGACGTCGCGCGGCTGCGCCGAGCGCACACGGATTAATCGGCCGTTCATCGCCCGTGGCGCATCGGCGGTGCCGGTGCGCGCAATAGACTTTCAGGATGCCCGCACCGCAGAATCCGAACACCGGCGAGTTCGACATCAAGCCCCGCAGTCGCGTCGTCACCGACGGCATCGAAGCCACCACCTCGCGAGGCATGCTTCGTGCCGTCGGCATGGGGGACGAGGACTGGGACAAGCCCCAGATCGGCATCGCGTCGAGCTGGAACGAGATCACCCCCTGCAACCTCAGCCTCGACCGCCTCGCGCAGGGCGCCAAAGAAGGCGTGCACGCCGGCGGCGGGTACCCGCTGCAGTTCGGCACCATCTCCGTCTCCGACGGCATCTCGATGGGTCACGAGGGCATGCACTTCTCGCTCGTCTCTCGCGAGGTCATCGCCGACAGCGTCGAGACCGTCATGATGGCCGAGCGCCTCGACGGCTCCGTGCTGCTCGCCGGCTGCGACAAGTCGATCCCGGGCATGCTCATGGCATCCGCCCGCCTCGATCTGTCGAGCGTCTTCCTCTACGCGGGCTCGATCGCGCCGGGCTGGGTCAAGCTCAGCGACGGCACCGAGAAGGACGTGACGATCATCGACTCGTTCGAGGCCGTCGGCGCGTGCCTCGCGGGCAAGATGAGCGAAGCCGACCTCAAGCGCATCGAGTGCGCGATCGCCCCCGGTGAGGGGGCCTGCGGTGGCATGTACACCGCCAACACCATGGCCTCCGTCGCCGAGGCGCTCGGCCTCAGCCTGCCGGGCTCGGCGGCTCCGCCGTCGGCCGACCGTCGCCGCGACTACTTCGCCCACCGCTCGGGCGAAGCCGTGGTCAACCTGCTCCGCCAGGGCATCACCACGCGTGACATCCTCACCAAAGAGGCCTTCGAGAACGCCATCGCCCTCGCCATGGCGCTCGGCGGCTCGACCAACGTCGTGCTGCACCTGCTCGCCATCGCCAACGAGGCCGAGGTCGAGCTCACCCTCCACGACTTCAACCGCATCGGCGACAAGACGCCGCACGTGGCCGACATGAAGCCGTTCGGTCAGTACGTCATGAACGACGTCGACCGCCACGGCGGCATCCCCGTCATCCTCAAGGCGATGCTCGACGAGGGACTGCTGCACGGCGACGCGCTCACCGTCACGGGCAAGACGCTCGCCGAGAACCTCGCCGACCTCGACCCCGACCCGGTCGACGGCAAGGTCATCCACTCGTTCGACGACCCGATCCACGCCACGGGCGGCATCACGATCCTGCACGGGTCGATGGCCCCCGAGGGTGCGGTCGTGAAGTCGGCCGGCTTCGACGGCAACGTCTTCGAGGGCCCGGCGCGGGTGTTCGAGCGCGAGCGCGGGGCCATGGACGCCCTCGAGGCGGGCCGGATCAACGCCGGCGACGTGGTCGTCATCCGCTACGAAGGCCCCAAGGGCGGCCCGGGCATGCGCGAGATGCTGGCCATCACCGCGGCCATCAAGGGCGCTGGCCTCGGAAAAGATGTACTACTCTTGACGGACGGTCGATTCTCAGGCGGCACAACCGGCCTCTGCATCGGCCACATAGCTCCCGAAGCGGTGGACGCAGGTCCGATCGCCTTCGTGCGCGATGGTGATCTGATACGGGTCGATATCGCCGCTCGCACTCTCGACTTGATCGTCGATGACGCCGAGCTCAGTTCCCGCCGTAACGGCTGGGAGCCGCTGCCCCCGCGCTATACCCGCGGCGTTCTGGCCAAGTATTCCAAGCTCGTGCACTCCGCTGCGGAGGGCGCGGTCACGGGCTGACGGCCGTCCCCTTTCTCACCTTCTTCTGGTTCTCGAGGTACTCCCATGTCCATCGATTCCCCCACCGCGGCCATTCCCCGGCCGCCCGTGCGTACGGCGCCGGCGCCCGTGATGACGGGCGCCCAGGCGGTCGTCCGTTCCCTCGACTTGCTCGGGGTGACCGACGTGTTCGGTCTGCCCGGCGGTGCGATCATGCCGGTCTACGACCCGCTCATGGATGACGAGCATGTCCGCCACATCCTCGTGCGCCACGAGCAGGGTGCCGGTCATGCTGCCGAGGGCTACGCCGCCGCCTCCGGCAAGGTCGGCGTCGCCATCGCGACGTCCGGTCCCGGTGCCACCAACCTCGTCACCGCGATCGCCGACGCCTACATGGACTCGGTTCCGCTGGTGTGCATCACCGGCCAGGTGTTCTCGACCCTCATGGGCACCGACGCCTTCCAGGAGGCCGACATCGTCGGCATCACGATGCCGATCACGAAGCACTCGTTCCTGGTGAAGTCGGCGGAGGACATCCCCGGCGCCATCGCGGCGGCTTTCGAGATCGCCTCGACCGGTCGCCCCGGCCCCGTGCTGGTGGACATCACCAAGGATGCGCAGCAGGCGGAGGCCGCCTTCGTGTGGCCGCCCAAGATCGACCTGCCCGGGTACCGCCCGGTGACCAAGGCGCACGGCAAGCAGATCCAGGCCGCGGCGCACCTTCTCGCCACCGCGAAGAAGCCCGTGCTCTACGTGGGCGGCGGCGCGATCCGCTCGAACGCGTCGGCGGAGCTCAAGGTGCTCGCCGAGGCCACCGGCGCCCCGGTCGTGACCACGCTCATGGCGCGCGGTGCGTTCCCCGACTCGCACGAGCAGCACTTGGGCATGCCCGGCATGCACGGCACCGTGCCCGCCGTGCTCGCGCTGCAGGAGAGCGACCTCATCGTCTCGCTCGGTGCACGCTTCGACGACCGCGTCACCGGCAAGGCGGCGCTGTTCGCCCCGCACGCGCAGGTGGTGCACGTCGACATCGACCCCGCCGAGATCTCCAAGATCCGCACCGCCGATGTGCCGATCGTGGGCGATCTGCGTGAGGTGCTCGTCGACCTGGATGCCGCGTTCCGCGCCGCCGATGCCGAGCACCCGCACGACTACTCCGAGTGGTGGACGTACTTGAACGGGCTCCGAGAGGAGTTCCCGCTCGGATACACGCCGACCACCGACGGTCTGCTCTCGCCCCAGCACGTCATTCAGCGCATCGGCGAGCTGACCGGCCCCGAGGGTGTCTACGCTTCGGGCGTTGGTCAGCACCAGATGTGGGCCGCGCAGTTCATCAAGTACGAGCGTCCCAACGCCTGGCTGAACTCCGGCGGCGCCGGCACCATGGGCTATGCCGTGCCCGCGGCCATGGGTGCGAAGGTGGCTCAGCCCGAGCGCGCGGTGTGGGCGATCGACGGCGACGGCTGCTTCCAAATGACCAACCAGGAGCTCGCGACCTGCGTCATCAACGACATCCCGATCAAGGTCGCGATCATCAACAACTCTTCGCTGGGCATGGTGCGCCAGTGGCAGACGCTGTTCTTCGACGGCCGTCACTCCAACACCGACCTCAACACCGGTCACGGCACGCGTCGCATCCCCGACTTCGTCAAGCTCGCCGAGGCGTACGGTTGCCTCGCGATCCGCGTCGAGAAGGAAGACGAGATCGACGCCGCCATCCAGCTCGCGCTCGACACGAACGACCGCCCCGTGGTCATCGACTTCGTCGTGAGCGCGGACGCGATGGTGTGGCCGATGGTCCCGCAGGGCGTCAGCAACAGCTACGTGCAGTACGCGCGGGACCACTCGCCCGCCTTCGCCGAGCAGGAGGACTGAGATGTCTCGTCACGTTCTGAGCCTCCTCGTCGAGGACAAGCCGGGTCTGCTCACCCGCGTCGCGGGGCTCTTCGCCCGGCGCGGCTTCAACATCGAGTCGCTCGCCGTGGGCGTCACCGAGGTGCCCGGACTCTCGCGCATCACGGTGGTCGTCGACGTCGAGGGACTTCCCCTCGAGCAGGTGACCAAGCAGCTGAACAAGCTCATCAACGTCATCAAGATCGTCGAGCTCGACCCGTCGGCATCCGTTCAGCGCGAGCACGTGCTGGTGAAGGTACGCGCCGACAACGCCACGCGCTCGAACGTGGTCGAGGTCGTCAACCTGTTCCGCGCGTCGGTCGTCGACTACGCCCCCGACGCCATGGTCATCGAGATCACCGGCGACTCGGGCAAGGTCGGCGCCTTCCTCAAGGCCATCGAGCCCTTCGGCGTGAAGGAGCTCGCGCAGTCGGGTCTGCTCGCCGTCGGCCGCGGCGGCAAGAGCATCACCGAGCGCGTCCTGCGCGGCTGACCCCGTCGGTCCCTGAGCCTGTCGAAGGGCCCGACACCCCGACCCGTCGGTCCCTGAGCCTGTCGAAGGGCCCGACACCCCGACCCGTCGGTCCCTGAGCCTGTCGAAGGGCCCGACTCCCCGAACCACGTACGTCCCACAACCCCCGGTCCCTTCGACAAGCTCAGGGACCTGTAACCAAGGAGAAAGTTCCATGGCAGAGATCTTCTACGACGACGACGCCGACCTCGCGATCATCCAGGGCAAGAAGGTCGCGATCGTCGGCTACGGCTCGCAGGGTCACGCGCACGCGCAGAACCTTCGCGACTCGGGTGTCGAGGTCGTCATCGCGCTGAAGGACGGCTCCAAGTCGGCCGCCAAGGCGCAGGAAGACGGCTTCGAGGTCAAGAGCGTCGCCGACGCCGCCGAGTGGGCCGACCTCATCATGATCCTCGCGCCCGACCAGCACCAGCGCTCGATCTACGCCGACTCCATCAAGGACAAGCTGACCGAGGGCAAGACGCTCGCCTTCGCGCACGGCTTCAACATCCGCTTCGGCTACATCGACGCCCCCGAGGGTGTCGACGTCATCCTCGTCGCCCCGAAGGCGCCCGGCCACACCGTGCGTCGCGAGTACGTCGCCGGCCGCGGTATCCCCGACATCATCGCCGTCGAGCGCGACGCCTCGGGCTCGGCCTGGGACACCGCGCTGTCGTACGCCAAGGCCATCGGCGGCACCCGCGCCGGCGTCATCAAGACGACCTTCACCGAAGAGACCGAGACCGACCTGTTCGGCGAGCAGGCCGTGCTCTGCGGTGGCATGAGCCACCTCGTGCAGTACGGCTTCGAGACCCTCGTCGAGGCCGGTTACCAGCCGCAGATCGCGTACTTCGAGGTGCTGCACGAGCTCAAGCTCATCGTCGACCTCATGTGGGAGGGCGGCATCGCCAAGCAGCGCTGGTCGATCTCCGACACCGCCGAGTACGGCGACTACGTCTCGGGCCCCCGCGTCATCTCGCCCGAGGTCAAGACGAGCATGCAGGCAGTGCTCGCCGACATCCAGTCGGGCGCGTTCGCGAAGCGCTTCATCGACGACCAGGACAACGGCGCCACCGAGTTCCTCGAGCTCCGCGAGAAGGAGCAGGGTCACCCCATCGAGGCGACCGGCAAGGAGCTGCGCGGTCTGTTCGCGTGGAAGCAGCAGGACAGCGACTACGTCGAGGGCAGCGCTGCGCGCTGACCTCCGCCGGCGGCTACGTCATTCATAGCGATCGCCCAGGCGATCGCGGTGGGCTCGGCCGCGCGCTGAGTTCTCGTTCTCGAACGCCCCGGGACCTTTCGGTTCCGGGGCGTTCGCCGTTGCCGCGGTCGTCGACGGCGCCCGGATGCCATCGCCTCCGGTCGCGGCGGGGCGCGGCCGGGTGGTGGGGGAGCCGCGCTACCGTTGGCGCGTGAGCACTCCGCGCGATGACGACGCCCTCTCGTGGGGCGGTGACGACGATCCGACGCTCGACGTCGGCGACAAGCACGCGCCCGGAGGCGGCGCAGGACGGGCTCCCGAGCCCGAGCCGCTGCAGCCGTCGCCACCCCCCGCGGCTCCGCCCGCACGGCATCCGGACCCGTCCGACGTGCCCGCCGAGCCCGATCAGGATGCCGCGCACGCAGCGCCGCTCGGCAACGCCGGTCTCGTGGGCATCGGCATGGTCGCCATGGCACTGGTCATCTTCGCGATCGGATGGTTCGTCGCCGGGTTGCAGCTCCAGGGGCTGGGCCTCCCGATCCCGTCGGTCACCCTCATCGCGCTCACCATCGGGGCCGCACTCGCGCCCCTGGTGTGGTTCGTCGCCGTGCTCGTGTTGACGCGATCGTGGCGCACCTGGCAACGGTTCCTGCTCTTGATCCTCGGGATCGTGCTGCTCGTTCCCTGGCCGTTCCTGTCGTTGGGAGCCTTCGCATGAGCGACACCGCCCGCACGCGTGTGCTCCCGACCTGGCTGGTCGTCACGATCGCCGGGGTGTTCGCCTTGTTCTACGCCTACGTGGTGTGGAGTTCGGTCGCGCTGCTGATCCAGCAGGCGACCGGCCCGCTCGGACTCAATGGCCTCGGGTGGTTCGTGTACATCCTGCCGATCGTGTTCCCCCTCGCGGCGTTCGGCGTCGCGTTCGCGATCGGCGCGCGGCGTCGGGCGGGGGAGTTCGCGATCGTCCTCCTCGCCGGGCTCACGCTGTCGGCGGCGTTCTGGCTCGCGATCGTGGGGTACGGCACGACGTCGTACGGGTTGTACGGGGGCTGAGCGCCCCCGACGTCGACGCCGGCTGCGATTCCGCGGCGGTCGGCGTCGGGTCGGCATCGTGGCATCCGTCGTCCGCCGTCACACGGTCGGGGGCGCGCCTGCCTCCGCGCTAGGCTGGCAGACGGCCCGCACGGGTCGCGCGCCCGGTTCGCGCCGGCGGTGCGCGACGGTGCGCGTCAGATCCCCTGCACCGTTTCGAAGGACGCATCCGTGACGAAGCCCGTCGTTCTCATCGCCGAAGAACTCTCTCCCGCCACGATCGACGCGCTCGGCCCCGACTTCGACGTGCGAAGCGTCGACGGGACCGACCGCCCCGCGCTGCTCTCGGCTCTCGCCGATGCGCACGCGGTGCTCGTGCGCTCGGCCACCCAGATCGACGCCGAGGCGTTGGCGGCAGCCCCCTCGCTCAAGGTCGTCGCCCGCGCGGGCGTGGGTCTCGACAACGTCGACATCAAGTCGGCGACCGCGGCCGGCGTCATGGTCGTCAACGCCCCGACCTCCAACATCATCTCGGCCGCGGAGCTCACGGTCGGTCACGTGCTGAGCCTCGCGCGCCGGATCCCGGCCGCCCACGCCTCGCTCGCGCAGGGCCTGTGGAAGCGCAGCTCGTTCACCGGCACCGAGTTGTTCGAGAAGACGATCGGCATCATCGGCCTCGGTCGCATCGGCGCCCTCATCGCCGCTCGCGTGCAGGCGTTCGGCATGTCGGTCATCGCCTACGACCCGTACGTCACGGTCGCGCGCGCCCAGCAGCTCGGCGTGCAGCTCGTCTCGCTCGACGATCTGCTCGAGCAGAGCGACTTCGTCACGATCCACATGCCGAAGACGCCCGAGACCACCGGCATGATCGGCACCGAGCAGCTCCGACGCATGAAGAAGACGGCCTACGTCATCAACGTCGCCCGCGGTGGCCTCATCGACGAGGAGGCCCTCTTCGACGCCCTCACCACCGGTGAGATCGCCGGAGCGGGACTTGACGTGTTCTCGTCCGAGCCCCCCGCCGAGGGCGGCCCCGCGCGCAAGCTCCTCGACCTGCCGAACGTCGTCGTCACGCCGCACCTCGGTGCCAGCACCGAGGAGGCGCAAGAGAAGGCGGGCGTCTCGGTCGCCCGTTCGGTCAAGCTCGCGCTCGAGGGCGACCTCGTTCCGGATGCCGTGAACGTCGCCGGCGGCGCGATCGACCCGTTCGTGCGTCCGGGGATCGCGCTGGTGGAGATGCTGGGTCAGTTTTTCAGCGGTCTCGCCGACAGCGCCCTCACCAGCCTCGACATCGAGGTGCGTGGCGAGCTCGCGGCGTACGACGTGAGCGTGTACCGCCTGGCGGCGCTCAAGGGCTACTTCAGCCGCATCGTCAGCGAGACCGTGTCATACGTGAACGCGCCGCTCTTCGCGGAGCAGCGCGGCGTCGAGGCGCGCCTGGTCGTCGAGGCGGAGAGCCCGCTGTACCGCAACATCACGATCCTGCGCGGCACGCTGGCCGACGGCTCCACCCTCACCGTCGCCGGCACCCTCGCCGGTACCCGCATGGTTCCCAAGGTCGTCGCCGTCAACGGCTACGACATCGAAGTGCCGATCGAGAAGCACCACCTCGTCATGCGCTACGCCGACCGTCCCGGCATCGTGGCGATCTACGGCCGGAAGCTGGGCGAGGCGGGCATCAACATCGCGGGTCTCCAGGTGGCGGCTCCGGATGCCACGGGCCGGGCGCTCTCGGTGCTGACGGTCGACTCGCCGGTGCCCGACGACATCCTCGGCGCGATGCGCGAGGCCGTCGGCGCCGACCTGTTCCGTCAGATCGACATCGTCGAGGACTGACGGGTTCGTTCTCGGGGGAGGGGGTCGCTGCGGCGGCCCCCTTCGTCGTCCTCGGCATGAGCGCGCGGTGGGCGTTGCTCCGCCCCGCGCTCCGCTTTCCGCCCGGAATCGGCGAGAATCGCATCGATCGCGCGGGGAGCGCGGACCGCTGAGCGGGTGCGGCGCCGGAGTCAGGTGGCCGCGGCGACGACCGCGTCGATGAGCGCGTCGAGGTCGCGTCCCTGCAGCTGAGGGCCCGGGACCGCGTTCAGGTCGAGCACGGCGTTGAAGTACAGACCGTCGCTGACCAGGAGCACCATCTGCAGCGCCGTCTCATCGCGCGTGTGCGGGCGCAGGCTGTCTTCCCAGAGTTCGCGCACGCGACGAAGCGATGCCGAGGCGGCATCATTGCCGTTCTGCGCGAGACGCGAGACGGCGAGGATCGTCACGTCGAGCGGCGAGCCGGTGTTCTGCGAGGAGCGCAGATGCGCGGCGACCACACCCTCGTCGGACTCCTCGATCTCGGCGACATCCTCGCGGGCGAGGCGCTCGAGCCGATCGACGAGCGCGGCTTCCAGTGCGCTCTTCGAATTGAAGTGGTAGAGCAGGCCGCCCTTGGACACGCCCGCGGCGCGCGCCGTCGCATCCATCGTCGCCGCCCGCTCGCCGTCGTCGACGAGGATGCGCATGAAGGCGTCGAGGACGGCTTCGCGGGCGAGGGGAGGGCGGCTCATGACTCCTCGATCGTACTGGCGGGAAATGGCGACGCTCTGATACTATACCGGCTGGACGGTTTAGAAACGGATCGGAAGAATGCTCACCTCGTTGCCCACCCAAGAGATCGCCGTGACCCGGGCCGGTTGGCGCGGGTGGTTCGCGCTGGCGGTGCTCATGCTGCCCGTGCTGCTGGTCTCGGTCGACAACACCGTGCTGAGCTTCGCGCTGCCCGAGATCGCGCTCGACCTGCAGCCCTCGAGCATCGAGCAGCTGTGGATCATCGATGTCTACCCGCTCGTCCTGGCGGGGCTCCTGGTGACCATGGGTACGCTCGGCGACCGGTTCGGACGCAAGCGCATGCTGCTCATCGGCGCCACGGGCTTCGCCGCCGTGTCGGCCCTTTCCGCGTTCGCGCCCACCGCCGCGGCGCTGATCGCCGGTCGCGCGCTGATGGGCGTCTTCGGTGCGATGCTCATGCCGTCGACGCTGTCGCTGCTGCGCAGCATCTTCCGCGATCGCGACGAGCGTCGCCTCGCGATCGCCGTGTGGGCGTCGGGCTTCTCGGCCGGCGCCGCGCTCGGGCCCATTGTCGGCGGCTTCCTCCTCGAACACTTCTCGTGGGGTTCGGTCTTCCTCCTGGCCGTTCCCGTTCTGGTGCCCCTGCTCGTGCTGGCCCCGTTCTTCGTGCCCGAGAGCCGCGACCCGGCCCCCGGTCGGTTCGACCCGTTGAGCGTCCTGCTGTCGCTCGCGACCATGGTGCCCATCGTCTACGGCATCAAGAAGCTCGCCGTCGACGGGCCGACCTCCACGGCCGCCGTCCTGTTCGTGGTCGGCGTCGCGTTCGGGTGGCTTTTCGTGCGCCGTCAGGGGCGGATCGCGTCGCCGATGCTCGACATGTCGCTCTTCCAGCGCGGGACCTTCTCGGGTGCCATCCTGGTCAACCTGCTCAGTGTGGTCGGGCTGGTGGGCTTCCTCTACTTCGTCGCGCAGCACCTCCAGCTCGTCGTGGGACTGTCGCCGATGAACGCCGGCTTCGCCCTCGTGCCGGGACTCGCCCTCATGATCCTGTCGGGGCTGGCCGTTGTGCCCATCGCCACGCGCTTCGCGCCCCGAGTGGTCGTGCCGGTCGCACTCGGCTTCTCCGTCGTCGCCTACGTGATGGTCGCGCTCTCCACGGCCGACCTCACGCAGCTGATCGTCGCCTTCGCGCTTCTGGGCATCGGTATCGGCGCGGCCGAGACGGTGTCGAACGAACTCATCCTCTCCAGCGCGCCCTCCGCGAAGGCCGGGGCTGCCAGCGCTGTCTCCGAGACCGCCTACGAGGTGGGGGCCGTGCTGGGCACCGCTGTCCTCGGCGGGATCCTCGCCGCCTTCTATCGCGCGCAGCTCGTCCTTCCCGCGGGGCTTCCGGATGCCGCAGCACAGGCGTCGCGCGAGACTCTGGCCGGGGCGGTGGCCGTGTCGCACACGCTCGACGACGTCGCGCTGGCCGAGGCCCTGCGCGCGGCGGCGGCGCACGCTTTCGACTCGGGGGTCGTCGTGACCGCGTTGATCGGCGCGGGCTTGATCGTCGTGGCGGGAGTCATCGCTGCGACTACCCTGGGAGGAACCCGCAGCACGTCGTCGAAGTGACGTGCCCCGAGCTCTGAGGAGAGCGATGTCGCGTGTCGTGAAGCTGGCCGTCATCCCCGGTGACGGCATCGGTCCCGAGGTCGTCGCCGAGGCCGTGAAGGTCCTCGACGCGGTCACCGCCGAGTCGGACGTCACCTTCGACAAGTCGGCGTTCTCCCTCGGCGCCGGCCGCTACCTCGAGACGGGCGACACCCTCACCGACGACGACCTCGCCGCCATCGCCGCGCACGACGCGATTCTGCTCGGCGCCGTCGGGGGAGTCCCCGGCGACCCGCGCCTCAAGGATGCCAACATCGAGCGCGGCCTGCTGCTGAAGCTGCGCTTCGAGCTCGATCACTACGTCAACCTCCGCCCCTCGAAGCACTACCCGGGTGCCACGGGCCCCCTCGCCGATCCCGGCGACATCGATTTCGTCGTGGTGCGCGAGGGCACCGAGGGTCCGTACGTCGGCAACGGCGGTGCGATCCGCCGGGGCACGCCGCATGAGGTGGCCAACGAGACGTCCGTGAACACCGCCTACGGCGTCGAGCGCGTCGTGCGCTACGCCTTCGCTCTCGCCGCGCGGCGCCGGCACAAGCTGACGCTGGTGCACAAGACGAACGTCCTCGTGCACGCGGGCGGCATGTGGAAGCGCATTGTGGATGCCGTGGCATCCGAGTACCCGGGGGTCGACGTAGACTACCTGCACGTCGATGCGGCGACGATCTTCCTGGTCACGAACCCGGGCCGCTTCGATGTGATCGTCACCGACAACCTCTTCGGCGACATCCTGACCGACTTGGCCGGCGCCGTCACCGGAGGCATCGGCCTCGCCGCATCGGGCAACATCAACCCCGACGGCGCGTTCCCCTCGATGTTCGAGCCCGTCCACGGATCGGCGCCCGACATCGCGGGCACCCAGAAAGCCGACCCCACGGCCGCGATCCTCTCCGTCGCCCTCCTGCTCGATCACCTCGGGCTCGTCGACGAAGCCGCCCGCGTCACCCGCGCGGTCGAGGATGACATCGCGAGCCGTGACGGAGCCCGCACCACCGCCCAGATCGGCGACGCCATCGCCGAACGCGTCCAGGCGTAACCTGGAGCGATCGGTCCGCATCGCCCCCGCGCACGAAGAGTTTTGGATCCCACATGACCACCATCGACACCGATCCCGACACCGGACTCGAGCCCCTCGAGTTCGCCGTCACCCGCAACCTCGCCGCCAAGAGCACCGTCGACCGCGACGCGATCCTGGCCAGCCCCGGTTTCGGTCAGAGCTTCACCGACCACATGGTCGACATCTGCTGGTCGGTGCGCGGCGGCTGGCACCGCCCGCGCGTCTCGCCCTACGGCCCGATCTCGCTCGACCCCGCGGCCGCCGTGCTGCACTACGGGCAGGAGATCTTCGAGGGCATCAAGGCGTACCGTCACGCCGATGGCTCGGTGCACACGTTCCGTCCCGACCAGAACGGGCGCCGTCTGCAGCGTTCGGCCCGCCGTCTCGCGCTTCCTGAACTGCCCGTGCCCTACTTCCTGCAGTCGCTGCGTGAGCTCATCGCCGTCGACGGGGCGTGGGTTCCCTCGGGTGAAGACCAGAGCCTGTACCTGCGGCCGTTCATGTTCGCGAAAGAGGCGTTCCTCGGTGTCCGTCCGGCCCACAAGGTGGCCTACTACCTGATCGCGAGCCCGGCCGGTGCCTACTTCAAGGGCGGCGTGAAGCCGGTGTCGATCTGGCTGAGCGAGGACTACTCGCGCGCCGGCAAGGGCGGCACCGGCGCGGCCAAGACCGGCGGCAACTACGCCGCGAGTCTGCTGCCGCAGTCGGAGGCGTACGAGAACGAGTGCGACCAGGTCGTGTTCCTCGACCAGGACCGCAACGTCGAGGAGCTCGGCGGCATGAACGTCGTGTTCGTCTACAAGGACGGCACGATCGTCACCCCGCAGTCCGACTCGATCCTCGAGGGCATCACCCGCGATTCGCTCCTCCAGCTCGCGCGCGATCGCGGCCATAACGTGGTCGGCCGCAACGTGTCGCTGACCGAGTGGCGCGAGGGCGTGGCATCCGGAGACATCGTCGAGGTGTTCGCGTGCGGGACCGCCGCCGTCGTCACGCCCATCGGCGTGCTGAAGGGTCGGGACTTCATCGACGAGCAGCCCACCGGCACCCTCGCCCTCGAACTGCGCGAGGAGCTCACGAACATCCAGTACGGTCGCGCCGAAGACAAGCACGGCTGGCTTTACCGCCTCGACGCGTAAGCAGCCGCCGACCACGGAGGGACTCCCGGATGCCGGGGGTCCCTCCGCCGTCTTTGCGGCCGGTTGCCAATCCTCGGCGTGGGCCGCGGCGCCGTCGGGCGTGACCGACGCGGTCGGGAGCGTTCGCCACGGCTCGCCGTCGCGCTTCTCGCGCAGAAACACGATGCGTGCGCAGAAACAGGCTGCGAGCGTGTTTCTGCGCAGGAATTGTGTTTCTGCGTGGGGAGGTGGCCGCGGGTCGGCGGGCTGCAGCGGGTGGCGGTGTTGGGTTGGCGGGGTGCCGCGGGTGGAGTGTGGGTCGGCTGGCGGGGGCGGGGCTGGGGCGCGTCGTCGATAAACACGATCCGTGCACAGAAACAGTCTGCGAGCATGTTTCTGCGCAGGGATTGTGTTTCTGCGTGGGGAGGTGGTCGCGGGTCGGCGGGCTGCAGTGGGTGGCGGTGTTGGGGTCGGCGGGCTGTCGCGTTGGGGTTTCTTGCCAAGCGGCGTGTGGAGCGTGGGTCGGCCGGCGTGGGTGGGGCGGGCCGCGTTGCCGATAAACACGATTCGTGCGCAGAAACAGTCTGCGAGCGTGTTTCTGCGCAGGGATTGTGTTTATGCGTGGGGAGGTGGCCGCGGGCTGCCGCGCCTGCAGCGGGTGGCGGTGTTGGGGTCGCCGGGCTGCCGCGTTGGGGGTTCGTGCCAAGCGGCGTGCGGAGCGTGGGTCGGCCGGCGTGGGCGGGGCGGGCCGCGTCGCTGATAAACACGATTCGTGCGCAGAAACAGTCTGCGAGCGTGTTTCTGCGCAGGGATTGTGTTTATGCGTGGGGAGGTGACCGCGGGTCGGCGGGCTGCAGCGGGTGGCGGTGTTGGGGTCGGCGGGCTGTCGCGTTGGGGTTTCGTGCCAAGCGGCGTGTGGAGCGTGGGTAGGCCGGCGTGGGCGGTGCGCGTCGCCGATAAACACGATTCGTGCGCAGAAACAGTCTGCGAGCGTGTTTTTGGCGCAGGGATTGTGTTTTTGCGGGGGAAGGTGGCCGCGGGTCGGCGGGCTGCCGCAGGTGGCGGTGTCGGGGTCGGCGGGCTGCCGCGGGTGGAGTGTAGGCCGGCCAGCGTGGGTGGGGCGGGCCGCGTCGCCGATAAACACGATTCGTGCGCAGAAACAGTCTGCGGGCGTGTTTTTGCGCAGGGATTGTGTTTATGCGTGGGGAGGTGGCCGCGGGCGGGCGGGCTGCGGGCCGCTGCGGGGCCGCGCGCTGCGGGGCTGCGCCGCTGCGGGGCTGCGCGCGCAGGGCCGCGAGCCGAGGATGTGTGCGTCGGCCCCGGCGTCCACACACCGCGGGCTTCCCTGAAGCGTGTCGGAGGCCCCGATTAGGCTGAACCTCGTGAAGATCGCTCGATTCAGCCACCAGGATGCCATTCGCTACGGGATCGTCGACGACGGCGAGCTCGTGGTCCTCGCCGGTGATCCGATGTTCGCCGGGTTCGACACCACCGGAGAACGCGTTCCGCTCGTCGAGGTCGCCCTGCTCGCGCCGGTCATCCCGCGCTCCAAGGTCGTGTGCATTGGCAAGAACTATCGCGATCACGCCGCGGAGATGGGCAGTGAGGCGCCCGCTGAGCCGCTGATGTTCCTCAAGCCGAACACGTCGGTCATCGGCCCCGGCGACACCATCGTGCGGCCGACCCGCCTGAGCTCCCACACCGACTACGAGGGAGAGCTCGCGGTGGTGATCGGGCGGGTGGCGAAGAACGTCCCTGCGGAACGCGCGAACGACTACATCTTCGGCTACACCGTCGCCAACGACGTCACCGCCCGCGACCTCCAGCGCTCCGACGGGCAATGGTCGCGCGCCAAGGGCTTCGACACCTTCTGCCCGGTGGGGCCCGTCATCGAGACCGATCTCGACCTCGACGCCGCCGTGATCACCACGCGTGTCAACGGCGAGGTGCGCCAGAACGGACCGGTCTCTGACATGATCCACGGCATCCCGGCCCTCATCGCGTATGCCTCGGCGGTGTTCACGTTGCTTCCGGGCGACCTCCTTCTGACCGGAACGCCGGCGGGCATCGGCTCCTTCGCCGCGGGCGACGCCATCGAGGTCGAGATCGAGGGCATCGGGATCCTGCGCAACACCGCGCGCGATGCCTGACACCTCGGCCGCTCCGGCGGCGCTCGACCTCCTCGCCACGCAGCGCCGCACGGTGCGCGTGCTGGCGGTCGGGCAGGTGCTCAGTGGTGTCGCATTCGGGTCGACGCTGTCGTTGGGGGCGCTGCTGGCCGCCGACCTCTCCGGGGCGGAGTCCCTGTCGGGCTTCGCCACGGCGGCGGTGACGCTGGGGGCGGCGCTCACGGCGATTCCCCTCGCGCGGCTCGCGGGGCGACGCGGCCGACGCGTCGCGCTGACGACCGGCAACGTGGCCGCGCTCACAGGCATCGCACTCGTGATCCTCGCGGCATCCGTGCGGTCGTTCCCGCTGCTCCTCGTCGGAATCGCGCTCATCGGCGCCGGCAATGCGGCGACGCTGCAATCCCGGTTCGCGGCCACGGATCTCGCGACGACGGCCCGGCGCGGCCGTGATCTCGCGACCGTCGTCTGGGCCACGACGGTCGGCGGTGTCGTGGGGCCCCTGCTCCTGGCGCCGGCCGAGGTGGTCGGCGCGGCGATCGGGATGCCGCGGCTCACCGGCGCGTACCTGTTCTCGCTGCTCGCGCAGGCCTGCGCGTTCGGGCTCTATGCGCTGGTCCTGCGCCCCGACCCGCTGCTGCTCGCGCAGCGACTCGCGCGCGAGGGCGAGCCCTCGGCCGTCACGGCTCCCGACCTCGATCGGCCGTGGCTCGCCCGCTTCGCCATCCTCGCCGTCGCCTCCTCCCACGTCACCATGGCCGCGGTCATGGCGATGACACCCGTTCACCTCGCGCACATCGTGGCACCGGATGCCGTCACCCTCGCCGTCGGCGTCACGATCGCGCTGCACGTCTTCGGGATGTACGGCCTGTCACCGGTCTTCGGCATCCTCGCCGACCGTGTCGGACGGATCGCGGTCATCGTCCTCGGCCAGGTGCTGCTGGTCGCCGCGTTGATGACCGCGGCGCTGTTCACCGACGCCCAGATGGGTGTGCTCGTCGCCCTCGTGCTGCTCGGGCTCGGGTGGAGCGCCGCCACCGTTGCCGGGTCCGCTCTGCTGACGGAGGCGACGCCGGTTGCGGCGCGCCCACGACGCCAGGGTCGCAGCGACACGACGATGACCGCCTCCGCCGCCGTGGGTTCCGTGCTGGCCGGTGTCATCCTCGGCGCGGTCGGGTACGACGGCCTCGCCCTCTGGGCGCTGGTTCCGGTCACCGTGGTCTGCGTGGGGGCCGTCGTCGTGCGCAGCCGCAGCCTGTGACCGGACCGTGGCTCCCGGGTCACCGAGCCGGGGGCTCCGGTCATCCTCGTCGATGGCGGAATCTCGGGCTCGGGGCGCGCGAGCTGTGAGCCGGTGGGGCCGTCGACCCCCGACACCACCGCCCAGACAGGCTCCTGGCATCCGACGACGCGGCCGTCGGGTTTCCGAGCGCGGAATGCTGCGCGAGGGCGGCAGAACGTCGACCTGCGCCGGGCTCCGTCAGATGGAGTAGTCCAAAGCCAAGGACGGGGGAGCGAACGCCCGCGGCGACGTGTCGAGTGCGCGGCTGCGTCCGGCTCGGGGTGCAGCATGCCTGCGACCGCGGCCCAGGGCGCGGAGCGCGCGGTCCACGTCGATCTCGTCGTTGAACACGTGGAACGCGACTCGCGCCCGACCCGCACGACCGGACGCGGTGATGCCGTGGGCGGTGAGTTGCGCGAGTGCCTCGCCGGTGGCATCCGGCCACGTGACGATCGCCGACGGCCGAGCGGGCTGCGCGAGTCCGAGGCACTCCCGGAAGCGCGCCGCCAGGGCGGTGGTGTGAACGTACAGCTCGGCGGCGTCGGCGTCGGCGAACAGCGTGAGCGCGGGCGCAGCCCCGACGAACGCCTGCCACGCGGGTGACACGTCGAAGCGGCGCGCGTTGGCCGCGAGCGTGCCGCCGGTGCCGTAGCAGGACGACCACGGGTCGTCGCCCGAGTACCAGCCGGCCTGCACCGGGCGAAGCCGCGCGGCGAAATCCGGGCGCACGGTGAGGAAGCCGACTCCGCGCGGGCAGCACAGCCACTTGTAGGCGTGGCAGACGGTCGCGTCGAAGAGCGTCGCGTCGACCGGCAGCCACCCGGCGGCCTGAGTGAGATCGCAGAGCGTGCGCGCGCCGGCGCGGGCCGCCGCGGCGGCGATGCCCGCGGCATCCGCCACCTCACCCGTGGCCGACTGGACGAGCGAGAATGCGACCATCCACGTGTCGGTCGACACCGCGTCGGCGAGCTCCGCGAGCGGAACGGTCCGCAGCCGGATCCCTCGTCCGGTCTGCGCGAACGGCGCGACGAGCGAGGCGAAGTCGTCTTCGGGGCACAGCACCTCGGCGCCGTCGGGCACGGAGGCGGCGATCATCGACACCATCACCGACGTCTGCGATCCGATCGCGACGTCGCCGACGGGGGAGCGCACGAGTCGTGCGTAGGCGGATCGGGCCTCCTCCACTGCCCGGGATGCGGCGGCGAGATCGGGACGACCGGATGCCGCAGCGTCGAGATCGGCGCGGATGGCGCGCACCGTGCTACGCGCGGGGAGGCCGACGGTGCACGCGCCGAGATAGTCACGGCCGCCGGCGAAGTGCAATGCGAGGCTGCTCATGGATCCAGGTTCCCGCCGTCTCGTGTCATTGCACTAGAGCAGGCTTTGCATGAGAAGCATTCGTCTGCTTATGTGTTGGCGTGACCGACTCCGACGACGGCCTTGACGCCCATTCGCTCCGCGTCGTGAAGGCGATCGCCGACTCCGGTTCGATCACGGCCGCCGCGCGCGCCCTCGGCTACAGCCAACCGGCCGTCAGCCAGCAGCTGCGTCGCCTCGAGCGACGCGCGGGCATGCCGATCGTCGAGCGCGTCGGGCGCGGCGTGCGACTCACCGAGGCGGGCCACGTGCTCGCCCGCCACGCCGCCGCCGTGACGACGGCCCTGGACGCCGCCGCGGGCGACCTGGCCGAACTCCGGGGCCTGCGGGCAGGTCGTGTGCGCATCGCCGCCTTCCCGTCGGCGTCGTCGACCGTCGTGCCGCGGGTCATCGCTGCCGTGACGGCGCGCCGACCGGGCGTCTCGATCAGCTTCGTCGAGGCCGAGCCGCCCGAGGCCATCGTGTCGGTGCGCGAGGACCGCGCGGACATCGCGCTGACCTACAGCTATCCCGGCGACCGTCGCGAGCTCGACCTCGCTGCGACGGGGCTGTCGGTGCGTACGGTCGGCGGAGACGACACCGTCCTGGTCCTGCCCGTCGACCACCCGGCGGCCGACGGGCCCATCGATCTGTCGCGCCTTGCGGGGGAGCGGTGGATCGCCGGGTGCCCCCAGTGTCGCGGGCACCTTCTCGAGGCCTGCGCGCGCGCCGGGTTCGTCCCGGACATCGCCTTCGAGACCGACAACTACATCGCGGTCGAGAATCTCGTCGCGCAGGGCGTGGGCGTCGCCATCCTGCCGCGCATGGCCGTGGCATCCTTCCCCCTGCTCACCGGGATCGCGGCCCCTCCTCTTCCGGATGCCGAAGCCCGCACGCTCCACGTCGTCACGGCGCGCGGCGCGGAGAACGTGCCGGCGGTCGGTGTGGCGCTCGAGGTCATCGGCGAGGTGCTCGCGGACTATCCACTGCCCTCGGGTCGACCGACGCGCCGCCGGTAGGATCGAGGGGATGTCTGCCACGCCCGATCCCCGCACCACGACCGCCTCCGGCGCCGACGTTCGCGTCCGCTTCTGCCCGTCTCCGACGGGCCTGCCGCACGTGGGTCTCATCCGCACCGTCCTGTTCAACTGGGCCTACGCCCGGCACAACGGCGGCAAGCTCGTCTTCCGCATCGAAGACACCGATGCCGCGCGGGACAGCGAGGAGAGCTACCAGCAGCTCCTCGACGCGCTGCGGTGGATGAACATCGACTGGGACGAGGGCGTCGAGGTCGGCGGTCCGCACGCCCCCTACCGGCAGTCGCAGCGTCACGATATCTACCGCGAGGTGCTCGACAAGCTCGTCGCGGCCGGCGCGGTCTACGAGAGCTACTCGACCGCGGAAGAGATCGACGCACGTAACGAGGCCAACGGCCGGGCGAAGCAGCTCGGCTACGACAACTTCGACCGCGACCTCACCGAGGAGCAGCGGGCCGCCTTCCGGGCGGAGGGCCGCCAGCCCGCGTGGCGCCTGCGCGTGCCCGACCACGACCTGAGCTACGTCGACCTCATCCGCGGCGAGGTCACCTTCCCCGCCGGTTCCTTCCCCGACTTCGTGCTCGTACGTGCCGGGGGAGTGCCGCTCTACCCGTTCGTGAACCCGGTCGACGACGCTCTGATGGGCATTACCCACGTCATCCGCGGTGAAGACCTCATGCCCTCCACCGCGCGCCAGCTCGCGCTGTACTCGGCGCTGGTGGATGCCGGCGTCACGACGTTCATTCCGCGCTTCGGTCACATGCCCCTCGTGCTGGGAGAGACGGGCAACAAGAAGCTGTCCAAGCGCGACCCGCAGGCCGACCTGTTCCTCCAGCGCGAGAAGGGCTTCATCCACGAGGGGCTGCTCAACTACCTCTCGCTCCTGGGCTGGTCGCTCTCGCACGACCGCGACGTGTTCTCGCTCGAGGAGATGATCGCCGCGTTCGACATCGCCGATGTGAACCCCAACCCGGCGCGGTTCGACCAGAAGAAGGCCGAAGCGATCAACGGCGACCACATCCGAATGCTGGATGCCGACGACTTCGCCGCCCGGATCGTGCCCTACCTCGCCGGTGCGGGCCTCATCGCCGAAGAGCCGTCGGCCGAGCACCGGGCGATCATCGCCGCCGCGGCTCCGCTCGTTCAGGAGCGCGTGCAGCTGCTCGGCGAGGTGCCGGGCATGCTCGGCTTCCTCTTCGTGTCGAACGTCGACTACGCGGAGGACGCGCTGAAGGGCCTGCCCGCGAACGCGGCCGAGGTGCTCACGGCATCCGTCCGCGCTCTCGAGCCCGTCGACGACTTCACCGCCGCCGGCGTGCAGGCCGCCCTGTCGAGCGCCCTCGTTGATGAGCTGGGCCTGAAGCCTCGTGTCGCCTACGGCCCGCCGCGCGTCGCGCTGACCGGCCGCCGGGTGTCGCCGCCGCTGTTCGAGTCGATGGAGCTGCTCGGCAAGGACGAGACGCTGCGGCGCCTGAACGCCCTGGTGGCGCACCTGGGCTGAGGAGTCTGGCTCGCAGGACGTCGCGATCCTCGCAGGCTCCCTCGCGGAGGCTGCGAGGATCTTGCGTGTGTGCGGGGAAGGCGGGCGGGGAAACCGCGGAGGGCGCCGTCCTTGCGGATGACCCGGCTGCCGCGGACGGCCCGGGGAGCGCCGGCGGCTCGTGGCTCGCGCTCCACATGTCCTGCACGGGAGCGCGCGCCCGGCGCCCTGCTGCCGCGTGCGCCGGAGGTGGGTGAGCGGCGGCTCGAGGCGGCGGCCGGCGGGCGGCGACCCGCGCCCGGCGGCGGGGGTTCAGGAGCGGGCGGCCCGCGGCGGGAGTTCCGGAGGCGGCGGCTCGCGGCGGGCGGCGGGAGTTCCGGAGCCGGCGGATCGCGGCGGGCGACGGGAGTTCCGGAGCCGGCGGCCCGCGGCGGGCGACGGCATTGTCGTCGGGGGGCGGCCTGAACCTCGCACCTTCGCCGCTGCGACCGGAGTGAAATAGGCGATCGTGCGGTACCGGGGGAGGAGAAGCCGGCCTGGGGAAACGCCCGGGACGCATGCGGGACCGCGCCGGTTTGGTGCTGGGGCTGCTCTCGCGTAAGCTTGATCCTCGGCACGAGTTCCGGCTCAGCGCCTTGGGGTATGGTGTAATTGGCAACACGGCGGTTTCTGGTTCCGTTGTTCTTGGTTCGAGTCCAGGTACCCCAGCCAGACGAAAAGCCCCGGTCATCGCAGGTTAGCGAAGACCGGGGCTTTCGTCATCCGTCGCGCTCGTCCCGCTGACGCGTTCGCCGGACGACCACCGCTCAGCGCACGCTCGCGGCGAGCGGCTGCCGTCCAGCGGAGGCGTGCCCGGGCGGCCGACGCGTCCCCGTGCGGTCGCAGCACAAGGTGATCGCGCGTCTCGAGGCGACGGTGAGCAGAGGGTGCAAGCTCTGCTGTCCGCTGCCCCGTGTCATCCACGGGGCAGCGGACGCTCCGCCATTGCCGGTCGTCAGCCGATCAGAGCGGTCGCGGCGCTGGTCTTGGCCAGGGTGGTGTACCCGGCCTTGATGCCGGTCACCCGGACGGTGATGCGCTTGCCCTTGTCGGTCGACGTCAGCTTGTAGGTGCTCGCCGTGGCGCCCGAGATGGCGACGCCGTTGCGCAGCCACTGGTACGACAGCGTCACGGGAGCCGGCGCCCACGTGCCGGCCTTGGCGGTCAGGGTGTAGCCGACCTTGGTGGTTCCCGAGATGGTGGGCGTGGCGCCGGTCAGCGTGCCCTTGGCGACCGTCTTGGTCGCGCTGGTCGCGGATTTGGTGGTGTAGCCGCTCTTCGTCCCGGTCACGGTCACCGACAGCGCCGTGCCCGCATCGGCGGCGACGGGCGTGTACGACGCGCCCGTGGCGCCCGAGATCGGCGAGCCGCTCCGCAGCCACTGGTACGTGTAGGTCACCGGCGCCGGACCCCACGCCCCCGGGACCGCGGTGACGGCGGTGCCGACGGTCGGAGTGCCGCTGATCGTCGGAGTGGCTGAGGTCAGCACGCCCTTCGTCACGACGGCGGTCGGGGCGCTCGTCTTGCGCGCTCCGGAGTAGCCGGGCTTCGTGCCCGTCACCGCCACGGTGAGCTGCGTCCCGACGTCGGCCGCGCCGACGGTGTACGTCGGCTGCGTGGCTCCCGAGATGTAGGCGCCGCCGCTGCGCATCCACTGGTACGTGAGCGTCGTGCCCTCGTCCCACGTGCCGGGGTTCGCTGTGAGAGTCGAGCCCACCTGAGCCGTGCCGGTGATCTTCGGGGTCGGCGTCAGCGTCATGAGGGGGAGCTGGTAGGTGGTCAGCTTGAGTTCGTAGTCCCCGATGGCGAAGCCCCAGCCGCCCACCTGGATAAAGTACGTTTTTCCTGGCTCCACGGCGAAATCGACGAATGCTTTCGACTTGTCGTAAGGTCCGGGCCCACTGGGGTCACCCTCTATCTGGGCGGGGCAGGCGATCTCGGTCGTGGGCTTCGAACCGTCGGACGCCCACACTGCGGCATCCGCGTTGTAGTAGCTGCCGCGAAGGTCGACACGCACACCGGTCGTGCCGGTCGCGACGTATTTGTACCAGCGCGTACCCAGCATGGTGACGAAGCCGCGATCGCACTGCATGACGTATGGCTCGTACCAATTGTTGTCGATCTTCGTCGTCGAGCCCGTCACCGTGCTCGGCACGGAGACCGTCGTGGCGGTCTCTGGCGAGAGGTTCGAGATTGGTGCGCTCGCCTCGATCCGAAGAGATGCGGTGTTGGCGGCCACAGCCCCGTCGAGGTAGTCCGTCACCTGGAAGAGATAGGTTGCCCCTGCCTTCGCCTGCAGGTGATTGACATCACGGTATCCCGTCTCGGTACAGCTGATGCGCGTGAGCGCGCTCATGCTGGCGGAGGCGTAGGCGATGACCATGCTGCCCCGTCCGTCCACTCCTCCGCTGAAGGTCAGCGTCTGCGCCACCGGCGACGTGTAGGAATACCACGTAGAGCGCTCCCCGTGGGTGAAATACTCCGTCCAGTCAGGATCCGTCGTCCGACACGTCGCCGGCTCACCCGCCTCCAGCGTGGCCCCGGCGTACGGCTGCCCGCTCACCTGGTACGGCAGCGACGTCACCTTCGTCGCGTTGGCGAGCAGGTCGTTCGCCGGCGCGGCGACGGCGGTCGAGAAGAGCCGGCTCTGGCTCGACGGATCGCTCGGGGCCGGTCGTTCCTGACCCGATTGCGCCCGCTCCTCGGCGGTGTGCCAGCGGCCGGCCGTCGTCGACGAGTCCGAGTCGACGGGATCCGCGGCCGCGTGCGCAGCCGTTCCGCCGATCAACCCGATCGCCACGACGAGCGATGTCGCGCAGGCCAGCGCCCGCGTGGCGCGATGAATGAACACGATGATCTCCCCCAAAAGACCGCGCGCGAGCGCGGATCGTCAGATGCCTCTGGCCCGCCCGCCACCACCCACGCCCCCCGTGGGGCGGCGACTTGCGACACTGCGTACGGCAATCGGGTTCGGCTACCGCATCAGAACGATCGGGCGCGGCACCCCCCGATCCCCCAGGACTCGCTCATCAAAGCATGGTCGCCGGAGCGGGGGCAACACGCGCCTCGCTTTCCACCGGCACGCGACCACGCGCGACGGTGCCCCCGTCGCTCGTGGTCACGGTCAGATCGCCCTGAACCTCCGCGAAAGCGCTCTGCAGCAGGCGGAGTCCGTGCCCGGATGTCATCGTCCGGCCCGGTGCGAAGCCCTGGCCGTCGTCGGACACGGTCAGCACGATGACTCCCGGCTCCGTGCGGAGGTTCACTGTGGCGCGGCTGGCGTGGGCGTGCTCGCGCACGTTCCTCACCAGTTCGCGCGCGGCCTCGACGAGCAGGCGCGAGGTCTCGGCATCCGGTTCCGCATCGGTCCGGATGTCGAGCTCGACGGTCAGCCCGGAGCTTCGCGCGGGGGTGACGGCGGCCTCGATGGCTTCGGCCAGGGCGGGGGGCCGCTCGGGGGCCGCTGCGTCGAGGATGCCGCGGAGCGTGCGCGCGTCATTCGCGAGCATCGAGGCGATGGCCCGCAGCCGTGCCGGGTCGGGAGCGGATGCCAGGGCCTCGAGGGCGAGAGCGGAGCCGGCGAGGTCCTGCAGCACATCGTCGTGAAGCCGTCGACCGAGCCGCAGGCGCTCGCGCTCGCGCGATCGCAGACCGTACTCGATCGCAAGACGCCGGTCGATCTCGGCGTCCGAGAGCCGCCGCGCGAGCCGCACCGACATCGGAACGAGAACGGCGACGAGGGTCGCGACACCGCCCACGAGCACGGGGACGTAGACGGCGAGCGTCGACCTCACCCAGGCGTCGCGGAAGACCGGGACGTACACCTCCAGGCGCAGGGCTGCGCCGCCCGCGTCGGTGAAGGCGATGAAGGCCTCGCGCAGTTCGTCGCCGCCCGCTTCGAAGCGATGTTCCGCGTCGTCGGGCACCTCGAGGACGACGACCCCCTGCCGTGCGAGACGCTCCGCCAGGACGGGGGAGTAGGGCCGTCGATCGCCGATGAGGCGGCGCTCGTCGGAATAGACCACGCGGGCCGCGTCGTCCTCGACACGCCAGACCTTCACGCGCACGACCGATCCAGCGGCGAAGAAGCCCTCGAGCCGGCCGTCGAGGGCGGCGACATCGATGGTGCCGCGTGCGAAGTCGGCGGCCGACAGCACGGACGACACCCGTTCGGCGACCCGGGTCGCCGCCGCTCTCGTCACCCGATCGGCCTCGGCGGTCGCGAGGGACCACTCCACGCCCACCAGCGCGGCGACGATCGCCAGGGTGACGGCCGCCGCCGCGAGCAGATGGCGTCGGACGATCGTCGTCGCCGACGGTGTCGAACCCCTCACCGCCCGCCCCGCGCACCGAGTCCGAGAGCGCGGGCGCGAGCGACCACCTCGAGCTGCGACCGCACACCGAGTGAACGACGGAGTGTCTTGACGTGGTCGCGAACGGTGTGCGGCGACAGGCTGAGATGACGGGCGATGTCGGCCGGACGGCGGCCCTCGCACAGCAGGGTCAAGACCTCGCGCTCACGCGGGGTGAGGTCGTCGACCGGCGTACGGACCAGGCCCGGTGCCACCGCGGGTCGCGCGGCCGTCGCGGTGCGCAGGGCGACGAGCAGATCGTCCAGACGCGTGTCCTTCGCGAGGTACCCGCAGGCGCCGAGGGCGCGCGCGGCATCCGCCCCCGCCGCGATCGGGTGCGCGGTGAGCACGAGGATGCGCGCGCCGGGACACCGTTCGCGCAGATCGGGGATCGCCGTCACGCCGTCGTCGTCCCCGATGCTCACATCGAGCACGATGACGTCGACAGACAGCGCTTCGGCCTTGCGGAGCCCCTCCACGAGGGTCGCGGCGGTGCCGACGCAGACGGTGTCGGCCGCGGCATCCAGGGCGAACGCGAGGAGGTCGGTGAAGACGCGGTGGTCGTCGATCACGAGCACCCGCAACGGGGTGTCGGTGGCGGCGGACGGCGTCATGACCCCCTCAGTTTAGGGGGAGGAAAGCCGCAAAGGTAAGGCTAACCTCAGGACGTCGCGACGATCCGAACCGTCCATCACAGGAGCCCCCATGCCCCGCATCACCGCCGTCACCGGCGCCCTGGCGCTCGCCCTCGTGAGCGCCCTCGCCCTTTCTTCCTGCTCGGGGGCCGCACCCTCGCCCGCCGACGCGGACGCCGCCCAGGAGCGTACGCTCACGGTGTACTCGGGTCGTGACGAAGAACTCGTCGCCCCCCTCATCGAGCAGTTCGAGGAGAGCTCGGGTATCGATGTCGAGGTGCGATATGCCGGATCCACCGAACTCGCCGCCCAGATCCTCGAGGAGGGCGAGCGCACTCCCGCCCAGGTCTTCCTGTCGCAGGACTCCGGTTCGCTCGGAGCACTGGATGCCGCGGGCCTGCTGGCGACGCTGCCCACCGGGATCACCTCGGCCGTCCCCGCGGAGTACACCTCGACCGACGGCTCCTGGGTGGGTCTGACCGGCCGCGCACGCGTCATCGCGTACGACAGCCAGAGCTACACCGCGGAGGAGATCCCCGCCGACGTGTGGGAGCTGACGAAGCCGGAGTGGAACGGCAAGGTCGCCGTCGCCCCCTCGAACGCGTCCTTCCAGGCGTTCGTGACCGCGATGCGCGTCGCCGAAGGCGAGGACCGAGCGAGCGAGTGGGTCGAGGCCATGGTCGCGAACGGCGTGCAGCGGTACGCGAAGAACGGCGAGATCCTCGAGGCCGTCAACACCGGGGCGGTACCCCTCGGCCTGATCAACCACTACTACTGGGCGCGGTCCGAGCAGGACCCCACCACCCTGCGGGCCCAGCTGAAGTTCGGCGAGCCCGGATCGGTCTCGGCCCTCGTCAACGTCACCGGCGCGGGGATCCTCGCGGGCAGCTCCGAGTCGAGCGCGGCTCGGGAGTTCGTGGAGTTCCTCGTCTCGACCCCCGCGCAGGAGTACTTCGCGACCGAGACCTTCGAGTACCCGCTCGTCGACGGCGTCGCAGCCCCGGCGGGTGTGCCGGCCCTCGACGAGCTCGGCGGTGTCGACATCGACCTCGCTCAGCTCTCGTCGGTGCAGCAGACCGTCGACCTGCTCACGGCGACAGGCCTGCTCTGACTCTGCGTGCCCTCCCCGCGCGCCGGGGTGCCCGTGCCTTTCGCGCGGGTACCCCGGCGCTGCTGTGCGCCGCGGTCGTCGTCGCCTTCGCCGCGGCGGCACCGCTGCTTCATCTGCTCGTGCGCGCGATGACGGCCGATCCGGCGCGTCTCGCGCCGGTGCTGCTGCGGCCTCGCACGCTGGAGCTGCTGTCGACGAGCATCGTGGTCACGCTGGCGACGAGCGCCGGGGCGTTCCTCCTGGGCGTCGCGACGGCGTGGACGCTCACGCGAGTCGCACTCCCGTGGGGCGGAGTCTGGCGCGTCGCCGCGTGCCTGCCGCTGGCGGTTCCGAGTTTCGTCGCCGCGTTCGGCTGGATGGGGCTCGTTCCCGGCCTGTCCGGCATCGGTCCGCTCGTGGGGGTGCTCGTGCTGTCGACCGCTCCCTACGTGACGGTGCCGACGATGGCCGCCTTCGTGCGCGCCGATCAGGCGGTGGCGGATGCCGCGGTCTCGCTCGGGCGCTCGCCGGGGGCGGCATTCGTCACGGCGACCCTGCCGCAGGTGCTGCCGGCGGCCCTCGCCGGCACCCTGCTCGTCGCGCTCTACGCGCTGTCGGACTTCGGCGCCCCGGCGCTGCTGCGCGTGGACACCCTCACGACCGGTATCTACGCCCAATTCGCCGGCGGCTTCGACCGATCGCTGTCCGCGGCGATGGCGCTGGTGCTCGCGGGGCTGGCCGTGGCGTGCGTCGTCGCCGAGGGGGCCCTGCGGCGCCGGTCGCCCCGACACGCGCGGGGCCGGGTCGTCGACGCGGCGCGGCGCCATCTCGGCCCCTTCGCCACGGCAGCGGTGACGGCGGCGCTCGCGACGGTGACAGTGGCATCCGTCGTCGTTCCGCCGGCCGCCCTCGCGGCGCGCCTGCCCCGGGCCGACCGGTACGTCTCGGGCGTCGACGACCTCGCCGTCGCCACCGCGACGACCCTGGCGCTCGGGGTGACCGCTGCAGGCGTCACCGTCGTGGCCGCCCTCCCGATCGCGTGGCTCGCCGCCCGCCGACGGGGGCGCTTCGTGGCGGTGCTCGAGGCGATCACCTCCGTCGGCCACGCGATACCGGGGCTGGTGGTGGCGCTGGCCCTCGTGTCGTTGACCGTGGCCGTCGCGCCGGGCGCCTACCAGGGACCCACCGCGCTCATCGCGGCGTACGTCGTGCTGTTCCTGCCCAAGGCGGTCGGGTCGGCACGGTCGGCGGTCGCGGCGGTTCGGCCCGACCTCGAAGACGCCGCGCTGAGCCTGGGCGACCCGCCGCCCCGCGTCTTCGCCCGCGTCACCCTGCCGCTCGCGGCACCCGGCGTGCTCGCCGGCGGCGTGCTCGTCTGGGCCGCGGTGATGAAAGAACTGCCCGCCACCCTGCTGCTGCGACCCATCGGCGTCGACACGCTCGCCACCGAGTTGTGGCGTGCGACGAGCGTGGGCGCTTACGGCGCGGCGGCCCTGCCCGCCCTGCTGCTCATCCTCGTCGGGCTGGTTCCGGCGCTCGCCGTCGCCCGCGGCATCCGTTCGATCGGGGAGGACTCGCGATGACCCTCGACCTTCACGCCGTTTCCGGAGGCTACGGCGCCGACACCGTGGTGCGCGACGTGGATCTGCACGTCGATCGCGGAGAGATCGTGTCGGTGCTGGGGCCGTCGGGGAGCGGCAAGACGACGCTCCTGCGCATGATCGCCGGGCTGCATCCGATCGCCTCCGGACGCGTCGTGTCGGGAGGCCGCGACATCACCGCCGTGCCCGCCCACCGTCGACGCGTGGGACTCGTCGCGCAGGAGGGCGCGCTGTTCCCGGGGCTGACCGTGGCAGCCAACATCGCCTACGGCCTCCGCGGTGTGCCGGCGCGGCGCGCGGCGGAGAATCCCGACGTGCGGCGTCTGCTCGCCCTGGTGCGGCTCGAGAACCTCGCCCACCGGATGCCGCACGAGTTATCGGGTGGACAGCGGCAACGTGTGGCCGTGGCGCGTGCGCTCGCGCCGCAGCCGACGGTCGTGCTGCTCGACGAGCCGTTCAACGCCCTGGACGCGGGTCTGCGCGCGGGCGTGCGCGAGAGCGTCCTGGCCCTGTTGCGCGACGCGGGCGTCGCCGCGGTGCTCATCACGCACGACCGTGCCGAGGCTTTCGCCTCCGGCGACAGGGTCGCCGCGTTCCACGACGGGCGGGTGGCGCAGCTCGCGACACCCGCGGCGATCTACCGCGCACCGGCGTCGCCGGAGGTCGCGGCGCTGACGGGCGATCTCGTGCCGGTGCCGAGCGCCCTCCGGAAGGGGCATGGCGGCCAGGTGCGCCCGGAGCAGCTCGTGCTCGACCCCTCCGCGGCCGTGCGGGCGCGCGTGCGGGCCGTGCGCGACGAGGGCGCGCGCGCTTCGGTGGACGTGGTCCTCGACGGCGGCGGGAGCCTGACGGTGGAGGTGTCCGGGTACGCGACGCTCCCACGCGTGCAGGAATCGGTCGGCGTGGCGGTGCGGGGTCCCGTCCTGTTCGGTGAGCGGGAGTCGTGACGCGGATGCCGCCGCCCGCCGGCGAGCAGGCGGCCGAGGCACAATGGCTGCATGGGACTCTTCGTTCAACGGCCCGAGGAACCGAGCGAGTGGGCGGGTCTGCCCGGCGAACCGCTCCGGGCGCGCACCTCGGCCGAGCTGCTTCCCGACGACGAGCCCACCGCGACCCCCACGGGCCTGCTCGGACTCGTCGCTTCCTCGACGACCTCCGTCGAGATCCCCCTCGACGGCGAGGCGCCGACCTCGGACAGCGACTGACCGCCTCCGCGGGAGCGACACGCCTCGGCTCCCGTGAGGGAACGCCCGGGCGGGATAGCATCCGAGCAGCGAGCGGGGCGATACCCGCCCGCCGGGGAAGAAGGTCATCGTGAAGCGCACCATCGCCGTCGCCGCCGCCGTGGCCCTGCCGCTGATGGTCGCCGGCTGCACGCCGACAGTGAGCGAAACCGCGCCCACCGGAGCGACTGTCCCGTCGTCCACTCCGTCAGCCACCCCGATGGACCAGATGCTTCCGCCCACGACGGTCGTGCCGGCCGACCTCGACGGGACCGACGTGCGCGTCATCCGGGGCACGTCGCTGGTGCTGGCCGTTCCCGACGGGACCGAGGCGGAGTGGATGGGCACCACCGCCGACGTGGCGATCGCCGAGTTCTCGCCCGGCGGCCCGTCGGAGGGCGCCGTCTTCCGTCCGGGATTCATCGTGCGCGACATCGGGACGACGGATGCCACGGTGACGGGCCCCGACGGTCGAACGGTCGCGTTCACCATCACCGTCGTCGAGTACTGACGCGGAGGAAGTCCTCTCCCTCGGGCGGACGGGTATCGATGTCACGGTCTGAAACGCCGGGCTCAGGCATATCGCTCAGCGGTAGCGGATGCCGGGGGCTGTCGCGTCCGGCGGCTGTGACGCCGCGACGGGCGTCTCCACGGCGATGACTCCGGCCGGTGGAGGCATTGGCGTCCCGTCACGCGTCGGGGGGCGAGTCTTTCGGCTCCGTCACGCGTCGGGGCCCCGTCCGCAGGCGCGGCCCCGTCAGGAGGCGCGGCCCCCTCACGCATCGAGGCCCCGTCAGCAGGCGCGGCCCCGCCGTCGCGATGCGGGGACGCGGACGACTCTCGGCGTCCACCGACCGCTCAGTGCGCCAGCGGTCCGTCGAAGAGGATGGTCGCGCGCTTCGACTCGGCATCCGGGAACACGCGTGCCCGCACGCCGTAGACGTCGGCGATCAGGGCGGGAGTGAGCACGTCGGCGGGCGCTCCGGCCGCCACCACCGCCCCCTCTCGCAGAACGAGCACGGTGTCGCAGTAGGTCGCGGCGAGGTTGAGGTCGTGCAGGGCGATCACGCTCGTCACGGGCAGGGCGGAGACCAGCGCGAGGATCTCGAGCTGGTGGCGGATGTCGAGATGGTTCGTCGGTTCGTCCAGCAGCAGCTCGCGCGGTTCCTGCGCGAGGGCGCGGGCGATCTGCGCCCGCTGGCGCTCGCCGCCCGAGAGCGTGTGCCAGAGGCGATCGGCTTTGTCGGTCAGGCCCACGCGCTCGAGCGCGGCGTCGACCGCCTGCTCATCGCCCGTGGTGGACCCGCCCCAAACGGGTCGATGGGGCGTGCGACCGAGGCGCACCACGTCGCGGACGACGATGTCGGCATCGGTCTCGGCGTGCTGCGTCACCACCGCCACCGCACGGGCGACGTCGCGTCGGCGCCAGGAGGCGAGGGGACGGTCGTCGAGCAGCACGTCGCCGTCGTCGGGGCGGGCCGCTCCCTGCAGCAGCCGTAGCAGTGACGACTTGCCCGAGCCGTTCGGGCCGAGCAGGCCCACGGTGCTCCCGGCGTCGGGACGCAGCGAGACGCCGTCGACGACGAGCGCGCCGCCGCGCGTCCAACGCACCTCACGGGTTTCCAGCGTCATGCGCGGCCCCTCCGTCTCAGCAGCAGGGCGACGAAGACCGGCACCCCCACGATCGCCGTTCCCACGCCCACCGGCAGCGGCGTCGGCGCGAAGAACGTGCGGGTGGCGGCATCCACCCACACCATGAAGACCGCGCCCACGACGGCGGCGAGCGGAACGACCCGGGCGTGACGCTGGCCGACGAGCAGACGCACCGCGTGCGGCACGACCAGGCCGACGAAACCGACCGCGCCGACGACGCTGACCAGCGCCGCGGTCATGAGCGCCGTCACGACGAGCAGGCCGATCCGGGTCTGAACGACCGGGATGCCGAGAGAGGCGGCGACGTCGTCACCGAAGGTGAAGGCGTCGAGTGCGCGTGCGGCGGCGATGCAGATCACTCCGCCGACCAGCACCACGCCGGCACACAGGGCGACGTCGTCCCACCGCATGCCCTCGAGCGAGCCCAGCAACCAGAACATCACGCCGCGCGTCTCGTCGCTGTCGGCGACGGCGAACACCACCAGGGAGGTGAGGGCGGAGAAGAACTGCGTGCCGGCGACACCGGCCAGAATGACTCCCGACGTGCCGCCCGAGGTGAAGCGAGCGAGGAGCAGGACGAGACCGAACGCCACCAGGGCGCCGACGAACGCGCCGCCCGACAGCCCCAGCGCGCCGCCGCCGATCCCGAGCACGCCGATGACGACCGCACCGGTCGACGCTCCCGATGACACGCCCAGGACGAACGGCTCGGCCAGGGGGTTGCGCAGCAGCGACTGCATGACGACACCGCACAGGGCCAGGCCCGCGCCCGCGCACGCGGCGACGAGGGCGCGGGGGAGTCGTTCCTCCCAGACGATGGCGTTCTTCGCAGCCTTGACCGGGATGTCGGCCCACCCCACGTGGTTGAGCAGCACGTCGCGCACATTCACCAGCGACACATCCGCGGGTCCCAGCGTCAGGGAGACGCCGACCGAGACCAGGAGCACCGCCAGACCGAAGCCGGCGAGCAGGGCCCCGCGACCGGCGGTGCCGCGGCCGAGCCGGGCGCGCGAGACGACGGTGGCGCTCAGAGCGTGCTCCCGTTGGCATCCCACCACGCGCGGATCTTGTCGAGCGCGTCGACGAAGCGGATCGAGGGGTTGAGCTCGGCGCCGTGCAGGGCGATGTACCGCTTGTTCTTCACGGCCGTCATCGTGCTGGTGAGCGGGTCGCTCTCGAGGAAGGCGATCTTGTTGTCGAGGCGGTCACCGGGGAACCGGTCGCGCTGCAGGTCGCCGAGCACCAGGACGTCGGGGTCGGCCGCGACCATGCTCTCCCAGCCCACGGCGGGCCAGTCGTCGCTCTGGTCGGCGAAGACGTTTGTCATGTCGGTGGTGGATGCCAGCAGCGCGGCGTTGGAGAACCCGCCGGCGACGTACGGGGTCTTCGTGTCGGCGAACCAGAAGGCGACCGAGTGGCCCTCGAAGTCGATGCCGTCGGTCGCGGCGGCGGCGCGCTCCTTCAGCGACGCGACCAGCGCCTCGCCGCGATCGGTCACGTCGAAGACGCGTGCGAGCTCGCGGATCTCGTCGTAGAGCACGTCGATGGTCAGCGCCGTCGTGCGACGTCCGCGCCGGCGTTGAACATGACGTCGCCGTCGCAGTCGGTGGGGGAGAGGTACGAGGCGATCCCCGTCTCGGTGAACCGGTCGCGGGTGGCCACCCCGCCCTGCGCGAAATGCCGACCGAACGAGGCGGTGACGAAGTCGGGGTCGGTGCCGAGCACGACCTCGTACGAGGGTGCGTTGTCGGACAAGCGGGGCACCGCGGCGTTCGCCTCGGCGAGCGTGTCGAGCACGGGATCGGTCCACGAGGCCGTGCCGACGAGGCGGTCTTGCAGCCCCAGGGAGAGCAGGATCTCGGTCGAATCCTGATCGAGCGAGACGACGCGGCTGGGGGGAGCGTCGAGGGTGATCTCGCGTCCGCAGTTCTGGATCGTCAGCGGGTAGGTCGTCGCTCCCTCGCCGGCGGGGACCGCCGAAGCATCGGGCACGACCTCCGACGCGCCGCATCCGGTGAGGACGGCGGCGGTGACCGCGAGGACGAGGGGCAGAACGAGGGCGCGGGCGCGTGGCATCCGGGAACTCCGTAGGGATCGTGTGACAGGAGGCCCGACGGCGGACCGTCGGTAAGGATAGCCTCACTTGTCCGTTTCGCGCAGTCCGTGCCCTCCGTCCGTTCCCTCCTCGTCCCGTGCGGATGCGGGCGCCACCGGTTCCGCCCCGCAGAATGTCGGCGAAAGCGGGGCAGGGCGTGTGGGAATGTGTTGATAGTTGTGTGCCTGTGTTGTACTGTGTGGGAATCTTCGAAGGGGATCCCGTGTACGCAATGGAGCGCCAGCAGCTCATCGAGCGCGAACTGCGCGATGTCGGACGCGTCAGCGTCGTCGACCTCGCCCGGCGCTTCGACGTCACGACCGAGACCGTGAGACGCGACCTCGACCGCCTCGAAGGAACGGGCTCGCTCCGCCGCGTCCACGGCGGTGCCGTGAGCACCGACCGCGCGAGCACCGCCGAGACGACTCTGACCGAACGACGCGACCGCCACGGCGATGCCAAGCGCGCGATCGCCGCGGACGCGGCATCCCTGATCGGGAGCACTTTCCGCGGGTCGATCTTCTTCGACGGCGGCACCACGCCCGCGGCCGTCGCCGCGGCACTGCCCGAGATTCTCGGACCCGGCTCGACGGGCGTCGAGGTCGTCACGCACTCGCTCGAGACGGCGCACCTGCTCGCGGGGGAGGAGCAGCTCTCCCTCACGGTCATCGGCGGACGCGTTCGCGGCGTGACCGCGGCGGCGGTCGGCGCGCACACGGTGCACGCGATCACGCAGCTGCGCCCCGACATCGCCTTCGTCGGCACGAACGGCCTCAGCGCCGGCTTCGGTCTGAGCACGCCCGACCCCGACGAGGCCGCCGTCAAGTCCGCCATCATCCAGTCGGCCCGCCGCATCGTGCTGGTCGCCGACGCCGCCAAGTTCGGAGAGGAATTGCTCGTGCGCTTCGCCCGGCTCGACGAGATCGATGTGCTCGTCACCAATGCGGCACCGCCCGCCCCGCTCGCAGAGGCCCTGGCCGACGCCGATGTCGAGGTGCGTGTCGCATGATCGTCACCCTGACCGCCAACCCCTCGGCCGATCGTGCCGTCGTTCTCCCCGACGTCCTCGCTCCGGGCGAGGTGCAGCGCGCGGTGTCGTCGCGCGAGGATGCCGGGGGCAAGGGCGTGAACGTCGCCCGCGTCGTCGCGGCTGCGGGTGCTCCCGCCCGGGCCGTCGTCCCGGTCAACGCCCACGACCCCTACCGCCTTCTCCTCGAAGACACCGGGATCGCCCTCGAGACCGTCGAGGTCGCCGGACGGGCGCGCGCCAACCTCACGATCACCGACCCCGCCGGCGAGACCACCAAGCTCAACCTGCCGGGCGCCGAGCTCACCGCACACGAAGCCGAGGCTCTCGTGGCGGGAGTCGTCGCGGCGTCCGAGGGCGCGACCTGGCTCGTGCTCGCGGGGTCGTTGCCTCCGGGGGTGCCCTTCACCTTCTACGCCGATCTCATCGACGCCGTCCGCGCGCGCTGGGGCGAGGACGCCCCCCGCATCGCGGTGGACGCGTCGGGTCCGGCGCTCACGGCCGTCGTCGAGCGTGCCCGCCCCGACCTCATCAAGCCCAACCACGAAGAGCTCGCCGAACTGGTCGCGGAAGACGCCGCGTCCGACGCCGACGTGCTCGTCGAAGCCGCGCGCCGCGCGCACGCGCTCGTTCCCGGTCGCGTGGCCTCCGCGCTCGTGACCCTCGGTGCCGACGGCGCTCTGCTGTTCACCGCTGACGGCGCCTGGCGCGGCGTGGCCCCCAAGATCCAGGTCGCCAGCACGGTCGGCGCGGGCGACAGCTCGCTCGCCGGCTACCTGCTGGCCGACCTCGAGGGGGCCACCGCCCCCGACCGTCTCGCGCGCAGCATCGCCTACGGTGCCGCTGCCGCGACCCTGCCGGGGACGCAAGCCCCGACGCCCGACGATCTGCCCACCGCACCGATCGCCGTCTCCGACTTCGCCACCCCTATCGCTGAATCCTGACCACGGAGGTCACTGACAATGTCCGACATCATCACTCCGGAGCTCGTCACTCTCGACGTGCCCCTGGGCACCGACAAGCAGTCGGTGATCCGCGCCCTCGCCGAGCGCGTGGTCGCGCAGGGCCGCGCGACGAGCGCGCAAGAACTGTTCGACGACGCCTGGGCGCGTGAGCAGAAAGACGAGACCGGCCTGCCCGGCGGCATCGGCATCCCGCACGCGCGGAGCGCCTCGGTCACGGAGCCCACCCTCGCCTTCGCCCGTCTCGCGCCGGGTGTTGACTTCGGCGCACCCGACGGTCCCGCCGACATCGTGTTCCTCATCGCCGCCCCCGCCGGTGCGGACGAGGCCCACCTGTCGGTGCTGTCGCAGCTCGCCCGCAGCCTCATGCGCGACGACTTCATGTCGGGCCTGCGCGCCGCGCAGAACCCCGGCGAGGCCGTCCGCATCATCACGGATGCCGTCACCCCGGCCGCCGAGCCCGCTCCGGCCGCCGCGGCAGCCCCCGCCGCCGCCGCCCCGGCCGCGACGCGCGCCGAGGCCCGCACCGCGACGAAGACGAAGAAGATCGTCGCCGTCACCGCGTGCGCCACCGGCATCGCCCACACCTTCATGGCGGCCGACGCCCTCACGGCGGCCGGCGCCGAGACCGATGGTGTCGAGCTCGTGGTCGAGCCCCAGGGCTCGAGCGGTTACAAGGCCCTGCCGCAGAGCGTCATCGACGAGGCCGACGCCGTGATCTTCGCGGTCGACGTCGACGTGCGCGAGCCGCAGCGCTTCGCGGGCAAGCCCGTCGTCCGCGCGGGTGTGAAGCGGGGCATCGAGCAGCCGAAGCAGCTCATCGCCGAGGCCGTCGCGGCCAGCGAGAACCCCAACGCCGCTCGCGTCCAGGGCGGTGCCGCCGCCGCATCCGCCTCCGACGCCCCCGTCGCGCAGCAGTCCGTCGGCCGTCGCATCCAGCGCTGGCTGCTCACGGGCGTCAGCTACATGATCCCGTTCGTCGCCGGTGGCGGTCTGCTCATCGCCCTGGGCTTCCTGCTCGGCGGGTACCAGGTCACGCAGAACGCGGCCAACGTCATCATCCAGAACTCCCTGTGGGACCTCCCGACCGAGGACATCACGTCGTCGTTCGGCCCGCTCGGACAGTACCTCGGCTCGGTCGCCTTCATGATCGGCGCGACCTCGATGGGCTTCCTCGTCGCCGTGCTCGCCGGCTTCATCGCCTTCGCCATCGCCGACCGCCCCGGCATCGCGCCCGGCTTCGTCGCCGGTGCCGTCGCGGTGCTCATGAACGCCGGCTTCATCGGTGGGATCATCGGCGGTCTGCTCGCCGGGTTCATCGCGTGGTGGCTCGGTCGCTTCAACGCCCCGCGCTGGCTGCGTGGCCTCATGCCCGTCGTGATCGTGCCCTTCCTCGGATCGATCTTCGCGTCGGGTCTGATGATCCTCTTCCTCGGTCGCCCGATCGCCGCGCTCATGGTGGCGCTGACCGACGGCCTCACGGGTCTCGCCAACAGCGGCGCCGGCGCCATCGTCCTGGGCGTCATCCTCGGCCTCATGATGTGCTTCGACCTCGGTGGCCCGGTCAACAAGGTCGCCTACGTCTTCGCCACCACCGGTCTCGCCGCGGCGACCCAGACCAACACCACGCCGTACCTCATCATGGCCGCGGTCATGGCCGCAGGCATGGTGCCCCCGCTCGCGATGGCCCTGGCCTCGACGATCCTCGCTCGCGGCCGGTTCACCCCGGTCGAGCGCGAGAACGGTGCGGCTGCCTGGCTGCTCGGCGCCTCGTTCATCTCCGAGGGGGCGATCCCCTTCGCCGCCGCCGACCCGCTGCGCGTCATCCCCGCCTCGATGGTGGGCGGTGCCATCACCGGTGGCCTGAGCATGCTCATCGGTGTGCAGTCGTACGCTCCGCACGGCGGCATCTTCGTCCTGTTCGCGATCAACCCGGTGTGGGGTTTCCCCCTCGCGATCATTGTGGGTACGGTCGTGACGGCGCTGATCGTCGTCGCCCTCAAGGGCATCGGTCGCACCACCAAGGACGCAAGCGTCGCCGAGGCTGCACCCGCAGCCCCCGTCGCCGCCTAAGACCCCCATCGGTTCGGAAGGAATCACCATGGCAGAACGTCAGGCCACCATCGCCAGCAGCTCGGGTCTCCACGCCCGCCCCGCGAAGCTCTTCGTGCAGGCCGTGCAGGAGAAGAAGATCCCCGTCACCATCGCCGCGAACGGTGGTGCCGACCTCAACGCCGGCAGCATCCTGTCGCTCATGGGCCTCGGCGCCGGTCACGGCACCGTCGTGACGCTCAAGGCCGAGGGTGAGGGCGCCGAGCAGGCGCTCGACGAGCTCGTCGCCCTTCTCGAGACCGACCTCGACGCGCAGTAAGCGCTTCGCGCCAGAACACCGGATGCCACGGGCCTGAGGGCTCGTGGCATCCGGTGTTTCGTGCGGGCACCCCCAGGCCCCCGCGCCGGGTCACGGAATGCGCACCGGGGCAGACGGAAGACACCCCGGTGCACATTCCGTGCCCCGCTGCCGCCGCCGGCCGTGGCGGCCTGTCGCGGCTCAGACGTCGACGGTGTCGCCGGGCTGCAGATCGACGAAGGAGCCGCCGTTCTGCTCCACCGCCCAGGTGAGGCGGGCGTCGCCCATCTTCTTGCCGGCGACCGACAGCGTCATGTCGTGCGTCGCGAAGACCCGCTCCGGCTTCACGGCGAGGACGTAGTCCATCGCATCGCCGATCTTCAGCCACGGTGCGCCGACGGGGGCGGCGAGGAGCTTCACCTTGGCGTGCTTGGGCACCGTGTACGAGTCGCCGGGGTAGTACAGCGAATCGTTCACCAGGACGCCGACGTTGTCGACCACCGGGATCGACTCGTGGATGACGGCGTGCTCGCCGCCGGAGAAGTCGAGGTGGAAGGGACCGAGGTCCAGACGGTCGCCGGGGTGGACCGCGATGATGTCGAAACCGGCCGCCGCCTGCACGACGCCTTCCGGACCGTAGATCGGCACCCCGGGATGCGCGTCCTGGAGGCGCGTGAGATGCTCTGGCGTCCAGTGGTCGGGGTGCTCGTGCGTGAGGACGACGCCGACGAGGCCGACGAGGCCTTCCAGCGGCGACGTGAAGCTCCCGGGGTCGATGACCAGCGAGTGGCCCGACTCGACGAGGACGAGGGCGGCGTGTTCGTGCTTCGTAAGACGCATGCGTCGAGTCAACTCCTCACCGGAGCGGCGGGGCAACCGGTGGCGTAGCGGGTGAACACCGTCTAACGGCTCTTCCCTCACCGGCGCGTTCGCGGTACCGTGCTGGGACACGCCCGGGATCGCACCGGTTCCGAGCCGATTTTGCGTGCGTGCCATTCGTGATGCATACTTGAACAGTTGCGACGCGGCCCCATCGTATAGCGGCCTAGTACGCCGCCCTCTCACGGCGGTAACGCGGGTTCGAATCCCGCTGGGGTCACCAACACGAAAAGAGCTCCGACCATCAGGTCGGGGCTCTTTTCGTTTCGGCGACCTCGGCAGGACGAGGAGCCGCATGCGCGGGTTGGGCCCCCTCGCCCGGAGGCTCCGCGCGCCGCGCAGCGGCGTGTGGAGGGGGCGAAGGGAGAATCCCGCTGGGGTCACCAACACCAAAAAGGCTCCGACCGAATGGTCGGGGCCTTTTTGCTGTTCCGGTGCCGCGGCAGGACGAGGAGCCGCATGCGCGGGTTGGGCCCCCTCGCCCGGAGGCTCCGCGCGCCGCGCAGCGGCGTGTGGAGGGGGCGACACGTGTACGGGCAAGGTCATCGCCGCGCGGGTCGGGGCGTCGCCGCCGGCGCGGAGTCGGGCACGGCGGAGAGAATCGGATGCCGAGCCGCTCGGCATCCGATTCCCTTCTTCCCAGCCGAATGCGCGACGGTCGTCCCCGCCGCGGGTCACCCCGCGCGTGCGTCGCGCCGGCGCCGCATCGCCCGTCGCACGCCCCACACGATCGCGCCGACCAGGCCGGCGACGACCATCCACGGCAGCAGGAAGCCCAGACCGATCACGACGCCGTTGAGCGTGGCGATGAGCCCGTTCCACCCCGCGGCCAGGCCGTCGCCGAATCCGGCGGGGTCGGCGGTCACGGAGACGGTCCGCGCGTCGACCTGCACGCTCAGCGACGACATCGCCACCTGCGACTCGAGCGACTGCAACACCTGCCGGTCGCTGTCGAGCTGCGCCTGCCGTTCGGCCAGCGCCGACTCGGCGGTGATGAGGTCGGACACCGACGCGGCCTGGGCCATCAGCTCCGTCAGACGGGCGACGGATGCTTCACCCGCGGCGACACGGGCACGCAGATCGACGGTCTGCTGTGTGACGTCGGAGCGGTTGACGCTGGTGGCCGTGACCTCGCCGACCTCGCGCAGGCCGTCCATGACCTGGGTCAGCGACTCGGCGGGCACGCGCACGGTGATCCACCCCGACGAGGGATCGGGCGTCGTCGATGAGCCCTCGAACGGGATGCCGACCACGCCGTCGCCGAGTTGCGACGATTCGATGTATCCGCCGACCGCCGCTGCTGCGGCCGAGATGGCGTCCATGGCCCCCGCGACATCGTCGACCTGCACCGTGCTGGACCCGGTGGCGACGATGTCACGTGCGCCCGCATCACGGGTGGCGGATCCCTCCGGGACGGCGCTCGACCCGGCGGCATCCTGGCCCGGCACGGGCTGGACCTGTTCCGGCACGACCACGATGCTGCCCGGGTCGAACTGCTCCTGGAACCCCGGGGCGCTCTCCGCGCCGCTGACACCGACAGCCGACGACCCGCCGGCGCTCTGCGTCGAAGTCAGCGCAGGGCCGACGACGGCAGCGACCACCACGAGGGATGCGGCCGCGCCGACACCCGTCCAGATCGCGCGGCGGCGCCGGCGGACCCGGTGCCGCTCATCGGCGATGCGTCCGAAGACGGCGGACTCGATGGCATCCATGCGTTCGGCGGGCAGCGGGGGAAGGGTCGGGCCGGTCATGGGGTCTCCGTCTCCATCGCGGTGGCGCGCACCCGGGACCGGATGCGGGAGAGGCGGTTGCGCACGGTTCCATGCGACACGCCCAGCTTCGCCGCGGCGGCCTCATAGCCGTAGCCCTCCGCGGCGCACAGCCGGAAGATCTCCCGGTCGAGCTCGCTGAGGCGGTCGACAGCCGCGAGGATGGCCGCGACGGTCTGCGCTTGAACGACCTGCGCTTCGACGTCGACGACCGCGGGGATCTCGTGGTCGAGCGTCGCGTGCGAGCTGTGCCGCCGACGGGCGCGCAGGCGGTTCTGCGCCTGCAGCCGGCACACGGTGGCGAGCCACGGCAGCAGCGAGTCACCCTCCAGCCGCAGGGACGGGATCTTCTTCCACGCCACGACGAACGTCTCCTGCACGACATCTTCGGCGTCGGTGGCATCTGCGACCAGTCCGAATGCCACCCAGTACACGGGCCGCGCGTACGCGCGGTACAGCGCGCGGAAGGCCTGTTCCGAGCCGCCGGCGGCACGCGCGACGAGCGTCCTGTCGTCGATCACGTCGTGGGTCATGGCATCCGTTCCGCCCCTCGCGGGGCCGTCATGAGCACTCTCTCACTGAGAGGTGTCTCCGCGCGCGAGAACGTCTCACACCCGCAGCACGTTCCGGCGCGCGGGCGAAGGAGAGCATCGTCTCGGCTGAGGAGCGGGGTGAATGCACGGAGCCGCTGCGCCGCCCACAAGCAACGGAGACGGCGTCGTCACGCGGTGGGCCGGTGAGTCTGGCGTGAGGGCATCTGCGGAGGGCGGCATCCGCCTGAGAGGCTCTGGCCGGGTGCGATGTGCGCCAGAGCAGGGAGTGGAACATGGACGGACTGCAGTGGATGGGCGACCTTCCCACATGGATCTCGACGTTGGCGATCGGCTTCGCGGCGCTCAGCTATCTCGGTGACAGGAAGAGTCGCGCGCAGGAGCGTGACCGCGAGGAGAAGAGTCAGGCCACCCGACTGTCGGCGTGGGCCGTCACCGACGCCGACCCCGAGCACCGGGCTTACGGGGTGCTGATCGCGAACGACAGCGGAGCGACCTTCTACTCCGTCGACGTCGTCGCGACCGTTCACAAGGAGGTCCAGCCGACGCTCAAGTTGGTGACACTGCCTCCGGGTCGCCTTTTCGTGCCGTTGGAGTCCGACCGCGGCAAGGGAAAGGCCCCATGGGGCTTCGGAATGCCGCCGAGCGAGTACGAGGGAACGCTTCGCCCGTACACGGTCACCGGTGGCTACGTAGTGGAGAGCATGGAGTTCACCGACTCCTTCTCGCAGCGCTGGCGCACCGACCGCCACGCCGTGCTGCAGCGGGTGGTGTCGAGCACCGCCGAGATCTGACGGCGCTCGGGCCGTCTGCCGGTCATTCGTCGGAGCATCAGGCGACGCCCAGCCCCCGAAACACGCGAACTACTTTCATAAGCCCGCGGGCCGTGTCCTCGGGCGGATAAACTCGAGCGTTTCCCCGACGAAAGGCCCGCGATGGAGCTGCAGCTGGACCCGCTCTTCCAGACGATCACCCTCGTGGTGCTGGTGGTGATCCTGGTCGCCGATCTGCTGATCATCCTGAAACGGCCGCACATCCCCTCGCCGAAGGAATCGACCCTGTGGGTCGTGTTCTACGTCACCCTCGCGCTGATCTTCGCCGGCATCCTGTGGATCGTCGCCGGGGGAGAGGTCGCGGGGCAATTCGTGGCGGGGTGGCTCACCGAGTACAGCCTGTCGATCGACAACCTCTTCGTCTTCGTGCTGATCATGGGGCAGTTCGCCGTGCCGCGCCGGTATCAGCAGGAGGTGCTGATGGTGGGCATCATCGTCGCGCTCGTGCTGCGCGGGGCGTTCATCCTCGTCGGCGCGACGATCATCGAGAACTTCAGCCCGGTGTTCTACCTGTTCGGCCTGTTCCTCATCTACACCGCGATCCGCCAGGCGTTCCCCGGTGACGACCACGACGACGACACCAAGAAGGAGAACCTCATCGTGCGCACGCTTCGCCGCGTGCTGCCCATGAGCGACGCGTACGACGGCAAGAAGATCATCACCCGCGTCGACGGCAAGAAGCTCTTCACCCCGATGATCATCGTCTTCGTCGCGATCGGCGTCACCGACCTGCTCTTCGCGATCGACTCGATCCCCGCGATCTTCGGCATCACGCAGAGCCCGTTCATCGTGTTCACCGCGAACCTCTTCGCGCTGATGGGCCTTCGCCAGCTGTACTTCCTGCTCGGCGACCTGCTGGATCGTCTCAAGTATCTGCACTACGGCATCGCGTTCATCCTCGCCTTCATCGGCGTGAAGCTCATCCTCCACGCGATGCACGTCAACGAGCTGCCGTTCCTCAACGGCGGCGAGCACATCGAGTGGGCCCCCGAGATCTCGACGTGGGTGTCGCTGGCCGTGATCATCCTGTCGATGGCGGTGGCGACGGTCGCCAGCCTCATCGCCGCGCGCCGCGAGCCCTCCGCCGTCGGAGCTCAGGATGCCGCTGCCGAGGTCGCCGACGAGAAGGGCACGCCCTCGACGGTGGAGCAGCCGCACCGCGACTGACCCGGCATCCTCGCCTCCAGGTCCGTCCGTGTCCCACTTCGTGCAGGATCGGCGGACTTTCCCTGCACAGAGTGGGACACGCTCCTCTGGCTGTCGGAGGCTTGTCCCGCTTCGTGCAGGATCGACAGGCTGAATCTGCACGGAGTGGGACACGCTCCTCTGACTGTCGAAGGCTTGTCCCACTTCGTGCAGGATCGGCGGACTTTCCCTGCACAGAGTGGGACATGTCCGTGCTGACCAGGCCCGGCTACCCGGGACCCACCACCGCGAGGGCGGCTCAGAACGCGCGCAGGTTCGCCTGCAGACCGCCGTCGACGTACTCCTCGCGCAGGATGCCGCGCCGGCGCAGGATCGGCACGAGATCGTCGAGGGCGCGGTGCACGGTGACCGGGTGCAGATCGCCCCACAGCAGCACGCCGTCGTTGCCCCACGTTCCGAGTTCCTCGATGCGGTCGGCGAACTCGTCGGCCGTGCCCACGAAGCCCGATCCGTCGCGCAACCGGCCCAGACGCGCGTGCGCGGCGAGCAGCGTCCGCAGGGGCGCGTCCGCGTCATGCGCACCGACCAACCGCTTGATGCTGCCCTCCGACACGTGCTCGCCGAAGATCGAGCGGTCGAGCGGCCGATCGAGGTCGAGGCCGGTGAGGTCGGTCTCGAGGTCGCTCGACTGCTTGCGGGCGACGGCGACGAGCGCCTCGTCGGACGGATCCGCGGATGCCGCGACCAGGCGATCGGCCTCCTCCGGCGACGAGACGAGGACGGGCTGGATGGCGAACAGGATCTTGATGTCGTCGGCTGCGCGCCCCGCGGCCTCGGCCGCGGCATGGATCTTCCCGCGGTAGGCGCGGATGCTGGCTTCGTCGAGGGGTGCAAGGGCGAGCTGCACGTCGGAGTTTCGCCCGGCGAACGACAGCCCGCGGCCGGAGCCGCCGGGGGACACGATCGCCGGCTCGCCGTCGGTGAAGGGGACGGCGTTCAGCGGCCCGTCGAACCCGAAGTACTCGCCGCGGTGGGGCGTGGCATCCAGCTTCGTCCCGTCGGCGTAGACGCCGGACTCCTCGTCGACGACCAGGGCGCCGTCGCCCCAGCTGCGCCACAGCTGCCGGATGCCGTCGAGCCACTCCTCGGCGCGGTCGTACGCCGCGTCGTGCCCGAGCTGCGGCGCCGTGGAGAAGTGGCGGGCGCTACCGGTGTCGGTGACGACGTTGAGCCCGAGGCGATGGCCGCTGAGGTGCTGAAGCGTGGCGAACTGCCGGGCCGCCGTGTACGGCAGGGAGGCGGCAGGGTTCACCGTCGGCACGACGCCCAGGTGCTGCGTCGCCGCGAACAGGTAGGGCGCGAGCAGCAGGGGGTCGTGCTTCGGCCCACCGAAGGCGTGACGCACGCGCAGGTCGATGGTCTCGGCGCTCCCGAGCGAGGGCGCGTCCTCGATGATCACCAGGTCGAAGCCGGCCTGCTCGAGCGTGCGCGCCGAGTCCTGGTAGAGACCGGGCTCGGTCCACCGGTGGTTCCAGCGCAGGTACGGGTGCCCCCAGCCGTGTGGGCCGAACCCGCGCGCGAGGAACCATCCGAAGTGCTGCAACCGGGTCACAGCACGACCACCTCGCGGACCGGGGCGGTGGGCACGGATGCCAGGGAGCCGAGTGCCTGGGCGAGGTCGGCGATGATGTCGTCGATGTCCTCGATGCCGATGGACAAGCGGATCGTGCCGGGGAACACTCCCGCGCGTTCGCGCTCCTCGATGGTCCGCGCGGCGTGCGAGGTGCTCTGCGGGTGCAGCACCAGCGAGCGCACGTCGCCCAAGTGGGTCATGTGCGTGATGAGCTTCACCGACTGCACGACGTGGCGCGCCGCTTCGAGACCGCCGCGGAGCGTCACGGTGAACACCGAGCCGCTGCCGCGGGTGAGGTACTGGCGTCCGCGCTCGAAGTCGGGGTGCGACTCGAGGCCGACGTAGTCGACGCGCTCCACCTCGGGATGCTGCGTCAGCCACCGCGCGACGGCCAGGGCGTTCTGCGATTGCCGCTCCACCCGCAGGCTCAGCGTCTCGATGCCCTGTCCGATGAGGAAGGCGTTCAACGGCGACGGCGCCGGCCCGAACCGGGGGGCGACGCTCTCGCGGATGTAGGCGCCCCGGGCTCGGGCGCCGTGCTTCTCGGCGTAGCTCGCGCCACCCAGCCGATCAGCCTGCACGAGGTGGGGGAAGCGCGCACCGGACGCCACGGCGTCGAAGCGTCCGTCGTCCACGATCACGCCGCCGAGCACCGCGCCCTGCCCCGCGAGGAACTTGCTCGCGGAGTGGACGACGACGGCCGCACCGTGTTCGATCGGGCGCAGCAGGTACGGCGTCGTGAAGGTGCTGTCGACCACGAGCGGGATGCCGAACTCCCGGCCGACCGCCGAGACCGCGGCGATGTCGAGCACGTCGTTGCGCGCGTTCGACAATGTCTCCGCGAAGAGGGCCCTGGTGCGCGGCGTGATGGCATCCCGCCATGCGGCGAGATCGTCCGTGTCGACGAACGTCGTCTCGATGCCCAGGCGCGACAGGTTGTCGAGCAACAGACCGCGCGTTCCCTCGTAGATGTGCTCCGAGACCACGACATGGTCGCCGGCGCCTGCCAGGGCGAGCAGAGCCACGGTCACCGCGGCCTGTCCGCTGGAGACGAGGACGGCCTGATCTCCGCCCTCGAGCGAGGCCAGGCGCTCCTCGACGGCCTGCACGGTGGGGTTGCCGGTGCGGGTGTAGCCGAAGCCGGCGCCGGTGCCGAAGTGCGCGGCGGATTCCTCCAGGTCGCTGAAGGTGAAGCCGGCGGTCAGGTAGATCGGCGTCGCGCGCGGGGTGGCGGGGGCGGTCGCGGAACCGGCGTGCACCTGTCGCGTCGAGAATCCGTTCGCGGCGTCTGCGGCCATCGGGGCACGCTCCTTCCTTCGGGTCGGCCCAGGCTCGCACGTCTCCCGGCACCCGACCGAAACGTGCGGCGTCGTGTTACGAGGAGCCCTCGACCGGCCCGGTGGTATCGTGACCAGGTGCGGATCGCCGGCCTCCTCCTTAGCGGCCGCGACGAGACCTTGTTCTAGGCCTTTCTCGTCGCGGAGTTCGTCGCGGGCCTCACACCCCTTCCGAGGAGAAACGCAACCATGAGCAGCACCCCGATCGATGGCATCCGGATTCCGGACCGCCCCCGCACCCTGGCCGAGAAGGTCTGGGACGACCATCTCGTGGTCAAGGGCGAGGACGGTCAGCCCGATCTGATCTACATCGACTTGCACCTCGTCCACGAAGTGACGAGCCCGCAGGCGTTCGACGGGCTCCGGGCCGAGGGGCGCCCTGTGCGTCGTCTCGACCTGACCATCGCCACCGAAGACCACAACACCCCGACGCTCGACATCGACAAGCCGATCGCCGATCTCACCAGCCGGACGCAGATCGAGACGCTGCGTCGCAACGCCGCCGAGTTCGACGTGCGCATTCACTCGCTCGGCGACAAGGAACAGGGCATCGTCCACGTCGTGGGTCCGCAGCTGGGGCTCACCATGCCCGGCATCACCGTCGTGTGCGGTGACTCGCACACCTCGACGCACGGTGCGTTCGGAGCTATGGCCTTCGGCATCGGCACGAGCGAGGTCGAGCACGTGCTCGCGACGCAGACGCTGCCGCTCAAGCCTTTCAAGACGATGGCCATCACGGTCGAGGGCGAGCTGAAGCCCGGCGTGACGGCGAAGGACATCATCCTCGCGATCATCGCCAAGATCGGCGCCAACGGCGGCCAGGGCTACGTGCTGGAGTTCCGCGGCAGCGCCATCCGCTCCCTCTCGATGGAGGGGCGCATGACCATGTGCAACATGTCGATCGAGGCCGGTGCGCGCGCCGGCATGATCGCGCCCGACGAGACGACCTTCGCCTACGTCAAGGACAAGCCGCACGCCCCGCAGGGTCAGGACTGGGACGACGCGGTCGCCTACTGGCGTACGCTCCCGAGCGACGAGGGCGCCGTCTACGACGCCGAGGTGTTCCTCGACGCGAACGAGCTCGAGCCGTTCGTGACCTGGGGGACGAACCCCGGTCAGGGTGTCTCGCTGTCGGATGTCGTGCCCACCCCGGCCGACATCACCGACCCCAACGAGCGCGCCGCCGCCGAGCGGGCTCTCGAGTACATGGACCTTCAGGCCGGCACCCCGATGAAGGACATCCCCGTGGATGCCGTGTTCATGGGCTCGTGCACCAACAGTCGTATCGAAGACCTCCGCGCGTTCGCCTCCGTCATCCAGGGCCGCACCAAGGCCGAGAACGTGCGCGTGATGGTGGTGCCGGGCTCGGCGCGCGTGCGCCTCGAGGCCGAGGCCGAGGGCCTCGACAAGGTGTTCACCGACTTCGGGGCCGAATGGCGCTTCGCCGGATGCTCGATGTGCCTGGGCATGAACCCCGATCAGCTGGCGCCGGGGGAGCGGTGCGCCTCGACCTCGAACCGCAACTTCGAGGGCCGTCAGGGCAAGGGCGGGCGCACGCACCTCGTCTCGCCGCTCGTCGCGGCGGCCACGGCCGTGCGCGGCACGCTGTCGAGCCCGGCGGACCTCGACCCTTCGACAGGCTCAGGGCACCGCCCTTCGACAGGCTCAGGGACCGAAACAACGGAGGGCACGCTGATCCGCACCGACGCATCCGTTTCGACCGGGGCGGAGGCCTGACATGGAGAAGTTCACCACGCACACCGGCGTCGCCGCCCCGCTGAAGCGTTCGGCCGTCGACACCGACCAGATCATTCCCGCGGTCTTCCTGAAGCGCGTGACCAAGACCGGCTTCGACGACGCGCTTTTCGCCAACTGGCGTCAGGATGCGGAATTCGTCTTGAACCAGGACGCGTACCGCTCGGCATCCGTCCTCGTCGCGGGCCCGGACTTCGGCACCGGCTCGAGCCGCGAGCATGCGGTCTGGGCGCTGCGCGATTACGGCTTCAAGGTGGTGCTGAGCCCCAAGTTCGCCGACATCTTCCGCGGCAACTCAGGCAAGCAGGGCCTTGTCACCGGCGTGATCAGCGAAGACGATCTGGAGCGCGTCTGGTCCGCGATCGAGGCGCAGCCGGGCATCGAGATGACCGTCGACCTGCAGGCGAAGACCGCGACGGTGGGCGACCTCCAGGTGTCGTTCGACATCGACGATTACACTAGGTGGCGGCTTCTCGAAGGGCTCGACGACATCGGGCTCACGCTGCGCGACGAAGACAAGATCACGCAGTTCGAGGCGCGCCGCGAGGCATGGCGGCCGCGGACCCTTCCGGTCCGCTGAGTCCGATCGACCCGATCGGGGTCGATTCGCCGCCCCTCGTCCACGAAGTGAGGTCCACCCCCCTATGAGCACACTCGTCAGCGATACCGGAGAGCACAGCATCGGTCAGCCGGACTGGGAGGCGGCGGAGACCCTCACCATCCGCGGCGGTCGTCCGCTGCGGGGCACGGTCGAGGTCAAGGGGGCGAAGAACCTCGTCACCAAGGCGATGGTGGCGGCGCTGCTCGGAGACTCGACGAGCACGCTGCGCGACGTGCCGATGATCAGCGACGTGAAGGTCGTGCGATCGCTCCTCGAAGTGCACGGTGTGACGGTGACCGAGGGGGACGAAGAGGGCACGCTGCACCTCGACCCCTCGGGCGCCGTCGCCGCGCACTTCGAGGAGATCGACGCCCACGCGGGCGCCTCGCGCATCCCGATCCTCTTCTGCGGCCCGCTGCTCCACCTGCTCGGTGAAGCGCTCATCCCCGACCTCGGCGGATGCCGCATCGGCGACCGGCCGATCAACTTCCACATGGATGCCCTGCGCGCCTTCGGCGCCGTGGTCGACAAGAGCTACGAGGGCATCCGCATCACCGCGCCCGACGGGCTGCACGGGGCGAACATCACGCTGCCGTACCCGAGCGTCGGGGCGACGGAGCAGGTGTTGCTCACCGCGGTTCGCGCGAAGGGCGTGACGGAGCTGCGCAACGCCGCGATCGAGCCCGAGATCATGGACCTCATCGCCGTCCTGCAGAAGATGGGCGCGATCATCTCCTACGAGCCGAACCGCGTGATCTTCATCGAGGGCGTCGATCGCCTCGAGGGGTACGACCACCGGGCGATCTTCGACCGCAACGAAGCCGCCTCCTGGGCGTGCGCCGCGCTGGCGACCGACGGGGAGATCTTCGCCCGCGGCGCCCGCCAGCAGGACATGCTCACCTTCCTCAACGTGTTCCGCAAGGCCGGCGGCTGGTTCGACGTCCGGGAGGACGGCATCCTGTTCCGTCGGGGCGACGAACTGAAGCCCGTCATGGTCGAGACCGACGTGCACCCCGGCTTCATGACCGACTGGCAGCAGCCGCTCATCGTCGCCCTCACCCAGGCGGCGGGCACGTCCGTGGTCCACGAGACCGTGTACGAGAACCGCCTCGGGTTCACGGAGGCGCTGAACAAGATGGGCGCCGACATCGTCGTTCACCCCAAGGGTCTCGACAGCCCCGACCGACGCGTCCCGCGCCGAGACCTCGAACAGGCCGCTGTCATCAACGGCCCCACGCCTCTGCACGCCGCCGACGTCGAGGTCCCCGACCTGCGAGGCGGGTACAGCTACGTCATCGCGGCCCTCGCCGCCCAGGGCGAGTCGACCGTGCGCAACATCGGGATCATCCGCCGGGGCTACGAGAAGTTCCTCGAGAAGCTCACCGCGCTCGACGCCGACTTCGACGTCGTCGGGTGACGGCGGTGACCGCAACCCCCGAGACGAGCCGCCCGAGCATCTTCTGGCCGCTCGCGGCCATCATCGTGCCCGCCGTGGGCCTGTTCGCCCGCATCGAGATCCGGGGCGCCGAGAATCTGCCGCGCGAGGGCGCGTACGTGCTCGCGTCGAACCACAACTCGGAGTTCGACCCGCTCGTCGTGGCGGTCGCCGTGTGGCGGCTCGGGCGCGCGCCGCGCTTCATGGCGAAGGAGAGTCTCTTCCGGGCTCCCGTGCTCGGCGCGGCGCTCAAGGCCACGGGCATGGTGCCGGTGCCGCGCACATCATCGGGTGCGAGCCAGTCGATGAAGGCCGCCGAGCAGATCGCGCGGGACGGCCGCGGCGTGATCGTCTACGCCGAGGGGACGCTCACGCGCGACCCCGATCTGTGGCCCATGCGAGGGAAGACCGGAGCCGTCCGCCTCGCGCTGGCCGGCGATCTGCCGCTCATTCCCGTGGCGCAGTGGGGCGTGCAGCAGATCCTGCCGCGCTACGGCAAGCTGAAGTTCCCGCGGCGCTCGCACGTCGTGGTGGAGTTCGGCCCGCCGATGGACCTGTCGCCCTACGCGGGAACCCCTCCGCAACCGTCGGCCCTGGTCGCAGCGACCGACGCGATGATGAACCGGATCGCGTCGATGCTCTCCGGCATCCGGGGGCTGCCCGCGCCGGCGGAACGCTGGGATCCGGCGAAGCACGGACAGAACGAGACGGGTCGCCTTGAGTCGTAAGAACTCCGCTCCCGCGGTGGGACCCAAAGTCGCCGTCGTCGGCGCCGGGAGCTGGGGCACCACGTTCGGCAAGATCCTCGCCGACGGCGGGGCGTCCGTCGTCATGTGGGCGCGCCGTCCGGAGCTCGCGGCCGAGATCACCGAGTCCAAGCGCAACAGCCGCTACCTGTCCGGCATCAACCTGCCGCGCACCATGACGGCGACCACCGACCTGGCCGAGGCGCTTCGCGACGCGGAGCAGATCTACCTGTCGGTGCCGAGCCAGTCGCTGCGCGAGAACCTCGCGGCGATCAAGCCGTACGTCGAGCGCACCGATGTGCCCATCGTCTCGCTCATGAAGGGCGTGGAGAAGTCGACGGGCCTGCGCATGAGCCAGGTCATCGAGCAGGTGCTGCAGTGCGATCCGGCTCGCATCGCCGTGGCATCCGGTCCCAACCTCGCCCTCGAGATCGCCCGGGAGCAGCCCACCGCCGCGGTCATCAGCTCGCTGAGCCCCGAGACGGCCGAGGCCGTCGCCCGGCGCGCGCGCAACCGGTACTTCCGCTCGTTCGTGAACACCGACGTCATCGGAACCGAGTTCGGCGGGGTGCTCAAGAACCTCATCGCCGTGGCGATCGGCATCGTCGACGGTGTCGGCTACGGCGAGAACACCAAGGCGTCCATCATCACGCGGGGCCTGGTCGAGATGACCGACTTCGCCGTGGCGCAGGGCGCACAGCCCGAGACGCTGCAGGGTCTCGCGGGCCTCGGTGACCTCATCGCCACGTGCCAATCGCCTTTGAGCCGCAACAACACCGCCGGGCGACTGCTCGGCCAGGGCTACGGCTACAAGGAGGTCGTGGCCCAGATGCAGCAGACCGCCGAGGGCCTGGCATCCGTGGCCCCCGTGCTCCAGCTCGCGAAGCAGGTCGGTGTCGACATGCCCATCGTGCAGCAGGTGAAGATGGTGCTCGATGGCACCATGGACCCGCGAGACATCGCGCCGCACCTGACGACCGACGACGACCAGCCGCAGGGCGAGAGGACGCAGAATGACCAAACCGGTGGTGGTGGTGCTCTTCGGCGGGCGCTCCAGCGAGCACTCGATCAGTTCCGCCACGGCGGGCGGGGTGCTGCGGGCGATCGACCGTGACCGCTTCCGGGTGATCCCGGTCGGCATCACCCGCGACGGCGCCTTCGTCCTCGAAGACGACGACCCCGACAAGTTCGCCCTGCGTCCCGAGGCCCTGCCCCAGGTGGTCGACAACGGCACGCGCGTGCGGCTGCCCGACTCGACGCTGTCGCGCGAGTGGACCGTGACCGACGCCGAGGGCACCCGCTCGCTCGGCGATGTCGACGTCGTACTGCCGATCCTCCACGGCCGGTTCGGCGAGGACGGCACCGTGCAGGGGCTGCTCGAACTCCTCGGCATCCCGTACGCCGGCGGCGGTGTGCTCATGTCGGCCATCGGCATGAACAAGAACGTCACCAAGCAGGTGCTGCGTTCGGCGAACGTCCCGGTCGTGCCGTGGGTCGCCGTCACGCGCGCCGACCTCGCGCGCGACCGCGCGCTCTGGGAGCGCCGCGTGCGCGCGCTGGGTCTTCCGGTCTTCGTCAAGCCCAACGAGGCCGGGTCGAGCGTCGGCGTATCGAAGGTCTCCCGCTGGGAAGACCTGGATGCCGCTCTCGACACCGCCTTCGCCGAGGACGGGCTCGTGCTCGTGGAGCAGGCGATCGTCGGTCGCGAGGTCGAGTGCGGCGTGCTCCCTGGGCGCGACGGCGGACCGGTCCGCGTGAGCGTCGCGGGCGAGATCGTGGTGACCGGCCGGGAGTTCTACGACTTCGAGGCGAAGTACCTCGATGCGCCGGGCGTCGACCTCGTGTGTCCCGCCGATCTTCGCGACGGCGAGCTGGCCGAGATGCAGCGTATCGCCGCGAAGGCGTTCGAGGCGATCGGCGGGCAGGGCCTCGCGCGCGTGGACTTCTTCTACACGGGTACCGAGTTCTACGTGAACGAGGTCAACACGATGCCCGGTTTCACGCCGATCTCGATGTTCCCGACGTGCTGGATCGCCTCAGGACTGACCTACCCCGACCTGATCAGCGACCTGCTGGACGCAGCCCTCGCCAAAGCCTGAGTCCCGTACGCGCGGCGGGCGATCCGCCGCTCCGGCTCGTCCGCCCGGCCGCGCGTGCGGCGGGGCCGTGCGAAACGGCGGGATTCCTGGGTGACACGACGTGCGTCGTGCGCGGGCGGCGGCGTGCCGCCGACACCCTCCGCGGTCGTGCCCACCGGGCGCCCGGAGCGCGCAGGGGTGAGGGGTCTCCGGGCCGTGCATAACGGCAGCGGTCTCGGACGACACGCCGTGCGTCGTGCGCGGGCGGCGGCGTGCCGCCCGGAACCTCCGCAGCTGCGCTCGCTCGCGGGTGGAGCAGGCGTCGTGCCCGCGGCCTACGGAGTCGGTGACGGGGCCGGGGTGGCCGTGGTGTCGGAGGCGGCGGTGCAGGCCGAGCCGGTCGGCTGCAGGTATTCGCGGATGAGGGGGCCGAGAGCCTGGGCGACGTCGCCGCTGCTGGCGATGTCGAAGTCGAGGTAGACCTGCAGGGCGGGGCTCCGGCCGAAGGTCGTGAGCGTGTACCGGTTGTCGGCGGCCTGCGACTCGTCGACCAGCCAGTCCACGCCGTCGAACGTGCGGCACGGCAGGGTCGACGGGGCCGGCGGCTCGAGTCCGCACGTCATGAGGATGGATGCCGGAGTGCCCCAGGCCCCCGTGGCCTGCGCGTCGGTCCAGCGTCGCTCCTGCCCCGAGATGCTCTCCGGCAGCCGGGCGATCACCGACGCGCAGGCGGGGTCGTTGGCGAGCCTCGCCGGCTCCATCGCCACCGTCGTGCTGCAGGCGGCCAGCCCCGGGACCAGGACGAGGGCGGCCAGGAGCGCGAGGGGGCGGGCGGAGCGGGGCACCCATCCAGGCTAATAGCGTGGGAGGGTGACCGACGCCGAGCTCAGCCGTGAGACCACCGTGGGGGAGCTGTCCGAGGGGCAGATCCTGCGCCGCATCCTGGATCGCCTCCCGCCCTCCACCGCGCCGGTCGGCCCGGGCGATGACGCCGCGGTGCTGAGCGTGCCCGACGGACGGGTGGTCGCCACGACCGACACGCTCGTGCACGGTCCGGACTTCCGGCTGGCGTGGTCGTCGCCGTTCGATCTCGGCTTCAAGGCGGCGGCGGTCAACCTCGCCGATGTCGCCGCGATGGGTGCCCGCCCGATCGCCCTGCTCGTCGCTCTGGCCATGCCCGACGCGACGCCGGTGTCGTTCGTCCGGGGTTTCGCCGACGGCCTGGCCGCAGCCTGCGCGGAGCTCGCGCCCGATTGCGCGGTCGAGGGCGGCGACCTCACTGTCTCCGACACGCTCACGATCGCGGTGACCGCCCTCGGCAGCCTCGACGGTCGCGACCCGGTGCGCCGCTCGGGCGCGCGGGTGGGGGACGGCGTCTACGTCATCGGCGAGCTGGGCGAGGCGGCCCGCGGACTCGACCTGTTGTTCCGACGGTTCACTGATGCCGAGGGCACCCCCGTCGCCCTGACGCGTGAGGCTCGCGCGGGTCTCGACTCCGCCGACGCGAAGGCGCTGTCGCGTCAGCTGACGCCACGCCCGCCGGTGGCCGAGGCGCTGTGGGCGGCGGCATCCGGAGCATCGGCGATGATGGACGTCTCCGACGGCCTCGCGCTGGATGCGACACGGCTCGCCGACGCGTCGGGGGTGACCATCGCGATCGACGCCGCGACGCTCGGCGACGACGTGGCGCGGGCGCTCGGCGGGGGAGAGGACCACGGCTTCCTCGTCACCTTCGGAGCGGATGCCGAGCCCCTCGGTCGCCGCATCGGTACGGTGCAGCACCGGGGGGAGACGGCGATCACCGTCGACGGCGAGCCGTGGTCGGGGCGAACCGGCTGGGATCCGTACCGGGACTGGGACGCCGGACGCGGCTGACGCCGGCCCGTCCGCGGGTCACGCGTTCGGACGGCCCCACCACATCGTCGTGTCGCCGTACGCGCGGTCCCGCTCGGGAGCGAGACCCGCCGCCGCCCAGTCAGGAGCCGTGGAGCGCTTGGCCCGCTCCACGATCACCGTGGCATCCGGGCTCAGACGGGGTGCGAGAGCCACCAGCGCCTTCGTCAGGTCGGGATCGGCGATGTCGTAGGGCGGGTCGAGGAAGACGAGATCCCACTCCGCGGTGGATGCCGCGAGGTAGCTCGTGACGTTTGCCCGGTGCACGCGGGCGGGGGCGGTGACGCCCGCGGCGCGGAGGCGCTCGGCGTTCTTGCGGATGAGCGTCGCGGCCGGGGCCGAGAGCTCGATTAGATCGGCGGACGCGGCGCCACGGCTCAGGCTCTCCAGGCCCAGCGCACCGGAGCCGGCGAAGAGGTCCGCCACGCGGGCGTCGGCGATCAGGCCCGCGGACTCGAGGGCGCCGAAGAGCGATTCGCGGACCCGGTCGCTCGTGGGGCGCGTGCCCTTCGGGGGGACGTCGAGGACGGTGCCGCCGGCGCGGCCGGAGATGATGCGCGTCACGTGTCCAGCCTAAAGTCGCGGGCTGCGCAGACCCGGGATCGGGGCGGTCAGGCGCGGCGCGGTGCCCGGCCGTGTCCACGAGCGCACGGACGTGCGTCGGCCCGGCCCCCGGCCGGCGATGTCGGCGGCCCTGCCTAGACTCGGAGCATGCCCGGTCTCTCGCTCGCCTCGCGGCTCGACGGCGCCGTGGGCGGCAAGACCGCGTCGGCATTCGATCGGGCGTTCGGCATGAAGACGGTGGGCGAACTGCTCGAGCACTACCCGCGCCGCTACGCGCGGCGGGGCGAACTCACCCCGATCGCGTCGCTGCCGCTGGGCGAACCCGTCACGATCGTCGCCGAGGTCGTCAGTGCCACCGAACGCCGCATGCAGAACCGGAGGGGTTCCCTGCTGGAGGTCGTCATCAGCGACGGCGACGGCCGCATGTCGCTGACGTTCTTCAATCAGCCGTGGCGGTTGAAAGACCTCACTCCCGGCCGACGGGGCATCTTCTCGGGGAAGGTCGGCGAGTACCGCCGCCAGACGCAGCTGACGAACCCCGACTACGAGTTGTTCGACGACATCGCCGAGGCCCGCGCCGAGGCCGAGGTCACCGCGAGACGCCCCATTCCGATCTATCCCGCGACGAGTTCGGTGCCGAGCACGCTCGTGCAGAAGACCATCGCGGTGGTGCTCGACGCCCTCGGCGACGTCGACGACCCGCTGCCCGACGGCCTCCGCGCCCGGCGGGGGTTGCTGGCCGCGCGCGACGCGCTCGAGCGGATCCACCGGCCCGAGGTCGACGACGACATCCCCCCGGCGGTCGCGACCCTGCGCATGCAGGAGGCCTTCGTGCTGCAGACCGCGCTGCTGCAGCAACGGCAGTTCGTGCGCGCGCTGTCGGCCACCAAGCGGCCCGCGACTCCGGGCGGTCTGCTCGAGCGGTTCGACGCGATCCTCCCCTTCGCGCTGACGCCCGACCAGCAGAGCGTGGGCGCGCAACTTGCCGCGGATCTCACGGGTGACTGGCCGATGAACCGGCTGGTGCAGGGAGAGGTCGGCTCCGGCAAGACCCTCGTCGCGTTGCGCGCGATGCTGCAGGTCGCCGAGTCGGGCGGTCAGTCCGCGCTCATCGCGCCCACCGAGGTGCTCGCCGGTCAGCACCTGCGCTCCATCGCGCGCATGCTCGGGCCCGAGCTCGCCCCGGAGCTCATGCCGACGCTGCTCACGGGACAGATGCCGGCGGCCGAGCGACGTCGCGCCGCCCTGCGCGTCGCTTCGGGGCAGGCGCGGATCGTGGTCGGCACGCATGCCCTCCTGAGCGCCACGACGACGTTCGCCGACCTCGGGTTCGTCGTCGTCGACGAGCAGCACCGCTTCGGCGTCGACCAGCGCGAGGCGCTCCGCTCCAAGGGGAGTTCGCCGCACACGCTCGTGCTCACGGCGACGCCCATCCCGCGCACCGTCGCCATGACGGTCTTCGGCGATCTCGACGTCTCGACCATCCGCACCATGCCGGCCGGTCGCGCCGGCATCCAGTCGTTCGTCGCGCCCCTCGCCGAGAAGCCGAGCTGGTTCGCGCGCGTGTGGGACCGGGTGGCCGAGGAGGTCGCGCAGGGACGCCAGGCGTTCGTCGTCTGCGCCGCGATCGATTCCGATCAGCTCGCCGCCGACGAGAAGACCGACGAGCCCGCCGACGCCCCCGCGGCTGCCGCTCCTCCGGCCGGTGAGAGCGAGCGCACGCGCTGGGGCGTGGTGCAGGTCGAGGCGCTGCTCTCGCGTCTGCCGACGTTCGACGGCATCCGCGTGCAGATCCTGCACGGCAAGATGCCTTCGGACGAGAAGGATGCCGTGATGCAGGCGTTCGCCCGCGGCGACATCGACGTGCTGGTCGCCACGACCGTGATCGAGGTGGGCGTCGACGTGCCGAACGCCTCCACCATGGTGATCCTCGAGGCCGATCGCTTCGGCGTGTCGCAGCTGCATCAGCTCCGCGGGCGCGTGGGCCGCGGCGGGCTGCCGGGACTCTGCCTGCTGGTGACCGAGGCGGCGCCCGGCACGTCTGCGCGCTCGCGCGTCGAGGCGGTGGCCGCGACCCTCGACGGCTTCGCCCTGGCCGAGGTCGATCTCGAGCTCCGGGGTGAGGGAGACGTGCTCGGCGGGGCGCAGTCGGGCGCGCGTTCGTCGCTGCGGCTGCTGCGGGTGGTGACCGACGCCGACCTCATCACCGAGGCGCGGGCGGAGGGGGAGCGCGTGCTCGCCGACGACCCCGCGCTGCTGCGCCATCCGGGCCTCGCCGCGGCTCTCGAGCGACGGGTCGGTGTGGAGGAGCGCGCAGCGCTGGCCAAGTCCTGAGCGCCGCCGCGGCAGGCGAGAGGGCGAGCATCGTCCGGGCGTGACGCGGGAGAAGACGGCCCCCGCGGCGGGCGCGTTCGCCGGGGCGCCTCGATAGGCTGGCGTCATGGATCCCCGGATCGCCGTCGTTCCCGGCTCGTTCGACCCGCCCACGCTGGGACATCTCGACGTGATCCGTCGTGCCGCCGGCCTCTTCGATCAGCTGCACGTCCTCGTCGTCCACAACCCCGGCAAAGAGGCGATGCTCCCGATCGCCGAACGGCAGAGGCTGCTCGAGCAGGCGATTGTCGAGGCGGGCGTCGAGGGCGACGTGATCGTGGCCGCCTGGAGCATGGGGCTGCTCGTCGACTACGCCACGGACGTCGGAGCGAAGGTGCTGGTGAAGGGCATCCGCTCGCAGGTCGATGTCGCCTACGAGACGCCGATGGCGATCGTGAACCGCGATCTCGCGCACGTCGAGACGGTCTTCCTCCTGCCCGACCCCTCGCACGCCCTCGTCTCCAGTTCGCTCGTGCGTCAGGTGGCCGGGCTCGGCGGCGACGTCTCGCCGTACGTCCCGCCCGCGGTCGCCCGCTTCCTCGACACGGGCGCCCGAGGCATCTGACCGCCCCCGTCTCCCCGGTGCGGGGGTACCGGCCGCGACCCGGTGCTCACGCATAAACGCGATCCGTGCGCGGAAACGCGCTCTCGTCGTGTTTCTGCGCACGAAGTGCGTTTATGCGTGAGTGTGCGGGCACCGTGCCCGCCCCGCCCCGCCGTCTCCTGGACCCCGCCGGGCCGCCGTTCACGTGGGGACGCAGCGCCCTGCCTGGCCCTCGTCGCTATGGGCGACTGCACCTTGCCGGGCCGCCGTTCACGTGGGGGCGGTGCGCCCCGCCCGGCCCTCGTTTGAATGAGCCACTGCACTCTGCCGCCCCCGTCCCCGTGGGGACGCAGCGCCCCGCCCGGCCCTCGTCCCGGGGCGCGCGGGTAGCATGGACGACCGTGAGAACCCACCGTCCCGGCCCTTTCCAGCTCCCCGTGCGCGACATCGAGCGCAAACCCGGGGAGATGCGCGAGCACTCCCTGGAGATCCCCGCTCCCGAGAAGTGGGGCGAGGGTCTCGTCTCCGTCCCCGAGTCCGAGCCGCTCGAGATCGACGTGCGTCTGGAGTCGGTGCACGAGGGCATCCTCGTCTCGGGAACGGTCGACACGACGGCCACCGGTGTGTGCGGGCGCTGCTTGATCGACATCGAGGAGCCTGTCGAAGTCGAGTTCCAGGAACTTTTCGCGTATCCTGGGACCGAAGCGAGTGACTTCGACGTTCAAGACGACCACGTGGATCTTGAAAATCTGGTCCGGGATGCCATTGTCCTGTCGCTTCCGTTCCAGCCGGTGTGTCAGCCGGACTGCCCCGGGCTCGACCCGAACACGGGCGAGAGGCTGACGGAAAGCGCCGGCGAATCGGAGCAGACGTCTGTCGATCCTCGATGGGCTGCGCTCCAGCAGTACACCCCAGACGACGGCGATGCGCTCCGCGCCGCCCCCAAGACAGAGAAGAGCTAGTCATGGCAGGTAACCCCCCGAAGCGGAAGGTCTCCCGCTCCAACACCCGCTCGCGTCGCGCGCAGTGGAAGGCCGAAGCCCCCGCGCTGGTCAAGACCATCGAGAACGGCAAGGTCGTCTACAGCCGCCCCCACCAGGCGAAGGTCGTCACCGACTCGCAGGGCACCGAGCTCTTCCTCGAGTACAAGGGCCGCAAGGTCGCCGACGTCTGATCGGCGTTTCGTGACGCGAAGAAATGTCGAGCGCTCTGCGCTCACGCAGAAGCTCGGGGTCGACATCGACCCCGAGCTTCTTTCTCTTGCCTTGACGCACCGCTCGTACGCGTACGAGAACGGCGGCATCCCGCACAACGAGCGCCTGGAGTTCCTCGGCGACTCCGTGCTCGGGCAGGCCGTGACGGTGCGCCTGTTCACCCGGCATCCTGAACTCGAAGAGGGAAGCCTCGCCAAGCGCCGCGCCAGCGTGGTCTCCACCGTCGCGCTGGCCGAGGTGGCGCGCAGGATCGGCCTGGGGGCGCACGTGCGACTCGGGCGCGGCGAGATCCTCACCGGCGGGCGCGACAAGGACTCGATCCTGGCCGACACCATGGAGGCCCTCATCGGGGCGACCTTCCTGTCGGCCGGCCCGGACGCCGCGACCGCCATGGTGCTGCGCCTGGTCGAGCCGCTCCTGGACGACCCGGAACGCTACGGCGCGGCGATGGACCCCAAGACGAGCCTGCAGGAGATCGCCGCGCGTCAGGGGCTGTCGGCTCCGGTCTACGCCATGCAGGCGAGCGGTCCCGACCACGACCGTCGATTCAGCGCCACGGTGACCGTCGGCGAGCTCGTCGCGACCGGCGAGGGGTCGAGCAAGAAGCAGGCCGAGATGGCCGCCGCCCTTACGGCGTGGCGCGAGCTCGACTCCCGTGCCTGAACTCCCCGAGGTCGAGGTCGTGCGTGCCGGCCTCGAACCCGCCGTCCGCGGTGCGCTCATCACGTCGGTCGACGTGCGCGATGAGCGCGCCCTGACGAGGCACACCGGGGGAGCGGCGCACTTCGAGGCGGAACTCACCGGCCGCCGCATCAGCGCCGCGGTCCGACGGGGCAAGTTCCTGTGGATGCCGGTGACCGATGGCGAGGCGATCGTCACTCATCTCGGGATGAGCGGTCAGATGCTGCTGCGCGTGCCCGGTGCTCCCGACGAGCGGCATGAGCGGATCCGCATCGAACTCGAGCACCCGGTGCACGGAGCCCTGTCGGTGGTGTTCGCCGATCAGCGCACGTTCGGCTCGCTCGCCATCGATGACCTCGTCGACACCCCCGACGGTGCCGCGGGCGGGCGTGGCTCCGACCTGGCCCGCGTGCCGACGCAGGTCGCGCACATCGGCCGCGACCCGCTCGACCCGGCTTTCAGCGCGAAACGGTTCCGCGCGCGGCTCGCGCGCACGTCGTCGGGGATCAAGCGCGTCCTGCTCGACCAGACCGTCGCGAGCGGGATCGGCAACATCTACGCCGACGAGTCGCTGTGGGCCGCGCGCGTCCACCCCGAGACGCCGGCATCCGCCCTCCCGACACGCGCGGTCAACCGCCTGCTCGGCGAGGTGCAAGTGGTGCTCGAGAAGGCCCTCGCCGAGGGCGGAACGAGCTTCGACGCGCAGTACGTCAACGTCAACGGGCAGGCCGGCTACTTCGCGCACTCGCTCAACGCCTACGGGCGGACGGGCCAGCCCTGCCCGCGGTGCGGTCGCCCGATCGTGCGGGTGTCGTTCATGAATCGCTCGAGCCACTTCTGCCCGCGCTGCCAGCGCCCGAGGTGACGCCCGGCCACCACGGCGCGGCGGCGGATGGTGTCGCGCGACCGCCGCGCGAGGTGCCCGATCGTGGCGCTCGCCAGGAAGTGACGCCCATGCGTTGTGGCACCTCGCGCGATGCGGATCACGTCAGCACCTTCTTCCAGGCGCCCTCGTAGGAGATCGGCCGGAAGCCGATCCGCTCGTTGATCGACAGCATCGGGCGGTTCTCCTCGGCGTTGTACGTGATCACGCGGGGTGAGTGGGGCGCGATGTCCTGCCACGCGAGCAGGCCGGCGCACTTCACCAGCATCCCGAGGCGGTGGCCGCGGTGCGCTGCGACGACCAGCGTGTCCTCCTGGCTGGTCGCCGCCGTGCGGTCCTTGCCGATCACCAATTCGTTGAACGCGGCGAGCTCACCCGTGTCGACGTGCTGGGCGGCGGTGACGAGCATGTGGCGGCCGGCGTCGAGGTAGCCCGCTTCGTAGCGGCGCAGGCGCGCGGCATCCCACACCTCCTCGTCGAACTCGAGACCGGCCGACGGTGCGTCGGTGACCATGCGCGATTTCATCCCGGCGAATGCGTCGACGAACTCGTCCGGCGTCGGCAGCGTCCACTGCACCACGCGATACCCGGCCGCCGCCTGCTCCGCCTCGGCGAGGAGGGTCTTCAGGTGCGGCCGGACGCCGACGAGATCGAGCGCGCTGACCCGCACGATCTGCTCCAGAGTGTTGCCGGATGCCAGGAAGAAGCGGGCGGGGTGGTCGAGCGGGATGGTCCCGAAACCCGTCGGCGCGGCGACCACTCGCCCGTCCGCGGCGGGGTGCTCCGCCCACGACTGCAGGATGCTCCGGCCGTGCTCGCGGGCGACGCGCTTGATGAGCGCGAAAGCCTCGCGCCCGATTCCGTGGCCCCAGACCGAGCGCCGGAGCTCGACGAGCCAGGACGCGGTCCGAGCGCCCTCTTCCTGCGGGAGGTCCAGGCCCGCGCGACCGACGACGTCGCCACCGACGACGACGATCCAGGCGAACCGCTTCATATCGGGCTGGGGCTGATACAGCGGCAGCAACTCATCAGCGGGCATCGAGCCGTCGTCGTGCCCGGAGATCTCGGCGTAGACGAGATTGCGGATGCGGACCATCTCGCGGAAGTCCGCGGCATCGGGGGCGTCGATGGAGGACGGGATGTGAAGGGGGCGCAGCTCGAGGCCGGCCAGGGACGTGGTCATGAGGGTCTCCGGTGGAAGGGGAAGGGGTGGGGGCGGCGCGGACGCCACCCCCACCGTTCAGAAGGGGAGCCGACTGAAGGCGGCTGTGCTCTGCCACGCCCGCTCGCGCTTTTCGCGCTCCTCGGCGGCCTGTCGTGCGCGGTGAGCGGCGACGGCCTCGTGATCGAGCGCCCGCGCGCGATCAGCGTGACGGGTGAGCAGCCAGAGGCCGATCCGCAGCGACAACCGGTCGAGGGGTCCGAGCGGGCGGTAGGCGGTGGTGTCGAACGTGACGGTCGACGGGGTCGGGGTGGTGGGCGCGGCCGAGGAGTGCTGCGGCGCGCGCGTGAACAGGGCGTTCATGCGGGGACTCCGTAGAGAGAGTGCGAAGGCGCGAGATGCGCGAAGAAGGATCACGAGGATCGAGCGAGACCACGTCCGAAGGACGTGCTCACGGAGAGCGGAGACGCGAGCGTCTCGACGCGACGGGTCAGCCCAGACGGGAGGGCATGCCGACGTCGATGGTCACTCCGGTGATGCGTGCGGACAGCACGGGGGCGGCGGTGAAGCCGGTGTCGATGCCGAATGGTTCGCGAATCATGGAAGTGACCTCCTCTCAACGTCGGTTGCGACCCCCGACGCTAGCGAATGCTGTCAGCCGGTGTCAAGCTTCCACTCAGAAATGATCGACATCCGGGCGCGTCGGATGGCCGAGACCGGCCCGCCGCCGCGGGTTCCCGCGGGTCCTCGGCTAGCGTGAGGCGAGGATCGGACCGGGCGGGAAGGCGGGTGACATGCACCTGAAGAGCGTGACGCTCAAAGGCTTCAAGTCGTTCGCGCAGTCCACGACCTTCGCGCTCGAGCCGGGAGTCACCTGCATCGTCGGACCGAACGGGTCGGGCAAATCGAACGTCGTCGACGCCCTGGCCTGGGTGATGGGGGAGCAGGGCGCCAAGACCCTGCGCGGCGGCAAGATGGAAGACGTCATCTTCGCCGGCACGTCGACCCGCGGGCCGCTCGGCCGCGCGGAGGTCCAACTGACGATCGACAACGGCGACGGTGCGCTCCCCATCGACTACACCGAGGTCACGATCAGTCGCACGCTGTTCCGCACCGGCGCCAGCGAGTACGCGATCAACGGCCAGACCTGCCGACTGCTCGACGTGCAGGAGCTGCTCAGCGACTCCGGCCTCGGGCGCGAGATGCACGTGATCATCGGGCAGGGCCGGCTCGATACCGTCCTGCAGGCCACCGCCGAGGACCGCCGCGGGTTTATCGAAGAAGCCGCCGGCATCCTGAAGCACCGGCGCCGCAAAGAGAAGACCGTGCGCAAGCTGGAGGCGATGGAGTCCAACCTCACCCGGCTGAGCGATCTCGCGGGCGAGCTGCGACGCCAGCTCAAGCCGCTCGGCAAACAGGCCGAGATCGCGCGGGAGGCCGCGACGATCGCCGCCGTCGTCCGGGACGCCAAGGCCCGACTCTACGCCGACGATCTCGTGCGCCTGCGGACGCAGCTGGCCGATGCCGCCCGCGCCGAGAGCGAGCGGCACACCGAGCGCCTCGGCCTGCAGGAGCAAGCGGACGGCCTCCGCCAGCGCGTCGAGCGGCTCGAGAACAACCAGCGATCGGAGGCCGTGGACCGCGCGCGCGGCGTGGCCTTCTCGCTCGAGCAGGTGCAGGAGCGGCTGCGCGGCCTGTACACGTTGGCGGGTCAGCGTCTCACCTTGCTCTCCGACGACGACGGCGACGGATCGGCCTTCGCCCCGACGGTGTCGCAGCGCACGATCGACCACGTGCGAGCCGAGATCGACGACATCGCCGCCGGTCTGGGCGATGCTCAGGATGCCGCGGCGGAGGCCGCCCGTGAGGTGGTACGCGCCCGGGCCGACCTCGACGCCCTCGACGTCGACATCGCGGCGCAGAGCGCGCTCGTGTCGGAGCACGACATGAGGCTCCAGGCGCTCCGCGGGGCGGCGGATGCCGCGAACTCGGCCCTCGCCGCCGTGCGCGCCGGGGTCGACCGGCAGCAGCGTGCGCTGGACGCGGCCCTCGTGCGACGCGCCGAGGCCGAGAAGGCGCGCGCGGAGCTCGACCCCGATGGTGCGCCCGAGACATCGGCCGCCGAGCACGCCGCGGCCTATGAGCGCGCGCAGCGGGACGCGAACGATCTCGAGACGACCGTGGCGGGGTTGCGGGAGCGTCTGCACGCCGCCGAACGCGAGCGCGACGCCCTCACCGCGCAGACGGCGGCGCTGGGGCGCGCGCTCGACCTGCGCAATGCCGCCGCCGATCTGCTCGCCGCCCGCGGTCCGGGAGTCCGGGGGCTCGTGGGCGACGACGTGAAGGTCACCGCGGGCTACGAGGCGGCGATCGCCGCCGCGCTCGGCTCGCTCGCCGAAGGGCTCCTCGTCGACGACGCCTCGGCCGCCTTCAAGGCGGCCGGGGACGCGTCCGAGGGAGATCTCGGTGTGGTCGACATCGTCATTGCGAATGCCGACTCGGATGCGCCTCCACCGCCGTCGGTGCCGGGTTCGGTTCCGGCCGCGGAGGTGGTCACGGCGTCGGCGGGGGTGCTCGGCATCCTGTCGCGCACGGTGATCGTCGACGACCTCGCCGCGGTGCGCGCCGTGCAGCCTTCCCTCCCGCACGACGCGACCGTGGTGACGCGCGCCGGTGAGGTCGCGACCGCGCACACGGTGAGGGCGGGCTCCGGATCGGGCCGGTCGCGCCTGGAGCTGGCCGCGGAGCGCGACGGCGCCGCCGAGCGACTCGCGGAGATCGTCGTGATCGCGGACTCGCTGCGCGAGGCGCTCGCCGATCAGCAACGCGCGCTCACCGACGCCCGCCAGCGCACCAAGGAGGCGCTCTCGACGCTTCGCGCCCGCGACGCCGCCCTCGCCGCGCACGCCGAGAAGGTGAACCGCGTGACGGTGCGGCATGAGGCGGCCGTCGCCGAATGCGATCGCCTGGCGGCGGGGCTGGCGCAGACCGAGGCTGCGGTGGCCGAGGCCGAGGATGCGGCTCGGCGCGCCGGGGACGACCTCGCGCGCGCGCTCGAAGCGCCGCGTCCGCTGCTCGACGCGTCGGCGCGCGCGGGGATGGCGGCCGCGGTCGATGCGGCCCGCGAGACCGAGATGCGCGCGCGGCTCGATATCGAGACGCTGAAGGAGCGGGTGCGTTCGGGCGAGGCCCGCATCGTGCAGCTGGAACAGCAACGCGAGCGGGAGCGCGCCGCCGCCGCCGAGGCCGCACGACGCGCGGTGATCCGCCGCGCGCAGCGCGAGGTGGCGGCGGAGGTCGCCGGTCATCTGCCCACCCTGCTCGATTCCGTCGACCGGTCGGTGAGTCAGGCGCGCGTGGAGCTCGCCGCCGCCGAGTCGGCCCGCACGGCGATCACCGAGGAACTCGCGCGTGCCCGCGCCGACGAGACGCAGGTGCGCGAGCGCCTCGCCCGGTTGACCGAGAGCGTGCACGGGCTCGAGCTGCAGATGCACGAGAAGAGGCTCCACGTCACGAGCCTCCTCGAGCGCGTGCAGAGCGAACTCGCCCTCGACGAGAACATTCTCGTTTCGGAATACGGTCCCGACCAGCTCGTTCCCCGCGCAGACGAGGCGCAGGCAGAGCCTTTCGATCGCGCCGCACAGAAGCGCCGGCTCCAGGATGCCGAGCGCAAACTGTCGCAGCTGGGCAGAGTCAATCCGCTCGCGCTGGAGGAGTTCGCCGCGCTCGAGCAGCGCCACGCCTTCCTCACCGAACAGCTCGCCGACCTGCAGCAGACGCGCGGTGATCTGCAGACCATCATCGCCGAGCTCGACGAGCGCATGCAGACGATCTTCGTCGCCGCCTTCGAGGACACCCGGGCTGCGTTCACCGAGATCTTCCCCATCCTCTTCCCCGGCGGCTCCGGCAGCATCTCACTGACCGATCCCGACAATCCGCTGACCACCGGTATCGAGGTGTCGGTCCGACCGGTGGGCAAGAAGATCGAGCGCCTGTCATTGCTTTCCGGGGGCGAGCGGTCCCTCGCGGCCGTGGCGTTCCTGACCTCGATCTTCACGGCCCGCCCGAGCCCCTTCTACATCCTCGACGAGGTCGAAGCGGCCCTGGACGACGCCAACCTCGGGCGCTTGCTGGGGGTGTTCGAGAAGCTTCGCGCCAGCAGTCAGCTCATCGTCATCACGCACCAGAAGCGCACGATGGAGATCGCGGACGCGCTGTACGGGGTGTCGATGCGACAGGACGGCGTGTCGGCGGTCGTCGGTCAACGCGTGGGGGACCGGGCGGCGAGCCGGGTCGAAGCCGCGCCCGTAAGCTGAAGCAATGGCTGAGAACTCCTGGTCGCTGGGCCGCGCGCTGCGCGGATTGTTCGTCAAGCCCACGATCGACGAGACGACGTGGGACGACCTCGAGACGGCGCTGCTGACCGCCGATTTCGGCCCCGACGTCACGGAGCGGCTCATCGACGAGCTGCACGAGAAGGTCGACCGTTACCGCACGACGGATCCGCGCGACCTGCAGCGCATGCTGCGCGAGACGCTCGAAGAGCACTTCGCGAAGTTCGACACGACACTGCGCCTCACCGAGCGTCCGGCCGTCGTGTTGGTCGTCGGCGTGAACGGCGTGGGTAAGACCACCACCATCGGCAAGTTCGCCAAGTTCCTGCAGCGCTACGGACGCACGGTCGTGGTCGGCGCCGCCGACACGTTCCGCGCCGCGGCCGTCGACCAGCTCGCCACGTGGGCTGAGCGCGGAGGCGCGACCATCGTGCGTCCTCAGCATGAGGGCCAGGACCCGGCATCCGTCGCCTTCCAGACCGTCGCCCACGCCAAGGAGACGGGCACCGAGATCGTGCTCGTCGACACGGCTGGGCGCCTCCACACCAAGGGCGGGCTCATGGACGAGCTCGGGAAGATCAAGCGCGTCATCGAGAAGCAGGCGCCCATCAGCGAGGTTCTGTTGGTGCTGGATGCAACGACGGGCCAGAACGGTCTCATGCAGGCGCAGGCCTTCCTCGACAGCGCGGGTGTGACCGGCCTCGTGCTCACCAAGCTCGACGGGTCGGCGAAGGGCGGATTCGTCCTCGCCGTGCAGGAGCGCACCGGCATCCCGGTCAAGCTCCTCGGCCAGGGCGAGGGGATCGGCGACCTCACGGGGTTCACCCCGCACGTGTTCGCGTCGTCGCTGGTCGACTGACGTAGCGGCACCCGCGGGCCGTTCGCGCAGCGATCGCCCCATACCGCACCGGCGCGCGTGGGCGGGTCGTCTTCCCGAACCCCGACGGGCCTGATTACATGGAGCCATGGCCATCGAGCACGACTTCTTCGGACTCCTCGAGTCGGGCCCCGACGGGTCGATCTTCTGGAGCGAGAACGTCGAGTTCGGCGACCAGAGCGTCACCGTCGACCTGACCGCACCCGATCAGGATGACGTCTCGGCCGAGGCGCTCGATGTCGCGGCATCCATGATCTCCTCCCTCGAGGCGATCGACCTCGCCGCGCGCAACGCGATGGTCGGGGAGCTCGATTCCCGTACGAGTGAAGTGACCGAATACATCCTGCAGCAGCAGGCGACGCTCGGTGACGGGCTCGACGACCTGCTCGCCGACGTGAGCGGTGACACGCACATCGACGTCATCAAGGCGCTGCAGCTGATGAGCATGACCATCCTCGCCGACGAGCACGGCGGCGCCGACCCGTTCGCCGTCCTGGAGTACGCGCTCGACCCCGACGCGACCGACGACGTGCTGTTGGTCAACCTCGCCTCCGACGGCCGGGTGCAGTCGGTCACCAGCGCCGACTGAGCGCGTGCAGACCTTCCTGCCGTACCCGTCCTTCGTCGACTCCGCCCGCGCCCTCGACCTCAAGCGGTTGGGCAAGCAGCGCGTCGAGACGTTCCAGCTGCTGCGGGCGCTGACGGTCCCCGGGCATGGGTGGCGTCACCACCCGGCGGCGAAGATGTGGGACGGGCACCTGCCCGCCCTCGTCGCGTACGGACTCGTGATGAGCGATGAGTGGATCGCCCGGGGCCGCACCGACACGGTGCGGGAGAAGATCCGTGCGTTCGCGCCCGAGGTCGACGGTCTCGACCCGAGCGAACTCGACCTTCCGCACTGGATCGGCGACCCCGAGTTCCACCGTGCCCACCGGTCGAACCTCATCCGCAAGGATGCCGAGTTCTACGTCCCCCGCTTCGGTGACGTGCCCGACGACCTTCCCTACATCTGGCCGGTCTGACCGTGTCCCGGTTCCGGCGAGGGCATGTCCCCGAACCGGCTGGCCGAGGGGCAACCCGGCAGCCGCTTCCGGGACATGCGCGGGTCAGACCGCCTGCGCGAACCCGGCGTCAGCCGTGTCCCGATTCCGGCGAGGGCGTGTCCCCGAACCGGCTGGCTGAGGGGCCGCCCGGCAGCCGCTTCCGGGACATGCGCGGGTCAGACCGCCTGCGCGAATCCGGCGTCGGCCGCCGCGATGTCCTTCGCGAGGTGGGCGAGGTGCGGCGGGATCTCGCGGCCCTTCGACACCATCGACTGCGCCCACAACCGACCTGCGCGGTACGACGAGCGCACCAGGGGGCCGGCGAGCACGCCGAGGAAGCCGATGCGTTCGGCCTCGTCCTTGAACTCCACGAACTCGGCGGGCTTCACCCAGCGCTGGACGGGCAGGTGTCGAGGCGTGGGGCGGAGGTACTGCGTGATCGTGATGATGTCGGTGCCGGCGTCGTGCAGATCCTGAAGCGCCTGCACCACCTCTTCCGGCTCCTCGCCCATCCCGAGGATGAGGTTCGACTTCGTGATGAGCCCCGCGTCGCGGGCGGCGCTCAGCACACCCAGCGAGCGGTCGTAGCGGAACGCCGGGCGGATGCGCTTGAAGATGCGCGGCACCGTCTCGACGTTGTGCGCGAACACCTCCGGGCGTGAGGAGAACACCTCTTCGAGGTGCGCGGGGTTGCCCGAGAAATCCGTCGCGAGGATCTCGACGCCTGTGCCCGGGTTCTCGGCGTGGATGCGGCGCACCGTCTCGGCGTGCAGCCACGCTCCCTCGTCGGGCAGATCATCGCGGGCCACACCGGTCACCGTGGCGTACCGCAGCTGCATCCGTGTCACGCTCTCGGCGACGCGGCGCGGCTCATCGGTGTCGTAGTCGGCGGGCTTACCCGTGTCGATCTGGCAGAAATCGCAGCGGCGGGTGCACTGCGAGCCGCCGATGAGGAACGTCGCCTCGCGGTCCTCCCAGCACTCGAAGATGTTCGGGCAGCCGGCCTCCTGACACACGGTGTGCAGGTCTTCACCCTTCACGAGCTTCTGCAGCGCCGTGTACTCCGGGCCCATCTTGGCCTTGGTCTTGATCCACTCGGGCTTGCGCTCGATGGGGGTCTCGGCGTTGCGTACCTCGAGGCGCAGGAGCTTCCGCCCGTTCGGAGCGGTGGATGCCGGGGCCCCGGCGTTCCCGGTCCCGCAGGCGCTCATGCCGCCACCGCCGCGTACTCGGCGCGGAAGACGCGCTCGATCGCCGGTACGAGGTCGGCGGGGGAGACGTCGGCGCCCACCACGTCGCTGACGGTCGTGACACCGGCATCCGAGATGCCGCACGGCACGATGTGCCGGAAACCGCTGAGGGAGTTGTTGCAATTGACAGCGAAACCGTGCATGGTCACACCCTTCTCGACGCGCACGCCGATCGCGGCGACCTTGTCCACACCGAGCGGCCGCTGAACCCACACGCCGCTGCGGCCGTCGACGCGGAAGCCGTCGACCCCGTGCTCGCCGAGCGCATCGATCAGCAGTCCCTCCAGTCGGCGCACGTGGGCCACGACGTCGATCGGCTCGGCCAGGCGCACGATCGGGTACCCGACGAGCTGACCCGGGCCGTGCCAGGTGATCTTGCCGCCGCGATCGACGTCGATGACGGGGGTGCCGTCGTCGGGACGCTCGTGCGCCTCGGTGCGCTTGCCGGCGGTGTAGACGGCTTCGTGCTCGAGGAGCAGAAGGGTGTCGGGGCGTTCGTCGGCGACGACGTCGGCGTGGATGCGACGCTGGTGGGCCCAGCCATCGAGATAGGGGACGTAGAGCGGAGCGAGGCCCGCGTGATGGATGTCGATCATCGATCGCCTCCGATGTTGGATTGCGTCCAAGAATACATGCCCGCCTCGCGTCTAGGCTGAGCCGGTGACCCCCGAGCCGCGCAGTGGACGCCCTCGCGCCTCATCGCGTGAGGTGCTGGCCGAGGCGGCTTGCGAATTGTTCCTCGAGCAGGGCTACGACGCCACGAGCGTGTCCGACATCACCCGACGCGCGGGCGTGAGCCGGTCGAGTTTCTTCAACTACTTCGCCGCCAAGAGCGACGTGTTGTGGTCGGGCTTCGACGAACAGGCCGCGGCGGGGATCGCGCTGCTGCGCGAGGGCATCGCGGTCGAGGGCGCTCTGGCCGCTATCGGCGCAGGTCTCGCGCCGGATGCCCTCGCGCTCGCGATCACCAACGCCGAGGCAATGGGAATCGCCGCCGAGCTCGACCGCGACCGTGCCGTGCGGCAGTTCCGGCTGCAGCGTGAGATCGCCCTCCGTCTTGCGCACGACGGGATGCCGGTGCTCGCCGCGCAGGTGCGTGCCGGCGCCCTGTCGGCGGCCGTGCTCGCCGCGGTATGGGCGTGGGCGGATCGCACGGGCGCCGGACGCCCGCTCGATGAGGTGCTGGCGGAGGTCCTCGACCTCGCGTGACCCGCCTCCGGACTTCCGGGCGCCGGGCCGCGGTGCCTGACCTGGGTGATCCGCGCAGAGTCCGTGGCATCCGGGGTCGACGGGGTGAGGAGCTCGTGCCGCCGGGCGAGTCCGCACGGAACCGGGCCGACGCGAAAGCGCGCCGGGCGTGCCCCGCGTAAACTCATTGCATCATGGCGACTTTCGGCACCCTCTCCGACCGGCTCACAGAGACCCTCCGCAATCTGCGTAAGAAGGGCCAGCTCACGGCCGCCGACGTCGACGGGACGGTGCGCGAGATCCGCCGGGCCCTGCTCGACGCCGACGTGGCGCTGCCCGTGGTCAAGGAGTTCACCGCCGCGGTGCGCGAGCGTGCCCTCGGCGATGAGGTCAACCGGGCGCTGAACCCCGCGCAGCAGGTCGTGCAGATCGTCAACGACGAGCTCATCGGCATCCTGGGCGGTCAGCAGCGCCGTCTGCAGTTCGCGAAGAACCCCCCGACGGTCATCATGCTCGCCGGTCTCCAGGGCTCCGGTAAGACGACCTTCGCGGGCAAGCTCGCCAAGATGCTCGAGAAAGACGGCCACACGCCGCTTCTGGTCGCGTGCGACCTGCAGCGCCCCAACGCCGTCAACCAGCTGCAGGTCGTCGCTGAGCGCGCCGGGGCCGCCATCTACGCGCCCGAGCCCGGCAACGGGGTGGGCGACCCGGTCAAGGTGGCCCGCGACGGCGTCGCCCACGCGACCCGCCAGCAGCACGACATCGTCATCATCGACACCGCCGGTCGTCTCGGTGTCGACGCCCAGCTGATGAAGCAGGCGGCGGACATCCGCAAGGCCACCCAGCCCGACGAGGTGCTGTTCGTCATCGACGCGATGATCGGACAGGATGCCGTCAACACGGCCAAGGCGTTCCAGGACGGCGTCGACTTCACCGGCGTGGTGCTGTCCAAGCTCGACGGTGACGCCCGCGGTGGTGCGGCGCTCTCGGTCGCGTCGGTCACCGGCCGCCCCATCATCTTCGCCTCCACCGGTGAGGGCCTCGACGACGTCGAGCCGTTCCACCCCGACCGCATGGCATCCCGCATCCTCGACCTCGGTGACATCCTCACCCTGATCGAGCAGGCGCAGCAGGCCTTCGACGAGGCCGAGGCGATGAAGGTCGCCGAGAAGATCGCGACGGAGACCTTCACGCTCGAGGACTTCCTCGAGCAGATGCAGCAGATGAAGAAGATGGGCTCCATGAAGAAGATGCTCGGGATGCTCCCGGGCATGGGAAACATGAAGCAGCAGCTCGAAGACTTCGACGAGCGCGAGATCGACCGCACCGAGGCCATCATCCGCTCGATGACCCTCGCCGAGCGCCGGAACCCCAAGATCCTCAACGGCTCCCGGCGCCTGCGCATCGCGCGCGGATCGGGCATGACCGTCACCGACGTCAATCAGCTCGTCCAGCGCTTCGATCAGGCGGCGAAGATGATGAAGACCGTCGCGCGCGGCGGTGTGCCCAACATCCCGGGCATGGGTCCCGTCGGCGGCAAGCCCGGCGCCTCGTCCAAGCGTGGCAAGCAGCAGAAGGCGAAGGGGTCGCGCTCGGGCAACCCCGCCAAGCGCGCCGCCGAGAACGCCGGTATCGCGGCATCCGCGCCGGCCACGGGTTCGGGCTTCGGGCTGGGCGGTCAGAAGATGCCGAGCGAAGCCGACCTCGCCGAGCTGCAGAAGATGCTCGGCAAGGGCTGATCCGCGTTCTACGGGACGGCGTCAGGGCAACACTCCGGCTTCCTGCAGAGCGCTCATCACCGTCTGCTCGATGGCCCTCTGCCCGCGGGCTGTCGGGTGAACGTCGTCGTCCTGCATCCATTCGGGGTGGCCCGCCAGTGGCTGCCTGAGGTCGATGTACGTGCCGCCGATCGCCTGAACGGCGTCGCGCAGCGCCTCGGAGGTCACGGCGGTGTCGTCGGGCACCTGCGGGTCGTCGTTCCAGATGGTGCTGAGAGCGACGATGCGCGCTCCGGGTGCCGCAGCGTGCAGGCTGTCGACGGTGTCCGCGGTGCTGTACCGGATCTCGTCGGGGTCCTCCCAGAAGTCGTTGCTGGAGGACTGCACGATCAGGACGTCGGGCTGGAGCGCCGCGATCGCGGGCACGAGGCCCGCATACGGCGTGCCGCAGTCGCCCTGCACCACGAACCCCATGCCGGGGCACGCGAGGTTGGTCAGCGAGATGTGCGCCCGCTCGGCGAGGAGGAGGGGCCACGCGTCGCGTGGCGAGAGGCCGAAGCCCGACATGAGCGAGTCGCCGAGGGTGACCACGCGCTCGGTCGCCGAGGAGCTCACCGGCGGAGCGGACGGGGCGGATGCCGCGAGCATCGGCGCAGCGAACGTCGGGGTCGGGGCCGTTGCGGGCGCGACGGGATCCGCCGCGCAGCCGGAGAGCAGTGCCACGGCCGAGGCCGCGAGCACCGTCAGCGATACCGACGATGCGCGGTGTCGGGAGATCATGTCGCGATCCTAGGAGCGCGCAGCTATGAGCCCACTCAGACGCGCAGCGCGGCCAGGTGCTCGCGCAAGGTCGGGCCCCCGCGGAATTCGCGGATGAGGTGCTGCACGACCGCGCGCAGATCGCCGCCGGCGGCGTCGGCCACCGCCACTTGACGGGCGGAGCTGCCGCCGGTGGCGAGGATGGTCTCGAGGCTCGCGAACTCCCGCGCGCACTTCAGCTCCAGCGCCACGTCGGCCAGCTCCTCCATCGTCTCTCGGAGATGCTCGATCACCGGGCGTTGCGTGCCCTCGCGGTCGACGATGACCCGGGCGTCCAGTCCATATCGGGCGGCGCGCCACTTGTTCTCCCGGGCGTACCACGGAGGGATGCCGGGGAGCTCGCGCCCCTCGTCGATGAGGCGTGAGAAGTGCTCGACGAGCGTCTGCGCGAGGGAGGCGACGGCCGCGAGCTCGGGCAGCGTCGACATGCCGTCGCACGCGCGGATCTCGACCGTGCCCCACTTCGGCGCCGGACGGATGTCCCAGCGCACCTCGGTGGCATCCGCCATCACCCCCGTGCGCACCATGTCGTCGAGGTAGTTCTCGAAGTCGGTCCAAGAGCCGAGCTGCCACGGCAGACCCGCCGTCGGCAGCTGCTGGAAGACCAGCGCGCGGTTCGAGGTGTAGCCGGTGCGCTCGCCCGCCCAGAACGGACTGGATGCCGACAGGGCCTGCAGGTGGGGGAGGAACACCGTGAGGGCGTTGACGATGGGAATGACCTTCTCGACGTCGTCGACGCCGACATGCACATGGATGCCCCAGATCATCATGTTGCGGCCCCACCACTGGGTGCGTTCGATGAGCGAGTGGTACCGCGTCTTGTCCGTGACCTCCTGGTCGTACCACTGCGCGAACGGGTGGCTGCCGGCGCAGAGAAGCTCGAGCCCGCGGGGCTCGGTCTCCTCCCGCAGCGCGCAGATCGCATCGCCGATGTCGTCGACGGCCTCGGCGACGGTATGCCCGACCCCGCTCGTGACCTCGACGGTGTTGGTGAGCAGCTCGCCGGTGATGGTGAAGCGCTCGAGCGCCGTCTTGTCTTCGAGGTGCTCGAGGATCTCGGGTGCGCGGGGGACGAGGTCGCCCGTCGCGCGATCGGCGAGCATGAGCTCCCACTCCAGACCCACGGACGAACGCGTCGATGCAGCGAACGGCAGCCTCATGCGGCTCAGTCTGGCACGGCGCCCCTCGAGGAAGAGGTTCCGCTACGCTGCGCGACGCCCCGTGTCGACACGCGTCACCTGTCACGGCAAGGGTGAAGGATCTGGCAGAATAGAGGGCTGGACCCGTCACTCGACCCTCTATCCGGTGTCGGTCCACCCTTTTGAGCTTCCGCCGGGTGTGCACCCCACTCTCCAGGCGTTCGGTTCGTTCGTTTTCATCATTTGGAGTCATCGTGGCTGTCAAGATCCGTCTCAAGCGCCTCGGAAAGATCCGCGCGCCCTACTACCGCATCGTCGTCGCCGACTCGCGCACCAAGCGCGACGGTCGTGTGATCGAGGAGATCGGCAAGTACCACCCGACCGAGGAGCCCTCGTTCATCGAGGTCGACTCGGAGCGTGCGCAGTACTGGCTCTCGGTCGGTGCGCAGCCGACCGAGCAGGTCGCCGCCATCCTCAAGCTCACGGGCGACTGGGGCAAGTTCAAGGGCGACAAGGACGCCGTGTCCACCGTCAAGGTGCGCGAGCCCAAGGCCGCGTTCGAGGCCGACTCCTCGAAGAAGTCGGTCGTCAAGCCCAAGGCCGAGAAGAAGGCCGACGAGGCGCCCGCTGAGGACGCCGCCGAGACCTCGGCCGAGTAATCCCCGTGCTGTCTGCCGCGCTCGAACACGTCGTCAAGGGGATCGTCGATCACCCGGATGCCGTGACCATCCGTTCCAGTACGTCTCCTCGTGGCGATGTGCTGGAGGTTCGCGTGCACCCCGATGACCGGGGTCGCGTGATCGGGCGCGGCGGACGCACCGCCAAGGCGCTGCGCACACTCATCACCGCCCTCGCAGACGGTCGCCGCGTGCGCGTCGACGTCGCCGACGACTGATGGCGGCCGGCGACACCGCGGGCGCGCAGCCCGCCAAGACCCAGCTGCGGGTCGGACGCCTCGTGAAGGCCCACGGCCTGAAGGGCGCGTTCAAGCTCGAGCTGTACACCGACGATCCCGACGGCCGCTTCGTCCCGGGCAGCACGTTCACCCTGCAGGTGCCCGAATCGTCGCCGTGGCATGGCCGCGAGCTGACGGTTCGCGAGTTCCGCTGGATGAACTCCCACCCCGTCGTGTTCTTCGAGGGCGTCGACGACCGCACGGTCGCCGAGGAGCTCGTGAAGGCCATCCTCTGGATCGACCAGGACCTCGAGACTGCGCCCGTGGAGGACGACGCCTGGTACGACCACCAGCTGGTGGGCCTCGACGTCGTGCGCGACGGGGCGATCATCGGCCGCGTCGTGCGGGTCGACCACTTCCCCGCGCAGGACCTGCTGATCATCCGCCCTTCGGGTGAGGACCGCGAGGTGCTGGTGCCGTTCGTGAGCGCTATCGTGCCGGAGGTCGACATCGCCGGCGGGCGCGTCGTCGTCACCCCGCCCACGGGCCTGTTCGAAGACCTCGCTCCCGAGGCCGACGAAGCGGAGTCCGCTCCCGACCCCTCAGCGCTCGACGCGGACGACCCTGACGTCGTCGACCCCGACGAGTCCACCGACGCTCGCAAGGACTGACGTGCGCATCGACATCGTGTCGATCTTCCCCACGATCTTCGACGCCCTCGAGGTCTCGCTGCTGGGGAAGGCGCGGCAGAGCGGTCTGCTCGACGTGCACGTGCACGATCTGCGCGAGCACACGCGCGACCGTCACCGTACCGTCGACGACACCCCCTACGGCGGGGGAGCCGGCATGGTGATGAAGCCCGAGCCGTGGGGCGAGGCGTTGGACGGCATCGTGCGTGACGCCCCCGAGCGGCCCGTCATCATCTTCCCGTCGCCCGCCGGTGAGCGGTTCACGCAGGCCACCGCGCGCGAACTCTCGACCGCCTCACACCTCGTCTTCGGGTGCGGACGCTACGAGGGCATCGACGAGCGGGTGTTCGACTACGCCGCCGAGCTCGGGGACGTCCGTCTGATCAGCCTCGGCGACTACGTGCTGAACGGGGGAGAGGTCGCCGTCATGGCGATGGTGGAGGCGATCGGCCGACTCATCCCCGGTGTCGTCGGCAATCCCGAGAGCCTCGTCGAGGAATCGCACGAAGACGGCCTGCTCGAATACCCCTCCTTCACCAAGCCCGCCGTCTGGCGCGAGCGCGAGGTGCCGCCCGTCCTGTTGAGTGGCAACCACGGCGCCGTCGCCGCCTGGCGGCGCGAGCAGCAGCTCGTCCGCACGCGCGAGCGCCGCCCCGACCTGCTTCCCGACTGACGCCCCGCGTCCGATACGGCGCGTCTGCCCGACGCGCCGATCCCGGCCGACGCCCCAGGGGTGTGGTCCGCGCCGGGGGAGTGCGGCGCGTCGGCGGATGCCGAGGCGATGGCATCCGTGGTCCGGCGCGATCTTCGCAGGAACGCCGCCTGCTCGCAGGTGCCTGGCTGCGATGTGCGAGGAACGCGTGCGTCTGCGTCCGTGTGCGCGGCGTGCGCTGGAGAGGGCGGATGCCGAGCCCGGAGTTCGTGGCATCCGCGCTCCGGCGCGATCTTCGCAGGAACGCCACCTGCTCGCAGACGCCTGGCTGCAATCTGCGAGGATCGCACGCGTCTGCGTTCGTGTGCGCGGCGTGCGCTGGGGAGGGTGGGCGCCGAGCCCGGAGTCCGCGGCATCCGCGGTCCGGCGCGATCTTCGCAGGAACGCCCCCTGCTCGCAGACGCCTGGCTGCTAGGTGCGAGGATCGCGCGCGTCTGCGTCCGTGCGCGCTGCGTGCGCTGGAGAGGGCGGATGCCGAGCCCGGAGTTCGTGGCATCCGCGGTCCGGCGCGATCTTCGCAGGAACGCCACCTGCTCGCAGATACCTGGCTGCTAGGTGCGAGGATCGCGCGCGTCTGCGTCCGTGCGCGGCGTGCGTTGGGGAGGGTGGGCGCCGAGCCCGGAGTCCGCGGCATCCGCGGTCCGGCGCGATCTTCGCAGGAACGGCACCTGCTCGCAGACGCCTGGCTGTTATGTGCGAGGATCGCGCGCGTCTGCGTTCGTGCGCGCGGCGCGCACTGGGGTGGGTGGGCGCCGAGCCCGGGATTCGCTGCATCCGCGGTCCGGCGCGATCTTCGCAGGAACGCCACCTGCTCGCAGATGCGTGGCTGCAATCTGCGAGGATTGCGCGCGTCTGCTTCCGTGCGCGCGGCGCGCGCTTGGGGAGGGCGGATGCCGAGCCCGAGGCCGCGGCATCCACCCTCCGTCGTCAGTCGACGCCGAGGAACGAACGGTCGGTAAGAACGATCGGGCCGTCGGGCGTGATCGCCACGGTGTGCTCGGAGTGCGAACCGCGGGAGCCGTCGGCGCTGCGCAAGGTCCACCCGTCGGGGTCGGTGATGAGTTCGTCGGTCGTGTGCAGGAACCACGGCTCGAGCGCGACGACCAGGCCCGCGCGAAGCGGGTATCCGCGTCCGGCCTTGCCGTCGTTGGCGACGTGCGGATCGCCGTGCATGGTGCGACCCACGCCGTGGCCACCGAAATCGGTGTTGATCGACAGGCCCTCGGCACGGGCGACTGCGGCGATGGCCGCCGAGATGTCGCCGATCTTGTGACCCACGGTGGCCGCGTCGATCGCCGCCGCGAGGGCCCGCTGGGTGGTGTCGATGAGGGCGAGGTCCTCCTCGCGCGGGGTGCCGACGACGAACGACACCGCGGAGTCCGCCACCCAGCCGTCGACGGAGGCGGCGAAGTCGAGCGAGACGAGGTCGCCGTCGCGCAGCGCGTAGTCGTGGGGGAGGCCGTGCAGGACCGCGTCGTTAATGGACGTGCACAGCACCTTGCCGAACGGGCTCGCGCCGAACGAGGGGTGGTAGTCGATGTAGCAGGACTCGGCGCCGGCGGCGCGGATCATCTCGTGCGCCCGGCGGTCGAGGTGCAGCAGGTTGGTGCCCACCTTGGTCTCGTCGCGCAGCGTGGCCAGCACCTCCGCGACGAAGCGTCCGGCGGGCCGCATCGCTTCGATCTCGGCGGGCGTGCGCAGTTCGATCATCAGTGGATCCTCTCGTCGAACCTCCATTCTCGCCGATGAGTCGCCGGGTACCGGTCCGTCGCCCCATTGCGTTCTCAAAGGCGCCGCACATCGAGCGGTCCTAGCATCGGCACCATGGTGCTGCGCCGATTGTTCCTCCGCTGGTTGTTCCCGGCCGCCTTCGTGCTGCCGCTGTGGCTCTTCGTCGGCTGGATCGTCTTCTCCGGCGGCAGCGGGTGGGCGCTGCTGTGGTTGTTGGTCGCGGTCCCGGCGGTGTTCGTGTCGCAGGTGCTGCTGGCGCTGCTGATCCGGGCGCGGGCGAGCGTGCGCGAGACGCGGGCGGTCTCGTGGCGCGACCTGGCGGGCGTGGGTGTCTGGCACCTCGTCATCGTCGCGTTGGGCCTTTTCGACTCGCGGGTGTTCTTCCCCCTGCTCGTGCTGTCGATCGTGGGCGCCCTGCTGCTGTTCTGGTCGTCGCTCGCGCAGTTGTGGAACGAGGCTCGCGGCGCCGTCACCGTGCTGCACGCGACCGACGGCACGGCGTACATCCCGTCCGCCCGCGACCGTGCGCAGGAGCCGACAGGCGGCGAGGTCATCGTCGTCACCGAGAACCGTCGCGGGGATCAGCCCTGACCGCACCGTTTTGGCCGTGAGGCCCGGGCGTGGCAGAATGGACGATCGTGCCCTGACCGGCTCTGCCTCAGGGGAGTCACGCCGCATCCGCGGCCTCGGGCACGCCTCATCCTTTTCCCTCTTATCGTGCGATCGACCTGTGGCGGTCGCAGGAAGTGACGATCATGCAGATCCTCGACTCCGTCGACGCGGCCTCGCTCCGCTCCGACATCCCCCCCTTCTCGCCCGGTGACACCGTCAAGGTGCACGTGAACATCACCGAGGGCAACCGCTCGCGCATCCAGGTCTTCCAGGGTGTCGTCATCGGTCGCTCGGGCGATGGCGTGCGCGAGACGTTCTGCGTCCGCAAGGTCAGCTTCCAGGTCGGCGTCGAGCGCACCTTCCCGGTCCACAGCCCCGTGATCGACCACATCGAGGTCGTCACCCGCGGTGACGTGCGTCGCGCGAAGCTCTACTACCTCCGCAGCCTCCGCGGCAAGAAGGCCAAGATCAAGGAGAAGCGCGACCGCTGAGTCCGCTCTCTCGAACGCCCCGTGGTTCCGACCCGCGGGGCGTTCGGCGTTTTCCTGGGTGAGGGCGGTCGGAGTGCTGCATCCGGGTATGCGACCCTGGTCTGTGCGGTTCGTCGATGCGCGACGAACCCGGTGAAGGAACACATGAGCGACATGACCGCCTCGACCCCGGATGCCACGGCATCCGCCGCTCCCGAGCGACGACGGCGCGGGTGGGGCGCGTTCTTCCGCGACCTCGTCGTGATCATCCTCATCGCGCTGCTGGTGTCGTTCCTCGTGAAGACGTTCGTCGTCCGTTCGTTCTACATCCCGTCGGCGTCGATGGAGGACACCCTCCTGATCAAGGACCGCATCCTCGTCGATGAGCTGACGCCGCGGTTCGGCGAATACTCCCGGGGAGACATCGTCGTCTTCCGCGATCCGGGCGGCTGGCTGCCGTCGAGCCCCACCGAGGAGCGGTCGCCGGTCGTCGAGGGCGCGGACTGGGTGCTCTCGCTGTTCGGCTTCTCCGCGCCCGACAGCGACGATCACCTCATCAAGCGGGTCATCGGCACGGCGGGCGATCACGTCGTGTGCTGCAATGCGCTCGGACAGACCACCGTGAACGGCGTGCCTCTCGACGAGACGTACGTGCGCCTCTCGCCCGGGGCGACGGCGCCGGAGCCGGTCCCCTATGACGTGACCGTGCCCGAGGGGTCGTTGTGGGTGCTCGGCGACAACCGCGACAGCTCCCGCGACTCGCGCTACAACCAGAGCCAGCCGTCCCAGGGCTTCGTGCCCGTCGACAACGTCGTGGGTCGCGCCTTCCTCATCACGTGGCCCTTCACGCGCTTCGGGGCGATCGACTTCCACCACGAGGTGTTCGCGGGGGTTCCCGCACCGGGAGACCAGTGATCGAACCCACCCTCACCCTCGAGCGTCGCGTGCTGAAAGAGCACGCGATCGTCATCGCGTGCGACGAGGTCGGCCGCGGGGCGCTCGCGGGGCCGGTGGCGGTGGGCGCGGCGGTCATCGACCCCGCTCGCTCGCGCAAGCGCGTGCCCTCGGGTCTGCGCGATTCGAAACTGGTGCCGGAGGCGCGCCGGCCCGAGGTCGCCGCGCGGGCGGCGGCGTTCGTGCAGCACAGCGCGGTGGGGTGGGCGAGCTCGGTCGAGATCGACGAGATCGGCATCATCCGGGCCCTCGGTCTCGCCGCCGTTCGCGCGATCGCCGACCTGCGTGCGCACGGCGTGGTGCCCGAAGAGGCGTTGGTCATCCTCGACGGCAACCACGACTACATCACCCCGGCGGGGGAGTCGGGTCTCACGGTGAAGCCCATCGTCAAGGCCGACCGCGACTGCGCGAGTGCGGCGGCGGCATCCGTCATCGCCAAGGTGGCCCGCGACACGCTCATGGTGGGACTGCACGATGACTTGCCCGCCTACGGCTGGGTGCGCAACAAGGGCTACGCGAGCCTGGATCACCGCGACGCGATCACCATGCACGGCATGAGCGTGCACCACCGTCACTCCTGGGCCATCGCGGCGGCGCCGACACTGTTCTGATCGTTTCGATGCGGCGGACGCGCCCGGCGTGCGACTCCGTGCGGCCCGTTCGGCGGTGCGCGCCTAGGATGGGAAGACCATGGATGACGACGTCTTCGAGGACTACGACCGCGAACTCGAGCTGGCCCTGTACCGCGAGTATCGCGATGTCGTGCGCCAGTTCACCTACGTGATCGAGACCGAGCGTCGGTTCTATCTCGCGAACGACGTCAACGTCGTGCGCCGCGACACCGAGCACGACTTCTACTTCGAGATCTCGATGACCGACGTGTGGGTGTGGGACATCTACCGCGCCGACCGGTTCGTGAAGTCGGTGCGCGTACTGACGTTCAAAGACGTGAACGTCGAAGAGCTGTCGCGTCACGACTTCCAGCTTCCCGACGAGCTCTCGCTCGACAACTGAGACTCCTCCCCAGCGGCGAGGATGCCCGGGCTCTCCACGGATGAGCCATCCGGGCCCGCGCGCCGTCGGAGCCGGATGCCACGCTCTCGGGCATGGCAGCGAAAGACGACCTCGGCAGGGCCGGGGAGGACCGCGCCGTCGCCTATCTGGCAGGCGACGGCTACCGCATCATCGCCCGCAACTGGCGGTGCACCCAGGGCGAGATCGACATCGTCGCCGAGCGTGACGGCACGCTCGTCGTGGTGGAGGTCAAGACTCGGCGGACGGAGGACTTCGGGCATCCGTTCGAGGCGATCGACAAGCGCAAGGCGACGCGCCTGTGGCGGCTCGCGCTGGCCTGGCTCGCCGCGCACCCCGATCTCGCGCGGGGGCGGCAGCTCCGCGTCGACGCGATCGGACTGACCGGCCCCGACCCGGCTACGGCGCGGCTCGAACACCTCGAAGACGCGCTGTGACCGTCGCTCGCACGTGGGCGGTGGCCCTGTCGGGCCTGCGCGGCGACCTCGTCGAGGTCGAGGCCGACGTGTCGTCGCAGACCCCCGAGTTCTCGATCATCGGCCTGCCCGACAAGGCGCTCGGCGAAGCGGGGCGTCGGGTGCGAAACGCGTGCACCAATCGCGGTCTCGACCTGCCGAAACGCCGCATAACGGTCAATCTCTCGCCCGCCAGCCTTCCCAAACGCGGGTCGGGCTTCGACGTCGCGATCGCGGTGGCCGCGCTGGCCACGTCCGGCGAGATGGATGCCGCGCGGGTCGCGACGACGGTGCACATCGGCGAGCTGGGGCTCGACGGCCGACTCCGGCCGGTTCCCGGTGTCCTGCCGGCGGTCGTCGCCGCGCGGAAGGCGGGGCACCGTCGCGTCGTCGTGCCGAGCGCGAACGCGGCCGAGGCGCGTCTGGTGGAGGGCGTCGAGGTGCTGGCGGCGGTGTGTCTCGCGGAGGTCGTGCGGTGGCACGGCGGCCGGAGTGAAGCGGCCGAACTCGTGGCGGCGGAGGCGCCGACGAGCAGCAACACGGACGACGCGTCGCGCGACCTCGCCGACGTCGTCGGTCAACCGGAGGCGGTGGACGCCCTCGTCGTCGCGGCGGCCGGCGGCCATCACCTGCTGATGAGCGGGCCCGCCGGGTGCGGGCAAGACGATGCTGGCGCGGCGACTCCCCGGCATCCTGCCGCCGCTGGACGACGCCGCCGCCCTGTCGGTGGCATCCATCCGCTCGCTCTCGGGTGACACCGTGACGCGGCTCTCGCGCACCCCTCCTTTCGAGAGCCCGCATCACGGCGCGACGGCGGCAGCGCTCATCGGCGGCGGATCGGGTGTGGTCCGCCCCGGAGCCATCGCCCGCGCGAGCGACGGCGTCCTCTTCCTCGACGAGGGTGGCGAATTCCCCGCCTCCGTCCTGGACGCACTGCGGCAGCCGCTCGAAAGTGGCGTGATCCAGGTGCACCGTTCCGGCGTGGCCGCGACCTACCCCGCGCGCTTCCAATTGGTGATCGCCACGACTCCCTGTCCGTGCGGACAGTACGGTGTCGCGGGCGGCGCGTGCGAGTGCGCCCCGCAGGCCATCCGCCGATACACGCGACGCCTGTCGGGACCGCTGCTGGACCGAATCGACATCGACCTCCGATTGCAGCGCGTGTCGTCGGCCCGCCGAGACAGCGACGCGCGCGTCGTGACGACCGCAGACGCGCGGGGCATGGTCATCGAGGCGCGGGGCCGATCCGCGCGACGCTGGTCGGCGACACCTTGGCGGCGCAATGCCGACGTACCCGGCACCTGGCTGCGGGGCCCCGCGGCACCGCCGGCAGAAGTGCTGCGGCCGCTCGATGCGGCCCTGCGTCGGGGAGCGTTGACACTGCGGGGATACGACCGCCTCCTTCGGGTGGCGTGGACCGTCGCCGACATCGCGGGCCACGACCATCTCCAGCTCGACGACGTGGGTCGTGCGCTCTATCTCCGTCAGGGGGCCCACGCGTGATCCCTCTCGACGCGTCTTCGGCGGCGCAGGCATTGAGCGGCGTGCACCGCGCGACGGGAACCTCCGCCGAGGAGGCCTACGCCCGTGCGGTCTGGAGCGTCCTCGTCGAACCGGGCGACGGTGTGGCGGGGGCGCTCGTCTCCGCGTACGGCGCGGCCGAGGCCCTCCGACTCGCGCCGGAGATCGACGACCCGGAGGTTCGCAAGGCTCGGGCTCGGTGGATGCCACGACTCCAGCCCTCGGCGGTCGGCGCCGCGATCGACGCGGCGCGACGATGTGGCGCGTCGCTCGTCGTACCGGGCGACCGCGACTGGCCGGTGCGGTTCGACGACCTCGACGCGCACGCGCCGATCGCCCTGTGGCGGCGGGGAGCGTCTGCGCACGCCGAATCTCCGGCCGTCGCCCTCGTGGGAGCTCGCGCGTCGACCGCTTACGGCGAGGGGGTCGCCGCCGACCTGGCGGCCGACCTCGCGGCGGCGGGCGTCGCGGTCGTCTCCGGTGCGGCCTACGGCATCGACGGCGCCTGTCACCGCGCGGCCCTGTCGGCGGGTGGCGCCACCGTCGCCTTCCTCGCCGGCGGTGTCGATCGCGCCTATCCCCGAGGCCACGAGGGCCTGCTCACGCGGATCGCCGAGACCGGGGCGGTCTGGAGCGAGACGCCGTGCGGCGCTGCGCCGACGAAGTGGCGCTTCCTGGCCCGCAACCGGCTGATCGCCGCGATGGCCGACGCGGTCGTCGTCGTCGAAGCGGGCTGGCGCAGCGGGTCGTTGAACACCGCCGCTCATGCCGCCACGCTGGGTCGCGCGCTGGGCGCCGTTCCGGGGCCGGTGACCAGCGCCGCCTCGGCGGGATGCCACCGGGTACTCCGTGAGTTCGACGGCGTGTGCGTGACCTCGTCAGCGGATGTGCTCGAAATGCTCGGTGCGGCGAGTCCTGGGCCGCCTGCGGGGGAGCAGGGCCGCACCGACGAGACCACGAGACTGCTGGACGCCCTGTCGCCCCGCAGCGGACGCTCGACGGACGAAGTCGCCCGCCGTAGTGGGCTCGCGCCGGACGAGGCGGCGATCCTGCTGGGTTTCGCCGAGCTGGAGGGCCGCGTGATGCGAGACGACGACGGAGGGTGGCGCACGGTCGGGCGTGACCGGTCGACTCGGCGCCGGACGGGGTAGCGGGTCTCGCGGAGCGCGCCCAGGTGGCGCCGGTGCGCTCCCAGCCGGCGCCGGCGCGGCCTCGTCCGCCGGCTGATGCGCGTATGCCGGTCCGAGGCTCGGGGCGGGTGCGTTCGAGCCGGCGCCGGACGGGTGACGGGTCTCGCGGATCGCCCTCCGTGGCGGCGGGACAGCCCCGTCCGACGGCCGGCGCCCGTACGCACGCCGAGGCGGGAGCGAATCGCTGGGAGTCGGCGCGTGAGTCCCGGGTCGCAGGCCCTGGCGGGGCAGGCTGGGGACGTGCGCATCTCCGAGGTCGTCGAGGGCTATCTCGCCCACGTCGCGGACGTGCGCCGACTCTCCCCGGCGACCGTGCGCGCCTACGGCGCCGATCTCGCCGACCTGGTGGCCGCGCTCGGTGACCGCCCCATCGCGGACGTCGACGTCGACGACCTCCGCGAGTGGCAGTGGCAGGCGACGAAGGCCGGGCGTGCGAAGTCGACGGCCGCACGGCGCCTGTCCACGGTCCGCGGAATGTTCGCGTGGGCGAGCGAACAGGGCCTGGTCACGCATGACCCCTCGCAACGGATGTCGTCGCCCAAGCGAGGACGGACCCTTCCGTCGGTGGCCACGGCGGACGCTCTCGACGAGGTGCTCGTCGACGCCGCCGCGGCCGCCGAGGGGGGAGACGCGATCGCGCTGCGCGATCACGCCCTCCTCGAGCTGCTCTACGGATCGGGGGCGCGGGTCTCCGAGATCTGCGGTCTCGACCTCGACGACGTCGACCATGAGCGCCGCACGGTGCGCCTCCGGGGAAAGGGCGACAAGGAGAGAGTGGTGCCGTTCGGCCTTCCGGCCGAGCGCGCACTGCAGTCGTATCTCGTGCGCGCCCGTCCCGTGCTCCTCGCACGTCGCGGGGCGCGAGCCTCGGATGACGGTTCGCGTTCGGCATCCGCTCTCGCCGTCGGGGACGAGCGCGCCGTCTTCTTCGGGGCGAAGGGCGCGCGACTGGGACCGCGGGCGGTGCATGCTCTGGTGTCGCGGACGGTCGCACCGCGAGTGGGCGCCGAAGTGCTCGGCCCGCACGCGCTCCGTCACTCGGCGGCGACGCACCTGCTCGACGGCGGCGCCGACCTTCGTGCCGTGCAGGAGATCCTGGGTCACGCCAGCCTCGGCACCACACAGATCTACACGCACGTCTCAGCGGAGCGCCTGCGCGAGGCGTACCGGCTGGCGCACCCACGAGCGTGACGCAGCGGAGTCTGGGCTCCCGCGACCCGTTCGCCGTTCGACCCCCCCGCCCGATGCGGCTGCGGAGGGGAGGGGCCCGCGGGCCCGGCGTCACGGCGCGTCGCCGGTCCCTCTGTGGCTCCCCGCCCGATGCGGCTGCGGAGGGGAGGGGCCCGCGGGCGCAGCGTCACGGCGCGTCGCCGGCCCCTCTGTGGCTCCCCCCTCCCGCTCCGCGTTCGCGGGGGAGGACCCCCTGGTGCGCGTTCGCTCCCCAGCCGTACCGTGAGCTCATGCATCCCGGCTCTCGCCTCTTCGCGCTCTTCGGCGCGGTCGCGTCGTCGGTGCTGCTTGGGGGATGCATCTCGGTGACCGTGCCCCGGCCGGTCGAGACGCGACTTCCGCCGGGGTTCGATGGGCGAACCGCGTCCTCTCCCACCGCGCCCCCGACGCCGCTCCCGCCGACGCTGTCGATGACCCCCACTCCGGTCAAACCGGCCGACGCATCCGGCCCGGGCGGCACCACGGCGCCCCCGTCGTCGGGCGCGGCCGATGCCGTCGACTGCGGTGACGCCGGGATCGAGACCGTGTCGGGATCCGAACGGACGGTCCGCATCACGGGCTCGTGCGCGGAGCTCACCGTCGGGGGGACCGCCCTGACCGTGGACGCCTCGTCGGCGACGATCGAGACGCTTCGGATGTCGGGGGACCGCATCCGCATCCGCTTCGCCGACGCCGGTCAGGTCGTCGTGCAGGGGAACGACGGTGTCGTCACTTCGACGGCGGGCATCGACAGCGTGGACGTCTCGGGCGACCGCAACGCGATCGACGCGAACGCGGGCATCTCCGCCGTCACTGTCCGTGGCCAGGACAACGTCGTACGCTCCGGCGGCGGCGTCGGGTCGGTCGTCGTCGAAGGCCGCGGTAACACCATCGGCTGAGCCCGTCGACCGCGCCCACGGCTCGGCCTCGTCAGCAGCAGGGCAGGAGCACCGCCCGAGGGACGCCGCCGAGCAACCGCAACGGGTTGATGTACTCCCCGTCCAGACGGACGCCGAAGTGCACGGTTCCCGGCGCCGTGTGTCCGCCCGGCGCGAGGTGACCGACCGGCGCCGCCCGGGCGACGGCGTCGCCGACGGCCAGGTCGGAGTCGACGGGCTCGAGCGTCGTGACCAGTCCACCACCGTGATCGATCGTCAGCACAGGGCGACCGGCCACGTCGCCCGTGAACGCGATGTGCCCGTCGGCGGGCGAGCGCACGACCTCCGTCGACGCGAGATCGATCCCGCGGTGGCCGGCGCCGTAGGCGTGGGCGGGCGCTTCGTACGGGCGCACGACGCGGACCTGCTCGACCGGCCAGGCCCAGCCGAGCCCGGTGAGCGGATCGGAGACGGCGGTGACGAGAGCCACGAAGACGGCGAGGGATGTCGAGACCATTGCAGGAGTCTCCCGCGGTGCGCGCTCAGCACGGCGGCGCGCCGGCGCGAGTGGGGACGGACACGCCGCGGGGAGGAGGCGTCCTGTATGCTGGGGGACGCATCCCGCATGTCGGGATGACTCCGCGTGCCCACAGCGCACCGCATCTTCTTCACGGAAGGCGCACCGCGCGGCATCCACACCCCATGGTCCACCGCTCCGGCGGTCGGCGGGTGTGCGCCGGGCACCAGGCTCGCCAGACGGACCGTCTGGCGCGAACAACCACAACCACGGCGCGAGAGCGCCCAGAAACAGGAGTACGACCATGGCCGTCGTCACCATCCGCCAGTTGCTCGACAGCGGCGTTCACTTCGGACACCAGACCCGCCGGTGGAACCCGAAGGTGAAGCGCTTCATCCTCACCGAGCGCAGTGGCATCCACATCATCGACCTGCAGCAGTCGCTCGGCTACATCGACAAGGCGTACGAGTTCGTCAAGGAGACCGTCGCGCACGGCGGCACCATCCTCTTCGTCGGCACCAAGAAGCAGGCGCAGGAAGTCCTCGCCGAGCAGGCGACGCGCGTGGGCCAGCCCTACGTCAACCAGCGCTGGCTCGGTGGCCTCCTCACCAACTTCCAGACGGTGTCGAAGCGCCTCGCCCGCATGAAGGAGCTCGAGGAGCTCGACTACGAGAACCCGGCCGAGAGCGGCTTCACCAAGAAGGAGCTCCTGCTCAAGAAGCGCGAGCTCGACAAGCTGCACAAGTCGCTCGGTGGTATCCGCAACCTGCAGAAGACCCCGTCGGCCATCTGGGTCGTCGACGCCAAGCGCGAGCACCTCGCAGTCGACGAGGCCAAGAAGCTCGGCATCCCCGTGATCGGCATCCTCGACACGAACGCCGACCCCGACGAGTTCCAGTACCCGATCCCCGGTAACGACGACGCGATCCGCTCGGTGAGCCTGCTCACGCGCATCATCGCCGACGCCGCCGCCGAGGGCCTGATCCAGCGTCACCAGCCCGCCGGTGAGGACGAGGCCGCCGAGCCCCTCGCCGAGTGGGAGCGCGAGCTGCTCGAGACCCCCGCCGAGACCGCGGAGCCCACCGAGGCCCCGGCTGCCGAGGCGGAGTCGACCGAGGCCGCCGACGCCGAGGCCACCGACAGCAAGTAAGCCGCGCGACGCACGCTTCACCACGGGGTGAACGACGCGTCACCCGCACAGGCTACGATCCGGCGGGGTCGTGACAGCCCCCTCGCGCGAGGGTGGCGACACGGCCCCGCCGGGCTCACATCGAGAACGAAAACGACAAGGAGACCGCCACACCATGGCAAACTTCACGATCGCCGACATCAAGGCGCTGCGCGAGCAGCTCGGCACCGGCATGGTCGACACCAAGAAGGCGCTCGAAGAGGCTGACGGCGACGTCGAGAAGGCCGTCGAGATCCTGCGCCTCAAGGGCGCCAAGGGCAACGCCAAGCGCGCCGACCGTTCGACCAGCGAGGGCCTCGTGGTCGCTCGCGAGAACGACGGTTCCGTGACGCTCCTCGAGCTCGCCTGCGAGACCGACTTCGTCGCCAAGAACGAGCGCTTCATCGCCCTGGCCGAGAAGGTCGTCGACGCCGCCGCCGCGGCCGGCGCCGACTCCGTCGAGGCCGCTCTCGCCGCCGACGCCGGTGGTCAGACCGTCGAGCAGCTCATCTCCGACGAGGCCGCCATCATCGGCGAGAAGGTCGAGCTGCGTCGCGTGCGCACGATCTCGGGCGAGAAGTTCGAGGTGTACCTGCACAAGACCAGCAAGGACCTGCCCCCGCAGGTCGGCGTGGTGCTCGCCTACACCGGCGACGACGCCGAGACCGCTCGCTCGATCGCGCAGCACGTCTCGTTCGCCAACCCCTCGTACCTCACCCGCGACGCCGTGCCCGAGGCCGACGTCGAGAAGGAGCGCGAGATCGTCACCGAGATCTCCCGCAACGAGGGCAAGCCCGAGGCGGCTCTGCCGAAGATCGTCGAGGGTCGCGTCAACGCGTTCTTCAAGCAGGTCGCCCTGCTCGACCAGGACTACGCGAAGGACAACAAGCTGTCCGTCGCCAAGGTCGCGTCCGACGCCGGTCTCACCCTGACCGACTTCGCCCGCTTCAAGGTCGGCGCGTAACCCTTCGACAGGCTCAGGGCCCGTCATGAGGCCCGGGATGCCACGGCATCCCGGGCCTTTTCCCTGCCCGCCGCGCGGCGGAAACGTGCGCGGGATAGTTTGTTCAAGACGAGAGGACACCACACGTGATCGATGAAGCCACCAAGCGCCGCCGAGTTCTGCTGAAGCTGTCGGGGGAGGCGTTCGGAGGAGGTCAGTTGGGTGTCAATCCCGACGTCGTCAGCCAGATCGCGCGCGAGATCGCCGAGGCGGTGGACCGCGTCGAGATCGCCGTCGTCGTCGGCGGCGGCAACTTCTTCCGCGGGGCCGAACTGAGCCAGCGCGGTATGGACCGCGGCCGGGCCGATTACATGGGCATGCTCGGCACGGTCATGAACTCCCTGGCGCTGCAGGACTTCCTCGAGCAGGCGGGTGCCGCCACCCGCGTACAGTCCGCGATCTCGATGACGCAGGTCGCCGAGCCGTACATCCCGCGCCGTGCGGTGCGCCACCTCGAGAAGGGCCGCGTCGTGATCTTCGGCGCCGGTGCCGGCCTGCCGTACTTCTCCACCGACACCGTCGCCGCCCAGCGGGCCCTCGAGATCGGCGCGACGGAGGTGCTGGTGGCGAAGAACGGCGTCGACGGCGTCTACACCGCCGATCCGCGCGTCGATCCGACCGCCACGAAGCTCGATCACCTGACCTACAACGACGCCCTCCAGAAGGGCCTGAAGGTCGTCGACTCCACCGCTTTCAGCCTGTGCATGGACAACGGCATCGACATGCGCGTGTTCGGTATGGAACCCGCCGGCAACGTCACTCAGGCGCTGCTCGGCGAGACCATGGGCACGCTCGTCACCGCGTGACGCGCCGTGCGGGCCCGGGGAGCCGGGCCCGCACGCGACTAGACTGAGATGTCAGTTCCAACGAATGGAGTCACCGTGATCGCCGATGTCCTCGCCGATGCCGGAGCGCGCATGGATCGCGCCGTGGAGGCCGCCAAGGAGGACTTCGCGACCGTCCGCACCGGGCGCGCGAACCCCCAGATGTTCCAGAAGGTCCTGGTCGACTACTACGGCTCGCCGACCCCCCTCGCGCAGCTCGCATCGCTGAACAACCCCGAGGCCCGCACGCTCGTCATCAACCCGTACGACAAGTCGGCGCTGAAGGCCATCGAGCAGGCGATCCGCGACATGCCCAACCTGGGCGTGAACCCCACGAACGACGGCACCATCGTGCGCGTCACGATGCCCGAGCTCACGCAGGACCGCCGCAAAGAATACGTGAAGATCGTGCGCGGCAAGGGCGAAGACGCCAAGGTGCAGGTGCGCAACCTCCGCCGCAAGGCCAAGGACGACCTCGACGCGCTGAAGAGCGACGTCGGCGAGGACGAGCTGGTCCGTGCCGAGAAAGAACTCGACGGCATCACGCGCACGCACGTCGAGCTCATCGACGAGGCGCTCAAGCGCAAAGAGGCCGAGCTGCTCGAGGTCTGACCCGCATGCCCGATGCCCCTGAGACCGGCGAGGATCAGCCGGTCGATCCGCCCGGCTTCCGTCGGGACGCGGCGCGTCGCTCGCCGATCACGGGCGAGGGCGTGACGGCGATCGAGTCGCAGCTGCGCGCCATGCGCACGGATGCCGAGCAGCACATCGCTCATGCCCGGGCGGAGTTCGGTCAGGCCAACGAACGGCTCAAGCAGCGCACAGGTCGCGACCTGATCGTCGCGACGCTCATCGGTGTGGGCATCGGGGCCGTGCTCATCGCCTCGCTCGTGTTCGTGAAGTGGCTGTTCGTCTTCTTCGCGGGCGCGGCGATGGTGCTCGGCGTGCTCGAGTTCTCGCGCGCCCTACAGGTCGCGGGCCGTCGCGTCGACGTCGTCCCGCAGCTCGTCATGGGTTCGTTGCTGCTGCTGACCGGTTTCTTCCTCGAGCCGTGGGTCCACTGGATCACCGCGGTGATCGCCGTCGCCGTGGTCATCGTCTGGCGCCTGACCGCGCAGTTGTTCGTCTCCGACGGCCGATCGCGCATCGACGTCTTCGGCGATGTCCTCGTGGCGGCGTTCGTCCAGCTGTACGTCCCGTTCCTCACCAGCATGGCGGTGGTGCTGCTCGCCCAGCCGCGCGGTGAGTGGTGGGTGCTGGCCTTCATCATCCTCGCCGTCGCGGCCGACACCGGTGCGTACGTCTCGGGTCTGACGTTCGGGCGGGGCGGGCGTCATCCGATGGCCCCGCGCATCAGTCCCAAGAAGACGTGGGAAGGCTTCGCCGGTGCGTGCGTTGCCGCCCTCGTCGCGGGGGCGTTGCTGGCGATGTTCATGCTGCAGGTCCCCTGGTGGGCGGGGCTCGTCTTCGGCGCCGTCGTGCTGGCCACCGCCACGGTCGGAGACCTGGGGGAGTCGATGGTCAAACGCGACCTCGGCATCAAAGACATGAGCTCGTGGCTGCCCGGCCACGGGGGCGTGCTCGACCGCCTCGACTCGATCCTGCCGTCGGCCACGGCCGCCCTGGTGACCTACTATCTGCTCGCCCCGTTGGGAGTGTCATGACCGGAACGCCCGTCCACGATGAGGTCGCGGCCACCCCGTTCCCGGAGTCGGGGCGGGCGAAGGGCTATGAGAAACGCGCCGTCGACGCCTTCCTGGCGCGTGCGCGCGAGGTCTTCGAGAACGACGACGTCGGTGCCCTGCGCTCCTCGGAGGTCCGCTCGGCGGCGTTCCCGCTCGTGCGCGGCGGCTACTCGGTGAGGGCGGTGGATGCCGCGCTCGGCCGGGTCGAAGACGCCTTCGCCGCTCGCGAGCGCGAGCACGCCCTGTCACGGCTCGGCGCGCGCGCCTGGGTCAAGGAGACGCGCGACACCGCACAGGTCGTTCTCGACCGGCTCCGCCGCCCCCGGGGCGCCCGGTTCGATCGCGTCGGCATCCTGCACTACGGCTACCGCATCGACGAGGTCGACGTCGTGGCGGACCGCGTGGCGCGTTACCTCGCCGCCGGCGACCCCGTGACCCCCGACCAGGTCCGTTCCGTCGCGTTCCGCATGCAGCGCGGCGGGTACCGCGAAGCTCAGGTCGACGCGGTGCTCGATGCGGTCGTCGAAGTGATGCTCGCCGTCGGATGAGGCCGGATGACACCCACCGGTGCGCGTCGGTAGACTCGTGCGCACTGTGACTTCCGGTTCGCGACCCTCACGCTCCCCGTCGTCCCGTGTCGCCCGTCGCGGCGAGACGGGCGTCGACGTGATCGCTCCGGTGCTCGTTCGTCGCTCGGCACCACGGTGGTCCCGCCGTCGCGGCGTCGTGAGTGTCTTCGGAGCGTGTGCGGCGGTGCTGTTCGCGGCGGCGTACGTCGGTCCCATGGGGGCTGCGCTCGCGCCGGCGCAGGCCGACGGTCCGCGTACGGTCACCCTCTACGCCGAGGGTCTGGACGACGTGCAGGCCGTGTCGGTGGGCGGCGAGAAGCAGTCGCCTCAGCTCGACCGCTCGAGTTACAACGTCTACGTCAAACCGAAGCCCACACCGACGCCCACCCCCACTCCGACGCGGACGAGCGAGTCCGGGGAGGGCTCCTCGGCGGGCAGCGCGGGCCCGGTCTTCTACACCGGCGGTGGTGCCCCCGCGGAGTGGATGGCGGCGGCCGGCATCGCCGAGTCCGACATGGGCTACGTCGACTACATCGTGAGCCGCGAGAGCGGCTGGAACCCGAACGCGACGAACCGGTCGTCGGGGGCGTGCGGCCTCGTTCAGGCCCTGCCCTGCAGCAAGGTGGCCGGAAACGGCTACGACCCGGTCGACAACCTGCGCTGGGGCAACGGCTACGCCGTCGGCCGGTACGGAAGCTGGGCCAACGCGTACGCGTTCTGGACCAGCAACCACTGGTGGTGAGCGGCATCCATGCCCCGCTCGCATAAGCGTCGCCCCGATCCGAACCGCGGCGACGACTCGCTCGACCGGCTGATCGCGGGCTGGAAGCGCACCGAGGTCCGGCGCGGAACGGAATGGACCGTGCAGCCCCTCTCCGCCCCGCAGGCCCAGAAGGACTACGTCTGCCCGGGCTGCGGCCGCACGGTCGCCGCCGGTACCGCCCATCTCGTCGTCTGGCGGGCCGACGGAGTCCTCGGCGATGCCGCCGACCTCGCGGCGCGCCGCCATTGGCACACCCACTGCTGGAGGATCGCCTGATGGAGATTCGTGGACCCGTTCTGCTCCCCGCCCGTCGGGAGGGACATCGCTCTGACCACCGTCGACGAGCTCACCCTCGTCGGCGAGCTGGCGCTGCCGGTCGATCGCGACCCGGTTGCGACCCTCGTGACTCTGCATCCGCTGCCGACCGCGGGCGGGTTCATGGACTCCCACATCCTTCGCAAGGCAGCCGGCCGCCTCCCCGCTCTCGCCGACATCGCCGTGCTGCGGTTCAACACCCGCGGCACGACCTCCCCCCGTGGGACGAGCGAGGGCGCGTTCGACGGGGGAGCGAGTGAAGTCTTCGACGTGGCCGCCGCGGTCGACTTCGTGCGCGAGCGAGGCCTGCCCCGGCCGTGGCTCGTGGGGTGGTCGTTCGGCACCGAGCTGGCGCTGAAGTACGGCCGCGATCACGACATCGAGGGCGTCATCCTGCTCTCCCCGCCCCTGCACCGTGCGACCGCCGACGAGGTGGCCGCGTGGGCCGGGGACGACCGCCGGGTCGTGATCCTCGTGCCCGAATTCGACGACTACCTCCGACCCGACGAGGCGCGCGAGCGTTTCGCCTCGATCCCGCATGCCACGCTCATCGCGGTCGAGGGCGGCAAGCACCTGTGGGTGGGGGAGACGCAGACCCGTCGGGTTCTGACCGAGATCGTGGCGGCGGCCAACCCCGACGCGCTGCCGCTTCCCACGGACTGGGACGGCGAGGTCGCCGGCTGATCAGCGTTCGTTCTGCCGCGGGATGATGACCTCGCGGTAGATGATGAGGATGCTGGCCGCGACCGGGATGGCGATGAGCGCGCCGAGAAGATTCAGCAGCGCGCCGCCGGCGAGAGCCGAGATCACGACGACCGACCCGGGCACCGAGACCGCGCGGTTCATGATGCGCGGTGAGATCACGTAGGCCTCGATCTGCATGTAGACGAGGTAGTAGATGAGGGCGATCAACGCGATCGTGGGCGAACCCAGGCCCGGGATGAGGCACAGCAGCACGATGATCGTCGACCCGGTCAGCGTGCCGACCAGGGGGATGAGCGAGAAGAAGAACGCGATCACCGCGAGCACCGCCGGGAAGGGCGCATCGATGATCGTCAGGAAGATCGCGCTCAGGATGCCGTTGATCACGCCCAGGCTCACCTGGCCCATGACGTAGTAGCCGACCGAGTCGGTGATCTTCTCGGCGAGCTCGATGAAGCGGGCGCGCTTGGAGGCGGGCACGAGCTGATACACGGCCGACTTCAACGAGGGGGTGGATGCCGTGAAATAGATCGTCAGGATGAGCACGATGAACGCGCCACCGAGGCCAGTGGCCACGGCGCCGCCGATGGTGAGGATGCTGTTGCCCACCATCGTGGAGATCGAGCCCACATCGAGGGTGGAGATCCACTGCTGCACGCCCGCCCAGACGTCATCCAATCGGAGCCAGGGAAGCGTCTGCGACGCCCAGTTCTGCACCTGCCGGACGACCTCGTTCCAGCGGTCGGGTTGCAGCAGTTGCTCCACCTGCACGACCAGCTGCGTGATCTGGCCGACGATGATCGGGACGACCATCACGATGATGCCCGCGAAGATCCCGAGGACGCCGAGGATCGTGATCAGCACCGCCGCCCAGCGCGGCAGGCCGCGCTTGTCGAGGAACGACACCACGGGGTCGAGGCCGAGGGAGAGGAAGAGCGCCGTTCCGACGTACAGGAGGATCGTCGAGAGGTTCTCGACGCTGCCGATGAGGAGGAGGCCGACACCGACGCCGAGCGTGGCCAGCAGCGCGACACGGAAAGGGTTGTGGATCTTCATGCCGACAGGACTCCCGCGCCTCAGTCGGGCGTTCGTGCCCGTGACGCCAGAATACTGACGCCGGGGCCTCGGCCGCGCGCGACGAGCCCTCGCCGAGAACTTTCAGCCGCCCTCGGATAGTCTGAAACGTCGATTCTTCGGTGGCGCTCGAGCCGCCGGTGGGGATGGTGTGAAGCGTGAGATTCGTCTGGGCTGTGGTGGCATTCGTCATCGCCGCCGTCATGATCGGTGCCGGTATCGCCCAGAGGACGGTGTTCCACGGGCCGTCCGAAACGTCGGCGACGGTGCAGACCGACGGGACGACCGCCTACACCCTGGTCGACGGCGCGCTGCTCACGAGCGTGCCGGGCGCTCAGACCCTCCGCGTCGAGGGCGACGGAGCGGTCTTCGCCGCGTATGCGCGCACCGCCGACGCGCAGGCCTGGCTGGCGGACGTGCCGTACACCGCGGTCACCGTCGACGGCGAGGGCGTCGTACAGACGACCGCGGTCCAACCCACCGTGACCGCGTCCAGCGCGGCCGCCGCGGGCCGCAGTCCGGTCGACTCCGATCTGTGGCTGGACGAGTACGAGCAGACGGGGACGCTGTCCGCCACGCTGCAGTTGCCCCGCGAGATGAGCGTGCTCGTCGCATCCGACGGCACGGCGCCCGCCCCGGCGAACATCAGCGTGACGTGGCCGATCGACGACTCCACACCGTGGGCCGGACCTCTCATCGTCGGCGGCGGGATTGTGCTGCTCGCCGGTCTCGTGCTCTACCTTCTCGGCATCCGTCACGTCCGCCGCTCCCGCCGGCCGCGCCGCAAGGGGCTGCCGCTGCCGGTGACCGAGCCGATCTCGACCGTCGACGGCGAGGGTTCCGCCCGAGGCGTGATCAGCGAGAGTCCCGGTCGTGGCGCCTCGCGCGGTCGCTCCCGGGGCGGACGCCGGGCACTCGTGGCGGTTCCTGCCCTCGGGATGTCGGTGGCGCTGCTGGCCGGCTGTTCCGCGGACGCCTGGCCCCGCGTCGCGGCCCCCGAGTCGCCCAGCCCCAGCCCGACCGTGATCGTGCCGGAAGGCCAGTTCCCTCCCGCCGTCACCGAGTCGCAGGCGCAGCGGATCGTCTCGCGGGTGTCGTCGACGGTGGCGGAGGCCGACGCCGCCCTCGACGCTTCGGCGGCCGCGGCGCGTCTGTCGGGTCCGGCGCTGGCCGAGCGCGAGACCAGCTACAAGCTCCGTGCGGCGATCACCGACCGCCCCGCGCTGCCGGCGATCCCTGCGGAGCCCGTGCAGATCGTGCTCCCGCAGACCACGGGGACGTGGCCGCGCACTCTCATGACCGTCGTCGAGTCCGCGGATGCCGCGACGCCGACCACGACGATCATGATGATGACCCAGCAGACGCCGTGGGATGCGTACAAAGCGTCCTACGTCGGCAACCTCGAAGCCTCGACGAACCTGCCCGAGCTCGCCGCGCCGTACGTCGGCGCGACCCAGGTGCCGCCGGACTCCAACTTCCTCGTGCTGGCCCCCGAAGACGTCGCGGCGGCCTACGCCGACATCATCAACAACGGGCAGAACAGCGCATCGTACGCGACGTTCGACACGGCCAACGACCTGCTGCTCGCGGCGATCCAGGACAACAAGACCAAGCGCACCGATGAGCTGAACCAGACGGGCGCGGGCACCGCCGAGATCAGCTTCTCAGCCTCTGCCGGACCGGCCGCCCCCATCGCCCTCGCCACCCTCGACACCGGAGCGATCGTCGCGGTGAACGTCTACGAGAGCGACACGGCCAAGCCGACGAACCCCGACGCCGTCATCAAGCTCGACAACAACCCCGCCGTGAAGGCCCTGACCGGTGTCGACCAGTCGGCGACAGGCTTCACGACCACCTACTCCGACCAGGTGTTCTTCTACGTGCCCAGCCAGGGTTCGGACGACCAGATCCGCCTGCTCGGCTACCGATCCAGCCTCCTCGAAGCGAAGGTGTCCCCGTGAGCACTCCCGCCCCTGGTTCCGTCCTGCGCGGTGCCGTCGATCTGTCCTCGCTGCGCAATCGCCCGCAGACTCCCGCGCCCGCGCCCGCGTCCGCGGACGCGACGACCGCCGGCGCCACCCCGCTCGTGTTCGATGTGACGGATGCCACCTTCGGCGAGGTCCTGGAACTCTCCCGCACCGTGCCCGTCGTCATCGACCTGTGGGCGGAGTGGTGCGAACCGTGCAAGCAGCTGAGCCCGGTGCTCGAGAAGGTGGTGACCGAACTCGGCGGCCGTCTCGTGCTCGCCAAGGTGGACGTCGACGCGAACCCGCAGCTCGCGCAGGGCTTCCGCGCCCAGTCGATCCCGATGGTGCTCGCGCTCGTGGCCGGACAGCCCGTTCCCCTGTTCACCGGAGCCGTACCCGAGCAGCAGGTGCGCGACGTCTTCGCTCAGCTCCTTCAGCTCGCCGCCCAGCATGGCGTGACGGGGACCGTGCCGGTCGATGGCGCGTCCGACGCGGGTGCCCCCGCTGACGAGCCGCTCCCTCCGCTGCACGCCGAAGCGTTCGCCGCGATCGAAGAAGGCGACTACGCCCGAGCCATCGCGGCGTACGAGAAGGCCCTCGCGGAGAATCCGCGCGATGCCGACGCGCGCGCCGGTCTCGGTCAGGTGCGCCTCCTCGACCGTGTGCAGGGCGCAGATCTGCAGGCGGCACGTGCCGCGGCCGCGGCTTCTCCCACGGGAATCGACGAGCAGTTCCTCGTCGCCGACCTCGACGTCGTCGGCGGACACGTCGACGATGCGTTCGGGCGCCTCCTCGAGGTGTTCGCCGCGCTGCCCGCCGATGAGCGCGCGCCGGTGCGCGAGCGGCTGCTCGAGCTGTTCGGACTGGTCGGCGACGACGACCCCCGCGTCACCCGCGCCCGGACCCGCCTGGCATCCCTGCTCTTCTGAGCGGCGGGCGGCCGGCGCCGGCTTCGGACTGACGACCGCGCCGCACCGCGCGGTGCGGGTCGGCTTCGCGTCTCGTCCGCCCGCGTGACCACCTGCGCCACACACGACGGCCCCGTCCGCAGACGGGGCCGTCGGTGTTCACGCGTCGTCAGGCGCCGGGGCGGTGATGCAGCCAGAGCACGCCCAGGGGCGGAAGGGTCAGCGTCGCGTTGCCGCGGGCGTCGGTGGTGACGGCACCGAGGTTTCCCTGGCCCGAGCCGCCGAAGACCTCCGCGTCGCTGTTCAGCACCTCGGTCCAGGTCCCCGCCTCGGGGAGGTCGAGGGGGAAATCACTCAGGGGAACGCCCGAGAAGTTGCAGACGACGGCGATGGTGTTGCCGTGGTGGTCGCGGCGGGCGAAGGCGAGGACGTTCGGATTCCACGCGGGAGCGCCCAGGCGCGAGAAGGCCGCCCCGTCGTGGTCGCGTGACCACAGCGCCGCCTGGTCCTTGTACACGCGGTTGAGCTCGGCGACGAAGTCGTGCAGCTGCCGGTGAGCGGGCTGGTCGAGCATCCACCAGTCGAGGCTGCGGGACTCCGACCACTCCGACATCTGACCGAATTCCTGGCCCATGAACAGCAGCTGCTTGCCGGGGTGACCCCACATGTAGGCGAGGAAGGCGCGCATGTTCGCCAGCTTCTGCCAGTGATCGCCCGGCATCCGGCCGAACAGGCTGCCCTTGCCGTGAACGACCTCGTCGTGGCTGATCGGCAGCACGAAGTTCTCGCTGAAGGAGTACACGAACGAGAACGACAGCTCGCCTTCATGGTGCGACCGGTACATGGGGTCGCGCGCGATGTACTGGAGCGAGTCGTTCATCCAGCCCATGTTCCACTTGAACCCGAAACCCAGGCCGGCGTGCGACGTCGGCGCCGTGACGCCCGGGAAGCTGGTGGATTCCTCGGCGATGAGCGCGATGCCGGGGTAGCGCTTGTACGAGGTCGCGTTGACCTCCTGGAGGAATCGGATCGCTTCGAGGTTCTCGCGACCGCCGTACTGGTTGGGAGCCCATTCTCCGTCGTTCCGGGAGTAGTCGAGATAGAGCATGGATGCCACGGCATCCACGCGCAGACCGTCGACGTGGAACTCCTCGAACCAGTACAGCGCGTTGGCGACGAGGAAGTTGCGCACCTCGCTCCGGCCGTAGTCGAAGATGAGCGTGCCCCAGTCCTTGTGCTCGCCCCGGCGGGGATCGGGGTGCTCATACAGTGCTTCACCGTCGAAGCGGGCGAGGGCGAACTCGTCTTTCGGGAAGTGGCCCGGAACCCAGTCCATGATCACGCCGATACCGGCCTGGTGCAGGCGGTCGATCAGGTAGCGCAGATCGTCGGGGTTGCCGAAGCGACTGGTCGGCGCGTAATAGCCCGACACCTGGTAGCCCCACGACCCGCCGAACGGGTGCTCGGCCAGGGGGAGGAACTCCACGTGTGTGAAACCCTGCGCGCCGACGTACTCGATGATCTGGTCCGCGGCATCCCGATACGACAGGCCCTGCTTCCACGAACCGAGGTGCAGCTCGTAGACCGACATCGGCCGATCGATCGGCGCCGTGGAGGAGCGGTGCGCGATCCAGGCGTCGTCCGACCAGGTGTATTCCGATTCCGTGACCACGGATGCCGTGGCCGGGGGAGTTTCGGCGAGGCGGGCCATCGGGTCGGCCTTCTCGATCCACTGGCCGCTGCGCGTGAGGATCTCGAACTTGTAACGGGCGCCCGTGCCGATCCCCGGAACGAAGAGTTCCCACACGCCGCTGCCGCCCATCGAGCGCATCGCGCTCCCGGCGCCGTCCCAGCCGTTGAAGTCGCCGATCACGCGCACAGCGCGGGCGTTCGGGGCCCAGACGGTGAAGGCCACTCCCCGTGATCCGTCGAGCTCGCGCACGTGGGCGCCGAGAACGCGCCACAGCTCCTCGTGGCGACCCTCCGAGACGAGGTGCAGGTCGAGCTCGCCGATCGAGGGGGAGTGCCGATAGCCGTCGTCTGCGACGTGTTCGGCGCCGTCGTAGCGCGCTCGCACGGTGTACATGCCCGGGTAGTCCGCCACGGCGGCTTCCCAGATGCCGCCACGAAGGTGCTCGAGGGGCACGCTCCGGCCATCGGCGAGCTCGGCGACCACCTCGCGGGCGAGGGGCCGGCGGGACCGGATCACCCAGCCCTCGCCGGTGTGGTGGACCCCCAGGACGCTGTGCGGGTCGTGGTGGGCGCCGTGGGCCACGGCATCCAGGATCTCGGGGGCCAGCGGGGTCATCGGTTCTCCTTGACGTGAAGGATGTGCACCGGCTCGCTGAACGCGTCGAGGCGCACGAAGTTGTGGTCGGCCCAGGTCCACACCTGGCCCGTCACGAGGTCTTCGACGTCGTACCACGCGCCCGGCTCGACGCCGAACACGCTCGTGTCGAGGTGGACGGTGGTCTCGCGGGCCGAGTGCGGGTCGACGTTCGCCACGACGATGATCGTGTCGGCGACGCCGGTGGGCGACAGCGCGGCCGGCAGGTGTTTGGAATAGACGAGGGTGGCGTCGTCGTCGCTCCAGTGCACGGCGAGGTTGCGCAGTTGACGCAGCGCCGGGTGTGCCCGACGAGCGGCGTTGAGCATGCGCAGGTACGGCGCCAGGGAGTGGCCGGCGGCTTCGGCTCCGGCCCAGTCGCGGAACTTGTACTCGTACTTCTCGTTGTCGATGTTCTCTTCCGACCCCGGACGCGCCACGTTCTCGATCAGCTCGTATCCGGCGTAGACACCGTACGTGGGGGCGGCGGTCGCGGCGATGGCGGCGCGGATCTTGTACGCCGGCCGTCCGCCGTACTGGAGGTACTCGGTGAGGATGTCGGGGGTGTTGACGAACAGGTTCGGGCGTAGGAAGTCGGCGGTCTCGTGCGCCAGACCGCTGAGAAACTCCTCGAGCTCCTCCTTCGTGTTGCGCCAGGTGAAGTACGTGTAGCTCTGCTGGAACCCGGCCATCGCCAGTCCCTGGAGGGGAGCCGGCCGGGTGAAGGCTTCGGCCAGGAAGACCGCGTCGGGCTCTTCGGCGCTGACGGTCGCGATGAGCCACTCCCAGAACTGCAGGGGCTTGGTGTGCGGATTGTCGACACGGAAGATGGTCACGCCCTGAGCGATCCAGTGCCGCACGATCCGCAGGACCTCGGCGCGGATGCCGTCGGGATCGTTGTCGAAATTGACGGGGTAGATGTCCTGGTACTTCTTCGGCGGATTCTCGGCGAATGCGATCGAGCCGTCGGGCAGGGTGGTGAACCACTCCGGGTGTTCGGCGACCCAGGGGTGATCGGGGGACGCCTGCAACGCCAGATCGAGGGCGACCTCGATGCCGTTCTCCCGAGCGGCCGCGACGAAGGCCCGGAAGTCGTCGAGCGTTCCGAGATCGGGGTGGACCGTGTCGTGGCCGCCTGCCGCGCCACCGATGGCCCACGGCGAGCCGGGGTCGCCGGGCTGGGTGACCAGGGTGTTGTTCGGTCCCTTGCGGTTGGTCTCGCCGATGGGGTGGATGGGCGGCAGGTAGAGCACGTCGAAACCCATCCCGGCGACGCCCGGCAGGCGGTCGATCGCGGTGCGGAACGTGCCGCTGATGACGGTTCCGTCCTCCGCGCGCGTGGCGCCCTCGGACCGGGGGAAGAATTCGTACCAGGCGCCGACGCCGGCGCGTTCGCGCTCGACGAGCACCTCGGCATCCCGGCCCACCGACACCAGACTCATGAGCGGCCGCGCCTCGAAAAGGGCGGCGATGGCGGGGTCGCGCACGATCGAGAGGGCGACATCGTCGGAGACCTCGGCGTCGCGCAGGGCGCGGGCGGCTTCGTACAAGGCGTCTTTGTCGGCGCCGGGGCGCTTCTTCTCGCCGCGCGCACGATCGAAGAGCTGGGCTCCCATCTCGCGCATCAGTGCCGTGTCGACGCCCGCCGCGATCTTGAGCTCGGCGGCGTGCTCCCACGTGGCGAAGTCGTCGGCGAAGGCCTCGAAGCGGAAGCGCCACACGCCCTGCTCGAGGGGCGCGATGAGGGTGGACCAGCGGTCGAAGCCGTCGTTGAGGGGGCTGAGGCGATGCAGCGACTCATCGCCGGAGGGGGAGAACAGGCGCACCTGCACACCGATCCGGTCGTGACCCTCGCGGAAGGCGGTCACCGTGAACGGCACGGCCTCGCCCACGTAGGCCGAGGGACGGAAGGCACCGCCCGGGACGCTCGGGTGCGGCAGAGCCATCGGGATGCGCGGTGTGACAACGCGTCGCGAACCGAGCGTCGGTTTGACCGGACGCACCGGGATCGAGGCGGCGCTGCGCCAAGGCAGCTCGGGCGAGGGTGTCGTCGTGGTGGCCACGATCCGAACCTACCGCGGGCCGCCGACGTTGCCGCATCGTTTCCTTCGGCCTTGACAGCGCGGACCGATCAGTCGACGCGGAACAGCCTCATCGACGCGCCCGCGAGCGCGACGACATCCCCGGGTTCGAACGTCGTGCACGTCGGGGACGGCGTCTCGTCGGCGCTCGACCACAGCTCGACGAACACGGCATCCTCGATGTCGGGGAGCACGATGTCGGTGGGGGCCTCCGTGCCGTGGATGACCAGCAGCACCCGGTTGGGCTCCTCGTGCTCGGGGGTCGAGGTCGCCAGATACTGCAGGGTGCGGTGAGCGGGGTCGTTCCAGCGTTCGCTCGACATGGTCCGGCCGTTCTCGTCGAACCAGTCCATGACGGACGCCGAGGGGATGCGCTCCCCGAGCCGGGCGAACTTCTTCGGGCGCAGGGCGGGATTCTCGCGCCGCACCTGGAGCAGCCGCTGGGTATGGGCGAACAGGTCGCGCTGCCAGGGCGCGAGGTCCCACGACAGCCAGGTGAGGGCGGAGTCGTGACAGTAGGCGTTGTTGTTCCCTCGCTGGGTGCGGCCCATCTCGTCGCCGGCGGTGATCATCGGCACTCCCGCGGACAGCAGCAGCGTGCCCATGAGGTTGCGCATCGCCTTGCGGCGGGTGGCCAGCACCCGTTCCTCGTCGGTCGGTCCCTCGGCACCGTGGTTGAACGAGCGGTTGGTGTCGGCGCCGTCGCGGTTCTGCTCTCCGTTGCCGAGATTGTGCTTGACGTCGTAGGAGACGAGGTCGTTCAGCGTGAACCCGTCGTGGGCCGTGACGAAGTTGACGCTCGCGAGCGGTCCGCGCTCCTCGCTGAAGGTGTTCGAGGAACCCGCGAGGCGCGTGGCCAACCCGCCGATGCCCACGGGCGCGGTGTCGGCACGTCGGGCGTAGTCGATGTCGCTCAGCCAGAAGTTGCGCACGCGGTCGCGGTAGCGGTCGTTCCACTCGATCCAGCCGTCACCGAAGTTGCCGGTCTGCCAGCCGCCCATGCCGACGTCCCAGGGTTCGGCGATGAGCTTCGTCCCCGCCAGTGCGTCGTCGTCGCGGATGGCCGTGAGGAGGGGATGGTCGGGGGTGAAGGAGTGACGTTCGTCGCGTCCGAGCGTGACGGCGAGATCGAAGCGGAACCCGTCGACCTGCACCTCGTTGGTCCAGTAGCGCAGCGAGTCGAGCACGAGGCGGGCCGCGGCATCCGTCGACGTGTTCACTGCGTTGCCGCACCCCGTCTCATCGATGTAGACGCCCTCGGCCGTCTGACGGTAGTAGGCGCGATTGTCGATACCGCGGAAGCTCGACCGGGGACCGCCGATGCCCTCTTCGGCCGTGTGGTTGTAGACGACGTCGAGGACGACCTCGAGCCCGGCCTCGTGCAGGAGCTTGACCATGCCCTTGAACTCCCGCAGCACCGCCTCCGGCCCCGCGGCGCGATTGGCGGCCGTCGCGTACGGCGCGTGCGGGGTGAAGAAGTTGAGAGAGTTGTAGCCCCAGTAGTTGGTCAGACCGAGGTGCAGCAGTCGCGGTTCGGTGGCGAAGGCATGCACCGGCAGCAGTTCGACGGTGGTGACCCCGAGTGAGAGCAGGTGCTCGATCATGGCCGGGTGCGCGAGGCCCGCGTACGTGCCGTGCAGGGCCGGCGGCACGAACGGATGCCGCTTGGTCAGGCCCTTCACGTGACCCTCGTAGATCACGGTGCGATCCATCGGCACGCGCGGCTTGGTCGAACCGCCCCAATCGAAGGAGCCGTCGACGACGACCGAGCGCCAATCGCCGAAGCTCCCGGAGACGAGACCGCGCGAGTACGGCTCGATGAGGAGTGACTGCGGATTGAAGGTGTGCCCGGCACCATGGGGGCCGCCGACGCGGATCGCGTAGCACGCGCCGGGACGCAGGAGGGGAGTGGTCACCTCGAACACGCCGCCGCCGACCGGGACGAGGGGAATCGTGTCGGTGGCCCAGTCGAGGTCGACGTCGTCGAAGATGAGCAGCTGCATCGCATCGGCGGAGCCGGACCAGACGCGGAGCGTCCCGCCCTCGGGGCCCAGGCGCACGCCCAGGTCGTCGAGCGCGGGGCTCAGCAGGGCGGGGCGGGCTGCGACGGCAGTCTCGGGGCGGACCATGCGTCTTAGGGTAGTGAAGACGGCGGACAGTGGAAGACGGGGGCACAGGGTGCAGGTCTACCTCGATCACGCAGCAACGACGCCTCTGCGCGCAGAAGCGCGCGACGCCTGGCTGTCGGCGCATGAGGTGCTGGGCAATCCCTCGTCGATCCACGGGGCCGGTCAGTCGGCCCGCCGGCTGCTCGAGGATGCCCGGGAACAGTTGGCCGAGGTGCTCGGGTGCCAGGCCATCGAGATCGTCTTCACCTCCGGCGGCACGGAGGCCGCCAACCTCGCGCTGAAGGGCCTGTGGTGGTCGCGACCGGAGGGGACGGATGCCGTGGTGCTCCCCGACGGCGAACATCACGCCACCCTCGACGTGGTGGGGTGGCTCGCCGCGGCGGAGCGGGCGACCGTTCGCACGGTGCCCCTCGACGACCTCGGCCGCATCGATCTCGACGCCTTCTCCTCCGCCCTGCCCAGAGCGGCCGTCGCGACGGCGCTGGTGGCCAACAACGAGGTGGGGACGCTTCAGGATGCCGCGGCCCTGGCCGCTGCGGCATCCGGTGCCGGCGTGCCCCTGCACCTGGATGCCGTCTCGGCGCTCGGACAGGTCGCCGTGGACTTCTCCGCGTGGCGGGGTCCGGGAAGGGACCCCGGGGGCCTGGCCGCGATGTCGGTGTCGGCGCACAAGGTCGGAGGTCCCGTGGGAGTCGGGGCGGCGGTCGTCTCGCGGCACGCGCGCGTGACGCCGCTCGTCCACGGGGGCGGCCAGCAGCGTGGTCTGCGGGCCGGCACGCAGGACGTCGCGGGTGCTGCGGCGTTCGCCGCTGCGGCACGCGCGGCCGAGGCGGAGCGCGTCGCCGAAACCGCGCGGGTGAGCGCGCTGCGCGATCGCCTGATCGACGGCATCCGTTCCTCGGTGCCCGCAGCGCGCCTGCTCGGCGACCCCGTCGAACGTCTCCCCGGCAACGCGCACGTGCTGTTCCCGGATGCCGCGGGCGAGACCCTGCTGTTCCTGCTCGACATGACGGGCATCGCCGTCTCCACCGGATCCGCATGCCAGGCCGGGGTCGCCGAGCCGTCGCACGTCGTCCTCGCGCTCGGCCTCGACGACCGCGCGGCCCGCTCGGTTCTCCGGTTCACCCTCGGCTGGACCTCGACCGCGGCGGATGTCGACGCCGTGCTGGCGCGCCTCCCCGAGGCGTACGCCCGGGCCGTGGCATCCGGTGCCCGTTCAGCGACACGTTCGTAGACTGGAGCGATGCGAGTTCTGGCGGCGATGAGCGGTGGCGTCGACTCCGCGGTGGCGGCGGCCCGCGCCGTCGAGGCGGGGCACGACGTCGTCGGCGTGCATCTGGCGCTCTCGCGCGCCGGCGGGACGTTACGCGCGGGCAGCCGCGGGTGCTGCACCATCGAGGATGCGATGGATGCGCGCCGCGCGGCCGACAAGCTCGGAATGCCCTTCTATGTGTGGGACTTCTCGGAGCGGTTCCGCGACGACGTGATCGACGACTTCGTCGCCGAGTACCGCGCCGGGCGCACCCCGAACCCGTGCATGCGGTGCAACGAGAAGATCAAGTTCGCCGCTCTCCTGGAGAGGGCTCTCGAACTCGGTTTCGACGCGGTCTGCACCGGTCATTACGCCACCCTGGTCGACACGCCCGACGGGCGCGAACTGCACCGCGCCTCCGACAACGCCAAGGACCAGTCGTACGTGCTGGGCGTCCTCACCCAGGAGCAGCTCGCGCACACCTACTTCCCCCTCGGCGCGACGCCGTCGAAGGCGCTGGTGCGCGCCGAAGCCGAGTCGCGGGGTCTGTCGGTCGCGCAGAAGCCGGACAGCCACGACATCTGCTTCATCCCCGACGGCGACACCCGGGGATGGCTGGCCGGCAAGGTGGGTGCCGAACGCGGCGACATTCTCGACCGCGCGGGAGCGGTGATCGGGTCGCACGAGGGGGCGCACGCCTTCACGGTGGGACAACGGCGCGGGCTGCAGCTCGGTGTGCCGGCAGCCGACGGCAAGCCCCGCTTCGTCCTGGAGGTGCGACCCGTCAGCAACACCGTCGTGGTCGGACCGAAAGAGGCGCTCGCCTGCGCCGAGATCGCCGGGGAGCGCTTCACCTGGGCCGGTCGTGCGCCGTCGGAGGCGGAGTTCGGCTGCGACGTGCAGATCCGTGCACACGCCGAGCCGGTGCCGGCACGCGCGTCGTTGCGCGACGGCGTCCTGACCGTGCGGCCCGATGTGCCCTTCGACGGCGTCGCACCCGGCCAGACGGCCGTGCTCTACGACGGCACGCGCGTGATCGGCCAGTTCACGATCGACCGGACCGTGTCGGCCGTGCCGGTCGAGGCCTGAGCGGGTCTCGAACGGGCGAACCCCACGCCGGAGCCTGGCCGCGCCACCCGCTGCGCTGCCCGTGGGTCGGCGCGGTAGGCGCCCGGCATCCGGTCCGTTCGTCACGGACGATCTCCTCGTCGTTCCGCCTTCGCCGTGCGGGGGCAAGGGTCTCCGGCGATGTCGGAGGCCCTCTTTAAGCTGGAGCGGTGACCGAGCACGACCAGCTTCCCGACCTCTCCCTCGACGACGCGCGCGTCGAGGCGGCCGATCTCACGCAGCGCATCGTCGACGCGCGCGAGGCCTACTACGGGCGGGATGCCGAGCTCGTCGACGATGCGACGTACGACGGGTGGATGCACCGGCTCGAAGCGCTCGAACGTCTCTTCCCCGAGCTCCAGGGGCAGGACAGCCCGACGCTGTCGGTCGGTGCCGCCGAGGTGACAGACCTCGCCACCATCGAGCATGCCGAGCGCATGCTCAGCCTCGACAACGTCTTCTCGCCCGACGAGCTGCGCGACTGGGCCGTCAAGACCGAGGCCGCGTCCGGGAGGAAGGTGCACTGGCTCAGCGAGCTGAAGATCGACGGGTTGGCGATCAGCCTGCGATACGAGAACGGCGTCCTCACCTCCGCCGCCACCCGCGGTGACGGCCGGGTCGGCGAGATTGTCACCGAGAACGCACTGCGCGTGGCGGGCGTGCCGCGCGAGCTGTCGGGCGAGGGGCACCCGGCCCTCGTCGAGGTGCGCGGCGAGGTGTTCATCCCGGTCGCGGCGTTCGAGAAGCTGAACCGGCTGCAGGGGGAGTACCGCGATCGCGCGGTTGCCGAGGCGCGCGAGCGCGCGGCGGGTCGCCGGGGCGGACGCGCGTTCGACGAAGACAAGGCCGAGATCGCCGCCGCGCGGCGGTTCCCGGCGTTCGCCAACCCGCGCAATGCCGCCAGCGGCGGGCTGCGACAGCAGATCGAGAAGAAGTCGGGTCTCGAACTCGAGGCCGGGCTCGCGCGCATCGCCTCCCTTGCTCTGTACGTGCACGGGATCGGCGCCTGGCCCGATCCGCCCGTCGCAGCGCAGAGCGAGATCTACGACCTCTTGTCGTCGTGGGGCCTGCCGACATCGCCCTACAGCCGGGTGGAGTCGACGATCGACGGGGTCCTGGCCTTCGTCGCGCACCACGGCGAGCACCGCCACGACGTCGAGCACGAGATCGACGGCGTCGTCGTCAAAGTCGACGAACTCGCGCTGCACGACGAACTCGGCGCGACCAGCCGAGCGCCGCGCTGGGCGATCGCCTACAAGTACCCGCCCGAGCAGGTCAACACGAAGCTCCTCGACATCGTCGTCTCGGTCGGACGCACCGGCCGTGCGACGCCGTTCGCGGTGATGGAACCGGCGAAGGTCGCAGGCAGTGTCGTGCGTCAGGCGACGCTCCACAATCAAGACGTCGTGAAGGTCAAGGGCGTGCTCATCGGCGACACGGTCGTCCTGCGCAAAGCCGGCGACGTCATCCCCGAGGTGCTCGGCCCGGTGGTGGAGCTCCGAGACGGCACGGAGCGCGCGTTCGTCATGCCCGCCGACTGTCCCGAGTGCGGGACCCCGCTCCGCCCGGCCAAGGAGGGCGACATCGATCTGCGCTGTCCGAACGCGCGGTCCTGCCCGGCGCAGGTGCGCGGCCGGGTCGAGCACATCGGCTCCCGTGGCGCGCTCGACATCGAAGCGCTGGGCGAAGTGACGGCGGCGGCTCTGACGCAGCCGGAGGTGCCCGAGCGGCCGCCTCTCGACACCGAGGCGGGGTTGTTCGATCTCACCATCGAGGAGCTGGTGCCGATCGAGGTCGTCGTCCGCGACTCCGAGACGGGTGAGCGAAAGGTCGATCCCGACACGGGCGAGCTCGTGCGACGCGCTCCTTTCCAGAAGCTCGGGCCCGCGTCGTACCCGCCCGGCAGTGAAGACCTCGATCCCGCCGAGCGGCGGCGCCGCGGCATCCGGAAGGATCACCGCGAGGTGCGCCCGTCGGAGCAGGCGACGAAACTGGTCGCCGAGCTCGAGAAGGCCAAGACCAAGGATCTCTGGCGTCTGCTCGTCTCGCTCAACATCCGTCACGTGGGACCCGTCGCCGCACGCGCACTCGCACAGTGGTTCGGTTCGCTCGATGCCATCCGCTCCGCCTCACGCGACGAGCTCGCGGCGGTCGAGGGCGTGGGCGGCATCATCGCCGACGCCGTGACCGACTGGTTCGAAGTCGACTGGCATCGCGAGATCGTCGAGCGCTGGCAGGCGGCGGGGGTGCGGTTCGCCATCCCGGGCCACCCGGGGCCCGGAGCCGCCGCCGCAGCCGGTGGTGTGCTCGCTGGTCTCACGGTCGTCGCGACCGGTTCGCTGGAGGGCTACACGCGCGAGGGTGCGCAGGAGGCCATCATCGCCGCGGGTGGCAAGGCGGCCTCGAGCGTGTCCAAGAAGACCGATTTCGTCGCGGCGGGCCCGGGAGCCGGCTCGAAGCTCGCCAAGGCCGAAGAGCTGGGTCTGCGGATCCTGGATGCCGCGCAGTTCCGCATCCTCGTCGAGCAGGGGCCGGAGGCCCTCGCCGCTGCGGTGAGCGGCGGGACCGGTGACAACGCCGAACGCACCGGAACGGACTGACCTCGACGCGACCGCGGTGTGCCTGGCCGACGCCGCCCGGCAGGCGGCCGGTGCCGCGCCGCGGCGGGACGACGAAGTGCCCGCTCAGCGCCTCGCGCCGAGCCGACGCTCGCTGCCCCGCAGAGCGGCAGGCGCTCGACGGCACGAGGGTGGGGCGTCTTCCGCCCCACACCAGACCGATGCTCGCTCTCCGGCAGGCAACGCAGAGCGGCAGGTGCTCGACTGCACCAGAGCGGGTTGTTTTCCGCCCCACACCAGACCGACGCGCGCTTGCCGGCGGGGAGCGCAGAGCGGTAGATGCCCGACGACGAGAGGAGGGGCGGGGCTTTCCGCCTCGCCCCTCCTCGCTCTCAGCCCTCGCAGGCTGTTCCGGCCTCGGTGAAACTCTGCTGAAGGGCCATGACCTGCGTGCCGAGCTCGCCGGCCCTTCCCGGATCGGCCGCCACGGCCTCGAGGAACGCGGCGTACTCGTCGAGCTGGGCGCTGGCCTTCTGCGCGGCGGGCGCGATGTCCGCGTGAGTGATCTGCGCGAAGTCGCCCTGCACCTTGTCGGTGAGCTCCTTGAATTTCGCCAGATTGCCCTGCGGGTCCGTGGGGTCCATCGCCTGGCTGGTCGACACGACGTCGCTGAAGGAGGCGATGATGACCTGGCAGGCGTCGGCCTTCGACTGCCCCGTCTCGGTCTCGGGGGAGGCGGGCGTCGACGCAGCCGACGTCGCTGCGATGGACTCCGCGGGCTCGACCTCCGTCGACGTCGTGTCGCCGCCGGAACACCCCGCGAGCAGCAGCAGGGTCGAGGCGGCGATGAGCGCGAACGGCGCGCGTGTGATGATCATGAGTTCCCCCAGGTCTGGTCGAGGCGCAGGGCGCCCGGTCACCTCACCGTACCGAGACGGCCGGATCGTCCGGGGGTGCCCTGCCGACTCCGCTTCACTCGGACAGCAACCGGTCGCGCACCTGACGCCGCAGCACCTTTCCGATGAGCGAGCGTGGGAGATCATCGACCACCACGAGATGCTTCGGCACTTTGTACGGCGTCAGGATGCCGCGCGAGTACGCCCGCACAGCCTCGGCATCGAACGTGTCGGGGTCGGTCGGCACGACCGCCGCCACGACCTCCTCACCCGAGTGCTCACTGGGCAGGCCGACGACAGCCACGTCGACGACGGACGGATGCTGGCGCAGCACGCTCTCGACTTCGGTGGGAGCGACATTGAAGCCGCCGGTGATGATGAGTTCTTTGATGCGGTCGACGATGCGCACGAAGCCGGCGTCGTCGATCGTGACGATGTCACCGGTGCGGAACCAGTCGTCCACGAAGACGGCCGCCGTCTCCTCCGGCTTGCCGTAGTACCCGCGGAACACCTGCGGGCCCCGGACGAGCAACTCGCCGCGTTCCACGTCTTTCACCGGGTCATCAGGGTCGACGACGCGGCATTCCGTACCCGGGAGCGGCAGACCGACCGTTCCGGCGACGCGGTTGTCGGCCACCGGGTTCGCCATCAGGACCGGAGAGCATTCGCTCAGGCCGTACCCCTCGACGAGGTAGCCGCCCGTGGCCTCCTCGAACGGCACGACGAGATCATGGGGCAGAGCCATGGCGCCGGAGATGGCCACCCGGGTGCCCGCCAGCGACACGCCCTTCTCCTGCGCGGCCGTCAGCAGACGGTCGGCGATGGGCGGAACGAGCGGCAGGAAGGTCGCGGGGTGCTTCTTCGTCACCGCGAGCACGAGGTCGGGGTCGAACTTGGGGAAGAGCACCAGGCGCGCGCCCATCGACATCGCGAACGTCAGACACAGCGTGAGGCCGTACGCATGGAACATCGGCAGCACCGCATACACCACGCACCCCTCGCCGCGGACGATCTGGGGGACCCACGCCCGCGCTTGGGCCGCGTTGGCGAGAAGGTTGGCGTGCGTGAGCATCGCACCCTTGGGAGTGCCCGTCGTCCCGCTCGTGTACTGGATGATGGCGAGGTCTCCCGCCGCCGGCCGAGGGTGCGACGGCGCGAGGGGCGGGTGACGGACGATGTCGATCCAGGCGGTCGCGCCTCTCGTCTTGGCGTGCAGCGCCGCCCGGGACTCCCGCGCCTTCGCCACCGGAAGACGGAGCGCGAGTCGCGTCGCCCATGGCATCGCCGTGGTGACGTCGACGGATACGAGGGTGTCGACGCGGAGGTCGGCGGGGAACTCCTGCACGCTCGCCACGACCTTGCTCCAGACGATCGCGTGCTTCGCTCCGTGGTCTTCGAACTGCTTTCGCAGCTCTCGCGGGGTGTAGAGCGGATTGTGCTCGACGACCACGGCCCCGAGCCGGAGCACCGCGTAGAAGGCCACGATGTGCTGGGGGCAGTTGGGCAGCACGATCGCGACGGGATCGCCCGCCCGCACCCCGTGCGCCTGCAGGAAAGCGGCCGCGCGCGCGATCTGGCCGGACAGTTCGGTATACGTCGTCTCGCGTCCGAAGAACTGCAGGGCCGGGGCGTTCGGGTAGTCGCGCACGGAGGCGTCGACGATGTCGATGAGCGAACCGCTCTGCGGTGGCAGGTCATCGGGCACCCCCGCGGCGTAGCTCGAGGTCCAGGGTCGCGGCGGATCGAAGCTCGTCACCCGGCCAGCCTACGGCGTGGAGTTCTGGCACCGGAGGGCTTGTCCACAGCCCTCCGCACGCTCGTGCACCCCCGTCCCGTCCGAGGCGTCCACGACGCGCGAACTAGAATCGGATGGTGTCTGAAATCACTCCCGATCTCGTGCGCCATCTCGGTGTGCTCGCCCGGATCCAGTTGAGCGACGAGGAGGTCCAGAGCCTCACCGGCCAGTTGGATGCCATCGTCGACAACATCGCGAAGGTGTCCGAGGTGGCGACCCCCGACGTCGTGGCCACGAGCCACCCGATCCCGCTCGAGAACGTCTTCCGTCCCGATGTCGTGCAGCCGCAACTCACCCGAGAGCAGGTGCTGCAGAACGCACCCGATCAGGCCGACGGCCGATTCCGCGTGACCGCGATCCTGGGGGAGGAACAGTGACCGATCTCACCCGCCTGAGCGCCGCCGACCTCGCCGCCGCGCTGGCGAAGAACGAGGTGTCGAGCGTCGAGGCGACGCAGGCGCACCTCGACCGCATCGCCGCCGTCGACGGTGACGTGCACGCCTTCCTCCACGTCAGCGACCACGCCCTCGAGGCCGCCGCCGACATCGACCGCCGTCGTGCGGCCGGTGAGCAGCTGCACGAACTCGCCGGCGTCCCGCTCGCGGTGAAGGACGTGCTCGTCACCACCGACATGCCCTCCACCAGCGGATCGAAGATCCTCGAGGGGTACATGTCGCCCTACGACGCCACGGTCGTCGCGCGCTCGCGCGCCGCGGGACTGGTGCCGCTCGGCAAGACGAACATGGACGAGTTCGCCATGGGCTCCTCCACCGAGTTCTCGGCGTACGGCCCCACGCGCAATCCCTGGGATCTGGACCGCATCCCCGGCGGCTCGGGCGGCGGTTCGGCCGCCGCCGTGGCGGCGTTCGAAGCGCCGCTGGCTCTCGGCTCCGACACCGGCGGGTCGATCCGGCAGCCCGCGCACGTCACGGGCACGGTCGGCGTCAAGCCCACCTACGGCGGGGTGAGTCGCTACGGCGCGATCGCCCTGGCGTCCAGCCTGGATCAGGTCGGCCCGGTCACCCGCACCGTGCTCGACGCGGGGCTGCTGCACGACGTCATCGGCGGCCACGACGTCAACGACTCGACATCGCTGACCGACGCCTGGCCGTCGTTCGCCGCCGCTGCCCGCGAGGGCGCGACCGGTCGCGTGCTGAAGGGCCTGAAGGTGGGCGTCGTGCGCGAGCTCGACGGCACCGGCTTCCAGTCGGGCGTCACCGCCTCGTTCCGCGCGGCTCTCGCCGCCATGGAGGAGCAGGGCGCGGAGATCGTCGAGATCAGCGCCCCGCACTTCGAGTACGGCGTCGCCGCCTACTACCTCATCCTCCCCGCCGAGGCGTCGAGCAACCTGGCGAAGTTCGACTCGGTGCGCTTCGGCCTCCGTGTGACGCCGCAGGGCACCCCCACGGTCGAGAACGTCATGGCGACCACGCGCGACGCCGGGTTCGGCCCCGAGGTCAAGCGCCGCATCATCCTGGGAACCTACGCCCTGTCGGCCGGGTACTACGACGCGTACTACGGCAGCGCGCAGAAGGTCCGCACGCTCATCCAGCAGGACTTCGACGCCGCGTTCGCGCAGGTCGACGTCATCGCGACCCCCTCGGCGCCCACCACGGCGTTCCGCCTGGGGGAGAAGATCGACGACCCGCTGCAGATGTACCTCAACGACATCACCACGATCCCCGCGAACCTCGCCGGTGTCCCGGGCATCTCGATCCCGAGCGGTCTCGCGGACGAAGACGGCCTGCCCGTCGGCATCCAGTTCCTCGCCCCCGCCCGTGAAGACGCGCGTCTGTACCGCGTCGGCGCGGCCCTGGAGGCCGTGCTCGTCGACCAGTGGGGCGGCCCCCTGCTCGACAAGGCCCCCTCTCTCACGAACGGAGCGTCGCTCTGATGGCGAAAGACGCACTCATGGACTTCGACGAGGCGCTCGAGATGTTCGAGCCGGTCCTCGGTTTCGAGGTGCACGTCGAGCTGAACACCGCGACGAAGATGTTCTCCTCCGCGCCCAACCCCGCCAACGACGCGAACCACGGCGCCGAGCCGAACACGCTCGTTGCCCCGGTCGACATGGGTCTGCCCGGCGCGCTCCCGGTTGTGAACGCCGAGGCGATCCGCTCGTCGATCAGCCTGGGCCTCGCCCTCGGCTGCTCGATCGCGGCATCCAGCAGGTTCGCACGGAAGAACTACTTCTACCCCGACCTGGGCAAGAACTATCAGATCTCGCAGTATGACGAGCCGATCGCCTTCGAGGGCTCGGTCGAGGTCGAACTCGCCGACGGGACGATCGTCACGGTCCCCATCGAGCGCGCGCACATGGAAGAGGATGCCGGCAAGCTCACCCACATGGGCGGCTCCACGGGCCGCATCCAGGGCGCGGAGTACTCGCTGGTCGACTACAACCGTGCGGGCGTGCCCCTGGTCGAGATCGTCACCAAGCCGATCTTCGGCGCGGAGCACTCGGCTCCCGATCTGGCCAAGGCCTACGTCGCCACGATCCGCGACATCGTCCGGGCCCTCGGCATCTCCGAGGCGAAGCTCGAGCGCGGCAACCTGCGCTGCGACGCGAACGTGTCGTTGCGCCCGCGCGGCCAGGAGAAGCTCGGCACCCGCACCGAGACGAAGAACGTCAACTCGATGCGCTCGGTCGAGCGCGCCGTGCGGTACGAGATCCAGCGGCAGGCGGCGATCCTCGCGAAGGGTGGCACCATCACCCAGGAGACCCGTCACTGGCACGAGGACACCGGGCGCACCTCCCCGGGTCGCCCGAAGTCGGATGCCGACGACTACCGCTACTTCCCGGAGCCCGACCTGCTGCCGGTCGTCCCCGCGCCCGAGCTGATCGAGGAGCTGCGTGCGGCGCTTCCCGAGCAGCCTGCCGCTCGTCGCCGTCGTCTCAAGGCCGAGTGGGGCTTCACCGATCTGGAGTTCCAGGACGTCGCCAACGGCGGTCTGCTGGACGCCGTCGCCGAGACGATCGCCGCGGGCGCCGCTCCGGCCGCTGCTCGCAAGTGGTGGACGGGTGAGATCACCCGTGTGGCCAACGCCCAGGAGCGCGACGCCGAAGACCTCGTGTCTCCGCAGAACGTCGCGGCCCTGCAGCAGCTCGTCGACGCCGGAACCCTCACCGACAAGCTCGCGCGCCAGGTGCTCGAGGGTGTCATCGCCGGCGAGGGCACCCCGCAGGAGGTCGTCGACGCCCGCGGTCTCGCGGTCGTCTCCGACGACGGTGCGCTCATCGCCGCGATCGATACGGCCCTCGCCGCACAGCCCGACGTGCTCGCGAAGATCCGTGACGGCAAGGTGCAGGCCGCCGGAGCCGTGATCGGCGCCGTCATGAAGGCGATGAAGGGTCAGGCGGACGCCGCGCGCGTGCGAGAGCTCGTGCTGGAGCGCGCCGCCGCCCAGTAAGCGACACCGGATGCCACGACCTGGCCGCCTGCTGCGGCTCGGGTCGTGGCATCCGTCGTTCGTCCGCCGTATCCCGGGGCGATGCGTTCGGCTCGGGCGCGCGCGGAGTCCCTCCTGGTCTGCGCAACCTCAGTGATCTGCACAGTCCCGGTCGCCCAGGTGCGTCCACCTCCGAGATCGTGCAGATCGGTGTGCGTGCGTCTGCGCGAGCGGCATCCACCGGCCCGATGTCGGAGGTCGCTGGAAGAATGGATGCCATGGGACGCGGTGACGGTACGGGGCGCATCGTCTCGCGCGCCGACGCCGACGACACGGGCACCGGGATCCTCCACGTCGACATGGACGCCTTCTTCGCCTCGGTGGCTGTGCTCGACGACCCGTCGCTCGCCGGCAAGCCGTTGATCATCGGCGGATCCCAGGGCCGCGGTGTGGTCTCGAGCGCGTCGTACGAGGCGCGGCGCTACGGCGTGAAGTCGGCCATGCCGGTGTCGATCGCGTTGCGCCTGTGTCCGACGGCGATCGTCGTCAACCCGCCGTACAGTCGGTACACCGAAATGTCGCAGCAGGTCATGGCGATCTTCCACGGCGTCACGCCGCTGGTCGAGCCGCTCTCGATCGACGAAGCCTTCCTCGACGTCCGCGGCGCGCGGCGCCTGTGGGGGAGCCCCGGCACCATCGCCCGCGACCTGCGCGCGCGGGTCAAGGCCGAGACGGGATTGACTTGCAGCATCGGAGTGGCGGCGACCAAGCACGTCGCGAAGATGGCGTCCACCATCTCGAAGCCCGACGGACTGCTGGTCGTGGCGGCGGCCGATACCGAGGCGTTCCTCCGGCCGCGGTCCGTTCGGGCGTTGTGGGGCGTGGGCCCGAAAGCCGCGGAGGCGCTCGAGGCACGGGGGATTCGTCTCGTGTCCGACATCCTCGACACCCCGCGTCACGCCCTCGACCAGGTGCTGGGCACGGCGATGGGGGAGCGCATCTGGCATCTTTCGCGCGGCATCGACGCCCGCGAGGTGCATACGGGGCGGTCAGAGAAGAGCGTCGGGCACGAAGAGACCTTCCACACGGACATCTCCGACACGCCGACGCTCCACGTCGAGCTGCGGCGGCTGGCCGACCGCGTCGGCGCGCGCCTGCGTCGCCAGCAGTACGAGGCGTCCACCATCTCGATCAAGGTGCGCTTCTCCGACTTCACCACGCTGAGCCGCTCGCGCACGCTGAGAGAGCCGACGTCCGTCGGACAGCGCATCGGTGACGCGGCGATCGAGCTGTTCGACTCCATCGACAGACGCCAGGCCCGTGCGGCTCGTGGGCGTGCGCGGAGAGAAGCTGCGGCCGGCTGCGATGGCGGCCACGCTGTGGGACGACGACGCCGAGTGGCGACGGGTCGAGGGCGCGCTCGACGGCGCTGCCGAGCGGTTCGGTCGCGGGGCGGTCACCCGAGGCTCGCTGCTGGGCCCGTCGCGGGGCGGGGGAGCGCTGCCGACCAATCCGCGCCCGTCGTACGACCACTGACCGGCCGCCGCGCTGCTCGCCTCCGGGGCTGTGTCGAGATGCCACGTGCGTCCGCGCCGGCGACGCCCGCGGGAGGACAGCTCGACCGCAGCTGCACCATCACGCGCCCGCATCCGCGGCCGATGCCGTCGTGGCACGTGCAGCCGTGCCCGCGCAACACCCTGCGGCTCCGTGGCCGGAGGGCTACGGTGGGGACATGCCCAACATCGCACTGGAACTCGGCAAGCAGTCCACCAGCTTCGGCGTCACCGCCGCCTATGGCGAGCAGCAGGACGTCGACGGCGTGCGCATCGTGCCCGTCGCTCTCGTCTGGGCCGGTTACGGCGGCGGATCCGACGAGCAGGGTAATGGCGGCGGCGGTGGCGGGGGCTACACGCTGCCACTCGGCGCTTACATCCGCCGTGGCGACGATCTGCGCTTCGACCCGAACCTCGTGTCGCTGCTGGCCGTCGGCATCCCGTTCGTCTGGGTCGCCGGTCGCGCCCTCAGCCGTGTCATCCGCGCCCTCAAGAAGTAACGCGGACCCGGTCGACGACGCCCTCGCCGCAGCCCTGGCTGCGGTGTCGGCGCGCATCGTCGCGGTCGGGGCACCCAACCCCGTCGTCGTGATCGACGGCCGCAGCGGAGCAGGGAAGAGCTCCCTCGCACGTCGCCTGGTGGCTGGGTGGCCCGGGAACGGTCGTGTGCAGCTCGTCGCGCTGGATGACGTGTACCCGGGCTGGGACGGCCTCGCGGACGGGGTGGTGTACGCGAGGGAATCCATCCTGCGCCCGCACGCCCGCGGCCTGATCGGCGTCTGGCAGCGCTGGGACTGGGAGGCGGACGCGCGCGCCGAGGCCCACTCCGTGGACCCGTCGCTGCCTCTGGTGGTCGAGGGGGCGGGACTGCTCACCCCGGAGGTGGCACGGCTGGCGGATGTCGCGGTCTGGGTCGACTCGCCGCGCGATTCGCGCCGAGTCCGGGCACTCGACCGCGATGGGGACACCTACCGGCCGCATTGGGACCGGTGGGCACGCCAGGAGGACGCGCACATCGCGGCGCATGGCCCCGTCGCCCTCGCGTCGGTCGTGGTGCGCATCCCCTGACGCCGCCCGGATGAGCCGGCGTCAGGGACGGTCGAGCGCGGTCATCAACCCGTCGAGGCGGTAACCGATCCAGTCGTAGAGACCGAACCGCGGGTCGTCGGGCTGATGATCGTCCTCCGTCCGGATGCCGAGCCGGGTGGCGAGAACGAGACGGACCGCCGCGAGGGTCCGCATCCAGGCCAACGCCTCGCCCTCTCCGAGTGCAACGGCGATGGTGGCATCGGGATCGCTGCCCTCGCCGAGGTCCGCGCCGTCGATGCCGAGCGTTCGCAGCACCGTCTCGGCATCCTGTCCTCGGCGGTCGAGAAGGTCGTCCCCGGTGAGGCGTCGGAACTCTCGACTCGCGGCCGCGTCGTCCGGGTAGGCGTCAGGCGAGAGGCGGGAGACGGCCGGATCGTCTCCCGCTCGCGTGTCCGTGAGCAGATCGCGGAATTGGCCGACGATCCCGGCCAGGTGCAGGGCCTCGAGCCCGCTGATCTCGAGAACGACGATCCGCTCGCTCACGAGGGCTCCTTCCGGACGGTGGCCCACAGACCGAAGTCGTGCATGGCCAGGGTGTGGGCTTCCATCACCTCGCGCGGCCCGCGGGCGACCACGGCGTGACCGTCGTGGTGTACGGCGAGCATCAGGCGGTGGGCGGTTGCGGCATCGAAACCGAAGTAGGTGCGGAAGACATGCGTCACGTAGCTCATCAGGTTGACGGGATCGTTCCAGACGACGGTCTGCCACGACGACGGGGATTGTCGCGACAGGTCGTGCTCGATATCGGAGTCGACCTCCGGCGCGGCGAGCCCGGCCATCATGCCCACCCGAGTTCGTGCAGACGTTCGTCGTCGATGCCGTAGAAGTGGGCGATCTCGTGAACCAACGTCGTGTGGATCTCGTCGCGCAGTTCGTCTTCGTCGGCGCAGGCGGCGAGATGCGGCTCGCGATACACGATGATCCGATCCGGCAGTTCGCCGACGCCGTATCGATCGCGTTCGGTGAGGGCCCAGCCGTCGTAGAGGCCCAGCAGGTCGAGCGAGCCGTCTTCCGGGCGGTCTTCGACGACGAAGACGACGTTGTCGAGCCCGTCGATCATGTCGTCGGGGAGGCGATCGAGCTCGTCGATGACGAGACGCTCGAAGGCGTCGGCGTCCAACGCGAGGGGGCCATGAGCTGGGGCATCCGCCGGCGACCCGCCGGAGGCCGACAAGACCGACGTCTCCTGATCCGCCGTCGGCTCGCATCGAACCGCCTCTGCCCGGGCCGGCGAGCTCACACCGCTTCGCGCGTACGTGTCATCGACGTCGTGCACGCGGTCCTCCTGGGGGTGTGTGGAGCGTGTCGGCGTCACCGGCCTCGCGCCTCCGCATCCGACGTCGATTCTACGGGCGCGGGCGGTCGCGAGGCGGGAACGCGAGAGCCCAGCGGGGCTATATCGATCGAGGGGTCACGGAATGTGTACCCCTGTCCACCCAACCGAGGAGCCTCACCCACCCGTCACGTTCAGCGGCTGTCGCGTTGTCATTTGTGGATCGTCTCGGCCGGAACGGCCCCGTTCGGGCCGATGTTCGGAGGTATGCCAACACCCTGTCTGCGCGGCGGCAGGCGGCCTCTATATTCGGAGACCGGTGCGGTCCGGCCGGGGGGCGTCACGGACCGTCGACGAAGGGGGAACTGCGTTGCTCAAGGACGAGCCAGCACTGGGGCGGATATCAGCGTGGATGGAGAACCGGCTCGATAGGCACGTGCTCTGTGCTTACGGATCGCAGGGCGAGCTGTCGGAACCGCGCTGCGAGATCCCCGTGACCCGGCGTGCGTCGCGCGCGGCCGGTCACGCCGGCTACTGCTCGCACGCGCACGCCGCGCTTGCACAAGAAGACCAGGTGATGTGACCCGACGGGGGAACGACGGAACGGGTGCCCCGTGACCGCCGGGAAACTCCGGCGGCGTCAGCGCGGGGTGGGCCTCGAGGCGGTGGCCAGTCCGCGGTCTCTCGCGGTGTCGGAAGCGTCGTGGAGGGGGAACACGAACGACTCGGCCGGATACGGCTCTTCCGTGCGCTGAGGCGGGTGGTGTCGATGCGCCGTGCCAGCACGTCACTGATTCACCCGGTCGGTGCGAGACCCGCCGATGATCCTCGACCCGTCTCGCGTCTGTTCCCACGTGATCGGGCGTGGCACGCGGAACGCGACACGGACACGATGCCCGGGGCCGTGCGTCGACGGCGTGGGATCCGAGTCCTCCCGGTCGCGTACGGCCCGCCGCCACACGGAGGCCCGCTGGGGGCACCGGCGCCGGGCGACCCGCCCGGCTTGGGATTTGTTGGGGTGGCTAACGGGACTTGAACCCGCGACCCCCGCGACCACAACGCGGTGCTCTACCAACTGAGCTATAGCCACCATGTGTCTGCCGCAGCAGACAACTGAACGATTATGTCATACGTCGAGGGTGAACGACGACACGGCCGCCGTCGAGACGGCCTTCGCCTCCTCGCTCGTGGGGCCGGGCTGCGGGACGAACACCGCGGCGCGGTAGTAGGCGAGTTCGCGGATGGATTCGCGGATATCGGCGAGCGCACGGTGGCCGCCGTTCTTGGCGGGCGCCTGAAAGTACGCGCGGGGGTACCACCGACGGGACAGCTCCTTGATGCTCGAGACGTCGACGTTGCGGTAGTGCAGCCACCGGTCGACGCGCGGCATGTACTTCGCCAGGAACATCCGGTCGGTGCCGATCGTGTTGCCGGCGAGCGGCGCCTTCCCCTCGACAGGGGCGAAACGCTGAATGTACTCGAGCGCCTGGAACTCGGCGTCCGCGAGGCTGACGCCGTTCGGAATCTCGTCGAGCAGGCCGGACGAGCGGTGCATCTCGGTCACGAATTCGCCCATATTCGCCAGCGCTGAATCGTCGGGCTTGATGACGATCTGGAATCCGGGGTCGAGCACGTTCAGCTCGAAATCGGTGATGACGACCGCGATCTCGACCAGCTCGTCGACGGCGAGGTCCAGTCCCGTCATCTCGCAATCGATCCAGACGAGTCGGTCGTTTTCGGAGGCGTTTACCATCCCCACATTCTATTGAGGGCATCGGACATCGCTTCGGTCCCCCAGACACGATTCGAACGTGTGACCGGCGGATTAGAAGGCCGCTGCTCTATCCACTGAGCTACTGGGGGTCGTCCTCAGGATATCGGTCGAGCCACGCCGCCAGCACCAGCCCCTGGCGCACCGACCGCGCCCGGCGTACTCTCCCGCGCAACGAGAGCAAAGGAGCACTCATGTCGGAAACCGTGACCAAGCGACTCTGGGTGGCGTACGGGCCCAACGGGGTCGTGGGCAAGATCCAGAAGGATGCCGAAGGCTACGCCGTGCACATGGCGGGCAAGCCCGAGCCGCTGGGCGTCTACCCCTCGATGGAGATCGCCAAGAACGCGGTTCACTCCCACCTCAAGCCCGGGAGCGACCGCCCGCAGTTCCGCGAGCACTGACGCCGGGGAGGCCGTCCATCCGCCCGTCCGGGCGGCTCGACGGCCTCCTCTCGATCGTGTCAGCGGATCGTCGGGAGCGCGCACGCGGTCGCCCTGATCCCTCGGCGAGGCGCGGCTCTTAGGTTGCGAACGTTCGTGATTCTCCTGTCGCGGCGACGATTGCGGAGTCCGGGAGCGCGAGCCCGCGGTCGAGGTGCGAGGGGTGGGCCGGAGTGTCTCTCGTGAAAGGGGGTCTCGACGTATGCGCCTGTGCCCGCCTGTTCACGCCCGCGCGAGGCGGCGGGGGCGCGAGGTGGGCTGGGTGGAGGTGAACAGACGCAACGCGACATGGACCAGGGGTCCGATGCCGACGGCGAACACGACCGTACCGACCCCGACGGTGCCGCCGAGGATCCACCCCAGGATGAGCACCGACCCCTCGACGAGCAGTCGACAGGCCCAGATCGGCCACCCGAAGCGCCCGTTCAGACCTGTCATGAGCCCATCCCGCGGCCCGGGTCCGAACCGGGCTCCGATGTACAGCCCGGATGCCGCCGCGACGACGACGACGCCCGCGACCAGTAACAGGGCCTGAAGCCACAGCTGATCGGGGTGGGGGAGCACCGCGAGGGCGACCTGCATGCTCGTGCCGACCAGGAGGATGTTGGCGATCGTGCCGAGGCCGGGCTTCTGGCGGAGGGGAATCCACAGCAGCAGAACGGCGAGCCCCACGACGTTCGTGATCCACCCGATGCCCACTCCGGTGACACGCGAGAGACCCTGAGCGAACACGGTCCACGGGTCGACCCCGAGGCCGGCCGCGACGGTCAGGGCGCAGCCGAAGCCGTACAGCACGAGGCCGATCAAGAGGCGGGAGGTCCGAAGCAGCATGGAGAAAGCCAATCACGAGATTGGACGTTACGCAGGATGCCAATCGGAGTATCGTGGCCTCATGGACTCTCGCATCTCCGCTCGCGCCCTGACGTCCGCACTCGGAGGGTGGCGGGGGAGCGGTCCCGCCTATGAGGCTCTCGCGGACGGCGTCAGGCTGTTGTGCCTCGACAACCGCCTCGCCCCCTCGACGGCCCTTCCCGCGGAGCGCGAGCTCGCGGCGACGCTCGGGCTCAGCCGCACCACCGTGGCCGCGGCCTACCGGAGTCTGCGTGAAAGCGGCCATATCGAGAGCCTGCGGGGAAGCGGCAGTGTGACGCTCCCGCTGCGCAGGAGCAGCCCGGCCGTGCAGGACCGGGATGGGGCCGCCATCGACCTGCAGCAGGCAAGCCCGGCCGCGTGGCCGGGTCTGCCCGGGATCATCGCCGAGGTCGCACAGGATGCTCCGGCGCTCGTCGCCCGGATCGGATACGACGTCGTGGGTGACTCCGCCTTGCGGGCCGCCATCGCGGAGCATTACGACGCACGCGGTCTCCCCACCTCGCCCGAGCAGATCCTGGTCACGACCGGCGCGCAGAGCGCCATCCACCTGATCGCTTCGGTGCTGCTCGGGCGCGCCGACCGGGTGATGCTCGAGACACCCACCTACCCCCACGCCGCCGACGCGTTCCGCCGCGCCGGCGCCCGGCTGATCGGCGTGCCCGTCGATTCCGTCAGCGGGTGGGACCTCGAGCGCGCGGCCCAGAGCTTCGCTCGGGCGCTGCCGACGCTCGCCTATCTGATGCCCGACTTCCACAATCCGACGGGCCGCACGATGACCCCGGGCGAGGTTTCGGCCTTCGTCACGGCGGCGCAGTCGGCCGGCACCCTCCTCGTTCTCGATGAGACGACCGCGCAGTTGGACATCGACCGCGAGGCCGGCCCCGCGCCGTTCCCCGACGACGAGCGCATCCTCCGCGTGGCCTCGCTCGGAAAGACGGTCTGGGGCGGGCTGCGCGTGGGGTGGGTCCGTGCAGCCCCCGACCTCGTGCGGCGTCTGGCGAGTGGTCGCCCCGTGAACGACCTCGGTACACCCGAGATCGAGCAGGCCATCGCCTTGCGACTCGTCCCCCGACTCGACGAGATCGCCCGGCAGCGGGGCGACCTTCTGCGCGCGGGCCGCGACGCCTTGTCGGCGGCGCTGCGCCGGACGCTGCCGGAGTGGGAGGTGCCGGACGTCAACGGCGGGGTGTCGCTGTGGGTGGGCCTGGGCGAACCGCTCAGCACACCTCTGGTCATGAACGCGCGCGCACGCGGGTTGGCGCTGTCCGCGGGCTCGCGCTTCGCCGTCGAAGGCGGACACGACCGGCGTCTGCGCGTGCCGTTCACGGCACCCCCGGCCACGCTCGAACGGGCCGTGGAGGTGCTGCATGCGGCGTGGGCCGACGTGCGAGGTGGGCGCACCAGCCCCGTCCGCGAGGAATTCGCGACGGTCGTGTAACGGCGCGTCGCCCCGACGCGCTGCGGCAGGACGCTCACCGCGCGTACCGCAGGCACTCGAGCGCGTCAGTGGACGACCAGAATTCGCCGAGCCGGCGGAAGCTCCCGGACGCGGTGTGGAATCGTTCGGCGGCGTACCGCCAGCCACCGTCCGCGGCGATCGCGCGGATGTGACCGACCACGATGCCCCGGGGATCGGCGATGCGCCACAGGCCCGCGGCGACGTGCGTCGCCGCCCCCCACCCGGCCGGACGCGGGGCCGGAGCGAGGTCGTTCCACAGTGCGGTGCTCATGCCCCGAACGTACGACGGACCTCCGACATCGCCCTGGTCACGGCGGACAGGGCTCCTGCACAGCCGCGAATCCGTGTCACCTCTCCACGATCGGGGTCGTCTCGTCCTCGGCGCGGGCGGTTCTCCGGCCATTCTGAGCGAGTCTCCGGCATCCGTCGGGCACACGGATGCCGGAGCGTACATCACATCGAGAGGACAACATCATGAGCGATCACATCACCCTCGTCGGCAACATCGTCGGTGACCTCGAGCAGCGGGCGACCCGCGGCGGCGGGTCCGTCGCGGCATTCCGGCTCGCCGTCGGCGAACGAAGGCTCGACCGGGAGCGCGGCGAGTGGGTCGATGCGCATACCAACTACTACTCGGTCTCGGTGTTCGGCGAGTTGGGCGCCAATGCCCTCCGCTCCCTCCGCAAGGGCGAGCGCGTCGTGCTCAGTGGGCGCCTGCGCCTGCGCGAATGGGAGACCGAGACCAAGCGCGGCGTGAGTGCCGACGTCGTCGCCGACGCCATCGGACACGACCTGCGCTGGGGTACCACCCGCTTCGAGCGCACCCCCAAACCGTCCGCGTCCGCCGATCCGGCGCCCTCTGCCGCGCTGCCCGGAGGGGGCTCGAGCGAAGCGGAATGGTCGGTGCCCGGAACGTCCGGAGAGCCGATCGGCGTCCCGGCCGCCGTCGGGGCCGGCGCGAGCGGGGAGTCGGGCCCGACGGACGACGCCACACCGTTCTGACCCGCAGAGGTGGCGGAAGGGGGCACGCCTGCCGGTCGCGGCAGCGCTCGGGCGTGCGGAAGCGCCGTCGACGGAACCCCGAGTGGACGGCCGGCGGGGTGGCGGCGTCCCGGCGGGGTGGAGCGGACGGGATGGCCGGCGCCGGAATCACGGCGGGTCGGAGCGAGGAGACGGCCGACGCACCGTCGGCGTCGGGGCGGGGCCGAGCGGACAAGACGGCCGCGGGCTTCGCGAGGACGGCCGGGGGGCGTCGCGAGGACGGCCGGGCCTCCGACGCGCCGCCCGGCGGGCGCGAACGCGCGGTTACGTAGACTCGCATCCGTGTCTCGCTCCCTCGGTCGTCCCCTCGCCGCCCTGACCCTCGTGGCCGTATTGGCTCTCGTCGGCTGTACCGTCGAGCAGCCCGCCCCCGCCCCCAGCGGCGCCTCCGGAACGACGGCGACCACGGCGGCCCCCTCGACAACGGCGGCGACGGCGGCACCGGTGGCGTTCGTCCCCGGCGGCACCGCGCAGCAGAACCTCGCGTTCTTCACCCAGGTGGTGACGTCCGTGTGGGGAGGACCGGATCAGGTCGCCGGACGCGCCTACGTCGACGCCCTGACGGCTGCCGGCTTCGACAAGAGCGCCATGCAGGTCACCCCCGATCAGTCGACGATCGGCAATGCCGCGGAGAGCATCGAATTCTCGGTCCGCCTCGGCGACGACTGCCTGGTCGGTCAGGTGGGGCCCTCCATCGGCAACCCCGTCACCACGGTGCTCCCCGGACTCGCGTCCGGCGGATGCCTGATCGGGCAGACGCGCGCCATCGACTGGTGAACGGAGGTCGACGCTCGTCGACCCCCGTCGAGGCCCGCCCCTAGACTGGACGGGTTATGGCCGAATATATCTACTCCATGGTCCGTGCCCGCAAGGCTGTGGGCGACAAGCTCATCCTCGACGACGTCACGATGTCGTTCCTCCCCGGCGCGAAGATCGGAATGGTCGGCCCGAACGGCGCCGGTAAGTCGACGATCCTCAAGATCATGGCCGGGCTCGACACCCCGTCCAACGGAGAGGCGCGACTGAGCCCGGGCTTCACCGTCGGCATCCTGATGCAGGAGCCCGAACTCGACGAGAGCAAGACCGTTCTGGAGAACATCCAGGACGGTGTGGCCATCAAGCCCAAGCTCGACCGCTTCAACGAGATCTCGGCCCTCATGGCCGACCCCGACGCCGACTTCGATGCACTGCTGGCCGAGATGGGCACGCTGCAGGAAGAGATCGACGCCGCCGACGGTTGGGACCTCGACTCCCAGCTCGAGCAGGCGATGGATGCCCTCCGCACCCCGCCCGCCGACGCGTCTGTCGTCCCCCTCTCGGGTGGTGAGCGCCGCCGCGTCGCCCTCGCGAAGCTTCTGCTGCAGAAGCCCGATCTGCTCCTCCTCGACGAGCCCACCAACCACCTCGACGCCGAGAGCGTCCTGTGGCTCGAGCAGCACCTCAAGGCGTACAAGGGCGCGGTCATCGCCATCACGCACGACCGGTACTTCCTCGACAACGTCGCGGAGTGGATCGCCGAGGTCGACCGCGGTCACCTGTACCCCTACGAGGGCAACTACTCCACCTATCTCGACAAGAAGGCGCAGCGCCTCGACGTGCAGGGCAAGAAGGATGCCAAGCTCGCCAAGCGCTTGAAGGAAGAGCTGGAGTGGGTCCGCTCCAACGCGAAGGGTCGCCAGGTCAAGTCGAAGGCCCGCCTCGCCCGTTACGAGGAGATGGCCGCCGAGGCCGAGCGCACGCGCAAGTTGGACTTCGATGAGATCCAGATCCCCGCGGGTCCGCGCCTGGGAAGCATCGTCATCGACGCCAAGAAGCTCGAGAAGCGCTTCGGCGACCGGTCGCTCATCAGCAACCTCAGCTTCAACCTCCCCCCGAACGGCATCGTCGGCGTCATCGGCCCCAACGGCGTCGGAAAGACCACGCTGTTCAAGACCATCGTGGGCCTCGAGCCCCTCGACGGGGGCACCCTCAAGATGGGCGAGACGGTCAAGATCAGCTACGTCGACCAGTCGCGCGCGAACATCGACCCCGAGAAGACGCTGTGGGAGGTCGTCTCCGACGGTCTCGACATCATCACGGTCGGCAAGACCGAGATCCCCTCGCGTGCCTACGTCTCGAAGTTCGGCTTCAAGGGTCCCGACCAGCAGAAGAAGGCGGGCGTGCTCTCCGGTGGCGAGCGCAACCGTCTGAACCTCGCGCTGACGCTGAAAGAGGGCGGCAACCTCCTGCTCCTCGACGAGCCGACCAACGACCTCGATGTCGAGACCCTGAGCTCGCTCGAGAACGCTCTGCTGGAGTTCCCGGGCTGCGCCGTCGTCATCACGCACGACCGGTGGTTCCTCGACCGCATCGCCACGCACATCCTCGCCTACGAGGGCACCGAGGAGCACCCCGACCAGTGGCACTGGTTCGAGGGCAACTTCGAAGCGTACGAGGCCAACAAGATCGAGCGCCTCGGGGCGGATGCCGCGAACCCCTCGCGCTCCACGTACCGCAAGCTCACGCGTGACTGAGACGCCCGCGACGCCCGACTCGGGTCCGGCTTCGGCCGGGCCCGAGCGGGTGCACGTGCCGATCCAGCTCCGGTGGGGCGACCTCGACGCCCTCGGTCACGTCAACAACACCTCGATGCTGAAGCTCCTCGAAGAGGCGCGCCTCCGGGCTTTCTGGCGAAGCGACGACGGCGGGGAAGCACTGCCGACCGCCGTTTTCGACATGAGCGTGCTCGAGAGCGGCGGGGCGCGGGCGACGTTGATCGCCCGGCAGGAGATCGAGTACCTCCGCCCGGTGCCCTACAGCCAGCGTCCGCTCGACGTGCGCCTGTGGATCGGAGCGATGGGCGGATCGAGCGCCGACATCTGCTTCGAGGTGTTCAGCCCCGCCGGCGACGCGGACCCGGTGCTCTACGCCCGCGCAACGGTGGTGGTGGTCCTCGTCGACACCGCCAGCGGACGTCCGATCCGCTGGAGCGCGGCGGAACGCGATGCATGGGCGCCCGTCACGGGCGACCCGATCGACTATCGCCGCCGGACCACCCGGGCCTGATCGCACGGCGCACCCGCCGGCCGTTCGCGTCCGCCGCGCGTCGCGGCATCCGCCCCGGGGTCCTGAGACGTCCCTCGACGTGTTGCGCAGCAGGGGCGCTCGCTCCGCCCCGCAGGCTGCGGTCCGGAACCGTCCGCGAGATGGGGCCGACGAGTGATCTCCGAGGCCTCGTCACCTGTTGCCGGCGCTCCGGCTCGCCAGAACTCATCGCGGCACGGGCGTGCGGCTCAGTCCCGCGGCACGCGCACCATGACCTCCTGCGCCACGCTGGCCACGAGGGCGCCGTCGCGCGTGTACATCCGACCGGTCGACAGGCCGCGGCCGCCGCGCGCGTTCGGCGACTCCTGCACGTACAGCAGCCACTCGTCCACGCGGGCGGGGCGGTGCCACCACATCGCGTGGTCCAGGCTCGCGACCTTGAGCCCCGCGGTGCTCCAGGCCACACCGTGCGCGCGCAGAATGGACTCCTGGATCGTGAGGTCGCTGAGGTACGCCAGCGCGGCGCGGTGCACCGCGGGGTCGTCGGGCAGGGCGCGACGCGCGCGCATCCAGACGGCCTGACGTGGCACGTGGGGGCCCTCGACGGAGCGGTAGAGCGGTGACGGGACGTGGAGGACGTCGACGGGCTGCTCCGAGAACATCCGGCGGCTGAGGGGATGCAGGCCCGTCGGGTCGAACGGCGGGAGCTCCTCCGGTTGCGGGATGCCGTCCGGCATGGGCTCCGCGTGCTCGAGACCGGGATCCTCGTCCTGGAAGGACGCGATCATCGAGAAGATCGGTACACCCGCCTGGAACGCCTGCGTGCGGCGCGTCGAGAACGAGCGACCGTCGTGGATCCGGTCGACCGAGAACGTGATGCCGGTCGCAGGGTCGCCGGGGCGCAGGAAGTATCCATGCATCGAGTGGACGGTGCGCTCCGGCGGCAGGGTGCGCGATGCGGCGACGATGGTCTGTGCGAGCACCTGACCGCCGTACACGCGCCCGAACGGCATGGGCTGCGAGACGCCGGTGAAGATGTCCTCGGTGGTCCGGGCTCCGGCATCGCGCAGGTCCAGAACCGCGAGCAACGACGCCACGGGGTCGGGGGCGTCGGCCACGTCGTCTCCGTTCCGGTACGGCAGGTCCGCACCGCTTGGTAGTTTAGGGCGGGTGTCCGCGCGTCTGTTGTTCCCCGATCCGCAGGCGGCAGCCGACCTGCTCACCTTCGCGTCCCGCGCGATCCGACTGGGCGACGGGACGGTACGGCTGCGGGCCGACGCGGGGGTGCTCGTCTCGACCGCGGCGCCGCTCGCGCCCCGCGGCCTCTTCGACACCACGCCCACGGTGCTGGGACTACGGGTGTCGGCCATCGATCCCGAGCTCGAATGCGATCTCGTCGTGGATGCCGCCGCCTTGCTTCCCGCCCCCGACGACGCGCAGGCGGTCGTGCTCCCCGAGACGGCCTCCTCGCCCGCCTGGGCGGGCATCTCTCCACCGCGGAGCGGCTGGACGCAGACGGATGCCATCGACGCGGCCGTGCTGGCATCCCGAGCCCAGTACGGCGTCGCCGCCGTCGCCGACGCCCTGCCGGCGAACGCGGGGGAGGACGTCGTGCGCGTCGTCCGCGCGCAGGTGTGGGGACAGCCGGACGAGGCGCTGGGCGGGCTGCCGCTCGGCACCGCCTTCGCAGCCTTCGCGCTGGGGTTCATCGCCGGCGGGGAGTCGGCCACGGTCAGGACGAGCGGCGCGTGGACGCGTGTGACCCTCAGCCGTGGTCACGTGCTCGTGCGGGGGCCGGTGCGCTCAGGTCTGACGGCGGTGCGGGCCACCGGCGGCTGATCCAGCAAGCGCATAGGTGGACGCCATACGCTGAAGACCAGCAAGGGGAGTACTCCCGTCGCGATGCATCCGTCATCACGAGGCCACGGCTGGTCTCCGGGTGCATCGGTCCGTTCCGGGCGGAGGAGACCTTGACGCCGCAGCTGCGTGCTGCCCGTCGAGAGGTATCCCCGTGGTCTCGTTCTCCCGTCTGTTCGTTCTCGCTTCCAAGGCCGTCGACAAGGCGTCGTCCTCGTCTCCGTCGCGTCCCGCTGCCGGTCGCGGGGGCTCGGACTGGCGTGACATGGTGCGTTCCGCCGCCGACGCCGTGACCGGCGATCGTCGTTCTCCCTCGTCGCCGACACCGCCCGCCGCTGCGGCGACCCCGTCACGCGGCCGCTACGCGCCGCCCGCGACCCCCGGCACGTCGACCCTCTCCGCCGATGATCGCGCCGCGATCGCGCGATACGACTACCTGCTGCGCACCGCCGATCCCGACCGCGTGGAGCAGATGCACCGCGAGGCCTTCGCGCGCCTGACTCCCGCACAGCGCGCCCACGTGCGGGAGCGGATGGATGCCGACCTCGCACCGCACGAGCGCCCCCGCTCCGACAGCGCCGACGATCTCGCGCGGACGGCGGCGCGTGCGGAAGCCGCGCGCCCGGGGCGCATGTCGACGCTCCTGGCGCGCGCCGGGCGCGGCGGCCTCATCGGCGCGGGCGTCGTCGGGGCGGGCGGCCTCCTCGCTGCCGTCGCGGGCGGAGCCGTCGTGAGCGCCGTCGCCGCGCCCCTGCTGGCGCAGGCCGGCGAGCTGGGCGTCGACTTCGCGGGGCTCGCCGACGGCGTGGACCTGGAGGGCCTGGCATCCGGAGTCGACCTCGCCAGCCTCGCGGAGGGCGCCGCCGGCGATTGGGCAAGTGGCGCGCAGGATGCCGTCACCGGCGCAGGAGACCACATCAGCGGGTTCGGGGAGAGCCTGTCGAACCTCGACATCCCGGGCTTCGGCGACTTCCTCGGTCGCTGATTCTTCGCCGACCGGAGCCGTGGGCCCTGTCTCGTCCACGGCGCTCCGCGTATTCCCCGACGCCCGCGAGGGCTGCGCGGCGGGCAGGTCGTGTCAGACGGTCACCCGCGGCGCCGGTCGGCGCTCCCTCGGCCGCGCGCACCGGGAGCCCGGTGTCGGGACGACGGTCACCCGCGGCGCCGGTCGGCGCTCACTCGGCCGCGCGCACCGGGAGCCCGGTGTCGGGACGACGGTCACCCGCGGCGCCGGTCGGCGCTCACTCGGCCGCGCGCACCGGGAGCCCGGTGTCGGGACGGCCGTTCTGCTGCGGACCGATCCCGCGGGGTTCGAACGTGTTGACCATGGCGTACGCGGCGCGCTCGAGGTAGTCCCACAGCGTTGCCTCGAACGCGGGCGGAAGGGCGATCTCGTCGACCGCCGCCCGCATGTGCCGCAGCCAGCGGTCACGGGCGTCGGGGTCGACGTGGAACGGCAGATGACGCATACGCAGACGCGGGTGGCCGCGCGTCTCGCCGTAGGTCGTGGGCCCGCCCCAGTACTGCGCCAGAAAGAGGGTGAGACGTTCGGCGGCGGGTCCGAGGTCCTCCTCGGGGTACATGGGCTTGAGCACCTCGTCGGAGGCGACGCCGCGGTAGAACGCGTCGACGAGTCGGCGGAACGTGTCCATCCCCCCGACCTGGTCGTAGAAACTCACGGGCTCGGTCATGTCGTGCCTTCCTCGTCGGCGCGGACGGCCGGAGGCGTGGGCTTGGGCGTGCCGCCCGCGGGGAGATCGACCGTCGTGGTGGGCGCCGCGTCGCGGACGGTCTTCTTCCGCGGTTCGGACTCGCCCTCGTCTGCGGGCGTGGCGGAGGCGAGAGGCTTGCTGCGCCGGCGGGGCTTCCACACCGGGCGGGCGGCATCCGCAGCGACCGGAGTCTCCTTCGTCTTCGGCGGATGCGCACCGCGGACGCTCTGTGCGCCCTCGGCCCCGGTCAGCACGATGGAGTTGAGGTGCGGCAGAGAGATCCCCAGCTCGTCGATCGCGCGCTTGAGACGGGCACGCAGCTCACGCGCGACGTCGTCCTTCGCGCTCGAGCGCGTCTTCATGACGAGGCGGATGACGAGCGCGTCGCCGCCGATCGATTCCAGGCCCCAGATCTCGGGCTGTTCGATGATGCGCGAGCGCCACTTGTTCTCTTTGGCCATGTTCTTCGCGGCGGCCAGCATGGCCTTCTCGACCTCGTCGAGGTCGGCGTCCACCGGGACGGCGAGGTCGATGATGACGCGCGACCAGCCCTGCGACATGTTGCCGATGCGGGTGATCTCGCCGTTGCGCACGTACCAGAGCGTGCCGTTGACGTCGCGTACGTGGGTGATGCGGACGCTGACGAACTCCACGATGCCGGTGGCAAGACCGAGGTCGACGACGTCGCCGATGCCGATCTGGTCTTCGGCGACGATGAAGATGCCGTTCAGGACGTCTTTGACGATGTTCTGCGCGCCGAAGCCGAGACCGGCGCCGACGGCAGCGGTGAGGAGGGTGAGCGATGCCAGCGCGTCGGGCGCGACGATACCCGCGATCCACACGAGCGAGACGATCACCAGGACGACGTTGACGATGTTCTGCAGGATCGTGCCGAGCGTGCGTGTGCGTTGCACGAGACGGACGGCGCTGAGAGGCGACCGATCGAGAGCCTGCGTGTCGTCGACGCGGGCCTTGACCTTGGCGCCGTTCACGATGCGGTCGACGACGCGGCGGATGACGACGCGCAGGATCCACGCGGCGACGGCGACACCGATGATGATCCCGAGGACCTGCAGCATCGTGCCGCCGAAGTCGAGCAGCTTGCCCCCGAACCAGGCCCAGGTGTCCAGGCTCGTGATATCGGTGGGCGCGGGGGTCGGTGTCGGGGTGGGGGTGGCTTCGGCGAGAACTGACATCCCTTCCAGCGTAACGACGGATGCCTCGGCGCCGGCTGAGCGTCGAGGCATCCGTTCGGTGACGGGGCTGTGGAGAAGGTCAGGCGTCTCGTGACCGCAGCGCAACCCACCCGAGGAGCAGCGGCGCCGCGCCCCACGCGAGGAGAGTAAGAAGGCTGTCGCCGATTTCCGCACCCGGAGTCGTCAGGTTCGAGGCCGCGCTCGACGGCAGGTAGGCCCCCAGGTCGACGAGCCACTGCCAGTCGGGGCCGCCGAACGTGAACAGCGACACGACGATCGGGAGGACGAACAGCACGCCCACCGTGGTGGCGATCGCGCCGGCCCCCGCCCGGATGATGAATCCCAGTCCCAGCCCGATGAGGGTGAACACCACCATCGACAGCACGCCGTACAGCAGCGGCACCGCGGACTGCGCCGGATCGGACCAGTCGATGCCTGCCGGCAGCAGGGGAGCGGTCATCAGGATCGCCGCGGCGTAGATCACCACGGTGGTGGCCGCCATGACGAGCGAGACGACGACGGCCTTCGCCAGCAGCACCGCACCGCGACGCGGCTGGGCCGCGAGGGTCGACCGGATCATCCCGGTCGAATACTCGCCGGTGATGACGATGGCGCCGAGGATCCCCGCCACCAGCATCGTGAACTGCGTCGGCATGAGCACGACGTTCGCCGCGGGGAAGCCGTCGAAACCGGTGGAGGCGGCGGCGATGAGAAGGGACACGCCGAGGGAGAGGACGGCGGTGAGACCGAGCGACCACCACGTGGACCGCAGCGTGAGCACCTTGATCGCTTCACTGCGGAGGAGGTGGACGAAGCTCAGCCGGTAGGCGGTGGTGCGGGCGGGAGCAGGAGCGAGAGAGGTCATGCGATCTCCTTGGTCTTGTACTCGACCGAGTCGTCGGTCAGGGCGAGGTAGGCGTCTTCGAGCGAGCCGCTTCGCGGCGTGAGCTCGTAGAGAGGGATGCCGTGCCGGGCGGCGAGGTCGCCGATGGTCTGGGCCGTGACCCCCGTGATCTGCGCCGCTCCGGGTGGGTTCGAGCGCCGAGACGGTGGCATCCGGGATCTGCAGGGCCGCCACGAGATCCGACAGGCGGGGTGAACGCACGACCAGCGTCGTCGACGTCCACGATCCGACGAGGTCCGACAGCGATGCGTCGGCCAGCACCCGGCCGCGGCCGAGCACGATCACGTGGTCGGCGGTCTGCGACATCTCGCTCATGAGGTGGCTCGACAGCAGGACCGTCCGCCCCTCCGCGGCGAGATGACGCACGAACTGGCGCACCCAGCGCACGCCCTCGGGGTCGAGGCCGTTGACCGGCTCGTCGAGGATGAGCGTGTGGGGGTCGCCCAAGAGAGCGGCGGCGATCCCGAGGCGCTGGCCCATGCCGAGCGAGAAGCCGCCGGCGCGCTTGCCCGCGACCGAGCCGATGCCGGTCACCTCGATGACCTCGTCGACCCGGGCACGACCGATCCCGTGGGTGGCCGCCATCGCGCGCAGATGGTTCCGCGCCGAACGCCCGGTGTGCACGGCCTTGGCGTCGAGCAGCACACCCACCTCGGTGAGGGGCGAGCGCAGGTGCCGGTAGTCGTGGCCGCCGACGGTGACGCGCCCGGCCGTGGGCCGGTCGAGACCGACGATCATGCGCATCGTCGTGGACTTGCCCGCGCCGTTCGGACCGAGGAACCCGGTCACCCGTCCGGGGGCGACGGTGAACGAGACGCCGTCGACCGCGGTCTTGGCGCCGTACCGCTTGGTGAGATTGTCTGCAACGATCATGCATCCCACGCTAGGAAGCGGCCTCGGGTCGCGTCGTCCCCCCGGAGGATGACCGGTCGAGCCGAAGGGATGATCCGGAAACGACTGATCGCCCCCTCCCGAGGGAGAGGGCGATCAGGTGAGCGACGGACTACTGCGCGTCGCGCTCCTGTACCGAGAGGGCCCGCTCGACGCCGGCGAGGTTCTCACCGACGAGGCGACGCAGCGCCGGCGGCGCGTCGGTGTGCGCCGCGAGCCACGCGCGCGTGGCGTCGCGCAGCGAGGTGTTCGCGAGGGCCGCGGGGTACAGACCCACGATGAGGTAGTTCGCGATCTGGTAGCTGCGCGATTCCCAGATCGGCAGCAGCATGGCGAAGTACGGCTCGACGAAGTCGGCGAGCACGTCGACCGTGGCGGGGTGCGTGAAGCCGGCGGCCGTGGCGCGCACGATCGTGTTCGGCGCGTCGTCCGAGTCGATCAGCGAGCTCCACGCCTTCTGCTTGGCGTCGTGCGAGGGCAGCGCCGCGAGGGCCGTGGCGGCAAATTCGCCGCCCTTCGCGGTGTTGTCGGCAGCGCGTGCGGCCTCGATGTCGGCCGTTGTCGCCACTCCCGCCGCAGCGAGCGAGATGAGCAGCTGCCACGACAGGTCGGTGTCGATGGTCAACCCGTCGAGGGCGATCGATCCGTCGCGCACGGCCTTCACGGTCTCGGCGTGCGCCGGGGTGGATGCCGCCGAGGCGAACGCCGTGACGAACTGCAGCTGGCTGTCGCTTCCGGCCTCCGCCGCCTGCGCCAGGTCCCACAGCCCGTCTGCGACACGTGCCCGGGCGGCGTCGCGCGTCGCCGGGGCGACGTACGAGTTGGCCGCGAGCTGCAGCTGCGCGAGGGTGGTGCGCACCGTCGTCGACTCGGTCTCGGATCCGATGTTCTTCAGTACGAGATCGAGGTAATCGGTCGCCGAGGCCTCGGCATCCCGAGTCTGGTCCCACGCGGCACCCCAGACGAGCGAGCGGGCCAGCGGGTCGGAGATGTCCTTCAGATGCGCGATGGCCGTGGCCAGCGAGCGCTCGTCGAGGCGGATCTTCGCATAGGCGAGGTCGTCGTCGTTGAGGAGCACGAGGTCGGGGCGACGGATGCCACGCAGCTCCGGTACCTCGGTGCGGTCGCCGTCGACGTCGAGCTCGATGCTGTGCACACGCTCGAGCGCTCCGGCGTCGTTCACGGAGTAGAACCCGATGCCGAGGCGGTGCGGGCGGATGGTGGGGTAGTCGCTCGGCGCCGTCTGCACGATGGCGAAGCGCGAGATCGTGCCGTCGGCGCCCTCTTCGATCAACGGCGTCAGGGTGTTCACGCCCGCCGTCTCGAGCCACTTCTTCGCCCAGTCGCCGAGGTCGCGACCGCTCGTCGTCTCGAGCTCGGTGAGCAGGTCGCCCACCTCGGTGTTGGACCACTGATGCTTCTGGAAGTACGCGGCGACGCCGGCGAAGAACTGCTCGATGCCCACCCAAGCGGCCAGCTGCTTGAGCACGGAGCCGCCCTTGGCATAGGTGATGCCGTCGAAGTTGACCTGCACGTCTTCGAGGTCGTTGATCTCGGCGACGACGGGATGGGTCGAGGGCAGCTGGTCCTGACGGTACGCCCAGGTCTTCTCCATCGCGTTGAAGGTCGTCCAGGCGGCCTCCCACTCGGTGGCCTCGGCGGTGGCGATGGTGGAGGCCCACTCGGCGAACGACTCGTTCAGCCACAGGTCGTTCCACCACTTCATGGTGACGAGGTCGCCGAACCACATGTGCGCCAGCTCGTGCAGGATCGTGACGACGCGGCGCTCCTTCACGGCATCCGTCACCTTGCTCCGGAACACGTAGGTCTCCGTGAAGGTCACCGCGCCGGCGTTCTCCATCGCGCCCGCGTTGAACTCGGGGACGAAGAGCTGGTCGTACTTGGCGAAGGGGTAGGGGAAGCGGAACTTCTCCTCGTAGTACGCGAAGCCCTGACGCGTCTTGTCGAAGACGTAGTCGGCATCCAGGTACTGCCACAGGCTCTTGCGGGCGAACACGCCGAGGGGGATGACGCGGCCGTCGGCGCTCGTGAGTTCCGAGAACGTCGACTCGTACGGACCCGCGATGAGCGCGGTGATGTACGACGAGATGCGCGGCGTCGCGGGGAAGTCCCAGCGGGCGGTGTCGTCGGAGACCGCGACGGGCTCGGGGGTGGGGGAGTTGGAGATGACCTTCCAACGCGCGGGTGCGGTGACCGAGAACGTGAACTCGGCCTTCAGGTCGGGCTGCTCGAAGACCGTGAACACGCGCCGCGAGTCGGGCACCTCGAACTGCGAGTAGAGGTACACCTCGCCGTCGACGGGGTCGACGAAGCGGTGCAGGCCCTCGCCGGTGTTCGTGTACTCGCAGTCGGCCTCGACGATGAGCTCGTTCTCGGATGCCAGGCCCTCGAGCGCGATGCGCGAGTCGGCGAAGACGTCGGCGGGCTCGAGCGAGCGGCCGTTCAGCGTGACGCTGTGCACCTCGCGGGCGACGAGGTCGATGAACGTCGACGCGCCCTCGGTGGCGGCGAACGTGACGACCGTGCGCGAGGCGAACACCTCGTCGCCGCGGGTGAGGTCGAGCTGCACGTCGTAGGCGTGCGTATCGACGACGGCGCGCCGCTCCTGCGCTTCGATGCGGGTGAGGTTCTCTCCTGGCACTGGCGTTCTCCCGGGGATGAGGGGCGGATCGACGCGGACGATGCGGGTGGCGCGGATGGCGACGGACTCGACGGCGACGATGACAACCACATAAGCCTAGTGACGAGATACCGCGCGTCCAGGCCTATCGGGCAGGTGGGAGGATGAGTGCGTGAGCACGACCGACACGGATTCCACCACCGACACCGTCCTCTACGCGTCGCCCGCGGCGAAGTCCGGCCCGAAGTGGGTCGAGACGCCGGTGGCGTACGACGGCATCCTCCTCGCCGGCTTCGGCGGTCCCGAGGGGCAGGATGACGTCATCCCGTTCCTGCGCAACGTCACCCGTGGCCGCGGCATCCCCGACGAGCGGCTCGAAGAGGTCGCCCACCACTACCGTCACTTCGGCGGTGTGAGCCCCATCAATCAGCACAACCGCGAGCTCAAGGCGGCGCTGGAGGCGGAGATCGCCAAGCGCGGCCTGGGTCTTCCGGTGTACTGGGGCAACCGCAACTGGGAGCCCTACCTCGAAGAGGCCGTCACCGAGGCGGCCGAGGCCGGTGACACCACGCTGCTCGCGATCGCGACGAGCGCCTACAGCTCGTTCTCGAGCTGCCGCCAGTACCGCGAGGACTACGCGCGCGTGCTCGAGGCGACCGGGCTCGGCGAGACGGTGACCATCGACAAGGTGCGGCAGTTCTTCGACCACCCCGGTTTCGTGTCGACGTTCGTCTCGGGCGTGACGGATGCCGTGTCCGCCTTCGTCGCGGAGGGCATCGCGCCCGAGAAGATCCGCGTGCTGTTCTCCACCCACTCCATCCCCACCGCCGACGCCGAACGCTCCGGCCCCCGCGACGTCGACTTCGGCGACGGCGGCGCCTACGCCGCCCAGCACAAGGCCGTCGCCGCGTTCGTCATGGCCGAGGTGGCCGCCGCCGTCGCCGACGTCGAATGGGAGCTCGTCTACCAGTCGCGCTCGGGCCCGCCCACGCAGCCGTGGCTCGAGCCCGACGTCAACGACGTCATCGCCGAGCTCCCCGGCCGCGGTGCCGAGGCGGTCGTCATCGTGCCGCTCGGCTTCGTCAGCGATCACATGGAGGTGCTCTGGGATCTCGACACCGAAGCGATGGAGGCCGCAGAAGAAGCCGGTATCAAGGCCGTGCGCACCCCGACGCCCGGCATCGATCCGGCGTACGTCTCGGGTCTGATCGACCTGGTCGAGGAGCGGCTGAAGGGCACCCCCGCGTCGGAGCGTCCGCACCTGACCGACCTCGGCCCCTGGTACGACGTGTGCCGCCCGGGATGCTGCGAGAACATCCGCGCCGGCTTCAAGCCGGTGGCGGCGGGTCTTCGCCCCTGACCTTCTGCGATGCCGTCCGCTCCTCGCGGGGCGGGCGGCATCGTCATCGGCGCCCGTGATGTCGGGCTTGCTCAATAGGATTCCCTCATGCGCATTCACATCGGCACCGATCACGCCGGTCTCGAGTTCTCCACCCAGATCCAGCACCACCTCGCCGCACAGGGGCACGAGGTGATCGACCACGGCCCGATCGAGTACGACCCGCTCGACGACTACCCGGCCTTCTGCATCCGCGCGGCACAGGCGGTCGTCCGTGACCAGGCCGAAGGCATCGAAGCCCTCGGCGTCGTGTTCGGCGGGTCCGGCAACGGCGAACAGATCGCCGCCAACAAGGTGCTGGGCGTGCGCGCCGCCCTGGTGTGGAACCTCTCGACCGCCGAGCTCGCCCGCGAGCACAACGACGCCAACGTCATCTCGATCGGTGCCCGTCAGCACTCGTTCGAGGATGCCGCCTCGTTCATCGACCGCTTCATCAGCACCCCGTTCTCCGGTGACGAGCGTCACGCCCGCCGCATCGGTCAGCTCGCCGCCTACGAGCAGGACGGGGTGCTGCTGCCCGATCCGCGCGCCGGCCGCGCCGAGAGTCCCACGACCGACGCGAGCGACTCCTTCGACCCCGAGGCAGGCTGATGCCCGAAGGGCATTCCGTTCACCGCATCGCCCGGCAGTTCGACCGCAACATCGTCGGCCGCGCCGTTGCGGCATCCAGTCCCCAGGGCCGTTTCGTCGAAGGCGCTGCGGTGATCGACGGTCGCGAGGCGCTCGAGGTGCGCGCCGTGGCGAAGCAGATGTTCCTGCGCTTCGACGGCGACGTCTGGCTGCGGGTGCACCTGGGCATGTACGGCGCATGGGACTTCTCGGGCGAGGTGTCGGTCGATGCGACGATCGCGTCGTCGAACGGACGCATGGGGCAGACGAATCAGCGGGGCACCGTCGTCGACGACCCCATCCTGGATGCCGCCGGCGAGAACTCCCTCAGCTCGATCGGCGCCCCGCGGCGTGCGCGTGTGCGCATGTCGGAGCAGACCACCGGGCTCGAGGAGCAGACCGAGTGGCCGCCGCCGGTCGTCGGGGCGGTGCGCCTGCGCCTGCTCACCGAGTCGACGTGTGCCGATCTGCGCGGCCCGACGGCGTGCGTGCTGCAGACGCCCGACGAGGTCGTGGCCACGATCGCAAAGCTCGGGCCCGACCCCTTGGTCGACGACGTCACCGACGGCGAAGAGCGCTTCACCGCGACGGTGAAGAAGAAGCCCACGGCGATCGGGCTGCTGCTGATGGATCAGGCGGTGGTCAGCGGCATCGGCAACGTCTACCGCGCCGAGCTGCTGTTCCGTGCGCGTCAGAACCCGCACACGCCGGGCCGTGACGTGCCCGAAGAAGTGGTGCGCGGCATCTGGCGCGACTGGGCGCGGCTGCTGCCGATCGGCGTCGAGACCGGACAGATGATGACGATGGACGACCTCGACCCCGAGGCGTACCGCCGCGCCATGGCCCATCGCGACGACCGGCACTGGGTCTACCACCGCGCGGGACTGCCGTGCCGGGTGTGCGGCACGACGGTACTGATGGAAGAGGCGGCGGGGCGCAAGCTCTACTGGTGTCCCAACTGCCAGGCGTGAGTAGGGGCCCGGTCCCTTCGACAGGCTCAGGGACCTTGCGCGGGGGTGGCTGAGCCCGTCGAAGCCACCGACACGCCGGGCCTTGGTCCCTTCGGCAGGCTTAGAGATCTCGCGCGGGGGCGGCTGAGCCCGTCGAACCCACCGGCACCGGCGATCTAGGCTGATCCGGTGCGTCAGAATCCGAGCTTCGCGATGACCGATGTCGGCGAGATCCGCCGGCTGATCGAACATCACCCCTGGGTCACCCTCGTCAGCCAGACCGACAGCGGCCTCGTGGCATCGCACTACGCGATCATGCTCGACGACGAGCGAGACGACCTCACCATCGTCGGTCATGTCGGCAAGCCCGACGACGCGATCCTCGGGCTCGGCGAACGCGAACTGCTGGTGGTCGTGCAGGGGCCGCACGGCTACGTCACGCCCCGCTGGTACGGCGACGTTCCCGCGGTGCCGACGTGGAACTTCGTCTCGGCGCACCTGTCCGGCATCCCGGAACTGCTCACGCCCGACGAGAACCTGCGCGTTCTGGAACGCCTGGTCGCCCGGTTCGAGGGTGACGGCGACGACGCCCGCGGGCTGTACACGCTGCCGAACGACGCGGCGTTCGTCGAGCGGCTGGAGCGCGGAACCGTCGGCTTCCGTCTGACGCCGACGCACGTCACCGCCAAGCGTAAGCTCAGTCAGAACAAGACCGCCGAGGTCGTCGAGACGGTGATCGCCGGTCTTTCGATGACCAACCCCGAGCTCGCAGCGGAGATGCGGCGGGCGGCGGACGCGCGGGTACGGCCGTGATCGGGGAGACGGCGCGGTTCATCCGTGCGGTGCGCGTCGCCGGGCCCGGCCGGCAGTTCCTGCCGACCGACGAGCCGGTCGACATCGTGATCTCCGAGGGCCGCATCGCCGACATCGCCCCGACGGGCAACCTCCGCCCGACCGGTCTCGTGATCGACGGCGACGGCGGCTGGCTCCTGCCCGGGCTGTGGGACCACCACGTGCACGTGCTGCAATGGGCGCTCGTCGCGGATCGCGTGCCGCTGGGTGACATCGCCTCCGCGCGTGAGGCTGCCGCTGTCATGGGCGCGACGGCGGCGAGCGACGGATGCCGCATCGGCTCCGGCTTCCGCGACGGGCTCTGGCCCGATGAGCCGACCCTGGAGCTGCTGGATGCCGCCAGCGGCGGTGTTCCGACGTACCTGATCAACGCCGACGTGCACAGCGTCTGGATGAACAGCGCCGCCTTCCGTCGCGAGGGCTTCGAGCCCACGGCATCCGGGGTTCTGCGCGAAGAGGACGCGTTCGAGATCTCACGGCGGCTGAACGCCGTGGAGCCCGACGTCGCCGACCGCGCCGTGGACCGCATGGCACGCGCCGCTGCCGCCCGGGGGATCGTCGGCGTCGTCGACCTCGACATGACCTGGAACGACGAGCCGTGGCAACGCCGCGCCGCGCGAGGGTTCGACACCCTGCGCGTGTCGTACGGCACCTACCCGCAACATCTGGAGCGGGCGATCGCCGAGGGGCTCCGCACCGGCGACGTCGTGCGCGGAGCGACGAACGACCTCGTCCGCGTCGGGCCGCTCAAGGCCATCACCGACGGGTCGCTCGGAACCCGCACCGCCGCGTGCGCACACCCCTATCCCGGCGATCCGCACAACCGCGGTCTGCTGACGGTCGCTCCCGACGACCTCGTCGACATGATGACGCGCGCCACCGCGGCCGGACTGGAGTGCGCCATCCACGCCATCGGCGACGTCGCGAACGCGCACGCGCTCGACGCGTACGCCCTCACCGGCGCCGTGGGCACCATCGAGCACGCGCAGCTCGTCGCGCACGCCGACATCCCACGCTTCGCCCGCCTCGGCGTCGCGGCGAGCGTGCAGCCCGAGCATGCGCTCGACGACCGCGACATGACGGATGCCATCTGGGCCGCGCAGTCCGCACAGCCCTACCCGCTGCGGGCCCTGGTCGACAGCGGCGCGAACGTGCGCTTCGGGTCCGACGCCCCGGTCGCGCCGCTGGACCCCTGGGCCGCGATGGCCTCGGCGGTGTTCCGCACGCGCGACGGCCGCGACGCCTGGCAGCCGCATCAGCGGGTCGACATCGGCACCGCCATCGCGGCATCCACCGTCGGCGGGTCGACCGCTCCCGCCGAGATTGCCCCCGGGGCCCTCGCCGACCTCGTCATCGTCGACGCTGACCCTCTGACCGCCGACGAACGATCCCTCCGCGCCATGCCCGTGCGCACGACTCTCCTCGCCGGTCGTGTGACGCACAGCGCCTGAGCTCTCACGCGTGAGGGGTCAAGAAGTGTCGCCCAGGAGTCCGCTCGGCGACGATCCTTGACCCCTCACGCGAATATGCGCGGACAGACGACGACGGGGGCGGCGCCGAAGCACCGCCCCCGTCGGGAAGAGAACGCTTACGCGGCGAGGTGCGCGAAGAGGAACCAGCGGTCCTTGTCGAGGCCGCGCTTGATCTCGATGGCGACGTCCTGGCTCGACATGTCGATCTCGTCGAGGCCCTCGATGGCGGCCTCGATGTCGATCAGAACGGCGTCGATGTCGGCGATCACGGCACGGATGACGACGTCGGACTGTGCGAAGCCGGCGGGCACCTCGGTGGCCTTGGCCTTGGCGGCGACGGTCGACAGACGCGAGTCGATCGGCAGCCCCAGGGCGACGATGCGCTCGGCGGCCAGGTCGGCCCAGTCCTGCGCGTGAGCGACGACCGTGTCGAGCAGCTCGTGCACGCCGATGAAGTTCGAGCCGCGCACGTGCCAGTGGGCCTGCTTGCCGTTGACGACGAGCGCCTCGAGGCCGATGACGACGGGGGAGAGGAACTGGGCGGTGCCGGCGGCCATGGTCGGGTCGACGGTGGTGGCGGCGGGGGTCTGAACGGTGCTCATTTTTTGCTCCTTAGGCGACGTTCGAAGTCTCGATGGATGCAACGCTACTCACGTGGGAGCATTCCGCAAGCAAGATGAGGCTCGGCTAAATACCTGGTGAATAGGCAATCCTCACCTTCGTCGGGGGCGATGTCGGCGCACCCGGGTAGGGTCGGCGCATGACGATCGCCCCGGATGCCGCCCTGCTCGCCCTCCCCGATGCGGCGCCTGTCGTCGCCGCGAACGCGTTCGTGGCATCCGGTGCCCGGATCGTGGGCGAGGTGCACCTCGGTGAGGGTGCGAGCGTCTGGTACAACGCGGTGCTCCGCGGCGACAGCGCGCCCATTCACGTGGGCCCGCGCAGCAACCTCCAAGACAACGTCTCGGTGCACGTCGACGCCGGACGACCGGTGCGCATCGGGGCCGACGTGTCGGTGGGTCACAACGCCGTCGTGCACGGGTGCACCATCGGCGACGGGTCGCTGATCGGCATGGGCAGCGTCGTGCTCTCGGGCGCCGAGATCGGACCAGGATGCCTCGTGGCCGGGGGAGCGGTCGTGCTCGAGGGAACAGTGGTCCCGGCGGGCTCGCTGGTCGCCGGCGTCCCCGCCAAGGTGCGGCGGGCACTCACCGACGAGGAGCGGGAGAAGATCCTCCGGAACGCCCAGACCTACCTGGCCCACAGCGCGCGGCACCGTGAGGCGGTGGTCGCCGACGAGTGAACCCCCTTGCGGGGTGCGACGGCGTCCGTAGGCTCACGCCATGCACATCACGTCGCTGCAGCCGGGCGAGATCTTCGTCTTCGGATCGAACGCCTCCGGCGCGCACGGAGGCGGTGCAGCCCGCTTCGCGTACGACCGCTTCGGCGCCGTGTGGGGCCAGAGCGAGGGTCTGCAGGGGCAGTCGTACGGCATCGACACGATGTCGGGGCTCGCCGTGTTCGAGGAGCAGGCGCGGCGGTTCGTCGCCTTCGCCGCGGAGCACCCCGAGTTGCGCTTCCTCGTCACCGAGGTGGGGTGCGGCATCGCCGGGTATCGCCCGGAACAGGTGGCGGGCTTCTTCGTGGATGCCGGCGACAACGTCGTGCTGCCGGAGGCGTTCCGGGCGGCGGTCTGAGTCGCAGGAGCGGATGGAGGGGCTGACGAGAATCGAACTCGCATCATCTGTTTGGAAGACAGAGGCTTTACCACTAAGCTACAGCCCCGAATTTCGGCATCCTGAGGCGGATGACGAACTCGAATGCCTCCACTCTACGGCACCGATCGAGGTGCTGCGAACGCCGGGGCGCTCGGGGGCTGACGTCAAGACCTGCGCGGCCAGGCCGATCGACTAGACTTCCACAGGTCGTTTCGTCGGCGCGTGCCGCGCGCCGCCCCGGGGCGTAGCTCAGCTTGGTAGAGCGCCCGCTTTGGGAGCGGGAGGCCGCAGGTTCAAATCCTGTCGCCCCGACGTCACGGCCCCACAGACCACAGGCCTAGCCGGCCCCCGCGTGCGCGCGGGCCACACGAGGAGAACGAACCGCATGGTCAACAGCACCGTCGAGAAGCTCAGCCCGACCCGGGTGAAGCTCCACATCACGGTCTCGCCCGACGAGCTCAAGCCGAGCATCGCCCACGCCTACGAGCACATCGCAAAGGACGTCCAGATCCCCGGCTTCCGCAAGGGCAAGGTGCCGGCTCCCATCATCGACCAGCGCATGGGTCGCGGCGCTGTCATCGAGCACGCCGTCAACGAGGGTCTCGACGGGTTCTACCGCGAGGCCGTCGAGGCCCAGGAGCTCCGCGTCATCGGCCGTCCGAGCGCCGAGATCGTCGAGCTGCCCGAGCTGAAGGACTTCTCCGGCGACCTGGTCGTCGACGTCGAGGTCGACGTGCGTCCCGAGTTCGACCTCCCCGCGTACGACACCATCACCGTGACCGTGGATGCCGTCGAGGCCGACGAAGCCGGCATCGACGCCGAGCTCGACCGCCTGCGCGCGCGCTTCGGCACCCTGGTGACCGTCGACCGCCCCGCCAAGACCGGTGACTTCGTCGAGCTCGACCTCGTCGCCACCATCGACGGCAACGAGATCGACCGCGCCGAGGGCGTGTCGTACGAGATTGGTTCGGGCGAACTGCTCGAGGGCATCGACGAAGCGATCGAGTCGCTCACCGCCGACGAGGACACCACCTTCCGCTCCAAGCTCGTCGGCGGCGACCACGCCGGCGAAGAGGCAGAGGTGTCGGTCACCATCAAGGCGGTCAAGGAGCGCGAGCTGCCCGACGCCGACGACGACTTCGCCCAGATGGCATCCGAGTTCGACACCATCGCCGAGCTGCGCGAATCGCTGAGCGAGCGCGTCTCGCAGCAGTCGGTGTTCACGCAGGGCGCCGCCGCGCGTGACAAGTTCATCGAGGCGCTGCTCGAGGCCGTCGAGATCCCCGTCCCGCCGCAGCTCATCGAGGACGAGGTGCACAACCACCTCGAGGGCGAGAACCGCCTCGAAGACGACGAGCACCGCGCCGAGGTGACCGAGGCGAGCGAGAAGCAGTTCCGCACGCAGATGGTGCTCGACAAGATCGCCGAAGACGCCAACGTGCAGGTGTCGCAGGACGAGCTGACCCAGTACCTCATCCAGTCGGCCGCGCAGTACAACATGGCGCCGCAGGACTTCGTGAACGCGCTGCAGCAGGGCAACCAGCTGCCTCAGCTCGTCGGTGAGGTCGCCCGCAACAAGGCCCTCGCCATCGCGCTCGGCAAGGTCACCGTCGTCGACACCAACGGTAAGCCCGTCGACCTGACCGGCTTCGTCGCCGTCGAGGGCGAGGAGCCCACCGACGCCGAGGACGAGGTCGTCGAAGAGGCGCAGGAGATCGCGGATGCCGCGGCTGACGCCGACGCCGTCATCGAGGCTAAAGAGGCGCCCGCCGAGGAGGCCCCCAAGAAGGCCCCCGCCAAGAAGCGCGCGCCGGCCAAGAAGAAGGCCGCCGACAGCGAGTAAGTCGTGAAGAAGGGGGCGGATGCTACGGCATCCGCCCCCTTCGTCGTCCCTGGTTCTGCTGTCGGCGGTCGTCGCTCAGCTGGCGGTGTCGGCGCCTCCGAGACGGTGACTTGCGCCGAATGTCCGTGCGGCGGGGCTTCACGCGCGCATATGGCGCAAGTCAGCGGGGTGCACGGGTGTCGCTGCCGCCCGCGTGGCGGTGGCGCGGAGGCGTGGGTGGCGCCGACACGGTGACTTGCGCCGAATGTACGTCTGGCGGGGCCTCGCGCGTGCATAAGGCGCAAGTCAGCGGGGTGCGGGGGTGCCGGCGCCTCCGGTCCGGTGACTTGCGCCGAATGTCCGTGCGGCGGGGCTTCGCGCGTGCATAAGGCGCAAGTCACCGAGGTGCACGGGAGTCGGTGCTGCCCGCGTGGCGGTGGCGCGGAGGCGTGGGTGGCGCCGACATGGTGACTTGCGCCTTATGCACGCGCGGAGGCGCTTTTGGTGTACACATGCCGCAAGTCAGCGGGGTGCGCGGGTGTGCCGGCGAAAGGGGGCCGGTGACTTGCGCCGAATGTCCGTGCGGCGGGGCTTCGCGCGTGCATAAGGCGCAAGTCAGCGACGTGTTGGGGCGCGGGGCGGGTTGAACGTCGACAAGTCGGCGATGGAAAGACGATGAGGGGGAGAGGGATACTTCGATGAGCGACTGGCAGGAAAGAGTGGATGCCGTGTGGGCCGACGACGGCCTCGACCCGGCCGAGGTCATCGCGCGGATCGACGCGCTGGCCGAAGAGCGGCCGGCGGATGACGCGGTCGCGCTGTTCGAGCGTGCGGGTGCCCGGGACTCCGCGGGGCTCGAAGAGGAGGCGGAGCCGATCTACCGACGCGCGCTCGCGCGCGGCCTCGACGACGATCGACGCACTCAGGCGACCATTCAGCTCGCGAGCACGATCCGCAACCTCGGCAAGACCGACGAGGCCCTCGCGCTGCTGCGCGCGGAGTACGAGCGCGAGCCCCGCGGCCCGCTGCACGACGCGGCGGCGGCCTTCTACGCCCTCGCGCTGGTGTCGAACGGGGAGCCCGGGCGGGCGGCATCCATCGCCCTGCAAACCCTCGCCCCGCACCTTCCCCGCTATACCCGGTCGGTGACGGGATACGCGCGAGAAATCGCCGACGAGGCGCGCTGATCCGCCCGCGGCGAACACGGCATCCCGCCCCGTGGCCCGCCGGTAGATTCGTTGCAGATCACCGGAAGAGGAGCACCAATGCCCGAACCCCTTATGGCAACGAGCGTCTTCGACAGGCTGCTGAAGGACCGCATCATCTGGCTCGGTTCGGAGGTGCGTGACGAGAACGCCAACGAGATCTGCGCCAAGATCCTCCTGCTGGCTGCAGAGGACCCGCAGAAGGACATCTACCTCTACATCAACTCGCCCGGCGGCTCGATCACGGCCGGCATGGCGATCTACGACACCATGCAGTTCGTGCCGAACGACATCGTCACCGTCGGTATCGGCATGGCCGCGTCGATGGGCCAGCTGCTGCTGACCAGCGGCACCAAGGGCAAGCGCTACATCACGCCCAACGCGCGCGTGCTGCTGCACCAGCCGCACGGCGGCTTCGGCGGAACGTCGAGCGACATCCAGACGCAGGCGCAGCTCATCCTCGACATGAAGCGTCGTCTGGCCGAGATCACGGCCAACCAGACCGGCAAGAGCGTCGAGCAGATCAACGCCGACGGTGACCGCGACCGCTGGTTCACCGCCCAGGAAGCCCTCGAGTACGGCTTCGTCGATCACATGCGCGAGCACGCCACCGACGTCACCGGCGGCGGCGGAACCGCGGCGTAAGTCGAGAGGAAAGGACACCGACATGAACATCCCCACCTTCGGCGGCGCCGCAGCCCACATGCCGAGCAGCCGCTACGTTCTGCCCCAGTTCGAAGAGCGCACGGCCTACGGCTACAAGCGCCAGGACCCGTACAACAAGCTGTTCGAAGACCGCGTCATCTTCCTGGGTGTCCAGGTCGACGACGCCTCGGCCGACGACGTCATGGCCCAGCTGCTCGTCCTCGAGTCGCAGGACCCCGACCGCGACATCATCATGTACATCAACTCGCCCGGTGGCTCGTTCACGGCCATGACGGCGATCTACGACACGATGCAGTACGTCTCGCCGCAGATCCAGACCGTCGTGCTCGGTCAGGCGGCGTCCGCGGCATCCGTGCTCCTGGCCGCCGGCGCGCCCGGCAAGCGTCTCGCCCTGCCGAACGCCCGCATCCTGATCCACCAGCCCGCCATGGGCGAGGCCGGTCACGGTCAGGCGTCCGACATCGAGATCCAGGCGCAGGAGATCCTCCGCATGCGCACGTGGCTCGAAGAGACCATGGCGCGCCACACCGGCCAGGACGTCGCGAAGATCAACAAGGACATCGACCGCGACAAGATCCTCTCGGCCCAGGAGGCACTGGAGTACGGCATCGTCGACCAGGTGCTCACGACCCGCAAGCGCATTCCGGCGGCCCTCACCGCCTGACGCGCTCGCGCCACCACCAGCCCCGCAGACCCGTTTCGGTCTGCGGGGCTTCGTCGTTCTCCGGCCGTGCTCGTGTCTGAGTCGCCGAAAACTGTCGCCGATGACCCGCGCAGATCGACAGATGTCGGCGACTCACGCAAGGGAAGAGGCAGGAGAGGGGATGCCGGGCTTCGCCGTGGGCGATCATGACGCGGCGAGGCGCGCAAATGCCCTCGCAATGTACGGGCTCGGGTTAGGCTCGTCTACACACCGGCGGGGGCCGGGGTGACAGGAGGAACCGGCATGGCACGCATCGGTGAGAGCGCCGACCTGTTCAAGTGCTCCTTCTGCGGCAAGAGCCAGAAGCAGGTGCAGCAGCTGATCGCCGGTCCCGGGGTCTACATCTGCGACGAGTGCGTCGAGCTGTGCAACGAGATCATCGAAGAGCGCATGGCCGAGTCCTCGGCCGGCGAGGTCGCCGAGTTCGATCTCCCCAAGCCCCGCGAGATCTTCTCCTTCCTCGAGGAGTACGTCGTCGGTCAGGAGCCCGCGAAGCGTGCTCTCGCCGTCGCCGTCTACAACCACTACAAGCGCGTCCGCGCCCACGGCACGCTGCAGCCCGCCGAGGCCCGCGCCGAAGAGATCGACATCGCCAAGAGCAACATCCTGCTGCTCGGGCCCACCGGCTGCGGCAAGACGTACCTCGCACAGACGCTGGCCAAGCGTCTCAACGTCCCCTTCGCGGTGGCGGATGCCACGGCCCTCACCGAGGCCGGATACGTCGGCGAAGACGTCGAGAACATCCTTCTCAAGCTCCTTCAGGCAGCCGACTTCGACGTCAAGCGCGCCGAGACCGGCATCATCTACATCGACGAGGTCGACAAGATCGCCCGCAAGGCGGAGAACCCCTCGATCACGCGCGACGTCTCGGGCGAGGGCGTCCAGCAGGCGCTGCTGAAGATCCTCGAAGGCACCGTCGCGTCGGTGCCGCCGCAGGGCGGCCGGAAGCACCCGCACCAGGAGTTCATCCAGATCGACACGACGAACGTGTTGTTCATCGTGGCCGGCGCGTTCGCGGGTCTCGAGGAGATCATCTCCGCCCGCGTCGGCAAGCACGGCGTCGGCTTCGGCGCGCCGCTGCAGCGCAAGGAGGACGCGCCCGACCTCTTCAGCGAGGCGCTGCCGGAAGACCTGCACAAGTTCGGCCTCATCCCCGAGTTCATCGGTCGTCTGCCCGTGGTGGCATCCGTCTCGCCCCTCGATCAGGAGGCGCTGATGGAGATCCTCACCGCGCCGCGGAACGCCCTGGTCAAGCAGTATCAGCGCATGTTCGAGCTCGACGGGGTGCAGCTGGAGTTCGACGAGGACGCCCTGCGCGCGATCGCCGACCTCGCCGTGCTGCGCAAGACCGGCGCGCGCGGCCTGCGGGCGATCCTCGAAGACGTCCTTGGACCCATCATGTTCGACGTGCCCTCGTCCGACGACATCGCCAAGGTCGTCATCACGCGCGCCGCGGTCGAAGACGGCGCGCAGCCGACCATCGTGTTGGCGCAGAAGCGGCGGAGCGCATAAGAGGCGACGGCGGCATACCGTGCGTCCCCGCCGCAGCGTCGCGCTTTTCGTGATCGTCGCCGCGATGGCCGTCGGGGGACTGGCGTTCCTCGTCCATAGCGGCGCCGGCTCAGCCATCGAGCTCGGCCCCGCCCTCTACGGGCGCGGGACCCTCTCAACCGGGCGGGGCAGAATCGGATCATGCTCGCCGACCTCGAACTCCCCACGCGCCTGATCGCTCGGTTCGGAGACCTCACCGTGCGCCGGGCCACCCCGGCCGATCTCCCCGCGCTGATGGCGCTCCTCGCCGACGACCCGATCAGCTCCGCGCGCGGGGACCGCGCCGACGCCGCAGACGAAGCGACCTACGAGACGGCCCTGCGAAGCGTGCTCGATGCGCCGCTCAACGACCTCCTCGTGGTCGACGACGCCGACGGCGTGCTGGTCGGTACGCTCCAGCTGACCGTCATTCCGGGAATGGCTCGCCAGGGCGCCACACGCCTGCTCGTCGAGGCCGTACGGGTGTCATCGCGCGTGCGCTCCGGCGGCATCGGCAGCGCGCTCATGCGGTGGGTCATGGATGTGGCCGCGCCGGCGACCGGGACGACGCTCGTACAACTGACGTCTGACGCGGCGCGCGTCGACGCCCACCGCTTCTACACGCGACTGGGCTTCCGGGACTCGCACATCGGCTTCAAATACCGCGTCGAGAGCTGACGCGGCAGACACGGCTGGGGGAGCGTGCCTGCCGCTCCGCGCGTCAGCCCGCGAGGCCCCGCCGCTCCAGGAGCGGCTGGATGTCGGCATCCCGACCCCGGAAATCGCGGTAGGCCGCCAGCGGGTCGCCGGAACCGCCGACGCCCAGCAGGCGCTCGCGGAACCGGTCGCCGTTCGCCCGGGTGAGGCCGCCGTTCTCGCGGAACCAGTCCACGGTGTCGGCGTCGAGCACTTCGCTCCAGATATAGGAGTAGTACCCGGCGCTGTAGCCGCCTGAGAACACGTGCGCGAAGTACGTGGAGGAATACCGCGTGGGAACGGCCGGGTTGTCGAGGCCGATGTCGGCCAACGCCGCCGCCTCGAAGGCGGCCACGTCGATCTCAGCCGACGCCTCGTCAACGGACAGGCCGTGCCACGCCTGGTCGATCCAGGATGCCGCGAGGTACTCGCTCGTGGCGAAGCCCTGGTTGAAAGCCTCCGACGCGTGCAGCCGCTCGACGACATCGGCCGGGAGGGGCTCGCCGGAGTCGATGTGCCGCGCGTAGTTCGTGAGGATCTCGGGCCAGAGAATCCACATCTCGTTCACCTGGCTGGGGAACTCGACGAAGTCCCGATGCACGGCGGTGCCGGCGAAATGCGGGTACGTGACCGTCGCGAACAGACCGTGCAGCGCGTGACCGAACTCGTGGAACAGCGTCGTCACCTCATCGAGGGTGAGCAGGGTCGGCGTGCCCGGCGCGGGCTTGTTCACGTTGAGATTGTTGACGACGACCGGCGCCGTGCCGCGCAGCTCGGACTGGGTGACGAGGGAGTTCATCCATGCCCCGCCCCGCTTCGTGTCGCGCGTGTACAGGTCGAGCAGGAACAGGCCCAGCTCGCTGCCGTCGTCATTGTGCACCTCGAAGACGCGCACGTCGGGGTGGTACCCCTGCAGATCGTGACGCTCGGTGATCCGGATGCCGTAGAGCTGCTCCGCCGCGAAGAAGACCCCGTCGCGCAGCACCCGCTCGGCTTCAAACCACGGCCGGAGGGCGGCCCGGTCGAGGTCGTACTGCTGCGCCCGCACCTTCTCGGTGTAGAAGGCCCAGTCGTGCGCCTCGATCCGGATGCCGTCGGCATCGGCGATCTGCTGAAGAGCAGCCTGCTCCTCGCGCGCGTTGGCGGCCGCGGGCACCGCGAGCCGTCGGAGGAGGTCGTGCACGGCATCCGGCGATCCTGCCGTCTGGTCGGCGAGCACGGCGGCCGCGTGCGACGGGTATCCGAGCAGCGCCGCGCGCTCGGCGCGGAGGCGAACGATCTCGGTGAGCACCGGGCGATTGTCGTCGGCGTTGTGGCGCCGGGCGCGCACGCGGGAGGCCTCGAGCAGGCGACGGCGGCTCTCACGGTTCGTCAGCGAGGCGAGGTAGGGGTGACCGGTGTACAGCGTGAGTGTGACGACGTAGCGTCCGTCGAGGCCGCGGGCGGTGGCCGCTTGGGCCGCGGCCGAGAGCTCGCCGTCGCTGAGGCCGTCGAGTTGCGCGGCGTCGTCGAAGACGACCGCGAGGTCGTTGGTGTCGGCGAGCAGGTTCTTCTCGAACGTCGTCGTCAGCACCGACAGCCGCTGGTTGAGATCGGTGAGTCGCTGCTTCTGCTCGTCATCGAGGCCGGCGCCCGACAGTGACATCTCGCGGTGGTGACGCTCGACGAGGTAGCGACTCTCGGCATCCAGGTCAAGGTCGTCGAGACGCTCGTGGACGGCGGAGACGCGGGCGTATAGCGCGGCGTCGAGCTGGATCGCATCCCGGTGCGCCGACATGAGCGGCGCGAGCTGCTCTTCGATTCCCTGGATCTCGGCCGTGCCATTGGCCCCGGTGACGGTGTAGAACGTGCGCGACACCCGGCCGAGGAGCTCACCGCTGCGCTCCAGCGCCACGAGGGTGTTCTCGAACGTCGCGGGCTCGGTCTGCGAGGTGATCGCGTCGACCTCGGCGCGCTGCGCCGCGAAGGCCGCGTCGAAAGCAGGCAGATAGTGTTCGGCGCGGATACGACCGTAGGGCGGGAGGTCGTAGGGGAGCGAGGGCGGCGCGAGGAGGGGATTGATCACGGCTTCCGTCATCGTCCCAGCCTAGGCCGCCGTCTCCGCCCGGTGTCGGGCGCGGAGCGTCCGACAGCCACGGTCGGACACGCGTCAGGCGACGCAGCCCACGTCTCCGCCGGAGCGAAGAGCCGAGCACGGTTCGGACGCGGCCTGCGTCCCGCGTCGCGGGTCCGCCACTCGGCCCGCCGTCCCGCGTAGCGGGTCCGCCGCTCGGCCCGCCGTCCCGCGTCGCGGGTCCGCCGCTCGGCCCGCCGTCCCGCGTCGCGGGTCCGCCACTCGGCCCGCCGTCTCGCGTCGCGGGTCCGCCACTCGGCCCGCCGTCTCGCGTCGCGGGTCCGCCACTCGGCCCGCCGTCTCGCGTCGCGGGTCCGCCACCCGGCTCGCGGTCCCGCGTCGCGGGTCCGCCGCTCGGCCCGCCGTCTCGCGTCGCGGGTCCGCCACTCGGCCCGCCGTCCCGCGTCGCAGGTCCGCCACTCGGGGCGGCGGACCCGCGACGTCTTCGTGCGGCTCAGGCGAACTCGTCGTCGTCGTCGTAGCGAACGACGACCTCGCCGGCGGCATCCTGGGTCACGATGACCCCGGTGTCGAGCTCGGCGACGGGACGACCCTCGAGGAACGTCAGCGTCCATCGCGGGGCCGGGGCGCTCAGGCCGTCGGGCGTGAGGGCGGCCTCGACCGCGGCGATCTGGGCGTGCAGCGCCTCGGGAACGGCCTTCGGCGGCAGCTCGCGGGCGGTCCAACGGGTTCCGAGTTGCATCAGTCCTCCTGGGGTGCGAACACGATGTCGGTGACGGTGGTGGTGTCGGCGGGGGCGAACGAGATCGTCTCGATGCGTCCGACGGCGCGCAGGTCGCCCTCGGCGAGGCGAAGAGCCTCGACGCGGGGACCCGACACGGTCAGCGAGGTGACCGGCGTCTTCTGCGAGGCCTTGGCCTCGGTCTTGGCGCGACGGATGCCGATGAGCGCCTCGCTCACGGCGGTGAGCACAGCCGGGTCGCCCTGGATACCGAGCGGCTCGGGCCACGCGGCGGTGTGCACCGAGCCCTCCTCGAACCATGACCACACCTCTTCGGCCGCGAACGACAGCACGGGTGCGAACAGGCGCACGAGCGTCGACAGCGCCGTGCGCAGGGCGAGAGCCGCCGAGGCCTGCCCGACATCGGTCTGGTCGTACGCGCGCTCCTTGACCAGCTCGAGGTAGTCGTCGCAGAACGTCCAGAAGAACGACTCGGTGATCTCGAGCGCGCGCGCGTGATCGTACGCCTCGAAGGCGGCGGTGGCGTCGCGCACGACGGCATCCAGGGTCGCGAGCATCGACGCGTCGAGCGCGTGCGTGACCTCGGCGCCCTCGGGCACGGGGAACGACAGCACGAACTTCGCGGCGTTCAGCAGCTTGATCGCGAGACGCCGGCCGATCTTCACCTGCGTCGGGTTCTGCGGGTCGAACGCCGCGTCGGTGCCCAGACGGCTGGAGGCCGACCAGTAGCGCACGGCATCCGAGCCGTGCTGCTTGAGGATGTCGGCGGGCGTGACGACGTTGCCCTTCGACTTCGACATCTTCTTGCGGTCGGGGTCGACGATGAAGCCCGAGATCGCGGCATCCGACCAGGGGCTCCGGTCATCTTCGAGGGCGCTGCGCAGCATGGTCGAGAAGAGCCAGGTGCGGATGATGTCCTGCCCCTGCGGACGCAGGTCGAACGGCGACACGAGGTTCCACAGTTCCTCATCGCGCTGCCAGCCGCCGGCCAGCTGCGGGGTGAGCGACGACGTCGCCCACGTGTCGAGGATGTCGCGCTCGGCGTCGAAGCCGCCCGGAACGCCCCGCTGGTCCTCGGTGTAGCCCGGGGGCACGTCGGTCGTTGGGTCCACGGGCAGCGAGGCGAGGTCGGGCGTCAGCACGCGGTCGTAGTCGCGTTCGCCGTGCTCGTCGAGCGCGTACCAGACCGGGATCGGCACGCCGAAGAAGCGCTGGCGCGACACGAGCCAGTCGCCGGTGAGGCCGTTTGTCCAGTTCTCGAAGCGCACGCGCATGAAATCCGGATGCCATGACATCTCGCGACCGAGCGAGATCAGGCGCTCGCGAAGCTCGGCATCCCGTGCGCCGTTGCGGATGTACCACTGGCGCGTCGACACGATCTCGAGCGGCCGGTCGCCCTTCTCGAAGAACTTCACGGGGTGGGTGAAGGGCTTGGGGGCGCCCTCCATGGCGCCGGACTCCTGCAGGAGCTCGACGATGCGCTTCTTGGCGCTGAACACCGTCTTGCCCGCGAGCTCGACGTACGCCGCCTTCGCGGCATCCGTCACGATCACATCGGGGGCGTCGGCGACGATGCGGCCGTCCTTGCCGATGATCGTGCGGTTGGGAAGGTCCAGCTCGCGCCACCAGATGATGTCGGTCACGTCGCCGAAGGTGCAGATCATGGCGATGCCCGACCCCTTGTCCTTCTGCGCGAGCGGGTGGGCGAGCACCGGCACCTCGACGTCGAAGAGGGGCGTGCGCACGGTCGAGCCGAACAGCGGCTGGTAGCGCTCGTCGTCGGGGTTGGCGACCAGGGCCACGCACGCCGGCAGCAGCTCGGGGCGGGTCGTCTCGATGAACACGTCGCCCGAACCGTCGGTCTTCGCGAAGCCGACGCGGTGGTAGGCGGCGGGCTGGTCGCGGTCTTCGAGCTCGGCCTGCGCGATCGCCGAGCGGAAGTCCACGTCCCACAGCGTCGGCGCGAGCGCCTGGTAGGCCTCGCCGCGCTCGATGTTGCGCAGGAACGCCAGCTGGCTCGTGCGGATCGAGTCGTCGGAGATGGTGCGGTACGTCTGCGTCCAGTCGACGCTGAGCCCCAGCTCGCGGAACAGCTCTTCGAACTGCTTCTCGTCTTCGATCGTCAGCCGCTCGCACAGCTCGATGAAGTTGCGGCGGCTGATGGGCACCTGGTCGGCGGCCTTGCTGCTCTTGTTGTCACCGCCCGCGAACGGCGGGGTGAAGTCGGGGTCGTAGGGGAGCGAGGGGTCGCAGCGCACGCCGTAGTAGTTCTGCACGCGGCGCTCGGTGGGCAGGCCGTTGTCATCCCAGCCCATCGGGTAGAAGACCGTCTTGCCGCGCATGCGCTCGAAGCGCACCTTCACGTCGGTGTGGGTGAACGAGAACACGTGACCGATGTGCAGGCTCCCGGATGCCGTCGGCGGCGGCGTGTCCACCGAGTAGACGCCCTGACGGCCGGCCTCGGCGGCGCGGAGGCGGTCGAACACGTACGTGCCGCGCTCGTTCCACGCGGCATCCCACTTCTGCTCGAGGCCTTCCAGGGCGGGCTTATCGGGAATTGTGGCCATGGGGGTACTCCTCGAGCGATATGGGCGGCACTGTGTGAGCGTGCCTGATGGGTATGGCATCCACGATACCGGGAGGGGCGGCGCGGCGTCGGCGGGGGGTGCGCGACCTCGGCGATTCGCAGCCACTCCGTCGTCATCGCCGTATTGCGACGGAACGGGTGCACATGAGTGAGCTGAGGCTTCGCCCGGCGCGTGGGGCCCCCGCTTACGCTCCGGCGACCTCGGCACGGCGGCGCGACGCCGCCCATGCGGCCACGAGCGTCACCGCCGACAGCGCGGCGAGCACGACACCCGGATGCCACCACGCGAAGGCCGTCGCCGTGCCCAGGGCCGCGGTCACCAGCGGGACGAAGCCCGAGATGGTCGCGGCGAAGGCGTACGACAGCGACAGCGCGGAGCAGCGGAAGTGGTCCGGGAAGAGGTCGCTCATCAGACCGCCGAGTGCGGCCCACGACATCGTCGGGAGGATGCCGCCGACGATCATCGTCGCGACGAGGATCGGGAAGGTCGCGAACTGCAGCAAGTAGTACATCGGGAACGTGATGAGCAGGGTGCCCAGGGCGCCCCACGCGACGACCTTCGCCGAGCCGATCCGACTGGCCCACGCGCCGAAGAGCGGAACCGTGACCAGCTGGAGCAGGGCACCGATCGTCGTCGCGACCAGGAGGTCCTGGAAGCTGAACCCGAGTTGCGCCACGCCATAGTTGATCGTGTAGGTGTTCATCAGCGAGTACGACCCGATGCCGAGAAGCGCCGCACCGATGGCGAGGACGACCGCGACCGGACGGGCGCAGAACATCGCCAGCACGGGCAGGCGGTCACGGCGACCGGAGGCGACGACGTCTTCGAAGACGGGCGTCTCGTCGATGGACCACCGCAGGTACAAGGAGACGAGCAGAAGCGGGAGCGCGAGCAGGAACGGGATGCGCCAGCCCCACTCGGCGAGCTGGTCGGCCGGCAGGATCGCCGTCATCGCGATGAAGACGGCGGCGGACAGGATCGAGCCGACGGGCGAGCCGAGCTGGGGGATCGCGGCGTAGAACGCGCGCTTGACGGGGCTGGAGTGCTCCGTCGCCAGCAGGATCGAACCGCCCCACTCGCCACCCAGCGACAGACCCTGGGCGATGCGCAGGACGAGCAGTAGCGCGGCCCCGAACCAGCCGGCCTGCGCATAGGTGGGCAGCACCCCGATCAGGCCGGTGGCGACGCCCATGATGGCCACCGTCCACAGCAGCGTCGCGCGGCGACCCAGCCGGTCGCCCATGTGCCCGAAGATGACCGCTCCGATCGGGCGGACGACGAAGGCGAGAGCGATGGTCGAGAACGACGCCAGGGTCGAGCCGACCTCTCCGAGTGGTTCGAAGAACAGGGGGCCGACGAAGAACGCGGCGAAGTAGGCATAGACGTAGAAGTCGAAGGATTCGAGCGAGGTGCCGATCATCGACGCCCACGCGACGCGGCGTGCGGGCGCAGTCGGGGTCGACCGGGAAGCGGGGGGAGCGGAAGTCACGGGAGTCGATCTTGGCACGAGTCCAGAAACCTCCGCGCCCGGCCCCGCATTCCCGCCGTCCCGTCGACATGGCAGCCGCCGTGTCGACGGGACGGCGTAGAATCGAGTCATCAGCACCGATCCGGCCATCACCGGGGAGCTCGCGGAAGAACGTCCGGCCCTTCGACACGCTCAGGGACCGGACAAGTAGAACCGCGCGGGTCAGGCCCGTCACAGCCGCAGTGAGAGCGGCATCGGCCCCTGAGCTCGTCGAAGGGTCCGGCGCAATGCAGGGTGGTACCGCGGTCCGCATGGATCGTCCCGGCGAGCAGACCTCGACCCGCGGAGTGACATGACCTACCCTCGCCCCTCATCCTTCGGCCCCGCCGCCGATGCGTCGAACGCGACCCCGGATGCCGCGACCTCGGCGTCCGCGCAGGGCGCCGCGTCCACGGCATCCGTCGTCCCCAGCCCCCGGTTCCCCCAGATCGAGAACGACACGCTCGCGTTCTGGGCCGAAGACGACACCTTCCGCGCATCGATCGCGAACCGCGAGGGCGCCGAGGAATGGGTGTTCTACGACGGCCCGCCGTTCGCGAACGGCCTGCCGCACTACGGCCACCTCCTCACCGGCTATGCCAAGGACGTGTTCCCGCGCTTCCAGACCATGCGGGGCAAGAAGGTCGACCGCGTCTTCGGCTGGGACACCCACGGCCTGCCGGCCGAGCTCGAGGCGATGAAGCAGCTCGGGATCACCGAGAAGGACGAGATCGAGCGCATGGGGGTTGCGACCTTCAACGCCAAGGCCCGCGAGTCGGTGCTCGAGTACACGCGCGAGTGGCAGGACTACGTCACGCGTCAGGCCCGCTGGGTCGACTTCGAGCGCGGCTACAAGACGCTCGACACGACCTACATGGAGAGCGTGCTGTGGGCGTTCAAGACCCTGCACGACAAGGGCCTCGCGTACGAGGGCTACCGCGTGCTGCCGTACTGCTGGCGCGATGAGACGCCTCTGTCGACGCACGAGCTGCGCATGGACGACGACGTCTACAAGATGCGACAAGACCCCTCGGTCACCGTCACCTTCCCGCTCGTCGGCGCGAAGGCCGAGGCGCTCGGCCTCACCGGCGTCCGGGCGTTGGCCTGGACGACGACCCCGTGGACGCTGCCGACGAACCTCGCTCTCGCGGTGGGTCCCGGCATCCGGTACGCCGTGATCGAGGGCGGCCCGAACGGCGCCGCCGACGTGCACACCACGCCCGACGGCACGCCCGACGAGGCGTTCGAGGCCGTCGCGCACCGCTATCTGCTGGCGGAAGACCTGCTGCCGAACTACGCCAAGGACCTGGGGTACGAGAGTGCGGATGCCGCCCGCGCGGCCGTGCAGACGACGATCCTGGGCGCCGAGCTCGAGGGCGTGTCGTACGACCGCCTCTTCGACTACTACGCCGACGCCGACACGTGGGGGACGGGCAACGCCTGGAAGATCCTCGTCGACGACTACGTCACGGTCTCGGACGGCACCGGCATCGTGCACCAGGCCCCGGCCTACGGTGAAGACGACAAGCGCCTCGCGGATGCCGCGGGACTGCCGACGATCATCTCGCTCGACGACGGCGGTCGGTTCCTGTCGGCCGTGACCGACGTCGCGGGGGAGCTGTGGCTGGATGCCAACCGCCCCCTCATCCGCCTGCTGAAGCAGGAGGGCCGGCTGCTGCGCGAGGCGTCGTACGAGCACTCGTATCCGCACTGCTGGCGCTGCCGGAACCCCCTCATCTACAAGGCCGTGTCGAGCTGGTTCGTGCGCGTGACCGACATCAAGGACGACCTGCTGGCGAACAACCAGCAGATCACCTGGGTGCCCGAGAACGTCAAGGAGGGCCAGTTCGGCAAGTGGCTCGAGGGCGCGCGCGACTGGTCGATCAGCCGCAACCGCTACTGGGGTTCGCCGATCCCGGTCTGGAAGAGCGACGACCCGAACTACCCGCGCGTCGACGTGTACGGCTCGCTCGCCGAGATGGAGGCCGACTTCGGCCGCCTCCCGGTGAACGCCGACGGCGAGGTCGACCTGCACCGCCCCTACATCGACGACCTCACGCGCCCCAACCCCGACGACCCGACGGGCCAGTCCACGATGCGCCGCATCGAGGACGTGCTCGACGTGTGGTTCGACTCCGGCTCGATGCCGTTCGCGCAGGTGCACTACCCGTTCGAGAACCACGAGTGGTTCGACGAGCACGCGCCCGCCGACTTCATCGTCGAGTACATCGGACAGACCCGCGGCTGGTTCTACGTCATGCACGTCCTTTCGACCGCGCTGTTCGACCGCCCCGCTTTCACCGGCGTGTCGTGCCACGGCATCGTGCTCGGCAACGACGGCCAGAAGATGTCGAAGTCGCTGCGCAACTACCCCGACGTGCGTGAGGTGTTCGACCGCGACGGTTCGGATGCCATGCGGTGGTTCCTCATGTCTTCGAGCGTTCTACGGGGTGGGAACCTCGTCGTGACCGAAGAGGGCATCCGCTCCGGCGTGCGCGAGTTCCTGCTGCCGCTGTGGAACGCGTGGTACTTCTTCGCGACCTACGCGAACGCATCAGCGCCGGCGGCTGAGCCCGCGCCGGTGGCTGAGCCTGTCGAAGCCTCCGGCCCCGGGCTCCCGGGGGTCCCGGTCCCTTCGACGAGCTCAGGGACCTCCGCAGCGCCGGTGGCTGAGCCTGTCGAAGCCTCCGGCCCGGACGGCTATGTCGCCGAATGGCGCACCGACTCCACCGATGTGCTCGACCGGTACATCCTCGCGCTGACGGGTGACCTCGTGAAGGGCGTCGCCGCCGACCTCGAGGGCCTCGACTCCACGACCGCGGCCGAGCGCCTGCGCGACTTCGCCGAGGTGCTGACCAACTGGTACATCCGCCGTTCGCGCGACCGCTTCTGGGTGGGCGTGACCGACGATCCCACCAGCCGCGAGGCCTTCGACACGCTCTACACCGTGCTCGAGACGCTCACCCGCGTCGCCGCCCCGCTCATCCCGCTCGTCTCCGAGCGCGTGTGGCAGGGCCTCACGGGCGGTCGCAGCGTGCACCTCGAGGACTGGCCCGACGCCTCGGTGTTCCCGGCTGCCGAAGACATCCGTACCGCGATGGACACGGTCCGTGACGTCTCGAGCGTCGCCAACGCCCTGCGCAAGAAAGAGGGAAAGCGCGTGCGCCTGCCGCTGCCGCGTCTGACGGTGGTGACCCCGGACGCCGCGGGCCTGGCGCAGTTCGACGACATCCTGCGCGAGGAGCTCAACGTCAAGACGATCGAGCAGGTGGCTCTGCAGGACGGCACGGCGGGGGAGTACGGCATCACCCACCGCCTCTCGGTGAACGCCCGCGCCGCGGGCCCGCGCCTGGGCAAGCAGGTGCAGCAGGCCATCAAGGCCGCCCGTGAGGGCGATTGGAGCGAGGTCGACGGTCGCGTCGTCGCCGGTGGCATCCCGCTGGAGCCCGCCGAGTACGACCTCGTCGTCGAGACCGCCGGTCGCCCCGAAGGCGAGGCGCTGGCCGTGCTGTCGAGCGGCGGCTTCGTGCTGCTCGACACCGTCACCACGCCCGAACTCGAGGCCGAGGGCCTGGCGCGCGACATGGTCCGCGGCATCCAGGACACCCGCAAGGCCGCCGGCTTCGACGTGAGCGACCGCATCTTCCTGTCGCTGACGTTCGTCGAAGACGCCGACGCGCAGGCCGTGGCCCAGGCGTTCGAGGTCGCGGGCGTGGCATCCGAGACCTTGGCGGAGGCGGTCGTGCTGGCCGGTCCGCAGGGCCGACTCATCGAGCGCGGCGCGGCCCTGCCCGCCGAGTACGAGACGCAGATCGCCGCCAAGACCTACGCGAACGTCGGAGCGGTCACCGTCGCCGTCGCCCGCATCGGAGGCACCGCATGAGCGACCGTACGAGAGCCGACGCCGTTTACAGCGCGCTGCTCGAACGCCAGGGCGAGCAGTGGGTCCAGCCGCGCGTCGAGCGCACGCGCCGCGTGCTCGAGCTGCTCGCCGACCCGCAGCGCACGTACCGCGTGATCCACGTCACCGGAACGAACGGCAAGACCTCGACGAGCCGCATGATCGAGAGCCTGCTGCGCGCGATGGGGCTTCGGACGGGGCTGTTCACCAGCCCCCACCTCGAGCGGTTCACGGAGCGCATCCTCATCGACGGAGAGCCCGTGTCGGATGCCGCGATCGCCGACGCGTGGGACGAGATCCAGCCGTTCGTCGACATGGTGGATGCTGAACTCGCGGCATCCGGAGACGCTCCGCTCACGTTCTTCGAGCTACTGACGGTCCTCGCCTTCGTCGCGTGCGCGGACGCGCCGATCGACGTGCTCGTGCTCGAGGTCGGCATGGGCGGGGAGTGGGACTCCACGAACACCGCCGACGGCGACGTCGCCGTGTTCACCCCCATCGACATCGACCACGTCGACAGGCTGGGCTCGACGGTCGCCGAGATCGCCACGGTCAAGGCCGGGATCATCAAGCCGGGCGCCGCCGTCGTGTCGGCCGCGCAGCCGGAGGAGGCCCTCCGCGTCATCCGCGCCCGCGCCGAGAAGGAGGACGCGACGATCGCGGTGGAAGGCTCCGCGTTCGGTCTCGAGGCGCAGACCCTCGCGGTGGGTGGGCAGCAGCTCACCATCCGGGGCGTCGCGGGAACGTACGCGGAGCTCTACCTGCCGCAGTACGGCGCCCACCAGGGACACAACGCCGCCCTCGCCGTCGCCGCCGTCGAATCGCTCATCGGCGGGGGGACGCAGCCCCTCGCCGCCGACGTGGTGGCCGACGGCCTCGGCACCGCCACCTCGCCCGGTCGCCTGCAGCTCGTCGGCACCGCTCCGACCGTGCTCGTCGACGCCGCACACAACCCGCACGGCGCCCGCGCGCTGGTCGCCGCTCTCGACGAGGCCTTCGACATCGACGAGTGGGGCGCCGTGATCGGCATCCTCGACGGGAAGGATGCCGCCGGCATCATGTCGGCGCTCGTCCCCGCCGTCGCGCGGGTGTTCGCCACCGCACCCGACAGCGACCGCGCCACCGATCCCGACGCGATCGCCGACGTGGCCGAGGCCGCGGATCTGCCCGTCACCGTGCACCCGACGCTCGAAGACGCAGCCGACGCGGCCCGCGCGTGGGCGGCCGAGTCCGACCGGCGCGCCGTGGTCGTCGCCGGCAGCGTCGTACTCGCCGGAGAGGCGTTGCGCCTGTCGGAGCTCGAGGACTGGAAGGCCGGGTGGCAGGCGTGAGTCCGCGCGAGCCCCGGGTTCCACGCCGCCGTCGTCAGCGCGGAGCGTTGGAGTCGCTCGGCGCCGTCGTGCTCGGCTTCGAGTCGATCGTCGTCTTCCTCGGCGGGCTCGTCGTGTACGGCCTCAAGGCGCTGCCGTTCGGCATCGAGCCGTGGTGGGGGATCGTCGGCGGTGTCGTGATGGCGGTCGCGATGGTCGCGGTGTCGGGACTGCTGCGCCACCGGTGGGCGATTATTACCGGCTGGGCGCTGCAGGTCGTCCTGCTCCTCGGCGGGTTGCTCGTTCCCGCCCTCGCCGTCGTGGCCGTCATTTTCGGCGGCATGTGGGCGTATGCGACGATCAAGGGAGCGGCGCTCGACCGACGCAACGCCCGGTTCGCCGCCGACCCCGACCTCTCGAACGGAGAATGACCCATGGCCACCGAAGAGACCCTCGTCCTGGTCAAGCCCGACGGCGTCGCCCGCGGACTGACCGGTGCGATCCTGGCGCGCATCGAGGCGAAGGGCTACGCCCTCGTCGACATCCGCCTCGTCGAGCCCGACCGCGAGACCCTGGCGCAGCACTACGCCGAGCACGAGGGAAAGCCGTTCTACGAACCGCTCCTCGAGTTCATGCTCTCGGGCCCCTCCGTCGCGATCCGCCTCGCCGGTAACCGCGTCATCGAGGGCTTCCGCGCACTGGCTGGGACGACCGACCCCACCACCGCCGCCCCCGGCACGATCCGCGGCGACTTCGGCCGCGACTGGGGCCTGAAGGTGCAGCAGAACCTCGTCCACGGCAGCGACAGCGTCGAGTCCGCCGAGCGCGAGCTGGCGATCTGGTTCGCCTGATTCCGGATGCCGTGAAGGCCGTCACCCCGTGAGGGTGGCGGCCTTCGTCGGTGCGCAGGGCGACCGGCGGGCGCGGGGTCTGCGATGTGCGCGAGGTGAGGAGCGCCCACGGTTTCGGGCTGAGAGTCAGTGAACCTGTGAGATGACACGCGGACTCGCCCGGCGTGGAGACCTCCGGCGCGGGATCGTCCATCTGCGCCAGGTCCCTGGTATCCGCGGGCGGGGATGGCGGGAACCGCTGAAGCCCTGCGCACAAAGTCAGCGATGCGCGTCAGGTCAGCGGCATCCGGGGCCGTCGGGCGGAGCTTATGCACATCGCTGAGGTTGTGCACGGCGTCCGACGTCGCGGGGCCGCTGAGGGCACGAAGTCAGTGATGCGTCTCAGGTCAGTGGCATCCGGGGCCGTCGGGCGGAGCTCATGCACATCGCTGAGGTAGTGCACGGCGTCTGACGTCGCGGGGGCTGAGGGCATGAAGTCAGTGATGCGCCTGAGGTCAGTGGCAATCCGGGGCCGTCGGGCGGAGCTCATGCACATCGCTGAGGTCATGCACGGCGTCCGACGTCGCAGGCGCTGAGGGCACGAAGTCGGTCAGGGCAGTCGCACCCGGGGCGGGCGGAGCGCGCGCAGACCGCCGAATTCGGACCCGACGCGCGCGAACGGTCTCTTCGACAAGCCCAGGGACCTCGGCCGTCGAACCCGCGGGATCAGAACTGCGCGAGAACGTTCAGGCGCACCTGCGCCAGCACCGCGACGACGGCGAACGCGACGATCGTCATCAGCGGCACCCACACGAAGAGGCGGTCCGCCACCTCTCGGACCCGCACCGAGGGGATGACACCCTCGCGCAGAACATGCAGCGTCACCACGAAGAACGACGGGATCACGACCGACCACGTCACCATGCACCAGGGGCACAGGGTCGCCAGCACGAACAGACTCTGCGCGATGAGCCAGATCACGAACGTCAGGGCGAAGGCGAACCCGAGCCAGAACAACGCCCAGAACCACCGCGCGAACCGCGCGCCCGCCAGCAGCGCCATGCCCACCACGACCGGGGCGACCCATGCGGCGAGTCCGATGATCGGGTTGGGGAAGCCGAAGACCGCACCCTGCGACGACTGGAGATTCGTCGAACACTGCACGAGCACGCTGAAGTCGCAGGATGCCGCTTGACCCGGGTTCTGCAGCTGGTGGAAGCGTTCCATCGTCAGCGAGAACGCCGCCCACCAGCCGACGATGCCGGCGAAGACGAGCCAGACCGCCACGACGGTCGGGCGGCGGGCGGTGACGTGTTCGCTCATGTCGCGATTGTGCCACCGCCCACTTTTCCGCGCGCTGAACACCCGGCATCCCTGTCGGTGCGCGGCCGGTGCACACCGAGCAGACCGGTTCCGCGGAGGGCGAACGGACGCATCCGCTGGCCGCGACGCCGGTCCGTGCGATAATGAAGGCTGATGTGACCGCGGCCGCGCCGCAGGAACATCACCCAGAAGACTTCGGGCGACGACCGCCCTTCGCAGCACGAGCCGCAGGCCTGCTGCAGACCGAATGAGTTCGCGGCCCGCCGGGTGCGGCGCCGCATGAGATTTCGTCGGGCGACGCGCGGTGTCGCCCGGCCAGGGAGAAACCCCGACATGGCCGATGTGACAGACGAACAGATCCCCGCCGAAGAGACGCCGGGCGACACTCCCGAGACGCCGTCGTCGGAGACGTCGATCGACGCGGCCGAGTCGCCGGTCGAGGCCGACGTCCCCGCCGTCGATGAGGAAGAGGCCGCGGTCCAGGATGCCGAACTGGCCGCCGCGGACGACACCGATGCGCCCGCGGTGCTGACGGTCGACGACGCGGAGGCGACGGCGGAGAGCGCACCGGCGTCGTCGGATGCCGAAGTCGTCGGGGAGCCCGCCCACGAGGGCGAGGCCGCTCCTGTGGCATCCGGCGCCGACGACGCCACCGCCCCGGCCGACTCGGATGGAACGGCCGAGGCCGGGGACACGGCGGATGAGCCGGCAGACGCCGCCTCGCCCGTCGCCGCAGACGCCGATGCAGCTGTCGTCCCGGAATCCGCTCCTGAGCACGAGGGGGCTTCCCAGCCCGAGGCGGCTTCCGAGCCTGAGCCCGAGGCCGCTTCCGAGCCCGAGGCTGCTCCCGAGCCCGAGGCGGCGGCAGAGCCCGCAGCACCCGCCGAGCCGGAGAAGCCCGCCCGTCCGACCGCCGTCTCGCTGGGCCTGCTGCCCGAGAACTTCGTGTCGGCCGTGTCGACCGCGCTGCACTTCTACGCGCCCGAGCTGCCGCCGTTGCCCGCGCGCGAGTCGTACGACGACCGCGACGACCGCGACGACGACGGCCCCGTCGAACGGGGCGCGGCCGGCGCCCGCCGTCGCAACCGTCGCCGCGGCGGATCCGACGCGACCCCCGCCGAGCAGAACGACGCCCCGGTCGCGCCCGTGCGCCAGCGCGTCGTCGAGGTCGTCACCGAGCCGCAGCGCATCAAGGGCTCCACGCGCCTGGAAGCCAAGAAGCAGCGCCGCCGCGACGGCCGCGAGGCCGGCCGCCGCCGCCCCGTCGTCACCGAGGCGGAGTTCCTCGCCCGTCGCGAGGCCGTCGACCGCGTCATGGTCGTGCGGTCCAAGGCGGGCCGCATCCAGATCGCCGTGCTGGAAGACAACGTGCTGGTCGAGCACTACGTCGCCCGCAACCAGGACGCCTCCCTCATCGGAAACGTCTACCTCGGTCGTGTGCAGAACGTGCTGCCGAGCATGGAGGCCGCGTTCGTCGACATCGGCCGCGGACGCAACGCGGTGCTGTACTCCGGCGAGGTCGACTGGGACGGCGTCGAGACCAACAATCAGCCGCGGCGCATCGAGCTGGCCCTGAAGTCGGGCGACCGCGTGCTCGTGCAGGTCACCAAAGACCCCGTCGGACACAAGGGCGCGCGACTCACGAGCCAGATCTCGCTCCCCGGCCGCTATCTCGTCTACGTGCCCAACGGCACGATGAACGGCATCTCGCGCAAGCTCCCCGACACCGAACGTGCGCGTCTGAAGAAGATCCTCAAAGAGGTGCTCCCCGAGTCGTCGGGCGTCATCGTGCGCACCGCCGCCGAGGGCGCCACCGAAGAGCAGCTGACCCTCGACGTGCAGCGCCTCACCTCGCAGTGGGAGCACGTGTCGAGCCAGGTGAAGACGATCCAGGCGCCGTCCCTGCTGCACTCCGAGCCCGACCTGCTCGTGAAGATCGTGCGCGACGTCTTCAACGAGGACTTCACCCGCATGCTCATCCAGGGCGATGAGGCACTGCAGACCATCTCGAACTACCTCCAGGGCGTCGCCCCCGACCTGCTGGAGCGCGTGGAGAAGTACGAGGGCGAGCAGGACCCCTTCGATGCGTTCCGCGTGACCGAGCAGATCGAGAAGGCGCTCGACCGCAAGGTCTGGCTGCCCTCCGGCGGGTCGCTCGTGATCGACCGCACCGAGGCCATGACCGTCGTCGACGTCAACACCGGCAAGTTCGTCGGTTCGGGCGGCAACCTCGAAGAGACCGTCACGAAGAACAACCTCGAGGCGGCGGAAGAGATCGTGCGCCAGCTGCGCCTGCGCGACATCGGCGGCATCATCGTCGTCGACTTCATCGACATGGTGCTCGAGACAAACCGCGACCTCGTGCTGCGCCGCCTCATCGAGTGCCTCAGCCGCGACCGCACGAAGCACCAGGTCGCCGAGGTCACCTCGCTCGGCCTCGTGCAGATGACCCGCAAGAAGCTCGGCCTCGGCCTGCTCGAGACCTTCAGCGAGGCATGCGAGGTCTGTGCGGGTCGCGGTGTGATCGTGCACCACGACCCCGTCGTCAAGCACCGGACCGGCGCCACGAACGGCAATGGCAACGGCAACGGCGGGTCATCGAACCGGCGTGGTCGCGGCAGCAACGGCGGCGCGTCGAACGCGGCTCCCGCGTCGGCGGCCCACACCGCTCAGAACGGCTCGTCGGCGGCCAACGGCGGCACGCACGTGATCACCGAGGGCGTCAAGTCCGCGCTCGCGCAGATCGCGGCATCCACGGTCAAGCCGACCCTCGACGACCCCGCCGTCGTCGAGGCCGCGGTGGTGGCATCCGTCGAGGCCGTGCTGGAGGCGAAGCCCGAGGCCGAGGCACCGGCACCGGCGCGCGAGAAGCGTCCTCGCAAGAAGCGCGAGCCCCGGGCGCCGCGCACCGAGAAGGACGCGCTGCTCGAATCCGTGCTCGAGGCGCTTCCGGAGCCCAAGGCACCCGGTCAGGGCCGCTCGCGTCGCCGTGTCACCACGGCCGCCCTCACCGGCACCCCGGTCAACGCCCAGCCGCCCACCGACGCCTGACCCCGAGCGGAGCACCGGGATCCGCCCTCCGTCCCCCGACGGGCGGCGATCCCGGCGCCGCGCGGTGCTCAGCCGCCGGCGCGACGCTCACATGCGGTGACGCGCAGCCGGCCGCACGGTGCTCAGGTGCGGCGCTCGCTCGCGCTGACGCGCCGCCGACACCGCGGTGCTCAGGCGCCGGCGCGACGCTCGCGCGCGGTGACGCGGAGCCCCGAAGCGCGCAGACGCCGCACCAGCTCCTTGCCGCCGACGTGCTCGGCGCCGGCGGCGACGAGATGCGCGTGCCGTTCGTCGGGCACGTCGTAGTGGTCGCGATCGAAGGCGCGGCGGGGGATGCCGGCGGAGGCGGCGAAGGCGTGCAGCTCGTCGAGGCTGCTGTCGCTCACAAGGTGCGCCCAGAGTCGGCCGTGCGCCGGCCACTGCGGGTCGTCGATGAGGATCGCCATCGGATGATCCTATGCTCGACACGCGGGTCGGATGCTTTTGCCGGATGCCGCCCGGTGAGCTAAACTTGACCCTTGGTGCGTCGCGTCCGCCCTTCGGGGGCGAGACCCCGCTGACTTTCGTCGGCCGGATCGTACCGAGACTTGGGTCATCAGACCCTCCCAACGTCATCAGACAACCGGAGCCCCGCGCTCCCGAACGAAACAGGTGTGAAGTGGTTTACGCAGTTGTGCGCGCCGGCGGCCGCCAGGAGAAGGTCCAGGTCGGCACGGTCGTCGTGCTCGACCGCCAGAAGGCGAAGGTCGGCGAGAGCATCCAGCTGCCCGCCGTCCTGTTCGTCGACGGCGACGCGGTCACGACCGACGCCGACAAGCTCGCGAACGTCTCGGTCACGGCCGAGGTGCTCGGCGAGGAGCGCGGTCCGAAGATCGTGATCCAGAAGTTCAAGAACAAGACCGGCTACAAGAAGCGCCAGGGCCACCGTCAGGACCTCACGCGCGTCAAGATCACCGGCATCAAGTAAGAGCCAGGAGACGCAGAGATGGCACACAAAAAGGGCGCAAGCTCCACCCGTAACGGTCGTGACTCCAACGCACAGCGCCTCGGCGTGAAGCGCTTCGGTGGTCAGGTCGTCCTCGCCGGCGAGATCATCGTCCGTCAGCGCGGCACCCACTTCCACCCCGGCGCCAACGTCGGCCGTGGTGGCGACGACACGCTGTTCGCCCTGGCTCCCGGTGCGGTCCAGTTCGGCGCCAAGGGCGGCCGCAAGGTCGTCAACATCGTCACCGCCGCAGCGGAGTAATTCCCGCGCTTCGGCGCTCGAGGGGGTGGGCGCAGCCCACCCCCTCTTCGCATTCTCCCGTCGGCTTCGCCGGCCCCATCCGGAAGGACCCGCCATGGTCACCTTCGTCGACCGCGTCACCCTGCACCTGCGCGCGGGCAAGGGCGGCAATGGCTGCGTCTCGGTGCGCCGCGAGAAGTTCAAACCGCTGGCCGGTCCCGACGGCGGCAACGGGGGCAGTGGCGGCGACGTCGTGCTCGTCGCCGACCCTCAGGTCACGACCCTGCTGTCGTACCACCACTCGCCGCACCGCTCCGCCGGCAACGGCGGTTTCGGGATGGGCGACCACCGCTCCGGTGCGGTGGGAGAGGATCAGGAGCTTCCCGTCCCGATCGGCACCGTCGTGAAGGACCCCGACGGAACCGTGCTCGTCGACATGCTCACCCCCGGCATGCGCTTCGTGGCCGCCCCGGGCGGCCTGGGCGGTCTGGGCAACGCCGCCCTCGCCTCGCCCAAGCGCAAGGCTCCCGGTTTCGCGCTCCTGGGGACGCCGGGTTGGGAGGGCGACGTCGTCCTTGAGCTCAAGACGGTCGCCGACGTGGCGCTCGTGGGCTTCCCCTCGGCCGGCAAGTCGAGCTTGATCGCGGCCGTCTCCGCGGCGCGCCCCAAGATCGCGGACTACCCCTTCACCACCCTGCATCCCAACCTGGGGGTCGTGCAGTCAGGCGACGTGCGCTTCACCATCGCGGACGTGCCGGGCCTCATCGAAGGCGCGAGCGAAGGCAAGGGGCTGGGCCTGGAGTTCCTCCGTCACGTCGAGCGCTGCACCGCCCTCGTCCACGTGCTGGACTGCGCCACGCTCGACCCGGGCCGCGACCCGCTGAGTGATCTCGACGTCATCCTCGCGGAGCTCGGTGCCTACCCGGTGCCGGAGGGGCAGACCCCCCTGCTGGAACGGCCGCAGATCGTCGCGCTGAACAAGATCGACGTCCCCGAGGCCCGCGAGCTCGCCGATTTCGTGCGGCCCGACCTCGAGGCGCGCGGTTTCCGCGTCTTCGAGATCTCCACGGTGAGCCGCAGCGGACTGCGCGAGCTGACCTTCGCGCTGGCCGACGTGGTCGAGCAGCACCGCCTGTCGACGCTCGACGAGAAGCCGACCGAGCGCATCGTCATCCGCCCCAAGGGTGCAGAGAAGGACTTTGAGATCAAGGTCGAGGGCGGCACCTACGGGCCCGTCTACCGCATCCTCGGCGACAAGCCCGTCAAATGGGTGCAGCAGACAGACTTCCAGAACGAGGAGGCCGTGGGCTACCTCGCCGACCGTCTTGCGCGCCTCGGCGTCGAAGACGGCCTGTTCCGCGCCGGTGCGGTCGCCGGCGCCACCGTGGTGATCGGCCCCGGCGACGGCATCGTCTTCGACTGGGGAGCCGACGCTCTCGTCGGCTGCCGAGCTGATGACCGCCCCCCGCGGTACCGACCCGCGACTCATCCAGAACTCGCGCCGCACGACGTCGGAGCGTCGCGAGCGCTATCACGAGCGCATGGATGCCAAGGCCGACGCCCGCGCCGAGCTCGAGGCCGAACGCCGCGCGGCGCGCGCCGCGGGGATCGATCCCGACGGGGACTCCTCCGTCCTCGGCGACGAGGACGACGCGCGGTGACGGCGCACACCCGCGCCGACATCCCCGGCGCCGCCCGCGTGGTGGTCAAGGTCGGTTCGTCCTCGATCAGCGGTGAGGGCGCACACCGGATCGACACGATCGTCGAGGCGCTCTCGCACGCGCACAATGGCGGCACCGAGGTGGTGCTGGTGTCGTCCGGCGCCATCGCGACCGCTCTGCCGCTGCTCGACCTCGGCGGACGCCCGAACGACCTGGCCACGCAGCAGGCAGCGGCCGCCGTCGGACAGAACGTGCTGATGTGGCGCTACCAGACCTCGCTCGACCGTTTCGGGCTGCTCGCCGGTCAGGTGCTGCTGACCGCCGGCGATCTCGAGAACGCCACGCACCGCTCCAATGCCCGCCGCGCCATGGAGCGGCTGCTGGGGCTCGGCATCCTCCCCATCGTCAACGAGAACGACACCGTCGCCACGCACGAGATCCGCTTCGGCGACAACGATCGGCTGGCCGCTCTCGTGGCGCAGCTCATCGGGGCCGACGCGCTCGTGCTGCTCAGCGACATCGAGACCCTCTTCACCCGCCCGCCGAGCGAGCCGGGCGCCCGCCCGATCACCGACGTCGAGTGGGGACACGACCTGTCCGAGTTCGAGTTCGGGGCGGGCGTCGTGAACGGCGTCGGCACCGGGGGAGCGGCCACCAAGGCCTCCGCGGCGAGGCTCGCGTCGACCGCCGGCGTGGGCGTGCTCGTCACGAGCGCCGATCTCGTGGCATCCGCCCTGGCCGGTGAGGCCATCGGCACGTGGTTCGCTCCCAACCCCGACCCCGTCACCCTCGCGACCGGACCCGTGGGCGCTGTGAGGGCGCCGGTACACTGAGCGCATGACCGTGATCGCCTCCTCCGTCGATGAGCGCCTGCGCCTGGCGAAAGACGCGGCGCGTGAGATCGCTCTGCTCGACGCCGCGCAGAAGACGGCTCTGCTGGTCGCCGTGGCCGATGCGCTCGTGGCGGCGTCCGACGAGATCGTCGCCGCCAACGCCGTCGACCTCGAACGCGGACGGGCGGATGCCATCGGAGAGGCCCTCCTCGATCGTCTGCGCCTCGACGCCACTCGCGTGACCGCGCTGGCGGCGGCCGTGCGCGCCGTCGCCGCGCTGCCCGACCCCGTCGGCCGCGTGCTCGACGAGCGCACGCTGCCCAACGGCCTGTCGCTGACGAAGGTCGCGGTCCCGTTCGGCGTCGTCGGATCCATCTACGAAGCGCGGCCCAACGTGACGGTCGACATCGCCTCGCTCGCCCTCCGCTCCGGCAACGCCGTGGTCCTGCGCGGCGGGTCGGCGGCCCAGAGCACGAACGCCGTGCTCGTCTCGGTCATGCGCGACGCCCTGCAGGCTCAGGGCGTGTCGCCGGAGGCGGTGCAGAGCGTCGACGACTTCGGCCGCGACGGTGCTCGCGCGCTGATGAACGCGCGCGGCCTCGTCGATGTGCTCGTGCCGCGCGGGAGCGCGTCGCTGATCGAGACCGTCGTCACCGAGTCCACCGTTCCGGTCATCGAGACCGGCGCGGGCGTGGTGCACGTGTACCTCGACGCCAGCGCGCGTGACGACTGGGCGCGCGACATCGTGCTCAACGCCAAGGTGCAGCGCCCGAGCGTCTGCAACGCCGTCGAGACCGTCCTCGTGCATCGCGGGGCCGCCGACCGTCTGCTGCCGGAGCTCCTGGCATCCCTCTCCGACGCCGGTGTCACCGTGCACGGCGATGAGGCGACCCGCGCTCACGACGAGCGCGTCGTGGCCGCGACCGACGACGACTGGTCACGCGAGTACGGCACGCTCGATCTTGCGGTGCGCGTGGTCGACGACCTCGACGACGCCCTCGCGCACATCCGCCGATACTCGACGCACCACACCGAGTCGATCATCACGGCCGATCAGGCCGCGGCCGACCGCTTCCTGGCCGAGGTCGACTCCGCCGTCGTCCTCGTCAACGCGTCGACGCGGTTCACCGACGGCGGCGAGTTCGGCTTCGGAGCCGAGGTCGGCATCTCGACGCAGAAACTGCACGCACGCGGACCCATGGGGCTCGCCGAGCTGACGAGCACCAAGTGGCTCGGGCGCGGTGACGGCCAGGTCCGCGCCTGACCGCCTAAAATGGCACTGCGCGCCGCGCAGACCACTCGAACGGAGTACTGATGACTTTCGCCACGCTTCTCGCCCACGCTGCTGAAGAGGGCGGTCACCACGGCGGCAACGTGCAGGCCGAGACTTTCTGGATCGGTGCGGTGGCGTTCGTGGTCTTCGTCCTGCTGAGCCTGGTCACGCTGTCGTATCGCAACGTGGCCAACCGTCACGCCCACAAGGCCGAGGCCTACGCTCAGAAGCACGGCACGCCCGTCCCCGAGGCGCACGGCCACTGAGGCCGACCGTATGTCGGTGACGCGCGCCCCTCGTATCGGGGTCATGGGTGGGACGTTCGATCCCATCCATCACGGTCACCTGGTCGCCGCGTCCGAAGTCGCTCAGTCGTTCGACCTCGACGAGGTCGTCTTCGTTCCCACGGGTCGACCGTGGCAGAAAGACGACGTCACCGAGAGCGAGCACCGCTATCTCATGACGGTGATCGCCACGGCATCCAATCCGCAGTTCACCGTCAGTCGGGTCGACATCGACCGCGAGGGCCCGACCTACACGATCGACACGCTGCGCGATCTGCAGCAGCAGCGCCCGGGCGCCGAGCTGTTCTTCATCACCGGGGCCGACGCGGTCGCGCAGATCCTCAGCTGGCGCAACCATCAGCAGCTGTGGGATCTGGCGCACTTCGTCGCCGTCTCGCGTCCCGGCCACGTCTTGAACACCGAAGGACTCCCGTCCGAGAACGTGAGTCAACTGGAGATCCCCGCCCTGTCGATCTCGTCCACAGACTGCCGCGCCCGCGTGCGCCGAGGACACCCGGTGTGGTACCTCGTGCCCGACGGCGTCGTGCAGTACATCGCGAAGCACCATCTCTACCGGAGCACAGCATGAGCACGTCCGACACCCCCGCGACGCCCCCGCTGACCCGCCGTCAGTTGCGCGAGCTGCGTCAGACCGGCGCCACGCCGATCATCACGCCGCAGATCGAGACACCGGATGCCACGGCCCCGGCGCCGGAAGCCGAGGTCTCCGCCTCGTCCGAGTCGCAGGCCCCCGCGCTCATCGAGGCGCTGCCGGCCGCCGCGGAGGAGAACGCGCCCGCGGAGGAGTTCCCGGCCCCGGTCGCCCCCGCGCCCGCCGATGAGCAGGCCGCCCCGGCGGCGGAGGAGCGTCCGGCCGAGGAGGATCGGACGACCTCGTCGCCCGCCGCCGCCAGCTCCTACGGCGACGCCGCCCCCGACCTCGGTGTCGCCGGCCTCACGCGCCGGCAGGTGCGCGCGCAGGAGAAGATCCGGACGGCGTCGGTTCCGGTCATCAGCCCCGACCTCGACGTCGCGCAGCCCCGCAGCGGCTCGGCGGCACCCGTCGACGACGACGTGCAGCCGGCCATCTTCCGCCCCGCGGCCGCCGAGGAGAACCCGCCGACCGAGGCGCCCGCCCCGTCGGTGGTCAATCCCGCCCTCGGCTCCGAGCTGCTCGACGGTCCCACTCCCGGCGTCGCGCTCCCGCCGTCGTTCGATCAGCTGCTCGCGCGCAACACCGGCGCGACGGGAGCGGTCACGACGCCCAACTCCCTCATCCTCTCGCAGACCCCCACGGGCGCCCCCCTGGTGGGTCCCGTCAACGCCACCGGCGAGATCATGATCACGGGTACCTTCGATCTGCCGGCCGGCCTCGGCTCGGTCGGTCACGCCCCCGGTACCACCGATGGCCGCGATGTCGACGCGGTCCTCCTCGACGGAGAGCTTCCCGCTGCTTCGTCGCCCACACCGATCGCCGCGAGCGCCGCGATCAGCACCGTCAAGCAACCCGGCGAGATCATCCGCCCCCCGGCACCCGAGAAGGGGAGCAAGCTCCTCATCGCCCTCATCATCACCACGGGCGTTCTCGCGTTGGGGGTGGCCGTGACCCTCGGCCTCGCCTTCACGACAGGAGTTTTCCGATGACCACCAGCACCAACGGCAAAGAGATGGCGCAGATCGCCGCTCTCGCCGCCGACGCCAAGGGTGGCGACGATCTCATCGCCCTCGATGTGTCGGAGCCCCTCCCTCTCGTCGACGTGTTCCTCCTCGTCACGGGTCGCAACGAACGCAACGTCGCCGCGATCGCCGACGAAGTCGAGGAGAAGCTGCTCGAGGCGGGTCACAAGCGCCTGCGGCGCGAGGGGCGACAGGAGTCCCGGTGGGTGCTCCTCGACTTCGGCGACCTCGTCGTCCACGTGTTCCACGAGGAGGAGCGCGTCTACTACGGTCTGGAGCGCCTGTGGAAGGACTGCCCCGTCGTTCCGCTGGAGATCCCCACGCCCGCGACGACCGACTGATCGTCCGTCTCGTACGCCCTCGGCCTTGTCGGCCGGGGGCGTTCGCCGTCTCCCGGCGAGGTCGTCAGCCGTAGCGCTCGCGGTAGCGCCGCTCGGCGGCCGGGTGCAGCGGCACGGGAACCGTGTCGATCAGACTCGCCGGGGTCAGGTACTGGATGCCGAGGGAGCCGGCCGGCACGAGACGGGCGGCGTCATCGATGAGCACGTCCACCAGGCGCCGCGCGAGGTCGTCGTCGAGATCGGAGGACGCCAGGAGCAGGTTGGCGACTCCGATGGCGGGAACGGGGGAGTCGGCGCCGTACACCCCCGCCGGGATGGTGGTGGCCGCGTACGCGCCGGGGTAGCCCGTCAGCAGCTCGGGGAGGGCCGACGTGGTGTCGAGGACCCTGATCGAGGTCCGGGCGGCGAGCTCCGCGATCTGGGGCGTGGGGATCCCTCCCGACCAGAACACCGCGTCGATGCGGCCCTGCTCCAGCTCGACGACCGCCTCGCGGAATGTCCGTTCGATCGTGACCGGAGGTGTCGCTGCAGTCGACAGGCCCCCGGCATCCAGAAGCCGACTCGCCGTGGCCGCAGCCCCCGATCCGGGCGCGCCCAGCGAGACGACTCGCCCCGCCAGGTCGGCCAGCGAGGTGAGACCGCTGGCCGAGCGCACGATGCACTGCAGGTAGTTCTGATACACCCGTCCGATGGCGACGAGGTCGTCGCGCGTCGCCGCCACCGCGGCGGAGTCGGCGAGCGAGAGCGCGAGGTCGACCCTCCCGGCGCCGAGGAGAGCGATGTTCTCGACGCTGCCCTCGGTCGCGAGGGCGGTGATCTCGACCCCGCCAGCATCGCGGGCCACCGAGCTGAGCAGCTCGCCGAACTGCAGATAGCTGCCGCCGGGCTCGCCGCACCCGAGGATCAGCCTGCGAGGCGGAGCGGGGGAGCAGCCGGCGAGACCGAGCGCTCCCGCGGCCATGCCCGCCCAGAGGAACCCGCGCCGAGTGAGCGACGTCACGGTCGCTCCCACACCAGTCGGGCCGCGAGTCCGCCGAGAGCAGAGCGTGCGAGGTCGAGCCGCCCGCCCGCGGCGCGCATCAGCTGCGCGACGATCGCAAGGCCGAGCCCCGTCCCGGAGGGCGTCGCCTCGCGGCCGGCACGCCAGAAGCGGGTGCCCATGTGGGCGAGGTCTCTGTCCGTCAATCGCGTCCCGGAGTCTTCGACCAGGAGCCGGATGCCGGTGGCATCCTGCGCGAGGGTCACACGCACCTCCGCCGCGGGGCCGGCGTACTTGGCCGCATTGTCGAGCAGCACATCCACCATCTCGTCGAGGTCGGCGCGCCCGCAGGGGATCGTCACGGCTGCGCCCGGCACGGCCACGAGGGTCTGCCCGGCGGACCGCAGACGGTCCTGGTGACGCGCCGCGAGCTCGGCCGCGGTGACCGTGCACTCCCGCGGAGCGCCCTCGTCGCGGGCGTCGTCGCGACCCTGCGACTGCGCCGACGCACGGTGCTCCGCGTTCGCGAGGGTCAGCATCCGATTCACGGTGTACTCCAGACGGTCGAGGTCGTCGTCGACCGCGGCGAGATCGTCGGCGGTCTCTCCGTCGCGCGCCAGAGCATCCACGCGCAGCCGGATCGCCGCGAGCGGCGTGCGCAGCTGATGCGAGGCGTCGGCGACGAAGCCGCGCTGCTGCTCCAGACTCGTCTCGACCTCGTCCGCCATGGCGACGAACGCGCGGCTCAGATGCCGCAGCTCCGGCGGTCCCGAGGGGCGCAGCGGTGGGGGGTCGCGGTGGGCGGTGACGTCGGCGACGGCGGCGTCGAGCGCGCGCACCGGGCGGAGGATCCAGCGCGTCCACAGCACAGACGCCGCCATCAGCGCACTCAACAGCAGCACCCCGACCATCACGATCACCGCCCACGCGCGGGACACGTCCGCCTGTCCGTCGCGCAGGTCGACGGCGAGCACGACCACGCCCGCCGACAGGTCGCCCGCGGCGATCACAGGAACGGCCACCAGGGAGGTGCTCGGTCCCCATGGCGAGACGCGAGGGAGCGAGAGCTGCGGCAGGGCGCGGGAGGCCGCGGTGACGAGCTCGTCGACGCGCGCGTCGCGCAAGAGGTCGCCGGCGGACGCCACGGCATCCCCGTCCGCGTCGAGCACGAGCACCGACTCGCCGTAGACCGCGTGGAAGCGTTCCACGTATCCCTGCAGCCCGTCGCCATCATCCTGCACGAGGGCGGTTCTCGCACGCTGCACCACGTGATCGAGCGCCGCGGTGCGTTGAAGGGCGATCTGCTGCGTCCGGGAGTCGGCGATCGACTGCGCGGCGGGGATGAGCACCGCGATCACCGCGATCAAGCCGAAGACGAGGAGAGGGAGCAGGACGCGGAGTCTCACCCGGCATCCTCGAGTCGATAGCCGACGCCGCGGACCGTCGTGATCGTCACCTCGGGCAGCTTCTGACGGAGCTGTCCCAGATGCACGTCGAACGAGCGCGACGAGGTCGCGTACGCATCGCCCCACACCTCGTCGAGCACCTGCTGACGGCTGACGATCTGCCCCGCGCGCCGAGCGAGCGAGAACAGGATGCCGAACTCGTTCGGCGTGAGCGCCACCTCACGGTCGACCGCCCGGACGCGTCGGGCATCGAGGTCGATGTCGAGGGACCCCACGTGCAGTCGTGTGCGGTGCTCCGGTGGGGTGTACCGCCGGGTGACCGCGAGCAGGCGCGCCAGCAGCTCATGCAGGCGGACCGGCTTGACGAGGTAGTCGTCGGCGCCGAGCGACAGTGCGCGCACAGTGGAGCGTTCGTCCCCGCGGGCCGTGACGACGATCACCGGAACCTGACTCACCGCCCGCAGCTGCCGCAGGGCGTCGAGACCGTCCATGTCTTCCAGTCCGAGGTCGAGCAGCACCACCTGCGCGTCGTGGTGTCGCAGCAGGACGTCGCTGCCGCGGGCGACGCGGGTGCACGCGTGTCCGGCGCGCTGGAGCGCCGAGACGAGAGCGCCGGCGACGGAGCCGTCGTCCTCGGCCACGAGTACGTGCATGAGTTCATCGTAGGCATCCGTTCCTCCCGCGTCCGAGGACGAGACGGAGGGCAATGTAAGGCGGATGTAAGGATCGCGCCGGGTCGGGGCGGATGCGGGGCAGGATGACACCGACCCCGCGATGCCGCCGGGATGCGAAGCGGCAGCGGTGCAGACCACGACACTTCTTCGACAGATCGGAATCATGATGTCAACGACGACAACGATCCCCACGAGCATGCGGCGATCGATCTCGAACACGCTGAAGGGCTCGGCGGGCAACCTCGTCGAGTGGTACGACGTCTACGTCTACTCCGTCTTCGCGGTCTACTTCGAGTCGCAGTTCTTCAGCGCCGACGACAAGAATTCGACCATCTACGTGTGGGCGATCTTCGCAGTCACCTTCCTCATGCGCCCCATCGGCTCGTGGTTCTTCGGGCGTTTCGCGGATCGCCACGGTCGCCGTCTGTCTCTGACCGTCTCGGTCTCGCTCATGGCGCTGTGCTCCCTGATCATCGCCTTCGCGCCCACGGCGCAGATGATCGGCGCCGGGGCCGTCGTCATCCTCGTCTTCGCCCGTCTCCTGCAGGGATTCGCCACCGGCGGCGAGTACGGCACCAGCGCCACGTACATGTCGGAGGCGGCCATGCCGGGTCGCCGCGGCTTCCTGTCGTCGTTCCACTACGTCACCCTCGTCGGTGGCCACGTCCTGGCGCAGACGACGCTGCTGATCATGGTTCTCACGCTGCCCGAAGAGGCGATCACGTCGTGGGGCTGGCGCGTCGCCTTCGCCATCGGCGGCGTCGCCGCGGTCGCCGTGTTCTGGATGCGACGCACCATGGACGAGTCGCTTGAGATGAGCGTGATCGACGAGACGAAATCGGGCCGTTCGAAGGACTCCGGCTCGCTGCGCGACCTGTTCGTGAACAACTGGCGTCCGCTGCTGCTGTGCTTCGCCGTCACGGCGGGTGGCACGGTGGCGTTCTACACCTACTCCGTCACCGGTCCGAACATCGTCAAGACGGCCTTCTCGGGCGGCGACGTCGTCACCGGCACCGTCATCAACCTGATCGCGCTCACGGCGCTCATGCTCATGCAGCCCCTGGGCGGCTGGCTCAGCGACAAGGTCGGGCGCAAGACCCTGCTGGTGTTCTTCGGGGTCGGCGGCGTGCTGTACACGTGGTTCCTCATCACGATGCTGCCGCAGCAGACGAACGAGTTCGCGGCCTTCGCCATCCTGCTGGGCGGTTTCGTCATCCTGACCGGGTACACCTCCATCAACGCGCTCGTGAAGGCGCAGCTGTTCCCGACGCACGTGCGCGCTCTCGGTGTGGGCCTCGGCTACGCGCTCGCGAACTCCCTCTTCGGCGGCACGGCGCCCCTGCTGTACGCCGGCGCGCAGAGCGCCGAACAGGTGCCGCTGTTCATCGTCTACGTGACCGTGATCATCGCGGCCTCGCTCGCCGTGTACATCTTCGCCCTGCGCAACAAGGCGCCGAACTGGCTCGACGACGAACTCGTCATGCGCGAGGCGCAGAGCGCGAAGACCCGCGTGCCGGTCGCCTCGCGCTGACCCCGCCCGCGCGGACGTCCCTCTAGCGTCGAGGGGCGTCCGCGCCTTCGGGCATGACGGGGGAGGGATGCCATGTCACCCACGCCCGCGCGGCGTCGAACGCCCCGGCGGCTCGACCTCTCGGTGCGCCGGGAGCCCTGACGCGGCGCGCCGTGAGGTCCCTGAGCCTGTCGAAGGGACCGGGAGCCCGGCGAAGGGACCGGGACCGCCGCGATCTCGAAACGACGAAAGCCTCCGCCGAAGCGGAGGCTTTCTCTCTGGGTGGACCTGAGGGGACTCGAACCCCTGACCCCCTGCATGCCATGCAGGTGCGCTACCAGCTGCGCCACAGGCCCGTTTTCTTTTGTCTGCCCCGTTTGAGGCAACTCCATGAGCTTACAACACGAATCGTGCGGGCGAAAAATCAGCCGCGCCGGGCGTGTCGTCCTCGGTTGCGACGGCGTCGACCACGGCTCGACGGAGCACCTGTCCGCGCTCGCTGAGCGCCCGCTGGCGGGTGACGTATTCCGCTTTACCCTCGGCGGTCTCGATCGGGACCGCGCGATAGCCCCAGGCCGACAGATCGTACGGAGACGCCTCCATGTCGAGCGTCCGGATGTCTCGCGCGAGTTCGAACGCGTCGAGCAGCAGCGGCCCGGGGACCAGAGGCCCGAGCTTCACCGCCCACTTGTAGACATCCATGCCGGCGTGCAGGCACCCCGGCTGCTCGTTCTCGACCTGGCTGTCGCGGGAGAGCGGTCGCCGGTTGCGGGGCACGGCCTCGGGTGTGAAGAACCGGAACGCGTCGAAGTGCGTGCACTTGAGGTCGTGCGCCTCGACGACGGCGTCGGTGCCGGACCGGCCGAGGCGCAGCGGCACCGCATGGCGCACCTCGTCGGCGCGGTAGGCCATCGCCCACTCGTGCAGTCCGAAGCAGCCGAACTGCGCCGGACGCCCGAGCGTGGCCCGCAGCAGGTTCAGCACCCCCCGGTACAGCGAACCGCGCTCGGTCCGGAAGCGCCCGGCATCCACGTGAACGTCATCGCCGTCGGCGCGGTACCACCGCCAGCCGACGCGCTCCTCCGCCTGCTCCAGGACGACGCCGGGGCCGGGGTGCCACCTCCGCAGGATCGCGGGCTTGTAGGAGTAGTAGGTGAAGAGGAAGTCCTCGACCGGATGCTTCTCGGCGCGGCTCGCGCGGGCGCGATGCTCCGCAGTGAGGGCGTCGGCGCGCTCCGCGTGCACAGCGGCCGCCAACGTCCACTGCGCCCGCGTCAGCGTCCGGCCGGCGGTCAGCGTCGTCACCCGACCTCGTCGATGAGGTCGGGGGAGTCGTTGCGTACGTTGCCGACAGCGGGCGACACCACGTGGTCGTCGAGTGTCTCGGCGACGTCGGGCGCGGCGTCGATCGCCGCGTCGAGGATGTCGCCGACGTTCTCGGTGGTCGGGTCGAGCCAGGCATCGGCGAAATCGGGGTCCATGAACAGCGGCATGCGGTCGTGGATCGACCCCAGCCGCCCGATCGAGTCGCGCGTGAGGATCGTGCAGCTCAGCACCCACCGCGCGGGGTCGTCGTCGGCGAGCGCAGGGTCTTTCCACCACTCGTAGAGGCCGGCGAAGAACAGCGGCGACCCATCGGCGGGGTGGATGTAGTGCGGGGTCTTGCCGGCCTCGGTGGTCTTCCACTCGTAGTACCCGGATGCCGGGATCACGGCCCGCCGCTTGATCAGCGCGTTGCGGAACATCGGCTTGTCTTCGACCTCTTCGGAGCGCGCGTTGAACGCCCGCGCGCCGATCTTGACGTCCTTCGCCCAGCCCGGCACCAGGCCCCACCGCGCGACCTCGAGCCGGCGCACGGGCGGCTCGCTCTTGATCGAGTCGAGCACGATGCCCACCTGCGACGTGGGGGCGATGTTGTACGACGGCGGAGGCAGCTCATCGGCCTCGACATCGACGCGCAGAACCCCGACGAGCTCGGATGCCACGTTGGCCACGACGAATCGACCGCACATGCCTCCACCGTACGCGCACCGTCCGACATCGGGCCGCTGCACCGCGGTGGTCGAGTGCCCGTGCCCCCGGCATCCGGGGACGCAGCGGCATCCGGAACCGCCGCCGCATCCGGAACCGCCCGCGCGACCTCCGGGACCCGCGCACTCTCAGCCCGAGATGCGCCGAACCACGGTCAGGCGTCGCGCGCGACGACCCCGACGTCCTGCAGGCGATCGAGCAGCGCCGCCCCGTCCGACCCGGTCACCCAGGGCACCTCGGCCGCGGAGTGATCGTCGACGACCGTGCGGCCACCGGCGAGCACGGCCTCGGCGGGCAGGAGGCGGCGGATGGCCACGGCGGCGACGCTCTGCGGCCGCTCGATCGCGAAGCCGGTGTAGATGGCGTCATCGTGCTGGCCGTCATCGCCGACGAGCAGCCACTTCACCTGCGGGAACTCGTCGGCGATGCGGCGGAGGTTCAGCTCCTTGTGATCGCGGCCGCTGCGGAACCAGCGATCGTGCGTGGGACCCCAGTCCGTGAGCAGGAAGGACCCTGCCGGGAAGAGGTGGCGGCGCATGAACCGCGTGAGCGTCGGGGCGACGTTCCACGCCCCGGTGGAGAGGTAGATGACGGGGATGCCGGGGTTCTCACGCGTGATGCGTTCGAGCATCACCGCCATGCCGGGCACCGGCTGACGGGCGTGCTCGTCGACCACGAACGAGTTCCAGGCCGCGAGCAGAGGCCGGGGGAGGGCCGTCACCATGACGGTGTCGTCGATGTCGCTCACGATGCCGAAGCGCACGTCGGCGCCCACGATGAACACGCGGGTCTCGGTGGGCTCGCTGCCCTCGACCGACATCGTGACCGTCTGCCACCCGGGTGCGAGACCGGCGGGGAGCTTCGCGTCGATCACGCCGCCGCGGTCGGCGGAGACCTTGTGCGTGACGCCGTCGATCACGACCTCGACCTGCGCGAAGCCGACGGGCACGGCGGCGAAACTCCGCCAGCCGCGCAGGCTCGCGAACTCCCCGGTCGAGGTGCGTTTGAGCGGCGGAGCGATGAGCACGCGTCCGAGGACGCGCACCCATTCCTGGGTGCCGTAGCCGGGGAAGCCGACGACGGCGGGGCGGAGGCCGCGTGCACGGGCACGCCGTTCACGCCACCGGTGGAAGCGGCGCTCCAGTCGGGCGAACCAGAGCACCTTGGCGCGAGTGGCGCGAGAAGAACGAGGCATCGGCCTCAGTCTTTCACGTCGCCGTCCGCGGGTTCGAGGGGCTGGACGTCATCGGCCAGATGACGTCTTTCCGCGCGTTCGATGACTTTCTTGCCGACGAACACCAGAACGAGGAAGACCACCAGGATGCCGACGAAGACATACCCCGCGTAGTGGAGCTGATCCGCGAGCTCGCGGTAGGTGCCCGCGGCGGTGGCGGCCACCGAGACGTACAGCCCCGCCCAGATGACGCAGGCGGGCGTGGTCCAGGCGAGGAAGCGCCGGTAGCTGTACCCGCTCATCCCGACGGTCAGGGGGACGAGGGAGTGCAGTACGGGGAGGAATCGCGACAGGAAGATGGCCAGTCCGCCGCGGCGACGCAGATACCGGTCGGCGCGCGCCCAGTTGCGCTCACCGAGCTTCTGACCGAGTCGCGACGCGCGGATGCGCGGGCCGAAGTACCGGCCGAGCCAGAAGCCGAGGCTCTCGCCCACGAGTGCACCCACCACGATGGCCGCGGCGAGGACGACGCCCTCGAGGGGCGATCCCACGGCCGTCCCCGCGACGATCACCATCGTGTCACCGGGCACGATCAGCCCGACCAGCACGCTCGTCTCGAGCATGACCGCGATGCCGGCGATGACGGTGCGCAGCACGGGGTCGACGTTCTGGACGACGTCGAGCAGCCACGTGAGGATCTCGTTCACCCCCGTCAGCCTAGAGCCGCGCGCCACCCCTAGCCTGGGAGCGTGCCGCACTCCGCCCCCTCGTTCACCCGCGCCGCGTGGGTCGACCCCGAAGCGGCGTTCCTGCACCTGTTCGCCGGCGCCCCCGAGGCGTTCTGGCTCGATGCGGGCGTGGACGCGCAGACGGGGTGGAGCTGGATGGGCACGGGGCACCTCGACGCGTCGTCCCGCCCGATGCAGCAGGATGCCGCGGCATCCGGTGCCCGTGGAGGCGAAGGCGGTCCGTTCCGCGGCGGATGGGTCGGCTGGCGTACGTACGAGGGCGAAGGGTCATGGCTGCGCGTCGACGCGATGCTCGCCTTCGACCACGCGTCGCGGCAGGCGTACGCCGTCGGCGACCCGGCCCTCGCCGAGCGCATCGCCGACGCCCCCGCGCCCCGAGACGTCGCCCCCGCCGTTGACCGCGGCGTGGCATCCGCCCGCGTCACCCCCGAACGCTACGCCGAGCTCATCGCCGCGTGCCGCGAGCGCATCCGGGAGGGCGACGCGTATCAGCTGTGCCTCACGACCCGGTTCACCGTTCCCGGGGCGGTGGATGCGCTCGCGGTCTTCCGTCGCCTTCGCCGCAGCTCGACGTCTCACCACGCCGGCTTCGTCCGCATCGGGGACACGACCCTGGTGAGCGCATCGCCCGAGCGCTTCCTCGAGGTGCGCGGCGGTGCCGTGCACACGCACCCGATCAAAGGCACCCGCCCTCGCGCGGCCGATCCGGTGCGCGACGCGGCGCTCGCCGACGACCTGCGATCGGATGCCAAGGAGCGCGCCGAGAACGTCATGATCGTCGACCTCATGCGCAACGACCTCTCGCGGGTCTGCGAGCCGTCGACGGTGGGCGTCGACCGCCTGCTCGAGGTGGAGAGCTATCCGCACGTGCACCAGCTCGTGAGCGAGGTGTCGGGACGGCTCCTGCCCGGCACGACCGTCGGCGGGCTGCTGGAGGCCGCGTTCCCCGCGGGCAGCATGACGGGGGCGCCGAAGGAATCCGCGATGCAGATCCTGGCCCACCTCGAAGCCGCTCCGCGCGGGCTCTACTCGGGCGCGTTCGGCTGGATCGGAGACGACGGCTCGGCGGATCTCGCGATGGTGATCCGCAGCATCGTCGTGGAACCGGATGCCGCCTACGTCGGCGCCGGGGGAGGGATCACGTGGCGGTCGGTCGCGGCATCCGAGGTCGCGGAGGTCGGCATCAAGGCGCGCGCCCCCCTCGCCGCGCTCGGTGCCGAGGTCCCGCCCGGGTGGTGAGGTGCGGGTCCGATACCCTGGACGCTGGCCTCGTGGCCTCCCGACTCACACGATTGGCTTTTCCCGTGTCTCAGAACTCCGCACCCGACGCCCGCGACGGTGGCTTCGACACCCACGCCATCCAGGCGAAGTGGCAGCAGGCGTGGGCCGACAAAGACCCGTTCCGCGCCGGCGGCGACGACGACACCCGCCCCCGCAAGTACGTGCTCGCGATGTTCCCGTATCCCTCGGGCGACCTGCACATGGGGCACGCCGAGAACTACCTCTACTCCGACATCGTGGCCCGTTTCTGGCGTCACCGCGGCTACAACGTGCTCAACCCCATCGGGTGGGACTCGTTCGGCCTGCCCGCCGAGAACGCCGCCATCAAGCGCGGTGCCGACCCGGTCGAGTGGACCTACGCCAACATCGCCCAGCAGAAGGCGAGCCTGAAGGACTACGGCGTCTCGTTCGACTGGAGCCGGGTGCTGCACACCAGCGACCCCGAGTACTACCGCTGGAACCAGTGGCTGTTCCAGAAGCTGTACGAGAAGGGCCTGGCGTACCGCAAAGACGCTCTGGTCAACTGGGACCCGGTCGACCAGACCGTGCTCGCCAACGAGCAGGTGCTGCCCGACGGCACGTCGGAGCGCAGCGGCGCCGTCGTGGTCAAGAAGAAGCTGACCCAGTGGTTCCTGCGCATCACCGACTACGCCGACCGCCTGCTCGACGACCTGAACCAGCTCGAAGGCTTCTGGCCGAGCAAGGTCATCCAGATGCAGCGCAACTGGATCGGCCGCTCGGTCGGCGCCGACATCGAGTTCGAGATCGAGGGCGGTGACGAGAAGATCACGGTCTTCTCCACCCGCCCCGACACGCTGCACGGGGCGACGTTCTTCGTCGTGGCGCCCGAGTCCGACCTCGCGGCCGAGCTGGCGGCATCCGCCGATCAGGGTGTGCGCGAGACGTTCGAGGCGTACCTCGCGCAGGTGCAGCGCGCGACCGACATCGAGCGTCAGGCCACCGACCGCCCCAAGACCGGCGTGTTCCTCGGCCACTACGCGATCAACCCCGTCAACGGCGAGAAGCTGCCGATCTGGGCTGCGGACTACGTGCTGGCCGACTACGGTCACGGCGCCGTCATGGCCGTGCCCGCGCACGACCAGCGCGACCTCGACTTCGCCCGCGCGTTCGACCTGCCCGTCAAGGTGGTCGTCGACACCAACGCTCCCGTGACGGGCTCCATCCCCGTGATCGAGCTCGACGAGAACGGTGTGCCGATCGATCCGTTCGGCGATCTCGACGACCTCGATCCGGCGAAGACGGGAATCGCCCTGACCGGTGACGGCCGCATGACGAACTCGGGTTCGCTGAACGGTCTGTCCAAGCGCCACGCGATCGCGCGCATCATCGAGGAGCTCGAAGCCAAGGGCGTCGGCCGCGCCGCCAAGACCTACCGCCTGCGCGACTGGCTCATCTCGCGCCAGCGCTATTGGGGCACGCCGATTCCGATGCTGCACGGCGAGGACGGGTCGATCACGCCCGTCCCGGCCGACCAGCTGCCGGTCGTGCTGCCGTCGGTCGAGGGTCTCGACCTGAAGCCCAAGGGCACGTCGCCCCTGGGCGCGGCGACCGAGTGGGTGCAGGTGACCGACCCCGAGACGGGGCAGACGCTGCTGCGCGACCCCGACACGATGGACACCTTCGTCGACAGCTCCTGGTACTACTTGCGCTTCCTGTCGCCGAAGAGCGAGACCGAGGCGTTCTCGGGCCGCGAGGCGGCGAAGTGGGGCCCGGTCGACTTCTACATCGGCGGCGTCGAGCACGCGATCCTGCACCTGCTGTACGCCCGCTTCATCACCAAGGCGTTGTTCGACATGGGCCTGGTGGAGTTCACCGAACCCTTCTCGAGCCTGATCAACCAGGGCATGGTCATCCTCGACGGCGCGAAGATGTCGAAGAGCAAGGGCAACCTGGTGCTGTTCCAGGAGGAGCTCGACGCCCACGGCGCCGACGCCCTGCGCGTCGCGCTCGCCTTCGCCGGCCCGGTGGAAGACGACAAGGACTGGAACGACGTCTCCACGACCGGTGCGGCGAAGTTCCTCGCCCGCGCCCTGCGCATCGCGCACGACGTCGACAGCGAGACCGATGTCGTGTGGGCCGAGGGCGACAAGGCCCTCCGCCGCGCGACGCACCGCCTGCTGGCCGAGGCCCCGAACCTCATCGAGCAGACGAAGTTCAACGTCGTCGTCGCGCGCCTGATGGAGCTGGTCAACGCCACCCGCAAGGCCATCGACGGCTCCGCCGGTACGAGCGACCCGGCCGTTCGCGAGGCCGCCGAGGTCATCGCGATGACCCTCGACCTGTTCGCCCCGCACACCGCCGAAGAGATGTGGCAGACGCTGGGCTACGACGGCTTCGTGGGGCTGGTGACCTGGCGTCAGGCCGACCCGACCCTGCTGGTCGAAGACAACGTCGTGGCCGTCGTGCAGATCGACGGCAAGGTGCGCGGCACCCTCGAGGTCTCGGCCAAGATCGGCGCCGACGAGCTCGAGAAGCTCGCCCGCGGCGACGAGAAAGTGCGCCGAGCGCTGGGCGATCGTGAGATCGTCCGCGCGGTGGTGCGCCCGCCGAAGGTGGTCAGCTTCTCGACGAAGTAAGCGTCGAAGCCGGATGCCACGTCTCCGGCTCTCTGCGGAGGGTCGAGGGCGTGGCATCCGGTGTTCTCGGCTGTCAGACGGCGAGGGAGTACGCGCTCCCGTCGCGTCGGCTCGACGCGTAGCCGCCGTCGCCATCCGCCCATGCGTCTTCTCCCCAGCGGGCACATCGCGCTCGTCGCGCACGGAATGGGCTCGAGTGGCCCCGCGGGCGAGACCGATCTTCCTAACGTCGAGGCGTGACCGAGACTTCTCCTGCACCTTCCGCCGCGGCGAGCGAGCACCTGCCGCCCCGCGCGCGGCTGGGCATCGGGGCCGTCATCGTGATCGTCCTCCTCGCATTCGCGGTGACCGTCGGGATCGGGATGCTGCGCGGGGCGACGGGGGCCGAGGTCGTGGAGCCCGTCTCCACGGCCTCCTCCGTGCCCCCACCGCTCGCGGAGGCGGGGCTGTACGTCCACGTCGCCGGCGCGGTTAAAGAGGCGGGGCTCTATCGCCTCGACGCCGGCGACCGGGTGGCCGACGCCATCGCCCAGGCCGGTGGGTTCGCCGACGATGCGGACCGCGACGGGGTGAACCTCGCTCGGCCGGTCGCCGACGGCGAGCAGATCGTCGTACCGGTGGTCGGGGCCGAGACGTCCGAGCCCGGGGGAGCCGGCGACGACGGATCCGCGTCCGGTGGGCTGATCGACCTCAACACGGCGACGCGCGAGCAGCTCGACACCTTGCCGCGCGTCGGTCCCGCCATGGCCGACCGCATCATCGAGTGGCGCGAGACGAACGGCCGGTTCACCAGCGTCGACGACCTGCAGTCGGTGCCGGGGATCGGCGAGAAGATGCTCGCCGCGCTCCGCGATCTGGTGCGCGTATGAGCACGCGACGCGCTCTGCGGCGACGGGCGCTCCGACCGGTCTCGGTCGCGGCGACGACCTGGGCGGCCGCGGGCCTGGCGACGTGCGTCCCGGATGCCATCCTGCTCGCCGTCCTGCTGGGGGTCCTGTCGTGCATCGCCACCGCCGTCCTGGTGCGGTGGCGGCGGCCGGTGCTCGCCGTGGTGGCCGTCGCACTGGCGTGCAGCGCGGCAGCAGCGGGGACCGTGGCATCCCTCGCCCCCGTCCGAAGCCAGATCGCTGCGTTGCAGGCGGAAGGGGGTCGCCACCTCGAACTCGACGTGACGGTCACCGGCCGCATCGACGGCTCCGCCGACGGGGGCGCGTGGTTCGACGCGGTGGCCTCGACAGTGCGGGCGGGCGATGCGACGGTCACCGGGGCGGTGCCGGCTCGGGTGCTCGTCGACGCGGAGGGGAGAGCCGCGCTGTCGCGCGCCGGGATGGGAAGCGCGGTGCAGCTGTCGGGGCGGGCCGTTCCGGCGGCGTCGGGCGAGCGTGCGGCCCTCGTGGTGCGGGCCGACGAGGTGGTCGCGGCCGCCGAGCCGGGCGGCGTGTGGGCGTGGTTGGAGAGTGTTCGCGACGGTCTCGTGGCGTCGACGCGAGGCCTGCCGCAGCCGGGAGCCGGGCTGGTCCCCGGGCTCGCCGTCGGCGACACGTCGAGCCTCGACCCCGCGACGGAGACGGCGATGACTGCGTCCTCCCTGTCGCATCTCACCGCGGTCTCCGGTGCCAACTGCGCGATCGTCGTCGGTGCCGCCTTTGCGCTGTTCGCGCTGTGCGGTGCACGCCGGGCGGTCCGCGTCGGGGGAGCGATCATCGTGCTCGCGGCCTTCGTCGCCCTGGTGACCCCCGAGCCCAGCGTCATCCGGGCTGCGGCGATGGCCCTCGTGGCGATGCTGGCGCTCGCACTCGGCAGGCCCGCCATCGGGGTCGCGGTGCTGTCGCTGGCGGTCACCGTGCTGCTCGTGCTCGATCCGTGGTTGAGCCGATCGCTCGGCTTCGCGCTGTCAGCGGCGGCCACCGGCGCGCTGCTCGTGCTGGCGCGCCCCCTCGCCGCCGGGCTGCAGCGATGGATGCCGCGCGCTCTCGCGCTCGCCCTCGCCGTTCCCACGTCCGCCCAAGTGGTGTGCGGACCCCTCATCGTGCTGATCGACCCGCACGTGCCCCTGCTCGGCGTCGCGGCCAACCTGGTGGCCGACCCTGCGGCGGCGCCGGCGACCATCGCCGGAGCGCTCGCGTGCATCGCACCGTTCCCGTGGCTGCGCGACGGACTCACCGCCCTCGCGTGGGTACCCGCCGCGTGGATCGCGGCCGTCGCGCACACGACCGCCGGTATCGGCGCACAGAACCTCCCCTGGCCGGATGGACCGGCGGGGGCGGGGCTCCTGGCCCTTCTGGGCGGTGCCATCGCGGTCGCCGTCATCCGTCCGCGACGTCTGCCGCGCACCACCCTGGTCGCCGCGCTCACGACCGCGGTGGCCCTCGGCGTCGTCCTGGCGCAGACGGCCGTTCGGACGGTCGCGGGGCCGCTGACCGTTCCGTCGGCGTGGCAGATCGCGATGTGCGACGTCGGCCAGGGTGACGCCACCCTCTGGCGATCGGGGGGCGCGGTGGCGCTGGTCGACACCGGACCCGAACCCGAGGCGCTCACGCGCTGCCTCGACCGCTTCGGCGTCGGCCGCCTCGATCTGCTCGTGCTGACCCACTTCGACCTCGACCACGTCGGGGGAACGCCCGCCGTCATCGGGCGCACCGCGCTCGTGGTGCACGGTCCCGTCGACGGCGCGGCCGACGCGAGGCTGCTCGACCGCCTGCACGCGGGCGGTGCGCATCTGGAAGAGGCCACGACCGGGACGGGTGGTGCGCTCGGCACGACCCACTGGCAGGCGCTGGGACCGCCGCCGCGCGCCGAGCCCGGCAACGACGCGAGCGTCGCGATCGACGTCGTGGGCGCGGGCTTCCCTCGCACCGTGATGCTCGGCGACCTCGGACAGGAAGCGCAGGCCGCTCTGCGCCGACGCGTGGATGTTCCGCGCGTGCAGGTGGTGAAGGTGTCGCACCACGGCAGCGCCGATCAGGATGCCGACCTGTACCGGGAGCTGCACCCCGCCGTCGGTCTCATCGGCGTGGGCGCCGACAACCGCTACGGACACCCCACCGGAAAGTTGCTGGCGATGCTGACGGCCATCGGCACCGCCATCGGGCGCACCGACGGCGACGGCGCCCTGGCCGTCTGGCTCGACGGCGAGGGTCGGCTGACCCTCTGGCGGGAGCATGTCGGAGCGGCTGCGTCCGCCGCCCCGGTCGATGTCGGAACCGGTCGGTAGGCTGGGGGAGTGACCCCGGCCCCTCGACGCGCAGCCCCCGCGAAGGCGAAGTCGGCCATCCCGCAGGTGTCGTGGCGCAGCCCCCAGCCGGCGCCGATCGTGCTCATCTCCGGTCCCGAAGAAGTCTGCGCCGAGCGTGCGACCGCCGGCATCCGCGCCATGCTCAAGAGCGAAGACCCGAGCCTCGAAGTCACCGACATCCGTGCGGACGACTACGCGGCCGGAACGCTGCTGGCGGTCACTTCGCCGTCGCTCTTCGGCGAGCCGCGCCTGGTTCGTGTCAGCGGCGTCGAGAAGTGCAGCGACACCTTCCTCAACGAGGCCGTGTCGTACCTGTCGCAGACGCAGGACGGCGCGACCGTGGTGCTGCGCCATACGGGCGCGAGCGTCCGGGGCAAGAAGCTGCTCGACGGAATTCGATCCGGCCAGGGCGGCGGCATCGAGATCGCGTGCCCCGCCGTCAAGCGCGACTCCGACCGCTTCGACTTCGCCGTCGGCGAGTTCAAGGCCGCTCAGAAGCGCATCGCGCCGGTGGCCCTGCGCTCTCTCGTCTCCGCCTTCGCCGACGACCTCACCGAGCTCGCCGCCGCGTGCCAGCAGCTCATCGCCGACGTCCCCGGCGACATCGACGAACGCACCGTCGAGCGCTACTACGGCGGTCGCGTCGAGACCTCGGCGTTCACCGTGGCCGACACGGCCATCGCGGGCCAGTACGGCCCCGCACTGCTCGCGCTGCGCCACGCGCTGGCATCCGGGGCCGACCCCGTGCCCCTCGTCGCGGCGGTGGCCATGAAGCTTCGCACCATGGCGCGCGTCGCCGGCAGCCGCGAGTCGTCGTCGATGCTCGCGCAGCGGCTCGGCATGAAGGATTGGCAGGTCGACCGAGCTCGCCGCGACCTCGTCGGGTGGACCGGCACCACGCTCGGCATGGCCATCCACGCCACCGCGCGGGCCGACGCCGAGGTCAAGGGCGCGTCGCGCGATGCGGTGTTCGCCCTCGAGCGCATGATCACGATCATCGCCACGCGGGCGCCCTACGGCGACTGATCCGGCGGTCCGGACGAACCGCCTCAGACATGCCCGTGCACTCGCCGCCGGTCACCGGTCGACCCGCGGCATCCCACGCCGCGCGTGAGGAGCGGAGGATCAGAGAGCAGCGGAGGAGGGGGTTCGGGGCGTGGCATCCTCCGCTCGCCCCTCATCCTCCGCTCGCCACACACGTGCCCCTGCGCCCGGCCCCCGTGTCTCGGCCCGCGGAGAGGCCCGCGGAGGTGACCCACCGAGCACCTGCGGAAACGACGAAGCCCGCCCCGCGCAGAGCGGGACGGGCTGTCGAAGAAGAGGCGGCTCAGAGAGCGTTGACCTGCTTCGCGATGGCCGACTTGCGGTTGGCAGCCTGGTTCGAGTGGATGACGCCCTTGCTGACGGCCTTGTCGAGCTTCTTGGTCGCGGTGGCGAGGGCCTTCTCGGCGGCCTCCTTGTCACCGGCCAGGATGGCCTCGCGGGTGCGACGCACGTGCGTCTTCAGCTCGCTCTTGACGGCCTTGTTGCGCTCGCGCGCCTTCTCGTTGGTCTTGTTGCGCTTGATCTGCGACTTGATGTTCGCCACGTCGACGGTCTTTCGTTTGAGTGAATGTTGGAAGTGCCGGGCGAGCGGTAGAGGGACGCCGCACCGGCGATCGTGGAGGTCGGGAAAAACCCCACACGCAAGCCAAGAGTCGAGTCTATCAGGAAGACGCTTCGACCGTTGCGAGGGCCACGTTCAGCAGCGCGTTGAAGACCCGCGGCCGCATGGCCGTCACCAGGTGCGTCGTGCGCGGCACGACGACGAGCTCCGCATCCCGGGCCACCGAGAGGAACAGCCTCTCATTCATGCGCAGCTGATCCCACTGGCCGTTCACGAACCACAGCGGGACCTCGATCCGGCGGAGGGATGCCAGGAGGTCGAGCACCGACAGCGAGGCCAACGCGGCGTCCTGTGCGTCGAACGCGTACCCGCCCGCCCCGAAGTCCGGCCGCGTCTCGGGCGGGAGGGTGCGGTCCAGAACGCGGTTGGTCAGCCCGAGGCCGCGGTCGGGGAGGCTGTCGAAGCGCCGGGTGAAGAAGCGGTAGGCCGACAGCCCGATGCCGCGCGGGATCGATGTGCACGACGCGGCCACCAACGCCGCCACGGGTGGCGGCTCTTCTCGACCGACGTACTCGATCGACAGCAGCCCGCCCATCGAATGACCGACGAGCAGCACGGGGCCGCGGGTCGCGGCATCCCGAACCGCCCGGTCGATCGTGGCGAACGCCTCGTCGAGCGTGAACTCCTCGGTGCGCCGCGTGCCGTGTCCGGGCAGATCGACGGCGGTCGCGGGGGTGCCGCGGTCCGCGAGGTGCGCGAGCTGCGCACGCCACATGGTCGCCGACGTCCGGATGCCGTGCACGAGCACGACCTGGACCGTCATGGCATCCACTGTAGAAGCGCCACCGCCGCCTCGGCGCGACCGTCCCCCGGCGCGAGTGTCGCCCCCCGACGCGAGATCACACGATCGTGCCGAGTCACGCGATCCCGGACGCTCGGAGCCTGTGATCCCACGCCGGTCGTGTGTTCTCGGCCTCAGGATGCCGGGAGCCGGGCATCCACGGACGGCGATGTCGGCGGGCCACCGTAGAATCGACGGAACATGTCACCGCGCGCACTGAAGCCCCTCGAGCCGTCTGCCACCCCGCCGGAGCAGATCCGCAACTTCTGCATCATCGCTCACATCGACCACGGCAAGTCGACGTTGGCCGACCGCATGCTGCAGATCACCGGTGTCGTCGCCGACCGCGACATGCGTGCGCAGTACCTCGACCGCATGGACATCGAGCGCGAGCGCGGCATCACCATCAAGTCGCAGGCGGTCCGGATGCCGTGGGCCCTTCGACAGGCTCAGGGCCCCGAGCAAACGTTCGCGCTGAACATGATCGACACGCCCGGCCACGTCGACTTCACGTACGAGGTCAGCCGGTCGCTCGCGGCGTGCGAGGGCGCGATCCTGCTGGTGGACGCCGCGCAGGGCATCGAGGCGCAGACGCTCGCCAACCTCTACCTCGCGCTCGAGAACGATCTGACGATCATCCCGGTGCTCAACAAGATCGACCTGCCCGCCGCCGATCCCGAGAAGTACGCCGCCGAGCTCGCCGGTCTCATCGGCGGCGACCCCGCCGACGTGCTGCGCGTCAGCGGCAAGACCGGCATGGGGGTCGAAGAGCTGCTCGACCGGATCGTGGAACAGATCCCCGCCCCCGTCGGCCAGGCCGACGCGCCCGCCCGCGCCATGATCTTCGACTCCGTCTACGACGCCTACCGCGGTGTGGTGACGTACGTGCGCATGGTCGACGGATCGCTGTCGCCGCGCGAGCGCATCCAGATGATGTCGACCACCGCGACGCACGAGCTGCTCGAGATCGGCGTCTCCAGCCCCGAGCCGGTGCCCACCAAGGGTCTCGGCGTCGGCGAGGTGGGCTACCTCATCACCGGCGTGAAAGATGTGCGCCAGTCGAAGGTCGGCGACACCATCACCAATCAGCGCAAGCCCGCGACCGAAGCCCTGGCCGGGTACACCGACCCGAAGCCCATGGTCTTCTCGGGCATCTACCCCATCGACGGCAGCGACTACGCGGAGCTGCGTGAAGCGCTCGACAAGCTCAAGCTCTCCGACGCCTCGCTGCAGTACGAGCCCGAGACCTCGGTCGCGCTCGGCTTCGGCTTCCGCGCCGGGTTCCTGGGCCTGCTGCACCTCGAGATCATCACCGAGCGCCTCTCGCGCGAGTTCGGTCTCGACCTCATCACCACGGCTCCGTCAGTTACGTACGAGGTCACCACCGACACGGGCGACACCGTGTCGGTCACCAACCCCAGCGAGTACCCCGACGGGCGCGTCGCCGAGGTGTCGGAGCCGATCGTCAAGGTCGGCATCCTGCTGCCGAAGGACTACGTGGGCACCGTCATGGAGCTCTGCCAGTCCCGCCGCGGCACGTTGCTCGGCATGGACTACCTCAGCGAGGACCGCGTCGAGCTGCGGTACAACATGCCCCTCGGCGAGATCGTGTTCGACTTCTTCGACCACCTGAAATCGCGCACGCAGGGCTACGCGAGCCTCGATTACGAACCGGCCGGATCGCAGACCGCCGACCTCGTCAAGGTCGACATCCTCCTGCAGGGCGACAAGGTCGACGCGTTCAGCTCGATCGTGCACCGCGAGAAGGCCTACAGCTACGGCACGATGATGACCGAGCGGCTCCGCAAGCTCATCCCGCGTCAGCAGTTCGAGGTGCCCATCCAGGCCGCGATCGGCGCGCGGATCATCGCGCGTGAGAACATCCGCGCCATTCGCAAGGACGTGCTCGCCAAGTGCTACGGCGGTGACATCACCCGCAAGCGCAAGCTCCTCGAGAAGCAGAAAGAGGGCAAGAAGCGCATGAAGATGGTGGGTCGCGTCGAGGTGCCGCAAGAGGCCTTCATCGCGGCGCTGTCGGGCGACGTCGAAGCCAAGAAGTAACGCACGAGAACCGAGAGGGGTGGACCATGCGCAGGCAGAACTTCACCGATGACACGGTCGACTACGCGGCTGTCGGCGCCACCCAGGCGCCCGACCTCATGCAGTACCCGCCCGAGCACTCCGTGCCCGCCGAGGATGCCTGGCGCATCGGCAGCGGCGAAGAACGTTTCGTCGCGGCCGGTGAATCGCTCTTCTCCTGGGCGCCGCTGCGCAGTGAAGAACTGAGCATCACCGACGTACGGCCTGCGTCGAGCGAGGGCTATGCCGGCGTGGGTTTCGACGCCGACGGTGCGCCCATCGCGCCCAGTCGTCTTGAGGCCGAGCAGCGTTTCGCGGCCGACGGGACGCCCTTCGTCAGCCCGGGTGCCGGCGTGCGCCTGCACGGGAAGGTCGACGGACACCGTGCCGACGCCGAGCTTCGGGTGATCTCGGTGTTCGAGGAGCCCCGTCGCGTGGGCTTCATCCTCGGCACCGTGGGGCACTCGATCGTCAGCGGCGAGGAACTGTTCTCGCTCGAATGGCGGGACAACGACGAGGTCTGGTTCGTGGTGCGCGCGTTCGATCGCCCGACCGCCCCCACGTACAAGCTCTTCACCAGCCGCGTGCGCCGCCGCCGCAAGGCGCTGTTCGCGCGGTATCTGCGCGCGATCTCGCCGCTGTACACGTCCTGATGGGCGGACCGCTTCCCCTCGGCGACCCCGCTCCGGCCGACGGCCGACTCCCCGGCGACCTCGTCCTCGACCCCGCCACCGACTTCGGCGTGTACCTGCACGTGCCCTTCTGCCGCGTGCGGTGCGGGTACTGCGACTTCAACACCTACACCGCGAGCGAACTGCGCGGGGCACGTCAGGACGACTTCGCCGACACCCTCGCGGCCGAGGTGCGCCTGGCCGGCGGTGTGATGGATGCCGCGGGCGGACGCCGCGCGGCATCCACGGTCTTCTTCGGGGGCGGCACACCCACCCTCCTTCCGCCCGGCGACCTGGCCAGGATGCTGGATGCGGTGCGCACCGAGTTCGGCATCGCCGAGGGCGCGGAGATCACCGTGGAGGCGAACCCCGACACGGTCGACGACATCGTCATGGACACCCTCGCCGCCGCCGGCGTCACGCGCGTGTCGATCGGCATGCAGTCCTCGCGTCCGCACGTGCTCGCCGCGCTCGACCGCACCCACGACCCCGCCAACGTCGCCACGGCCGTCGCCGCCGCCCGCCGAGCCGGGCTCGACGTGTCGGTGGATCTGATCTACGGCGCGCCGGGGGAGTCGCTGGACGACTGGCGATCCTCGCTGGAGACGGCGATCGCGCTCGCACCCGATCACGTGTCGGCGTACGCGCTGATCGTCGAGGACGGCACGAAGCTGGCCCGGCAGATCCGATCGGGCGCCGTCGCGCTCCCGGACGACGATCTGCAGGCCGACATGTACGAGCTGGCCGACGAGCTGCTCGCGGCGGCCGGGTACGACTGGTACGAGGTCTCGAACTTCTCGCGCGGAGCGGATCACCGCTCGCGGCACAACCTCGCCTACTGGCGTGGCACCGACTGGTGGGGCTTCGGCCCCGGCGCGCACAGCCACGTCGCCGGCCTCCGCTGGTGGAACGTGAAGCACCCCGCCGCCTATGCGCAGCGGCTGGCCGGCGGGGAGTCCCCGGCGGCCGGGCGTGAACGCCCCGACGAGAGCGCCCGGCGGCTCGAATCGGTGCTGCTGCGCAGCCGCATCCGCGAGGGCCTGGCGGTGTCGGAGATCCTCGGCGAAGGCCGCAAGGCCGTGGCATCCCTCATCGCCGACGGGCTCATCGAGGGGGCGGATGCCGTGCGCGGGCGCATCGTGCTCACGCGCCGAGGACGCCTCCTGGCGGACGCGGTGGTGCGGGCGCTGACCGCGTGATGCGGCGGCGACCGTCCGCGGGACGCGTCGGGGTCGCGCGCGGGCGCGGTGGTGCGGGCGCTGACCGCGTGATGCGGCGGCCGACATCCGGGGGGACGCGTCGGCGTGGCGCGGACGCCGCGACGGATCGTCGCCGTACGCCGTCGCGCGCGCGGAACGCCCGGTCGAGCCGTTCGTCACGCGACCCGGCGTCGGGCGCGGCCCCGCCTTCGAGGCACGACTCGGCATCCGCGCGTCCCCGGCAACCCTCCGCGTCGATCCCGTAGAATTGGCACTCAGTCGAGTCGAGTGCCAGACGGAAGGAGCAGCTCATGGTGTCGGAACGCGGCCTTCAGGTGCTCCGCGCGATCGTGCAGGACTACGTCGACACGCGTGAGCCCGTCGGCAGTAAGGCGATCGTCGAGCGGCACGCCTTCGGCGTGTCCGCCGCCACGATCCGCAACGACATGGCTCTGCTCGAAGACGAAGATCTCATCGTCGCCCCGCACACGTCGTCGGGACGCGTGCCCACCGACAAGGGCTACCGAGTCTTCGTCGACCATCTCGCCGAGCTGCGCCCGCTTTCGAGCGCCCAGCGCAGCGCGATCACGTCCTTCCTCGACGAAGCCGGCGACCTCGACGACCTTCTGGCCCGCACCGTCCGCGCCCTGACGCAACTCACCGGCCAGGTCGCGATCGTGCAGTACCCCTCGTTCGCGCGCGCCAACGTGACGCACGTCGAACTCGTCGCGCTCGGCGGCCCCCGCGTGCTCGTCATCCTCGTCACCGACACCGGGCGGGTGTCGCAGCGCATCGCACTGGTCCCCGCTCAGCCCACCGAGGCCGATGTCGTGCAGCTGCGCGCACGCGTCGGCGCCGTCCTCGTGGGCCACGGCATCGCCGAGTGCGTACAGCGCGTGGCCGATGCCGTCGCCGACGGTCCCCGCCCGGGGATCATCCTCGACGCGATCGCCGACGCCGTGCTGCGGATCGTGGGCGAGGAGCTCGAGGAGTTCCGCCAGGACCGCCTCGTCATGGCCGGGGCCGCCACCCTCGCCAAGCGCGAGCAGGATTTCCGCGGCAGCATCTATCCCCTGCTCGAGGCCATCGAGGAGCAGGTCACCCTGCTGCGGCTCATGACCGAGATGGTGGCCGATGAGAAGGGCCTGTCCGCGAGCATCGGACGCGAGAACGAACCCTTCGGGCTCGTCGAGGCCTCGGTGCTGGCCAGCCGCTACGACGGCTCCACCGGGGGAGCGCGCGTGGGCCTGCTCGGCCCCACCCGCATGGACTATTCCTCCAATCTCGCGGCGGTCCGTGCCGTCGCGCACTATCTGACCCGCATGCTCGAAGACGACGACAGCGCACGCTGACGCGTATCTTCACCCGAACGACCCCGCGCGAGCGGGCAGGAAGGCGACTGTGGCTGACCACTACGAGGTCCTGGGCGTCGAGCGCGACGCCAGCGCCGACGACATCAAGAAGGCGTACCGACGCCTGGCCCGCCAGCTGCACCCCGATGTGAACCCCGGCGCCGACGCGTCGGAGCGTTTCAAGCTCGTCACGCACGCCTACGACGTGCTCAGCGACCCCGAGCAGCGCCGCCGCTACGACATGGGCGGCGACCAGAACCCGTTCGGCGGCGGGGGAGCGGGCGGCTTCGGCGGATTCAGCGACATCTTCGAGACGTTCTTCGGCGGAGCCCAGGGCGGGGGAGGTCGCGGACCCCGACCCCGGTCACGTCGGGAGCGCGGCCAGGACGCCCTCGTGCGGGTCACGCTGCAGCTCGGCGACGTCGTCTTCGGGACCCACCGCGACCTCGAGGTCGACACCGCGGTCCTCTGCGAGACCTGTCACGGCGCGTGCACGCAGCCGGGTACGAGCGAGGTCACGTGCGACATCTGCCATGGCTCGGGCCACGTGCAGCGCACCGTCCGCAGCCTGCTCGGCAATGTCGTCACCAGCGCCCCCTGCACCGTCTGCCAGGGGCACGGCACCACCATCCCCTACCCCTGCGGCACCTGCCAGGGTCAGGGTCGTGTGCGCGCGCGGCGCACCGTCTCGGTCGACATCCCCGCCGGTGTCGAGTCGGGTCTGCGCCTGCAGCTGCCCGGCTCCGGCGAGGTCGGCCCCGCCGGCGGCCCGAACGGCGACCTGTACCTTGAGGTCACCGTCGAGGCGCACGACGCGTTCAGCCGCGAGGGCGACGACCTCGTCGCCACCCTCGAGGTGTCGATGCCGGATGCCATCCTCGGCGCCACCACGACGATCGACTCCCTCGACGGCAGCGTCGACCTCGAGGTGCGTCCGGGCGTGCAGTCCGGCGACGTGCTGACCATCAAGGGCCGCGGCATCACGCCGCTGCGCGGCAGCCAGCGCGGTGACCTCAAGGTCGGCGTGCACGTGGTCACCCCCACGCGACTCGACCACAAGGAACGCGCTCTCATCGAGGAGTTCGCCCAGCGCACGAAGGCTCCCAAGCCGCGTCTCGCCGAGCACCAGCAGGGCAGGTTCAGCAAGTTCCGCGACCGCTTCCGGCACTGACCGTGGCGCTACACTTCGTCACCGACGACGCCGGCCACGCCGAACCGGGTGATGCCGTCGTGCTGACCGGCGCCGAGGCGCATCACGCCGCGGCCGTGCGGCGGGTGCGCGTCGACGAACACGTCACGCTCGGCGACGGGCGGGGCGCCTGGCTCGCCGGGATCGTGACGGCCGTCACTCCGAAGCAGGTGGATGTCACCGTCACCGCGCGTGACGACGTCGCGCCTCCCGCGCCCCGCTTCGTGCTCGTGCAGGCACTCGCGAAGGGTGACCGCGACGAGCTGGCCGTGCAGGCGGCGACCGAACTCGGCGTCGACGCGATCCTGCCGTGGCAGGCCGCGCGCAGCGTGTCGCGCTGGGACGCGAAGGCCGACAAGGGTCTGGCGCGCTGGCGCACCATCGTCCGCGAGGCCGCGAAGCAGGCGCACCGCGCGTGGATCCCCGAGGTGGAAGGTGTCGTGCGGACAGCCGATCTCGTGCGGCTTGCGCGGACGGCCAGCGTGCTCGTGCTGGAGCCGTCGGCATCCGATCGCCTCGTCACCATCGCAGCGGAAGCCTCCGACGGACGCGACGTCGTGCTGGTGGTCGGCCCCGAGGGCGGCATCGCGCCGGAGGAGCTGACGGCGCTGTCCGACGCGGGAGCCCGGATCGTCCGTCTGGGCGACACCGTGCTGCGCACCTCGACGGCGGGTGCGGCGGCGATCGCCGTGCTCTCGGCGGCGCACGGGCGCTGGTAGTCCGACCCGAACCCGCGTGCGGACCCGTCCCACGCCGAGCGCGGCCCCGCAGACCTGCCCGACCCGCCGTGTCGGAGGCCGTCACTAGACTGGATGCCATGAGCGAACCGTCGATCTTCACGCGCATCCTGCAGGGCGAGATCCCCGCGGAGATCGTCGCCGAGACCGAGAACGCCTTCGCGATCCGCGACATCGCCCCGCAGGCGCCGGTGCACCTGCTGGTCATTCCGAAAACCGAGCAGTACCGCAACGTCGTCGAACTCGCCGCGGGCGACCCCGATCTCCTCACCGAGCTCGTCGGCCTCGCGAACTCCGTCGCCGCCGAACACGCCGACGGCGATTTCCGTCTGATCTTCAACACCGGCGAGGGCGCCGGTCAGACCGTCTTCCATGTGCATGCCCACGTCCTCGCGGGTGGCCTGAACGAAAAGAGCCTGGGTGGCTGATTCCCCCGAAGAGACCGTCGTCGAGCAGGTCGCCGTCGACGGCGTGGCTATGGTGCAGCTGCTCGGCCCGCAGGACCGCCTGCTGCGCGTCGTCGAGAAGGAGCACCCCGACGTCGACGTCCATGTCCGGGGCAACGAGATCACGCTCTCGGGTGCCGCCGACAAGGTCCGCGCGGCGCGCGGACTCGTCGACGAACTCCTGTCGATGACGCGCTCCGGCCAGGGGCTCGACCCCTCCGACGTGACGAGCTCCAATCGGATGCTGCGCACCGACGGCGGACCGCGTCCGTCCGAGGTCATGGGCGAGGCGATCCTCTCGTCGCGCGGCAAGGTCATCCGCCCGAAGACCGCCGGGCAGAAGGAGTACGTCGACGCGATCGACGACAACACGATCGTCTTCGGCATCGGCCCCGCCGGTACGGGCAAGACATACCTCGCCATGGCCAAGGCCGTGCAGGCGCTGCAGCGCAAAGAGGTCAACCGCATCATCCTCACGCGTCCGGCCGTCGAGGCGGGCGAGCGGCTCGGCTTCCTGCCCGGCACGCTCACCGACAAGATCGACCCGTACCTGCGACCGCTCTACGATGCGCTGAACGAGATGATGGATCCCGACATCGTGCCGAAGCTCATGGCGACGGGCACGATCGAGGTCGCTCCTCTCGCCTACATGCGCGGACGCACGCTGAACGACTCCTTCGTCGTGCTCGACGAGGCGCAGAACACCACGCCCGAGCAGATGAAGATGTTCCTCACACGTCTCGGCTTCGGCACGCGCATGGTCGTGACCGGCGACATCACGCAGGTCGACCTCCCTCAGGGAGCCTCGGGTCTGCGCCTGGTCACCCGTGTGCTGAGCGACATCGACGACATCCACTTCTCGCGCCTGACCAGCGACGACGTCGTGCGTCACTCCCTGGTCGGCCGCATCGTCGACGCCTACAGCGAGTACGACGAGAAGCGCCTCGCCGCGCGTCGAGAGCGCGACGAGGCATCCGAGTTCGCCACCCGTGCGGAGCGACGCGGCCAGAGCGCTGCCGGTCCCCGCGATCACCTCCCGAGACGAAGCCGTTCATGACCATCGAGATCAACAACGAATCCGGCCACCAGATCGACGAGCAGGTGCTCCTGCGACTGATGGAGTACAACCTGGCGGAGCTGCACGTCAGCGCCGACGCCGATGTCGCGATCGTCCTGGTCGACGAGGGCGCCATGGAGTCCCTCCACGTGCAGTGGATGGACGAGCCCGGCCCGACGGACGTCCTGAGCTTCCCGATGGACGAGCTGCGCCCCGGTTCCGAGGACTCGCCGACCCCTGCGGGTCTGCTGGGTGACATCGTGCTGTGCCCCGCGGTCGCCGAGACGCAGGCCGTCGCCGCCAAGCACTCCACCCAGGACGAGCTGATCCTGCTCACCACGCACGGCCTCTTGCACCTGCTCGGGTTCGACCACGCCGAGCCCGAGGAGGAGCGCGAGATGTTCGGTCTGCAGCGCGAGCTGATCACGGGGTTCCAGGCCGTCGAGCGCCAGCGCCGCGCATGACCGAGGCGCTGCTCCTCGTCGCCGCCTTCCTGCTCGTCGCCTTCGGCGGCTTGATGGCGGCTTTCGAAGCGGCCCTCGGCGTGACGTCCCGCGCCGACCTGATCGACCTCGGCGTCTCCGGCCGCAATGCCGGCGCGCTGCAGCGTATCGCCGAGGACACCAGCGCCCACGTCACGGCCGTGACCTTCATCCGCGTACTCTCCGAGACCACGGCCGCGGTGCTCGTGGCGGCAGCGTTCATGCTGATGTTCGACAACATCCTGCTCGCCGTGATCGCCGCCGCCGTGCTGATGACCGGGATCTCCTTCGTCGCGGTGGGAGCGAGCCCGCGGTCCGTCGGGCGGCAGCACGCGCGCGGACTGCTGACCGGTGGAGCACCGATCGTGCGCGGCATGCGCATCCTGCTCGGCCCCCTCGCGCACGGTCTCGTCGCCGTCGGCAATCGCGTCACGCCCGGGATCGCGCACTCGACGTCCTTCGCGTCCGAGGAGCAGCTGCTGAGCATCATCGACGAGGCCGCCGAGAACGAGCTCATCGAAGAAGACGACCGCGAGCTCATCCACTCCGTGTTCGACTTCACCGACCGGTACGTGCGCGAGGTCATGGTGCCGCGCACCGACATGGTGAGCGTGGATGCCGCGGCGACTTCCCGCGAGGCCCTCGCGCTCTTCCTCGACAAGGGCGTGTCGCGGGTTCCGCTCGCCGACGACGATGCCGACGATTTCGTCGGCATGCTGTACCTGAAGGATCTCGTCCAGTTCGGCTTCCGCGACGAGGCCGGCTGGCGCGACGCCCCCATCCGCCGCATCGCCCGGCCCGCGGTCTTCGTTCCCGAGTCGATGAAGGCCGAGACCCTGCTGCAGCAGATGAAGAAGGATGCCGTGCACGTCTGTCTCGTGGTCGACGAGTACGGCGGCGTCGCGGGTCTGGTCACGATGGAGGACCTCATCGAGGAGCTGGTGGGGGAGATCGCCGACGAATACGACGCCCCCTCCACCGAGGTCGTCGAGCTGGGCGACGGCCGCTACCGCGTCAACGCCCGCCTGGGCCTCGACGAGGTGGGCGACCTGTTCGGCCTCGAGCTCGACGACGACGACGTGGACTCCGTCGGCGGTCTCCTGGGCAAGGCCCTCGGGCGCATCCCGCAGCCCGGCGCCACCGCCGAGCACTCCGGCCTGGTCCTCACCGGTGGCGCCTCGCGCGGCCGGAACCGCGGCATCGCCACCGTCATCGTGGAGCGCGCCGAGATCCCCACCGACGAAGACGCCGAGGCCGACGCCTCGTCGCGCGAAAGGAACGACAGATGACCGACACCCGATCCGGTTTCGTGACCTTCGTGGGCCGGCCGAACGTCGGCAAGTCCACGCTGACCAACGCCCTCGTCGGCGAGAAGGTCGCCATCACGAGCGAGAAACCGCAGACCACCCGTCGCGCGATCCGTGGGATCGTCAACCGTCCCGGCGGTCAGCTCGTGGTGGTAGACACCCCCGGCATCCATCGTCCGCGCACGCTGCTCGGTCAGCGCCTTAACGACCTCGTCGAGCAGGTGCTGGGCGACGTCGACGTGATCGCGTTCTGCGCCCCGGCGACCGAGAAGGTCGGTCCCGGAGATCGACGGATCGCCGAATCGCTGTCGGGGTACCCGCGGGCGAAGAAGGTCGCTTTGGTGACCAAGACGGATGCCGCGACGCGCGACCAGATCACCGAACGCCTGGTCGAAGTCGACTCCCTGCGCGAGGACTGGGCGGCCGTGATCCCGCTGTCGGCCGACACGAACGACCAGCTCGACGTGCTGAGCGACGAGTTGCTCGCGCTCATGCCCGAGGGACCCGCGCTGTACGCCGACGACGTGGTCACCGACGAGACGCTCGAGGATCGCATCGCCGAGATCATCCGCGAGGCCGCGCTGCACGGCGTGCGCGATGAGTTGCCGCACTCCATCGCCGTGACGGTCGACGACGTCGCGAAGCGCGAGGACAGCGACCTGACCGACGTGTACGCGAACATCGTGGTCGAGCGCGACAGCCAGAAGGCCATCATCATCGGCAAGAAGGGCTCGCGCCTGGCCGATGTGGGCGCCCGCTCGCGCCAAGGCATCGAACCGCTCGTCGGCGGCCGCGTCTACCTGTCGCTGCACGTGCGCGTCGCGAAGGAATGGCAACGCGACCCCAAGCAGCTCGGCCGCCTCGGCTTCTGACCCACCGACCCGACCGCACGACACCAGCGAAAGGCCCGACCATGGCGATGAGGTGGACGGCCCCGGCCCCCGGGCCCGTGGAGACGTGGAGCTTCGAAGAGATCGAGCTCGCCCCTCCCGGCCCGCACGAGGTGACGGTGCGCATTCACGCCGCGGGAGTCAATCCCGCGGACGCCAAGCACGTCGCCGCCGCCCGCCCGGGAACCACCTACCCGGTCCCCATCGGTTACGAGCTGTCGGGTGAGATCACCGCGGTCGGACCCGACGCCGTCGGCGGGCTCGGAGAGCTCAGCGTCGGCGATGAGGTCGTGGCATTCCGCGTCCAGGGCGCATACGCCACGCACCTCACCGTGCCCGCCCGCGATGTGTTCCCGAAGCCGGCCACCCTTTCCCACCCGGAAGCGGCGAACCTCCTGCTCGCCGGCACCACCGCGGCCGAGATGATTCAGGTCACCCGGGTGGCCGAGGGCGACACCGTGCTCCTGCACGCGGCCTCGGGCGCTGTCGGCGTCAGCCTCCTGCAGCAGGCGCGCGCCCTCGGCGTGCGCGTGATCGGAACGGTGGGTCCGGATGCCGAGGACTCGGCCGCGCGGGTGCGCCGCTACGGCGGCATCCCGGTGGCCTACGGCGAGGGCCTGCGCGAGCGCGTTCTCGACGCCGCCGGGGGGAAGCCCATCGCGGCCGCCTGGGACGCGGTCGGAACCGACGAGGCGTTCGACGTCTCGCTCGCCCTCGTCCCCGAGCGCGACCGCATCGTGACGATCGTCGACCCGCAGCGTGCGAAGAAGGACGGCGTGCTTTGGATCGCCGGAGCCCTTCCGGAGAGCGCCCGTTTCCGCGACATCGCCCGTGCCCGCATCCTGGAGCTCGCGGCATCCGGAGCCCTCGACGTGCCCGTCGCCCGGACCTTCGCCCTGGCGGATGCCGTCGAGGCGGTGCAGTTCGTCATGACGGGGCACCCGGGCGGCAAGGTGGCTCTGGTCCCGTGAGCGGGTCGCCGTTCGTCCTCCCCCCGGCGCCCGAGACCCTCGAGCTGACGCGCGATCGGGTGCGTCTGCGCCCGTTCGAAGAACGCGATCTCGAGGCGATGGCCGCCTACCGCGGCGATGCCGAGGTGTGCCGGTACCTGCCGTTCGATCCGCAGACCCCGGATGACATCCGCGGACGCATCGGCCATCTGTTCGGACGCACGTCGCTCGAGGGTGAGCGCGGCGGGATCGTCCTGGTGATCGAGCGCGTGAGCGATGGAACCGTCATCGGCGACGTGGTCCTCTTCCACCTCGACGGCGGCGGGTCCGCGGAGATGGGCTGGGTGATGAGCCCGGCCGCGGCCGGTCGGGGTCTCGCCACCGAAGCGGTGCGCGCGCTCGTCGACACGGCGTTCTCGACCTACGGGCTCCGCCGGCTGGTCGCACGGATCGACGCCGACAACGGGCGATCGCGCGCCCTGGCCGAACGCCTGGGCATGCGTCTCGAAGCCCACCTCGTCGAGAACGAGTGGTTCAAGGGCCGGTGGAGCGACGAGCTCGACTACGCCCTCCTCGCCCGCGAGTGGACCGTGTCTCACGGCTCCGACGCCGGGACGTCGACAGCGGGGGAGTGAACCGACTCCCGCGGGACTGCTACGATCGCAGGATGCGCTTCGGTGGCCTGCTTCTTCTTAGCTGCCGCGACGAGTCCTCGATCTAAGGGCCTTCCTCGTCGCGGAGATCGTCGTCGGCCCCACCGAACGAATCTAAAGAAGCGACACATCATGAAGAACACCCAGAAGCCCACGTCCGCTCCGGTGCACAAGTACCGTCCCTTCCACGAGCAGATCCGGGTCGACCTGCCCGATCGCACGTGGCCCTCCAAGCGCATCGAGGTGGCGCCGCGCTGGTGCGCCGTCGACCTGCGTGACGGGAACCAGGCCCTCATCGATCCGATGAGCCCCGAGCGCAAGCGCGTCATGTTCGACCTGCTCGTGAAGATGGGCTACAAGGAGATCGAGGTCGGCTTCCCCTCGGCGAGCCAGACCGATTTCGACTTCGTCCGTCAGCTGATCGACGACGGCCTGATCCCCGACGACGTGACCATCCAGGTGCTGACGCAGGCCCGTGAGCACCTCATCGCCCGCACGTACGAGGCCATCGCCGGCGCGAAGCAGGCGATCGTGCACCTGTACAACTCGACCAGCGTGCTGCAGCGCGAGGTCGTCTTCCGCACCGACCAGCAGGGCATCGTCGACATCGCGCTCGAGGGCGCGCGCCTGTGCAAGAAGTACGAGGCGACCATTCCTCAGACCGAGGTGTACTACGAGTACTCGCCCGAGAGCTACACCGGCACCGAGCTTGAGTTCGCCCTGCGCATCTGCAACGAGGTGCTCGAGGTCTTCCAGCCGACGCCCGAGCGCAAGGTCATCCTGAACCTGCCCGCCACCGTCGAGATGGCCACGCCCAACGTCTACGCCGACTCGATCGAGTGGATGTCGCGCAATCTGAACCACCGCGAGAACGTCATCCTGTCGCTGCACCCGCACAACGACCGCGGCACCGCCGTCGCCGCGGCGGAGCTGGGGTACCTGGCCGGCGCCGACCGCATCGAGGGATGCCTGTTCGGCAACGGTGAGCGCACCGGCAACGTCGACCTGGTCGCCCTGGGCGTCAACCTGCTGACGCAGGGCATCGACCCGCAGATCGACTTCAGCGACATCGACCAGGTCAAGCGCACCGTCGAGTACTGCAACCAGCTGCCCGTCCCCGAACGCAGCCCGTGGGCCGGCGACCTGGTGTTCACCGCGTTCAGCGGTTCGCATCAGGATGCCATCAAGAAGGGCTTCGAGGCGATGGAGGCCCGTGCTGCCGCCGAGGGCAAGGGCATCGACGACATCGAATGGGCCGTGCCGTACCTGCCCATCGACCCGAAGGACCTGGGCCGTTCGTACGAGGCCGTCATCCGCGTCAACTCGCAGTCGGGTAAGGGCGGCGTCGCCTACCTGCTGAAGGCCGACCACGCGATCGATCTGCCCCGCAAGCTGCAGATCGAGTTCTCGGGTGTCGTGCAGGCCCGCACGGACGCCGAGGGCGGCGAGGTGTCGAGCACCCAGATCTGGGACATCTTCACCGACGAGTACCTGCCGACGAAGAACGACGATGAGCGCTGGGGACGCTTCGAGCTGCTGTCCACGCGCTCGTCGAGCGACATGTCGGGCGACGTCTCGCTCGAGGTCGCGCTGCGTGACGGCGACGAGACGCACCGCGCCTCCGCCGTCGGCAACGGGCCCGTGGCCGCCTTCCTCGAGATCGTGCGCGCGCAGGGCTTCGATGTCACGCTGTACGACTACGTCGAGCACGCGCTCAGCTCGGGCGGCGACGCCCAGGCGGCCGCCTACATCGAGCTGCAGGTCGACGACCAGCGCCTGTGGGGCGTCGGGATCGACAACGACATCTCGACCGCGTCACTCAAGGCGATCGTGTCGGGCGTCAACCGCGCGATCCGCACGCGCGAGCGTTCCGGCGCTCTGGCCGGCGTCTGACCGACACCGTCAGGACGACGACCGTGGCTTACGCCCGGGTTCTCGCCCGGCGCTGAGGTCGCCCTCCTCGCGTGAGGGGTCAGAAAGTGTCGCCTGGGCTCCGCCGGGGCGACACTTTTTGACCCCTCACGCGTCATGCGTCGTCGGGGCGGATGATCGGGATGCCGGTGGTCTCGACCGCGACCTTGCGGCGATAGAGCTTGCGCTGCTCGGGCAGAGACAGGTCGAACAGCACCGCGAGCACCCGGATGACGGTGGTGACCACGACGCCGATGACCGCGGCGAGCGGCAGGGGCACCCCGAACGCGGCGACGGTGGCGAGCACCGCGCAGCCGCCGCCCGCCGCCACGGCGTAGAGCGAACCGACGTGCATGATGGCGACCGGGAGACCCATCAGCACGTCGCGCAGCACACTGCCGCCGACGGCGGCCAGCATGCCGACGAAGACGGCGGGCACGGGCGGCAGGCCGAGGGCGATCGCCTTGGAGGTGCCGAACGCGCCGAACAGCCCGATCACCACCGCATCGAGCATGACGATCGCACGGTTGAGGCGCTGGAACAGCCCCGACAGCAGCATCCCCACCAGCGCTGCCCCGGTGGCGGTCAGCAGGTACCAGTTGTTCTGCAGCGTCGCCGGGGTGAGGCCCAGAAGCAGGTCGCGGATGAGCCCGCCGCCCATCCCGAGCAGGATGCCGATGATCGCCACCCCCAGCAGATCGAGGCGCCGCTGCCCCTGGAAGCCGGAGGCGAAGAGCGCGCCCTGCACACCGCCAAGCGCGACGGCGGTGAGGTCGGCCCACAGGGGGATGATGAAGACGGGCGGGTTCACGGCATCCATTCTCCGGTGGTCGCGGGCGTTCCCGGGGAGGGCGCACCCGCGTCATCCAGGGACGGGGCCTCTTACGGCAGGAGGCCCGGCTCGAGGTACTGCGAAGCAACTGCGAGCGCGCCGCGCAGGCCGCTCACGGCATCGCGGAACGATAATGGACTGTGCCCACCTACCGCGACGAAGTCGTGGTCCTGCGTACCCACAAACTCGGGGAGGCGGACCGCATCCTCACCCTCCTCAGCCGGCGCAACGGCAAGATCCGCGCCGTCGCGAAGGGCGTGCGGCGCACCTCGTCGCGCTTCGGGTCGCGTCTGGAGCCGTTCATGGTCGCCGACGTGCAGCTGTTCAAGGGACGCAACCTCGACATCGTTCAGCAGGCCGAGTCGCTGGGGTCGTACGGCGCCGACATCGTCGTGAACTACGACCGGTACACCACCGCCAGCGCCATGGTCGAAACCGCTGACCGGCTGAACGAGGCCGAGGCCACGCCCCAGCAGTATCTGCTGCTCGTCGGCGGGCTGCGCTCGCTCGCGCGCGGCGATCATTCCGAGCGCAGCGTGCTCGATTCGTATCTGCTGCGCGCCATGGCCCTCTCGGGGTGGGCGCCCGGGCTCACCGAGTGCGCGCGGTGCGGCACGGTCGGCGATCACCCGTACTTCCTCGCCCAGCTCGGCGGTGTGGTCTGCTCGACCTGCGCGCCGGCGGGCTCCCCGCGGGTGGCCCGTGACACGGTCGACATGCTCCGCGCCCTCATGGCGGGGGAGTGGGAGACCATCGACGACGCCCCCGGCCGCACGGTCGCGGCCGCCTCGGGCCTCGTGGCCGCCTACGCGCAGTTCCACCTGGAACGCGGCATCCGTTCCCTCACGCACCTGGAGTCGCATCGATGACACCGAAGCCGTTCACGCACCGCGACGCCGTGCCCTACCGCCCCCTCGACTGGACGGGGGAGTACCCACCGGCGTACCCGATGGGGTCGGTGCCCGAGCACGTCGCGATCGTGATGGACGGCAACGGCCGCTGGGCAAACCGCCAGGGCCTCACGCGCATCGAGGGGCACCGCGCGGGTGAGGCGGCTCTGCTCGACGTCGTCGCCGGGGCGATCCAGGCGGGCGTGAAGCACCTGTCGGTGTACGCCTTCTCGACCGAGAACTGGTCGCGCTCACCCGATGAGGTGCGTTTTCTCATGGGTTTCAACCGCGAGGTGCTGCACCGCCGCCGCGACCAATTGAACGAGTGGGACGTTCGCATCCGGTGGTCGGGCCGTAAGCCGCGCCTGTGGGGCTCGGTCATCAAAGAACTGCAGCACGCCGAGCGTCTCACCGAGGGCAACTCCACCCTCACCCTGACGATGTGCGTCAATTACGGCGGGCGCGTGGAGATCGTGGATGCCATGCGCCGCATCGGCGACGACATCGCCGCGGGAAAGCTGAAGCCGTCGGCCGTGACCGAGAAGCTGATCCGCAAGCACCTCTACCAGCCCGACATGCCCGACGTCGACCTCTTCGTGCGCTCCAGCGGCGAGCAGCGCACCTCGAACTTCCTGCTCTGGGAGTCGGCGTACGCCGAGATGGTGTTCCTCGACACGCTGTGGCCCGACTTCCGCCGAACCCACCTGTGGGATGCCATCGGGTTGTACCTCTCGCGCGACCGGCGGTTCGGCGGGGCCGTGGACGCGCCGACCGCGGAGTCCTCGGTGCCCCTCGGGCCCGCCTGAGCGGATGCCGCGAACGGAATAGAACGACGACAGGAAAGGTTGCAGGCGATATGACGGATGCCATCAAGATCGACGTGTGGAGCGACATCGCCTGCCCCTGGTGCTACATCGGCAAGCGGAACCTCGAGAACGGCCTGGCCGCCACGGCTGCCGATGACGACGCTCCGGTCGTCGAGATCGAGTACCACTCGTTCGAGCTCTCGCCCGACACCCCCGAGGACTTCCACGGCGGTGAGGTCGACTACCTCTCGCAGCACAAGGGCGTCTCGCCCGAACAGGCGCGGGAGATGCTGGATCGCGTGACCGGCGTCGCCGCCGAGGCCGGTCTCGCCTACCGCTTCGACATCCTCCAGCACACCAACACCGTCAAAGCGCACGAGCTGCTGCACTTCGCGAAGCAGAACGGCAAGCAGCTGGAGCTGGCCGAGGTGCTCATGTCGGCGTACTTCCTCGAGGGCAAGCACGTGGGTCGCGACGACGACCTCGTCGCCCTGGCGGTCGAGGTCGGTCTCGACCAGGATGCCGCCCGCGAGGCGCTCGCATCGCAGCGCTACCGTGCCGCGGTCCGTGCCGATCAAGAGCAGGCGCAGCAGTTCGGGATCACGGGCGTGCCGTTCTTCGTGATCGACGGCAAGTACGGGGTGAGTGGAGCGCAGCCGGTCGAGGCGTTCAGCCAGATCGCCCGTCAGGTGTGGGGCGAGCGCCGCAAGGCATCCGCGACTGCCGACGCCTGACTCTTCCTCCACAGCGGTGTCCGCCTCCGGTTCGACCCCGGCCAGACGCTACGCTTCCCGGATTGCCCGAGAGCCCGCCCGCGGACCCGTTGGTCGGCTTGTGGCGGTGGCTGAGACACTACGCCCACCGTTTCGCGTCTGTCACGCTGACCGTCTCGGGTTGCTCTTGGCGGGCGGCCTCGTTGTTCTGTGTGTTCCGTGGCTCAGCGTGCCCCTGCTCGTAGTGGGTACGATTATTCGGGCGTCAGCAACGCCGTGGAAGCGTCGGAAAGAGAAGGACGAAGACACGTCGGATGCTCACGCTGTCCTTCTTGAACAGTCTCTGCCGCTCCGTCTATCGGATCAAGCGCTGGTCACATGACTCCGCGACCGCCGATATCTACTTCAGCATGCACCGGATTGCCGCAACCTGCGGCTTGAGTCCCGCCCCAGTCGGGCCTGACCACCACACTGACTTCTTCCCCACCCACTACATCGGTAACGACGAGTTCAACAGTCTCCTGCGCCTGGTCAAACGACACGATCCAAGACGTGTCATCTACACGCTGAACACTTGCGGAAACCTCACCGGGACACTCGTCTGCGCACGCGGACAGCAAATGGGCTGACGCATCTGTCTGCACCTCAAGCGTCGCGAGCAAACCGATTGGTGGGCATGCCTCGACGCCGGCACAGCCCGTGAGATGTAGGGCGAGGAACGCTGCTCCAAGAGCAGCTGCGCCTCCTCGACCGGGAACCCCACGGCGGCTAAGGGACAATCGCGAGACCATACTGCTGGTTGTTCGGGAAGAATCGACTGAGTGGTGCGTACGACACGAGGTCAGAGCAAGACCGGCCCTGTTTGCCCGCGCAAGGCTTGCCTGCGTAGTCATAGATGCCGCTCACAACACCGGTTGCGAAAACCCGCGCCGTGCCACCAGAACCCGCGAACACTTGAATGACCGGGCCGCCACTGTCTCCCTGACCTGCTGCCGGTAGGCCATTCTGCTGGTACGTGCGCGTCAAACCGTAATAGCAATATGGGATGCCATTGTAACAAGTGGTTATCTCGGTACCTCCCACAATGTTTCCACAACGAAGACCGGACGGCGATCCTGAGTAACAGACGACATCATTAACGACAGGCGCCGTCCAGCCCCGGATCGGCGATTTGGGCCCGGGGTTGTCCGGGCCGCCAGTCAGCACATACGGCTCCTGAGAATTAAAGGCCCGGAGAAGTTCATGATCCGTATTATTGTTGCCGCCATTCGCTTGGCCGAGAGATTGGCCAAGACGCGTACCGGCAGTGAGCGACGGGGTGACTCCTGCCTCATTGTTCGCGATCCACCACATCTGTCCGATCGCATCAGAGCAATGATCAGCAGTGAGGTTGTACGTGGCACGAGTTCCGGTGTCGATCACATAGAAGCCGTTAGTGCAGCTGCGCCATTCCCCATTCGAGACTCGGTACAGCGCCGAACTACCGGCCGCGTAAGGCGGTTGCGTCTGATAGCGAGTTGCCGCTTCGGCAGATGACTTGCTGACCTCGTAAGGAACACCGAGGTTACCGAATGACTCCTCAGAAAGCCCGGGAGCCCGATCGAGAAGGTCAGACTCTCGTGGCCCATCCTCAATCTCGAGATGAAGAGAGCTGCCATCGAGGGCCGGGATGACCGAGAAGGAATCATTGCCGCCGGCGATGAGGCGCCATCGCTCGATGGCCAAATAGGTCGCATCACTCAGCTCCCGGTTCGTGAAAAGTGTCGGAGTCACGGCGAAGAGCGACGAGTGAGGTTGGAGAGCAGCGGCCACGCTGTCGAGCGCATCCCTGTCTGCATACACACGAGCGACACCGGCACCATGATCCCAAGCGACGCCGTGAACCACGGGAGCGACTGCACCGAAGGCGTTACCAGCCAATACTGAGTGAACCGCCAGCGGGACCGGACTCAAGGCGTCCTCCGGAAGGCGTCCAACGGTAGGTCCGTCACGCCCGGAGAGGCAGCGGTCGGGATGGTCCGATCTTGTGCGCCCCCGTAGCTCCTAGTATCCGCCTGAGCCGGGGCGACCGCACCGATGCCGAGCGCCAGCACTGCTGCAATTCCGGCGGCAAGAGCCTTCTGAGGCATGTTGTACACAGTGGAACTCCATTCCCGATGGAAGAGCGCCGGTTGGAAGCGTCGTTGTTGTATCGCAGCGGCGCGGTCAGTCACCCAGACAGTGCCAGCCATCCGAAGCTTCCGCAAGACCCGGGTGTGCTTCCCCGACACGTTGTGAACAGCCGAGGTAAGGCAAAGACCTCCGGGACGATGTGGGTAACAGCCGCACACTCGTTCCACGGAGGTCTTCGTGCCTCACGGTGACGCGCCCATGGCGCCCGAGGGGCGTCGTCGTCTGGCTGTCTTGATCATGGAGGACGACTGGTCGCTGCGGAGGGCTGTTGAGCGCTTTCAGTGCGCGCCGGCGACGGCCAAGCGGTGGGCGGACCGATACCGATCGGGACAACCCATGACCTGAACCGTCTCCGGTTTGATGCCGTTTCCTTTCGGGCCTGGAAGGAAGATGTTGATAATGCCGAAGAGGATTCCCGAGGAGGAGCAGCAGCAGCAGCAGCGAGCGATTCGGCTCGTGTCGGATCACCTCGATGAGTACCCGAACATCACGGCTGCGTGCGAGACGATCTCCAAGCGCCTCGGGTTGGGGCTGAGTCGTTGCGCCGGTGGGTGCGTCAGGCGCAGGTCGACGAGGGTGCCCGGCCGGGGCGGGTGACCTCCATGGAGAACCAGGAAGTTCGAGCGTTGCGCCGGGAGCTGCGTGGGGCCAACGCGATCTTGAGGGATGCGGCGGATCCTACGCCGGGAAACTCGACCCCCGACGCCGCTGATCGTCGCGTTGATCGACGAACAACGAGCCAGAGGTCGCGCGGTCGAGTCGATCTGCCGGGTTCTGCACGAGCAGGGCGTGCAGGTCGCCGCGCAAACCTGCCGGGCACGGACCCGAGCCCACCCCAGCAACCGTGACCTGGCGGACGCGGTCATCATCGACGCGCTGCTGGCGACCTTCGGGACGGCGAAGGCGATGTATGGGCGACGGAAGATGGTCGCGCTCCTCCGTCGCCGACGCCACGACGTCTTCGCGCGGCAGGTCGACCGGCTGATGCGCCACCTCGACTTGAACGGACGTGTTCGCGGGCAGGGAGTCCGCACCACGATCCCGGATCGGAATGCGGCGCGGGCTCCTGATCTCACCACGGCGCTGCGGATGGGGCTCTGGCGCCGTGATCGGGCCAGCCGCCCCGCGGGCGACGGACTCGCACACCACAGCGACACCGGCAGCCAGTTCACCTCGGTCAGCTTCGCCGAGACGCCCGCGTTGGAAGGCATCGCCGCGTCCATCGGATCCGCCGGCGACGCCTACGACAACGCTCTCGCGGACCCTACCATCGGGCTGTTCTCACACGAAGCGATCCGCGACGACTCCCCATTTCTCGACGGCCCGCTCCGTCAGCTCGCCGATGTTGAGTGGGTCACGCTCGCCCGGGTCGACTGGTACAACCAGCGCCTACACCGCACCCTCGGCGACGTCCCACCCGAGGAATTCGAGACCGCGAACCACGCTGACTCCAAAACACGAGCCCACCCGGCGCTGACACCCGCAGAGGAACGGCGGAGAACCGGGGACGATTCACCTTCGCGCAACACCGGTTTCGCCGTTCGTGGGTGAAGTAAAGTCTGAGCGAACCACCTGTGGATGAGGTCCGCCGTCGGTTACCGTCTGGGAGAATGGAACGATGACCACGGCATTGGCTCCGGCGCGGACCCTCCGCATCGGCAACATCGAGCTCGACGCTCCGGTCGTGCTCGCGCCCATGGCCGGCATCACGAACACCGCGTTCCGCCGGCTGTGCCGCGAGTACGGTGCCGGTCTGTACGTCAGCGAGATGATCACGACGCGCGCGCTCGTCGAGCGCAACGACACCACGATGCGACTCATCCGTCACCACGAGTCGGAGACGCCGCGCTCGATCCAGCTCTACGGCGTCGATCCGGCCACCGTCGAGGCGGCGGTGACGATGATCGTCGACGAAGACCACGCCGACCACATCGACCTCAACTTCGGCTGCCCAGTCCCCAAGGTCACCCGCCGTGGCGGCGGCGCCGCCCTTCCCTGGAAGACGACGCTGTTCAGCGAGATCGTCGAGCGAGCGGTACGCGCCGCCGGCGACAAGCCGCTGACCATCAAGATGCGCAAGGGCATCGACGCCGATCACCTCACCTACCTCGAGGCCGGCCGTATCGCCGAGGGGGCGGGGGTGGCATCCATCGCCCTGCACGCCCGCACGGCCAGCGAGTTCTACTCGGGCCACGCCGACTGGTCGGCGATCGCGAAGCTGAAAGAGACGGTCACGAGCGTGCCCGTGCTCGGCAACGGCGACATCTGGTCGGCCGACGACGCCGTGCGCATGATGGACGAGACCGGCTGCGACGGCGTGGTCGTCGGTCGCGGCTGCCTCGGGCGCCCCTGGCTCTTCGGCGATCTGGCGCGTGCCCTGGGCGGGCCCGGTGCTGCGCACGGCGAACCCGTCGACGCGACCCTCGGCTTCGTTGCGCGCGCGTTCCGCCGCCACGCCGAGCTGCTCGTGGAGTTCTTCGACGACGAGGGGCGAGGATGCCGCGACATCCGCAAGCACGTCGCCTGGTACTTCAAGGGGTATCCGGTCGGGGGCGAACTACGCGCAGCGCTGGCGACGGCCTCGACACTGGACGAGATCGACGAGCTGCTCGCCACGATGGAGCTCGACGCGCCCTACCCCGGGGCCGCGGCCGAAGGCCAGCGTGGTCGCGCGGGCACCCCGAAGCGTCCGGCGCTTCCCGATCGCTGGCTCGACTCGCACGAGATCGGCGACGAGGCCGGCCGCGAGCTCGCCGCAGCAGAACTGCACCACAGTGGCGGGTGAGGTGGCGGTGACCGCCGCCCGCCCCCTCGGTTACGACGACGCGGATGCCGCGCGGTTCCACGTCGAGAAGCACCGCTCGCAGCGCGATGATTTCGCCCGCGACCGCGCGCGCGTGCTGCACTCGGCGGCCCTTCGCCGTCTCGCCGCCAAGACCCAGGTGCTCAGCCCGGCGAGCCCCGCCGACTTCGCCCGCAACCGCCTCACGCACTCGCTCGAAGTCGCGCAGGTGGGGCGCGAGCTGGCGACCGCACTTCAGCTGTCACCCGACGTCGTCGACACCGCGTGCCTCAGCCACGACCTGGGCCACCCCCCGTTCGGCCACAACGGCGAGCGGGCGCTGAACGAGTGGGCCGAGGGCATCGGCGGCTTCGAGGGCAATGCGCAGACGCTGCGCATCCTGACCCGCCTCGAGCCGAAGGTGTTCGGAGCCGAGGGCGAGCCGTTCGGGCTCAACCTGACGCGCTCGAGCCTCGACGCCACGTGCAAGTACCCGTGGACCGCCGATGAGCCGGTCCCCGACCCGGGCGGGCGCCTGAAGTTCGGCGTGTACCCCGACGACGAGCCGGTGTTCCACTGGATGCGCGGGGAAGCCCCCGCCCGCCGGCGCTGCATCGAAGCCGAGGTCATGGACCTCTCCGACGACATCGCCTACTCGGTGCACGACTTCGAAGACGCGGTCGTCAACCGCTACGTCGACCCCGCGCGCCTGGCATCCCGGGTCGGCCGCGAGGGTCTGCTCGACGCGATCCAGCGCTGGGTCGGCTACGACTTCGTGCGCGACGACCTCGACGCCGGCCTCGAGCGCCTGATGGCGATGCCGGAGTGGATCCCCTCGTTCGATGGCACGCGTCCCGCCCTCGCGCGTCTGAAGAACCTCACGTCCGACCTCATCGGCCGCTTCGCGCGCGCCGCGACCTCGGCCACCCGCGAGGCGTACCCGACCGATCAGCTCACGCGCTACCGGGCGCACGTCGTCGTGCCCGCCGACGTCGAAGTCGAGATGGCGGTGCTCAAGGGCATCATCGGTGCCACCGTGGTCTCGATCGACGGCCGCAAGGTGCTGTACCGCGAGCAGCGCAACGTGCTCAAGCGCCTGGCATCCGCCCTGTGGGAGAACCCGGGCGCGCTCGACGCCCTGCACGCCCCCGACTTCGCCGCGGCCACCGACGACACCGCGCGGCGCCGCGTGGTCGTCGACCAGGTCGCGAGCCTGACCGACCAGCTCGCCATCGCGTGGCACGGCCGGCTCGTCGGAGAAGTGGATGCCGCCGAGCTCGGCGTGTGGGCGCCCGGCGCCCGCGCCGCCCGGGGAGCGGATGCCTGATGGCCCGCATCCGCCAAGCCGACGTCGATGAGGTGAAGGCGCGGGTCAACATCGCCGACGTCATCGGGGAACGCGTCGCCTTGAAGCCTGCCGGCGTCGGCTCGATGAAGGGACTCTGCCCCTTCCACGACGAACGCTCGCCGAGCTTCAACGTGCGCCCCCAGGTCGGGTACTACCACTGCTTCGGCTGCGGCGAGTCGGGCGACGTGTACTCGTTCCTGCGCGCGATGGACCACGTGTCGTTCACCGAGGCGGTCGAACGCATGGCCGCGCGCGTCGGCTACACCCTGCACTACGAAGACGGGGGAGCGGCCCCCGAGACGACCGGCCGTTCGCGGTTGTACGCCGCGAACGCGGCGGCGGCGGAGTACTTCCGCGCGCAGCTGATGAGCCCCGAAGCCGAGACCGGACGCCGGTTCCTCGGCGAGCGCGGTTTCGACGCCGGGGCGGCGGCGCACTTCGGCGTGGGCTATGCCCCGAAGGGGTGGTCGAACCTGCTCGACCACCTGTCGGCGCAGAAGTTCAGCCGCGACGAGCTCGTGCAGGCGGGGCTGGTGTCGCAGGGTCAGCGCGGCGTCTACGACCGCTTCCGCGGGCGACTGGTGTGGCCGATCCGCGACGTCACCGGTCAGGTCATCGGTTTCGGCGCGCGCAAGCTCTTCGACGACGACCAGGGCCCGAAGTACCTCAACACGCCCGAGACGCCGATCTACAAGAAGGCGCAGGTGCTCTACGGCCTCGACCTCGCCAAACGCGACATCTCGCGCTCGCACCGGGTGGTCGTGGTCGAGGGGTACACCGACGTGATGGCCTGTCACCTCGCCGGGTGTCACCACCGCGATCGCCTCGTGCGGTACGGCGTTCGGCAGCGACCACATCACCGTGCTCCGTCGGGTGATGGGCGATGACAGCTCGTCGGGCGAGGTCGTCTTCACCTTCGACCCGGATGCCGCGGGGCAGAAGGCGGCGCTGCGCGCCTTCGCCGACGAGAAGCGCTTCGCCGCCCAGACCTATGTCGCCGTCGCCCCCGAGGGACTCGATCCTTGCGACCTGCGGCTCCAGCGCGGCGACGGGGCGGTGCGCGCGTTGATGGAGAACAAGAACCCCATGTTCGAGTTCGTCATCGACCAGCGACTGAAAGACTTCGACCTGGGCAGTGTGGAGGGCCGCGCGGGAGCGTTGCGCGCGGCGGCACCCATCGTCGCCGACATCCGCGATCCCTCACTTCGCCCTGGATACGTGCGCGTGCTCGCCCGCCGTCTGGGCCTCGACATGCCCGAGGTGCAGGCCGCGGTGGAGCGCGCCGCGCGCGGAGCCGACCGCGCTGAGCAGCGCGAGAACGCCCGCGTCGCCGAGCCCGCCCCGATCGCGGTCTCGGTCACGATGGCGTCCCTTCCCAACACCCGCGACGTCGCCCTCGAGCGCGGCGCGATGATGGCGTTCCTGCAGTACGGTCACCGGATCGACCCCGACGTGTTCCTGCGCGCGCTGCAGCTGCCCTTCGGACACCCCGCCCTCGAGGCGGTGCGCAGCTCCCTGGCATCCACCGATCTGTCGCAGCCCGGCTGGGCGGTGGCGGCCGTGGAGGCCGTGCGCGAGCCGTTCCGGTCGCTCGCGGCCGAGCTGTTGACCGCGGAGTTCCCCGCTCGCACAGAGGAGGACGCCGTCGCGTCGGCGAACGACCTCGCCCGCGGGCTGCTCGTACGCGAGCTGCAACGCGAGAAGGACGAGCTGCTGAGGGGGATCCAGCGCGTGCCGCCCGACTCCGAGGAAGGGCGCCGGCTGCGCCTGCGGCTGCGGGAACTGGATGCCGACCGGCAGCGTCTCATCGCGTCGTGACGCGCCAATGCACGCCGGGGAGCCCGCGTGCGGCGAGGTCGGTGGACCGGCCGCGGTCCCGGATCGAGAGATTCACGGAGACCCCGCTCCGTGTCCGCGATCGCGCCCCGGATGACGGTGTCGTGCGCGCTCGTCAGGTGAACACTCGCTCCGACTCCCCGGGCGCGCCGCTGGCATCCGTCCCACCGGTGGGCGAGGATGAAGGAATGCCCCGGACCCTCGACACCGACGTCGTCCTCCGCGCCGACGATCTGTCCCTCGCCCGCAACGGCGTTCGCGTGATCGACGGGATCACGTTCACTCTGCTGCCCGGACGCACGCTCGTGGTGAGGGGGGCGACGGGCGCCGGCAAGACCTCCCTCGTGTCTCTGCTCGCCGGCGCTCCCGACGACGGTCTCGCCGTGGTCGGCGGCGATGCGCGCGTGCACGGCATCTCGGCGCGGCATCCGGGCCGGGCGCGACGCGAGTGGGTGTTCCACACCGGGTATCTGCCGCAGGGGGCGGGGGCCGCACTGCCCTCGCGACTGACCGTGCACGACGTGATCTCGGAGCCGATCACCAGTCGCGACCGGCGGGTCAACACCCGGGCGCTCGCGGTGCGCGTGGCGACGCTGCTCGATGAGATGGAATTGCCGCTCGGCACGGCCCCGAAATATCCGTACGAACTCAGCGCGGGCATGCGGCAGCGCGTCGCCCTGGCCCGGGCGCTGGTGCTCGAACCGCGCCTATTCGTCGCCGACGATCTCTACGCCAACCTCGACCTCGAGGTGCGGGCGGCCGCCCGTGAGGCGCTGACGCGCCGTCGCGATGAGCGGGGGATGGCCTCGCTGATCGTCACGAACGACGCCGACGCACCGAGGGAATTGGATGCCGACGTGCTCGTGCTGCACGCCGGTCACGCGGTCGGCCTCGGCCACGGCGACCAGGACGTGCAGTGGACGCCCGACGGCACGCCCGAGCGACGCCTTTCGGCCCCCTGATTTTCTCGGCGCCCCCGCGTGCTGTTAGTATCGTGGGGTTGTCCACCGCAAGGCGGACACGATCCTCGGTAGCTCAATTGGCAGAGCAATCGGCTGTTAACCGATAGGTTCTTGGTTCGAGTCCAAGCCGGGGAGCAGGCGAAAGGCCCGTCTCGTCAGAGGCGGGCCTTCGTCGTTCCCGGGTCGACCGATCACGACGGGGAGCTCTTCATCGGACCGTGGCGGACGTGCCACCAGTCTTCTCACCCGCTGCGCGCCGATGACCGCGGCGACAGGGCTTTCGCTCCCGTCGCCCCGAGAACCGCCGACGGTTTCAGGCAGGAACGTCATGGCCTCCGTCGCCCTGTTCGGTTCGCTGTCGCTCGCGCTCGACCGGATCGGCCTCCATATCGGGCACGATCGAGGTGTCGTCGCGGTCGGTCTTCTGGGCGGCGGGGTCGGGCACGGGGAGACGGTCAGGATCGCTCATGAACGGGATGCCACCACGGCGCCGCCGCGTCGGTCATCACCGTTGACAGCGGTCAGTTCTTGCCCGAAGGGCCGACGCCGCGGCCAGGGCCGGCGTCCTCCGACTTCCCGGGGGAGTCGGGCCGTCCTGTGCCCTCCGGCGCTCCCCGGCCGGGAGAGCGGGTCGCTTCCGCGGAGGGGACGGGCGGCGCCGGGTTCGCGGCGGCGCCGGTCGTCTCGCCGCCACCGCTCGGACCGGTCGCCCGGGAGACGACCGACTCGACCACGACGGGCGCGGGCGGCGCTGGTTGCGCCGGCGTCGACGCATCGGGGCTCGGCTGTACCGTGGCGTCGGTCTCGACCACGGGCGACGGCGATGCGACGGGTGCCGACGTCGAGACGGGTGCCGACGTCGCGACAGGGGCGGGCGTGGCGGCGGGGGTGTCGTCGGCCACCGGCGGCGAATCGCTGCGCGCCGGAGAGGGGGTCGACGCCGGTGCGCGATCCGTCGTCACATCATGCGCCGCCCCGAGCGAGAAGGCCGCGAGGTGTCCGCCGACGATGAGCGCCGCGCCGGCGCTCGCGGCCACCCACGCCCAGCCGCGGCGACGGGGACGCCGGGCGGACGCGCGACGCGACGCCGCAGTGTGCGCCGCCGCCTGATCGCCGGGCGCAAGAACGATCTGCCCGGACGCGGTGTCTTCCGACGCCCGCGTGACAAGGGCCTCGGCGGCGGCCGTCGACCCGCCCGGGAGCACGGCCCCGTCGGCGACCGTCGACCCGCCCATGGGCACGTCCCCCGCGGTGACCCTCCCCGCGTCCGCGGGTGCGGCCTCGGCGGCGACCGTCGACCCGCCCGTAGGCATGGCCCCGGTGGCCGCCGTCGACGCGCCCGCGTCCAGAGCCCCGGCGGCCACCGTGGACGCGGGAATAGGTGCGGTCGGCATCATCCACCCCGCGAGATACTGCGTGGCATCCGGAACGAGCGCCGGTTCCTCTTCCGCGAGCGCCTCCGCGCGCCGCGCGACCTCTGCCGCCGACGGTCGCGCCGCGGCATCCGTGGCTGTCATGGCGGTCAGCAGGGATCGCCACCGTGGGCTCAGCAACCCCGGAACGTCGGGCTGACGGGCCAGGCGTGCGAGCAGGGTCTCCTGCAGCGATCCGCCGCCGAACGGGTGCAGACGCGTCAGCGCCTCGATGGCCAGCAGCCCGAGAGCGTAGATGTCGGACGCCGCCTGCGGCGCCTCGCCCCGCACCTGCTCGGGCGCGAGGTACGCGGCCGTGCCGATGACGGTGCCGGGGGTGGTCAGCCGCGTGGCGTCGATGAGGTGGGCGACACCGAAGTCGGCGAGCACGGCCTCGGCCTCTCGAGGCGCCCCGTGGAGCGGACGCAGCAGCACGTTGGAGGGTTTGACGTCACGGTGCACGATCCCCGCGCCGTGCACGACCGCGAGTGCCCCGGCGAGATCGCCCAGGATGCCGGCCAGCTCCCGCGACGGAACGGCCTCCTGCTCGATCCGACGCTGCAGCGATGGACCGGTGATCAGCTCCATCACGAGGTAGACGTGGTCCTCGCCCACCAGCCGCGCGTCGAAGAGGGTGACCAGCGAGGGGTGGTCGAGGGCCGCCAGTGCGCGCGCCTCCGACATGCGCCGCAACGGCTCGGGTCCGCCGGCGCCGTCAGCGTGGAAGATCTTGATCGCGACATCTCGCGCCAGCACTTCGTCGCGGGCACGGAAGACGCGCCCCATTCCGCCGGCACCGAGGCGCTCGCGCAAAATGTAGCGCCCCCCGAGGATGTCGCCCGTGTGCGCCAGCGAGAGGTCAGGAGCGTGACTCATCGGATCCTTCGCGATGCTGCGGGACGACGGCGCGGGATCGCCGTCTGCACGCACACTATTGCGCGGGCGAAGGGATGCCACGGGGGCTGGCGGCGCTGAGACGCGGCGCGCATAATGCGGGGTTCTGCCGCACGACGTCAACCCGTGCAACCCGGTCGGTGTGGCAGCGTCGGTGGACGAAGGTGGGGGAGTGACCCCCGATCCCCATCATTACGACCTCGACGCGCTGCGCTCGCGCCTCCTCGACCACGGCGAAGACGACGGCGGAAGCGAAGGCGAGGTCGATGACAGCATCCCCCAGCTCGCCACCGCCGACCCCGCTTTGTGCGCGATCGCCCTCGTGCTGCCCGACGGCACCACCCGCACCAGCGTCGACGCCGACGTCGCCTTCAGCGTGCAGTCCGCCGTCAAACCGTTCCTCTTCGCCCTCGCCCTGCTCGACACCGACGGCGCCGCCCTCGACCGGGTCGGGATCGAACCGACGGGGGAGGCTTTCGACGCCATCAAGCTCGAGAGCGGCACCGGGCGTCCGCCCAACCCGATGGTCAACGCGGGCGCCCTGCTCACGGCATCCCTCGTCCGCGGATGCGACGCGGCCGAGCGCGACGCGCGCATCGCCGAGGGGCTCGCCGCCTTCGCCGGACGCGACCTCGCCGTCGACGAAGACGTCGCGCACAACGAGCACCTGCTCGGCGACCGCAATCACGCCCTCGCGCACCTCATGCGCGCCGAAGGGACGATGCGGGTCGGCGCCGACGACGCCGTGGCCGTCTATGCGCGCGCCTGCGCGACCCTGGTGGATGCCGAGACCCTCGCCGTCATGGGCGCGACGCTCGCATGCGGCGGCGTGAACCCGCGCACGGGTCGACGTGTGGTGCCCGAGCGCGTGGCCCGCGATGTCGTGTCGGTCATGGCGACCTGCGGCGTCTACGACGGGTCGGGGCGGTGGATGCGAGCGGTCGGCATCCCGGCGAAATCGAGCGTGTCGGGCGCCATCGTGCTCGCCGCTCCCGGACGCCTCGGCGCGGCGGTGGTGAGCCCGCCCCTCGACGCCCAGGGCACCAGCGTGCGCGGCCGGCTCGCGAGCGAAGCGCTGAGCGACGACCTCCACCTGCACAGCTTCGCCGCGCGCTGACGAGTAGCGAGCGATGGAGTGGTGGACGTCTGCGGGGGCGGTTCCTGTTCTGATCTGGGACCACCAGCTCGTCCGACAGCGCAGCCGCCGCGAGGTCGTCGTTCCCGCACCGCCATGAAGGGCGCGAGTGAACGAGAAGGCAACGACGATGTGAGAGCATCGGCGCATGCATCCCGTCGCGCGCCGCCGCGCCTCGCGAACCGTCACCGTCGGCGTCGTCGCCGCGCTCGCCGCCTCCCTCACCGGCTGCGGGCAGGGCAGCAACGTGTCGGAGGACTACGCGCAGATCTGCCGCGACAACTCCACCGAGAAGCGCCTGCCCGACGACGACTGCAACAACCACGGCGGCAGCGCCGGCTGGTACTACTACGCGCTCGGCTCGAACAGCCGCACGGTCCCCGCCGTGGGGCAGCCGGCCACCGGCGGTACCGACACCCTGCCCGCGGGCAAGACCGCCGCGCGCGGGATCTCCGGTGACGGAGCGAGCGTCTCGCGCGGCGGCTTCGGCGGTTCCGGCTCCGACGGCAGCCACGGCAGCTGATGCGCCGCATCGAACTGACCCCGCGCCCCGACTGGGAACGCACGATCAAGCAGTCCGGCCTCATCTACTCGCACTCCGTGCGCGACGACGGCACCGCTGTCGATTACTGGAACGACGGCGCCGCCTACGTCTTCACCCTGCCCGAGGTGGAACAGCTCGAGAAGCAGACCGAAGAGCTGCACCGCATGAGCCGCGAGGCCGCGCGCTACCTGGCATCCGGAGAACTCGGTCATCTGGGGCTCGACCCGAAAGCGTTCGAGTTCGCGCAATGGTCGCTCGAGCAGGACGAACCCGACGTCTACGCGCGGTTCGACCTCGCCTATGCCGGCGATGGCAGCCCCGCGAAGATGCTGGAGTACAACGCCGACACCCCGACGGGACTCATCGAGGCCTCGGTCACGCAGTGGTTCTGGCTGCAGGATCGGCTCAAATCCGGCGCCGTCGCCGCCGACACCGACCAGTGGAACGGCCTGCACGAAGCCCTCGTCGACCGCTGGCGCGCGCTCCTGCACCGCTCGCTCAGAGAGGGCGAGGGCGGACGCCTCTTCGTCGCCCACTCGGATGCCGACATCTACGGCGAGGACTGGGACACCGTCGCCGACATGCGCGACCTCGCCGGCGAGGCCGGGTGGGAGCACACCGGCATCGAGATGAAGGACATCGGCTGGCACCACGGCGCCCGCCAGTTCGTCGGCGTCCCCGAGCCGTGGGGATCCTCGCGCAGCATCGCCGCGCTGCCGGGCGACGAGCCCGGCACGCAGTACCCCGTCATCCGGAACCTCTTCAAACTGTACCCGTGGGAGGACCTCGTCTCGGGCGACGACCGCGTCGTCGGCGACCAGGAGTTCGGCGCACTGCTCATCGCCGGGCGCGGACTGTTCGGCCGGTGGTACGAGCCGGCGTGGAAGATGTTCCTCTCCAACAAGCTGCTGCTCGTCGCCCTCTGGCGGCTGTTCCCCGGCCACCCCAACCTGCTCCCCGCATACGCCGACGGCCCGAACGGCCTCACGGACTACGTCGTCAAACCGGTCTTCGGCCGTGAGGGCGACGGCATCCACGTCCACCGCGCCGACGGCACGGTCACCTCGAACGGCAAGGAGTACCGCCGCGAGGGCACCGGCCGCGAACGCGTCTGGCAGCAGTACCACGAGCTGCCCGACTTCCGCGGCTCGAACGGCAGCAATCACCCGGTGCTCGGCTCATGGGTCGTGGACGACGAGGCGTACGGCGTGGGCATCCGCGAGTCCGACGGCCCCATCACCGACTACTTCTGCCGGTTCGTGCCGAACATCATCGAACCCTGATCCCGGATGCCGCGCACCCGGTGCCGCCGACCCGTTCTCACCGCCTCGGCGCTCGTTCGAGTGCGGTGATCCAGGATGCCGCGACCCGGCGCCGCGAATCCGCCGTCACGGCCTCAGCGCTCGCGCGCGCGGTGATCCAGGATGCCGCGACCCCGCGCCACGCGCGCTCACGCGTCGATGTCGTCGACTCCCGGCATCCACGACGCACCGGGCTTGCCCCACTTGCGCTTCTTCGCGATCTTGGCGACGACCCGGCTGTCCTCCTCATCGAGGCGGTCGACGTACAGGATGCCGTCGAGATGATCGAACTCGTGCTGCAGGATGCGCGCGCGCCAGCCGGTGACCTCGATACGGACCGCCTGACCCTCCAGGTCGGTGCCGGTCAGCAACGCCGCCTCGGAGCGACGCAGCGGGAAACGCTCGCCGGGGAACGACAGGCACCCCTCGCTCTCGTCATCGGGGTCGGGGTAGCCGGGCTCGAGCGGGCGGATCCACAGCTCCGGGTTGATCACGACACCACGCCAGGGCAGTCCCTCGTCATCCTCGTAGGTGTACGTGAAGATGCGCAGCCCCACGCCCACCTGGGGAGCGGCGAGCCCGACGCCGGGCGCGGCATCCATGGTCTCGAACATGTCGGCGACGAGCTGGCGCACCTCGTCGTCGATCACGTCGACGCGGGCGGCGGGGGCGTGCAGCACGGGGTCGCCCATGATGCGGATCGGGAGTACGGCCACGTCTCCAGCCTAACCAGGGGAGCGGCGGCTACTGTCGAGGGGTGATTCCGCTCGATACCACCCTCACCGATGGAATCGACCAACTCGTCGGTGTCTTCCGCGACCCGCGCATCCTGCTCGGCATCCCGCTCGCCCTGCTGGGCGCGGTGTTCATGTCGTTCGGCGCGCAGTACCAGCACCGCGGCGTGCAGAAGGTCGAGCGCCTCTCGGGCGGCAAGACCACCGGCGGCCTCTCGCGCTCGCAGCTGACCTCGTTGTTGACCCGGCCGTCGTGGGTGGCGGGCACCGTGATGCTGGGCCTGGCGATCGTGTGTCAGCTGGCGGCGCTGTCGGTCGCCCCGCTGATCCTCGTGCAGCCTCTCGGCGCGATCGCCCTGGTGATCACCACCGTCCTCAACGCACGTGTCTCGCGGCACAAGCCGACGCGACAGTCGCTCATCGCCATCGCGCTGTGCGTGGGCGGCATCTTCATCTTCGTCACCATCGCGGCCTTCTTCGCCACCGAGAAGCTGATCACCGAGCGGGAGCTGCTGATCATCCTCGGCATCCTGGCCGTGGTCGTCATCGTGTTCGGCGTCTTCTGGGTGCTCGTGCGCCGCCGCGCGCAGGCGCTGTTCTACATCATGGCCGCGGGCGTCATCTACGGATTCGTCGCGACCCTCGCCAAGGTCGTCATCAGCCGCGCGCAGGCCGGCGACTTCGAGTGGCTCACCCTGCTCTGCCTCGTGGCGCTGCTGGCCGCCGTCGCCGTCGGCGCGTACTTCGTGCAGACCGCGTACTCCGTCGGCCCGCCCGACCTCGTCATCGCCGGCCTCACCGTGATCGACCCGATCGTCGCCGTGCTGATCGGCCTGCTCGTGCTCGGTGAGGCGTCGACAGCCCCCGCCTGGGCGCTGATCGGCTTCGTCATCGCCGGCGCGATCGCGACATGGGGCGTCATCCAGCTGACCAAGCACCACCCCCAGATCACCGCCGACGGCAAACCGAAGAAGCCGCGCGTGCACTGACGCGCCTGCGGGGCCTCGACCCGCTCGGCCCGAGGCGGATGCGGCGCATGTCCCGGTGAGGCGCCGGTTTCGCCGAGACCGCAGGGGTTCGCCGAGGACGCACCCGTTGGACGCCGATCGCGTGCGGCCTCGACGAACGCGTGCGGCCTCATTGGCTTCCGCGAAGACCTCCGGGGGCCGCGCGGCGCGCTGCCACGCATGCTCACGCGGATCGCGACGAGTTCGAACCGCGACCGCCCGACGCGGCGGCGACGCGATCGCTGTCGGCGGGACGGGACGGATGCCGGTAGGCTCGTCGTCGCTGGGGGCGGTGGCCAAGCTGGTCAAGGCAGCGGGCTCATAACCCGACGATCGTGGGTTCAAGTCCCACCCGCCCTACCGATGCCCTCCACCAGGATCACGCTGGTCGGAGGGCTCTTCTCATGCCGGCCACGACCGGCTACCCAGACCGCGCTGCGGCGGCGGCCCAGGGCGCAGCTGCTCCGCTGACAGGCAGTGTCGGAGGTCATCGCTAATCTCCCTCGCGTGGCGGAGAGAGTACAGGCCTGGTGGGCCCGACGGCAGTGGTCGAAGGGGCTCGATGTGCCCTATGCGGTGGGCACGTACCGTGAGGCGTGGGCGGCTTACCCCGCGTTGATCCGGCAGTACCACCCCGACCTGAACGCGGGGATCGCCCTCAGTCAGGTCCCGCCCGCGGCGGAGGTGCTCCTGCTCTGGCAGTGCGATGCGGGTCACCGCTTCGCCGCGACGCCTCAGGAGCAGCGGCACCGGCCGGGCCGGGAGCGCCGGCGCAGCGCGTGGTGTCCAGAGTGCGCTGAGCTGGCCGATCCCTCACGGGTCGTCGCTCTGCCGATGCGCGAGGCGGTCGAGGCACCGGCCATCACGGCGAATGCGGTGCTGCGGCCCCGCCGCCCACGGCCGCCGTCGACGCTCTGCCGCAAGACGCCGCCGGTCGCCGTCGGCGATGCCTTCGTCTCGGTCTGCGCGCCGAAGCCCGCCTCGGCGGTCGAAGACCGCGTGCGCGCCGACCTGCGCGACCGGCTGGCACTCGCCGAGGGCTTCAACGCCGTCCGGGTCGCCCGCCCGTTCTTCGACCACCTCGAAGTCTGGCCCGACATCGTCTTCCCTGAGCTCCGGATCGCCGTCGAGTACGACACGATCGGCCGCCACGGTCTCGAACACGTCGGACGCCGAGAGGAGGCCGACCGACGCAAGGATCGAACGCTGCGCTCAGCCGGGTGGGAGGTCGTGCGCGTCCGGGTCGGGCGGCTCGAAGCGCTCGGACCCCACGACCTGCAACTGTCGAACTGGAACACGGCAGGCCTCGCGAAGCTCATCGACGTGCTCCGCGGCATCCGCGGTCCGCTCGTCGTCGACTCCTACCTGCGTTGACCCATCGCCCCATGCCACACGTCGCCTCAGGACCCGTGCGCCTCCTCCGACACCGGCTGCCACTCGCGCCACGTCTCGAGGCGCGACGCGTAGTCCTTCTCGGCGATACCCAGGGGCGCCTTGCCGAAGAAGATGCGCAGCGGCGGGTTCTCGGCATCAACGACCTTCAGAATCGCGGAACGCGTGGCCTCGGGCTTTCCGGGGTCGGCGGCCGACGGGCGCTTCGCCGCCTGCTCGCGCACCTCGGCGTACGCCGCGATCTCCTCGCTGCGCTTCGCCGACGCACCCGACCAGTCGGTGGAGTAGCCCCCGGGCTCGATGAGGGTCACGTGGATGCCGAAGCCGGCGACCTCCTGCGCGAGCGACTGCGACAGCCCCTCCAGCGCCCACTTCGACGCGTGGTAGACGCCCACCGTCGGGAAGGCGCTGATCCCGCCGATGCTCGAGACCTGAATGATGTGTCCGGATCCTTGCGCACGCATGATCGGCAACGCCGCCTGCGTCACCCACAGGGCACCGAAGAAATTCGTCTCGAGTTGCGCGCGCACCTCGTCCTCGGCGAGTTCCTCCACCATTCCGAAGTGCCCGAATCCGGCGTTGTTGACGACGACGTCCAGACGCCCGAACCGCTCGTGCGCCGCCTGCACGGCGGCCGTGTCGGCGGCGTGATCGGTGACGTCGAGCTGCAGCGGAAGGAAGGTGTCGGGGTAGGCGTCGACGAGCTCGGTGACGTCGTCGAGGTTGCGCGCCGTGCCCGCGACGCTGTCGCCGCGCTCGAGGGCCGCTTCGGCCCACTCGCGGCCGAAGCCCTTGGATGCGCCGGTGATGAACCAGATCTTGCTCATGGGAGTCCTTGCGAAGAGGGGAGAGATGAACGCGGGCGACGGTACGCCGCAACGCCCCGCGCCCGTGACGGCTTGACACCCCGTGCGCGAGCGATAGGCCCACGGCCCCCGAGGTTCGAAGCGGTGCGCGGTTCGGGCCCAGCGTGGCCGCCTCGCGCGGTTCGAGGCCATCGCGCAGCCGCCTCGCGCGGTTCGGCGCCATCGCACCCCGTCCCACACAGTTCGGGGCGGATCCCGCCGCTCGGGGCGGAGAAAACCCGCCCCGAAGCGCAGAACCCGCCCCGAACCCGAAACCGCGCCTACCGCGCCGCAACCGCCGCCAGCTCGCCCGGCCCGGGCAGGATCTCGCGCAGCAGGTCGTCGAGCGTCACGACGCCGAGCAGGCGCTCGCCCTCGACCACCGTCGCGAGCTGCACGCGCCCGCGGCGCATGCGCGCGAGGGCGTCGTACGCCGAGGCATCCGGCTCCAGGCGCAGGGGCTCGCGCGCGATGTCGAGCGCCGGCGTCGCCGGGTCGACGGCGAGCGTGTCGCGCACGTGCGCCACGCGGGATGCCGCACCCGAACCGACGAGGATGCGCAGGTGCGTCGACGAGGCGGCGACCGCCTGGATGTCGGCGACCGTGGCATCCATCGGCACCGCGGTGGGGGAGCGATCCGTTCGGACGATGTCGCCGACGGTCAGCGTGCCCAGGGCGATCGCCTGCGCGATCGGCTCGGAGTACTGCTGCTCGAGCGTGCCCGCCTGCCGCGAGTGCGCGACGAGCTCACGGATCGTGTCGGCGTCCTGCCCACCCGCAGCGGCCTTGTCGACCGGCTCCACGCCCGAGGCCTTCACGAGGCGGTTCGCGATGTGGTTGATCCACAGCAGGAACGGACGCAGCGGCCACGTCAGCGCCCGGGCCAGGATGCCGGTGGCCTTCGCCGCGGTCTCGGGGTGTGCGATCGCCCACGACTTCGGCGCCATCTCGCCGATGACGAGATGCAGGAAGGTCACCACGATCAGCGCCAGCATGAACGCGATGATGTCGGCCAGCACGTACGGCAGGCCCCACATCTCGAACACCGGCGCGAGGGCGTAATCGATGGCGGGTTTGGTGATCGCGCCGAGCAGGAAGGTGCACGCGGTGATACCGAGCTGCGCGAACGCCAGCATGACGGTCAGCTCGTTCACACCGCGCAGCGCCGCGCGGGCGGAGGCGCTGGTCGCAGCCTCCTCCTCCAGGCGGTGGCGGCGGGCAGCGAGCAACGCGAATTCGACGATGACGAAGAACGCGCTCGCGACGATGAGTGCGGTCGTGACGAGGGCGACGGTCCAGCCGTTCATCGGGCCACCTCCTCGTTCGACGCGGACGCTTCGTCGGCGGGCTCGGCATCCCGATCGATCTCGTGCAACTGCACGCGCAGCTGCGACGGCACGTGGCGGTCGACCTCGGCGACCTCGACGGCCAGCCAGCGCTCCATGTCGATTCCCTGCACGGTCTCGCTCGCCCGCTCGGGCAGGTCGATGCGCACGACGGCGCCGACCGGCGGCAGGTCGCCGTGCGTCTCGATGACGAGGCCCGCCACGGTCTCGACATCGCTCTCGGCGAGATCGTGCCCGATGAGACGCTCGAGCTCGTCGAGGTGCAGGTCGCCCGGCACGCTCCAGGCGTCCTCACCGACCGACGCCGCCTCGGCGATCTCGACGTCGTGCTCGTCGGAGAGCTCGCCAATCACCTCCTCGGTGAGGTCTTCGATGGTCAGGATGCCGTCGAAGTTGCCGTACTCGTCGACGACGCAGGCCAGCTCGTTGCGCGACTGGCGCATGCGGTCGAGGGCGACGGGCAGCAGCATCGAGGTGGGGATGACGACCGCCGCACGCATGACGGATGCCACGGGTGCGTCGTCTGCGGGCTGCTCGCGGAGCAGGTCGATGAGCTCGACGACGCCGACGGGGGAGTCCTCGTCGCCGATGACCGGGTAGCGCGTGTGGCCGGTGGCCATGAGCGCGCGCACCTCGCCGACGGTGGTGTCGGGGGTGACGGAGTCGATCTGGGAGCGCGGCACCATGGCGTGTTCGACGTCGCGCTGCGGGAAGTCGAGGATGCGGTCGATGATCATCGACAGGTCGTCGGGGAGGTCGCCGCTCTGGCGCGACTCCTCGATGATCGCCTCGAGATCGCGGGCGGTGGCGCTCTCGTCGACGTCCTCCAGCGGCTCGATACGCAGCAGGCGCAGCAGGGCGTTGGCAGCGACGTCGAAGACGGTGATGAGCCAGCCGAAGAGCATCAGGTAGATGCGCGTCGGCACGGCCAGCGCACGGGCGAGGGGCTCGGGGCTCGCGATGGCGAGGTTCTTCGGGTACAGCTCGCCGAAGATCATCGTCACGACCGTCGCCAGCAGCAGCGCACCGACGGTGCCGATGAGGATCGACACGGCGGGGTCGATGCCCACACCGCCGAGCAGCGTGCCGATCGACTCGCCGATCAGCGGTTCCGCCACATAACCGATCAGCAGTCCGGTCACGGTGATGCCCAGTTGGGCGCCGGACAGCATGAACGACGTGCGCTTGGTGATGGCGAGCACGCGTTTGGCCTGGGCGTCGCCCTTCTCAGCCAGCGCCGCCATGCGCGAACGGTCCACCGACATGTACGCGAACTCCTGCGCGACGAAGAAGCCGCAGGCGACGATGATCGCGAGTGTCACGATGACGCCCACCAGGAGCGTCAGGGCCGCAGCCAGCATCAGATCTCACCCCCTCTCGGAAAGAGGGGGCTCGAAGATCGGCCCTCCTGGTCGGGGGAGGTGCGGTGATGGCTCACGGGTTTTCTCTCTCGTGGGTCGGATGATCGCAGATCCCTTCGACGATATCGACATCGCCGCCGTGGTGGCTGGGGATTCGCCCCGACCCCGGCTCCCGACGCGCCGCCGCGCGGGCGTGCCCCGCGGTCGCCATGTGCCTGACGGGCCGGCTCGGTCCACGCGGCCGTGGCGTGCAAGACGCCTGTCGTCGCTTCACCCTCCGAACGACGAAGGGCCGGGCCGCACGCGCGGCCCGGCCCCGGTATCCGGTGTCAGGGGACCGCGCGACGCAACGTCGCGAACGACGACGTTGAGAGAACGAGGGTGACGAGGATGCCGCACACGGCGAGGCCGAACGCCCCCAGCGTCACGACCGTGTCGACGACCGCCGGCCACGATCGCGTCGCTGTGACGAGCCACGCCACCGCGACCGCCACGAGGCCCACCCCCACGAGCGTGACGACCGTCGCCAAGGACCCGAAGCGTTTGAAGACGGTCGCCGCCCAGAAACCGATGACGAACGCGAGCATCGCAAGGGCGAAGTAGGCGACACCGGCAGCGAGAGGACCGGCCTCCCACACCCAAGGGATGTAGAAGAACCACCCGTTCATGCCGTACCCGTTCGTCGCGTGCTCGATGAGCCCCCCGACGACGAACACCACCGCGAGCAGGCCCGCGGTGAGGACGGCCGTCAGCAGCGTCCCGATGAAGAAGTCCCGTCGGGTGATGCTCATGGCCTGCGAGAACGGGAACGTCCGGGTCAGAGCCTGCGCGCCGATGACGCCGAAGTACCACAGCGGCGCCTGCACGCCACCGCTGATCATGACGCCTCGAGCCCCCGAAGACTGGATGATGCCGTAGATCAGAAGGCTGATCGCGAGCGACCCGAACAGGATGATGAGCGGGATCCAGACGAAGGTCTGGCGATTGATCAGTTGCAGCCGGACGACGTTCAGCGCGCGGTTCATCGCAGCGCTCCTTCCTGCGCGACACCGGCCGGCACGTGCGCCGCCCGTTGGGTGGATCGGACGATGTACTCCTGCAAGGAGACCGGGGACACCTCCAGGCGAGCGTCCGCCAGGGCGCGGCGGTCCTCGGATGCCAAGGGGCCGAGGACCGTGGCCGACGCGACGCGCCCCAACGATTCACGGTGCAGCACGTCGCGATCCGCACAGAAGGCGTCGACGGCGGCGGCGTCGCCGACGATGGTCGCCGCGCGATCACGCACGGCATCCGTGTCTTCGTCCATCACCACGCGCCCGCCGTCGAGCACGATGACGCGTTCGAGAAGATTGGCGACCTCGTCGATCAGATGGCTGGAGAGGACGATCGTTCGCGGATGCAGCGAGTAGTCCCGCAGCAGACGGTCGTAGAAGGTCTGGCGAGCGACGGCGTCGAGGCCGAGGTACGGCTCGTCGAAGAACGTGACCTCTGCACGGGAAGCGATTCCGATGACGACACCGACCGCAGAGAGCTGTCCACGCGAGAGCTTCTTGATCGGGCGTTCGACCGGGATCTGGAACGCCGTGATCAGCTCGCCGGCGACGGCTTCGTCCCAGTTCGGGAAGAACAGGCGCGCGGCCGCGAAAGCATGGCGAGGCTTCGCGTCGTCGGGGTACTTCTGACTCTCACGCACGAAGCACATGCGCGACAGCACGCGCGGATTCTCATAGGGGTCCTCGCCGAACACCCGGACCCTGCCGCTGGTCGCGAAATTCTGGGCGGTGAGGATGGACATCAGGGTCGTCTTACCGGCGCCGTTGCGGCCGAGAAGCCCGTGAATCGCGTTCCGCTCAAGGGAGAACGACACATCGGCCAGGGCATCGGCGTCGCGGTAGCGCTTATGAAGACCCTCGACCTGGATGACGGCGGTCATCGTGCGGTCCCTGCGGTCGAGCGCTCCGGACGATCGGACGACGCGGCGAGCGCCGCGCGCTGGCGGATCAGTTCGGTCAGGTCGTCGGGTCCGAGTCCCAGCGTGCGCGCCTCGGAGAGGAGGGGATCGACGAAACGGTCGGCGAAAGTGGACCGCCGCTCGCCGAGCAGCTGATCGCGCGCCCCGGATGCGACGAACATCCCGATCCCACGGCGTTTGTAGAGCACTCCCTTATCGACGAGCATGGCGATTCCTTTCGCTGCGGTGGCGGGGTTGATGCGGTGGAAGGCGGCCAGCTCGTTGGTCGAGGGCGCGCGAGTCTCTTCGAGGAGGGAACCGTCGACGATCTGGTCCTCCACGCTCTCGGCGATCTGGAGGAACAGCGCTCTGCCGTCGTCGATCATGCGACCTCCGTGTACTGGTTCATTAGTTGACTAGGTAACCATGCAACAGCCCGCCGAAGGATGTCAAGTGGTCGGTCGACCGACGCTTGATTCGTCTACGCGAGGGCCTCGACGGGCGGTCCGCGATATATCGGCCGAACGCGAGCGATATGTCTCGCGAAGTGAAATACTGAAGTCCCCGCATTGCCTCGCTTCCCGGCGTGGTCCCGCCCCTTGCTCAACCGGAACGCTTCGGCGCGCCAGAAAAGGACCAGCCGTGGGACGCCTCATCTACCGAGACCGCGCATCGTTCGACATCGACGACCGCATCCTCGCCCACCTTCGCATCGTCGTGATGAACAAGCTCCGACGCAACGAGGGCTTCATGCTCCAGCTGCCCGTCAACGAGGGTGTCCGCCAGGCGAGCCTGTGGATCCACGCCTCGAACGCCCTCGTCATGCAGTTCTACGGCGGCCGTGAACCGGCGATCGACCGCAACCTGGTCGACCAGATGATGCACGACGCGAGCGGCGCCGACGGCCTCACCCTGACCGCCGCCGGCATCGCCCCGCCGCCCACACCGCCCCGCCAGCCCGTCGGAGTCCGCGCGCGCCCCTGACCGCCCTTTGGGCCCGCGGCGCCGATCACCGCAGCGGTCCGCCGTGCACGCCCCCGTCGACTGCCGCCTCGCAGCGGGGCGTGTCCATGCGCAGGGGCCGTCGACGCGGCATCCGACTCTCTCGAAGACGACGGATGCCGCGCCGTCGCGCGAATCAGCTGAGCGGCACCGTCATCTCGAACCGCGCCCCGCTCGCCGCCGGGACGCAGCGCACGTCCCCGCCGTGCGCCCGGGCGATGCCGCGAGCGATGGGCAGGCCGAGGCCCACGCCGCCGGAGGCCGCCCGCCCCTCATCGAGCCGTACGAGTCGCTCGAAGATGCGCTCACGATCGGCGGCCGCAACGCCCGGTCCGTCGTCGTCGACGACCACGCGGGCCGTGCCGCTCTCGACCCGCACCGACAACACGACCGACCCCCGCCCGGCCGTCGCGCGCGCGGCATTCTCCACCAGGTTCGACAACACCTGAGCGATACGGTCGACATCGATGCGCACGGGCACCGCGGCATCCGGGATCTCCGCACGAACGCGCAGCGACGGGTGCACGAGCGGTGCACGGCGCACCTCGGCCTCGACCACGGCCCGCAGGTCCGTATCGACCGGGTCCAGCTCGAGGCCCCGGTCGACACGGGCCATCGTCAGCAGGTCGTCGACGAGGCGTGAGGCCCGGGTCGCCTCGCGGGCGACGTGCGCGGCAAGCAGCTCGCGCTCGGGCGCGTCGAGATCGGCGCGTACGAGGGTGTCGGCGGCCGCACGGATGCCGGCGACGGGCGTCCGCAGCTCGTGCGCGGCGTCGGAGAGGAAGGCCCGTAGTCGCCCCTCGGCATCGCGCGCCGCCTGCTCGGCGCCGACGACGTCGTCGAGCATGTCGTCGAGGGCGGTGGCGACGCGTCCGATCTCGGTGTCGGGTCGGGTCGGACGCAGACGTCGTTCGCGCTCGCCGGAGCCGATGGCCCGCGCGACCTGCGACACCTGGTCGAGGGGCCGCAGACTCCGGCGCACGACGACCGTGACCGCCCCGGCGGCCAGCACGAGCACGCCGACCGAGGCGACAGCCATGATCCACCGCACCTGCACGAGGGTGTCGCCGACGCCGACCGCGGACGCGGTGAGACTCAGGGTCGACCCGTCGCTGAGCGTCGAGCGCAGCGTCACGAGCTGATCGTCGCCCGACACCGCGGATGCCACGACCTGCACGTCGCTGGAGGCGGAGGGCTGCGGCGCCGATCGCTCATCCGGCCCGGGTCCACCGCCCGGTCCCGGGGGAGCATCGCGCAACTGCTCGGGACTCGGTCCCGCGACGACCGAGTCGCCACCCGCGCCGTCGATCCGCACCGCGAGTCCCTGGAACGACAGGCGCTCGGCGAGGTCGGCGTCGTCGACGGTTCCGACGAGCGACGCGGCCGCCGCGGCCCGGTCGCGCAGCCGCTCCTCGATCTGTCCCCGCAGCCGGGCGCCCAGAGCGAGGTCGACCACCACGGCCAGCACCACGAGCAGCAGCGCGACGAGCGCAAGCACGGCCAGGATCGTGCGGCGACGCAGCGACCCCGACCGCAGCGGAGGTGTGGAGCTCATGTCGCCGCGCTCAAGCGGTAGCCGAGGCCGCGCACGGTGTGGATCAGGCGAGGGCCGTGCTGCTCCATCTTGCGTCGCAGGGCGCTGAGATGCACCTCGACGAGATTGGGGTCGTAGTCCTCGTACCCCCACACCTGGGTGAGGATCTGCGCCTTCGACAGCGTCCGGCCACGACCGTCGGCGAGCAGGTGCAGCAGCCGGAACTCCGTCGCCGTCAGATCCAGTGCGGCTCCCGCACGGTGGGCGGTCGCGGCATCCGGGTCCACAACGAGGTCGCCGACCGAGATCGTCTGAGGGAGCCGCCCCCGACGGCGCAGCACGGCGCCCGCGCGCGCGACGAGCTCGGCCATCGTGAAAGGCTTCACGACATAGTCGTCGGCTCCTTCGGCGAAACCGCGCAGGCGGTCGTCCACCTCGTCGCGCGCGGTGAGCATGATGACGGCGGCGTCGCCCGCGCCGCGCACGAGAGGGAGTAACCGGATGCCACTGGGCCCCGGCATCATCCAGTCCAGCACCACAAGGTCGGGGCGGAACGCCGCGAGACGCTCCGCCAGATCGACGCCGTCGGCCGCGGCGTCGGTGACGAATCCCTCGGCGCGCAGAGCCGTCGAGACGGCGAGGCGGATGGTCTCGTCATCGTCGACGACGAGCACGCGGGCGGCAGCGGACATTCGGCCGACGATAGGGGCGGTTGCTGAACGACGGATATGGCTTGCGTATGCGCACGCCCGCCCGCATCCGACTTCAGGTTCGCTTCAGTCCCGGCTCCAAGTCTGGTCTCAGAGCCGGTGAACGCCACCGGCCGGGAGGATGACATGAACGACGACAACCCCACCACGCCGCTGCCGCGACTGGACGACGCCACCGAGCCCCGCCGCCGGTCGTGGCGACGCCCCGCGCTGATCGCCGGCGCGGTCATCGTGGCCGCGGGTCTCACGGGCGGAAGTGCCGCCCTCGCCGCGCAGACCAACGGCGGATCGACCCTCTCCGCGGCCACCTCGGCGCCCAGCGCCGACGGCGGGTCCACAGGTCCCGGCACCGCGCCGACCCCGGGCTCGGCGGGCACGCCCGGCTCCGCACCGACCGGAACCCCTGCCGACGGCACCGCCCCCACCCCGCCCGCCGACGGCACGGCGCCGACGCCTCCCGCACCGGGCGAGGGCGGCGGCCCCGGTGAGTGCGGTCCCGGCGGCGGCCCCGCCGGTCCCGGCCACGGACCGAAGGGCGAGGGCGAAAAGCCCACTCCGCCCGCTGACGGCACCGCTCCCACTCCGCCCGCCGACGGCACCGCTCCCACTCCGCCCGCGCCCCCGGCTGACGGGACGGCCCCCTCCGCGCCCGCCGACGGCAGCGCCCCCACTCCGCCGGCCCAACCCGGCAGCTGAGCGCGGCACGCCACCGGTGATCGGTTCGCCCGCGACCGCGCTGGCCGACGCGCCACATCGTGAGATGTGCAGCGCGCGGTCAGCGCGGTGCGGCACGATCGAGGGGTGGCGAGAACACCCACGCGGCGGCGCCGCACGACCCGGGCACGCGTGCTCCGTCGTCGCCGGATCGTCTTCGGCGTGCTGGCGGCCGTGCTCGTCACCCTCGTCGTCCTGACCGTCGTACCACTGGTCTCGCTCGTCTCGGGGTGGAACGCCGCGTGGAACTCCGACGCACGCCGTGAGAGCGTCGATCTGACGGGCTTCGACCCCGGCACGCTCATCTCCGACGAGGACTTCTACGACGCCGATGCGATGACCGCCGACGACATCCAGCGATTCCTCGACGAGCAGGTGGGGCGGTGCGCCAACGATTCCTGCCTCGCCCGTCTCCGGATGCCGGTCGAGAGCCGCGGGCCGGTCATCTCGGAGGCGACGGGCGAAACCGTCTGCGAGGGATTCGACGGCGGCGACCTCACCGCGGCCGAGATCATCGACCGCGTGCAGCGTGCGTGCGGCATCTCGGCGAAGGTGCTGCTGGTCACCCTGCAGAAGGAGCAGAGTCTGATCTCGGGCCGCGTCGCCCGCGCTCCGGGTGCGGAGGAGCTCGGTGCGGCGATGGGAGCCCGCTGTCCCGACGACGCCCCGTGCGATCCCGGCGCCGCGGGCTTCGCCGACCAGGTCGCCCAGGGTGCCACCGACCTCAAGTCGTACAGCGCATCGGACTTCATGCGGCAACCGGGCACCCACTACATCGCCTACTCGCCCGACCCGGCGTGCGGCGGCACCGATGTGACGATCACGAACGAGGCGACCGCCGCGCTGTACAACTACACGCCGTATCAGCCGAACCCCGCCGCCCTCGCGGCCCGCTGGGGCACCGGCGACGGCTGCTCCGCGTACGGCAACCGCAACTTCGCCCTGTACTGGGCATTGTGGTTCGCCTGACCGTCGGACCCGTCCCCGGAGACGTCGACAGCTCAGCCTCCTCTGGTCACCGGCCCTCGGCCGCTCGGCTCTTCTGTTCGCCGCCCGCCCGCGCCACAACCTCCGCGATGCGCACAACCTCAGTCCGGAGCGACCGGATGCCACTGACCCTGTGCACATCGCTGACCTTGTGCACGCCCCGCACCGCCACCGAGAAATCACAGTGTTGTGATTTCGTTATGCGCGGGCGATAATGGCCGGGACAACCGAACATCTGCCGCACTCCATCTCAGGTCGTAGGGGAAGACGTACCTGACGAAGGAGAGACCATGGCGACCACGTCTTCGCGCGGAGTGATCCTGATCCACTCCGCGCCCCGCGCGTTGTGCCCCCACCTCGAGTGGGCGGTAGGACGCGCCCTCGGCCGCGCCGTGAACTTCGACTGGGCCGATCAGCCCGTGCTCATGGGGAGCCGCCGCGCGGAGTTTTACTGGGAGGGCCCGGTCGGGTCCGGCGCCGCTCTCGCGAGTGCCATCCGCGGCTGGGAACACCTTCGCTTCGAGGTGAGCGAAGATCCCACTCCCCGCAGCGACGGCGGACGCTGGATGCACACGCCGGGGCTCGGCATCCACTATGCCCAGACCGATGCGTCCGGCAACGTGGTCATCGGCGAGGACCGGGTCCGCTACGCGATGGAGGTCGCGGCCGGTGACCCGTTCGAGTTGCAGCGGGAGCTCGACGTCGCTCTCGGCTCCGCCTGGGACGAAGAGCTCGAGCCCTTCCGCCACGCCGGCGACGACCAGCAGATCATCTGGCTGCACAAGGTCGGCTGAACCGTCGGCGGGGGAGGCGCCACTATCGGAGGTCGGTGACCACCCCCGGCACCGGGACCGCGTATCCCACGCCCGACACGGCGAACGCCCCCTGGCATCCCCGATCTTCGTCGGGGGGATGCCAGGGGGCGTTCGTGCGGGATCAGACCGAGGCGATCGCGACGACGGCGTTGTGACCGCCGAAGCCGAACGAGTTGCTGATCGCGAGCTGGTCGCCCGCCCCCAGCTCGACCGGCGACCCGGAGAGGGCGAACGGGACGTCGGGGTCCTGCTCGGTGAGGTTGATCGTCGGCGGCGCGACGCGGTTCTGCAGCGCCAGCACGGTGAAGATGGCTTCGAGCGCACCGGTTCCGCCGAGCAGATGCCCCGTGGAGGCCTTCGTCGCGGACACGGGGATCTCGTCGATCCGGTCACCGAAGACCGTGTGCAGGGCCTTGTACTCGTTGGGGTCGCCGACGGGCGTGGAGGTGGCGTGTGCGTTGATGTGCGTCACGTCGTCGGCAGACGCGCCGGCCATGTCGAGGGCCATGCGCACGGCGCGGGCGGCGCCCGTTCCCTCGGGGTCGTTGGCGGTGATGTGGTACGAGTCGGCCGTGACGCCCCCGCCCACGATCGACGCGTAGATCTTCGCCCCGCGCGCCTTGGCGTGCTCCTCGGTCTCGAGGATCAGCACGCCGGCGCCCTCGCCCATGACGAAGCCGTCACGGTCGATGCTGCCCGGACGCGACGCGGTCTCGGGGCTGTCATTGCGCTTCGACAGCGCCTGCATCGACGCGAACGAGGCGATGGTGATCGGGTGGATCGCCGACTCGGTTCCTCCGGCGATGACGACATCCGCCAGTCCGTCGCGGATGTGCTGCACGGCGTTGACGATCGACTCGGTGCTCGAGGCGCACGCCGAGGCAACGGTACGCGCGAACGCGCGCGCGTTGAAGTGCAGCGAGAGGTTGCCGGCTGCGGCGTTGGGCATGAGCATCGGCACCGTCATCGGCATGACGCGACGGGGGCCCTTCTCGCGCAAGACGTCCCAGGCATCGAGCAGCGTCCAGACGCCTCCGATGCCGGTGGCGAAGTCGACGCCGAGTCGGTCGGGATCGACGTCGGGCGCACCCGCGTCCTCCCAGGCCTCCTTCGCGGCGACCATGGCCAGCTGCGAGGAGGGATCGAGGCGCTTGGCCACGGGACGATCGAGCACCGTCTCAGGCCGCACGACCGCTTCGGCGGCGAAAGTGACGGGCAGGTTGTACTTCTCGACCCATTCGTGCTCGAGGGTGCGCGCACCCGAGGTGCCGGCGAGCAGCGCCGACCAGCTCTCGGGGGCGGTGCCGCCGATGGGCGAGGTGGCACCGATACCGGTGACGACGATGCGGGGTGTGCTCATGAGCGAAGAATCCTTGGTGCGGCCAATGGGTCGTGACCGGTGGGGGCCGAAGCCCCCACCGGAAGGTGTCAGGACTGGTTCGACGTGATGAAGGTCACGGCGTCGCCGACGGTCTTGAGGTTCTTGACCTCGTCGTCGGGGATGGTGACGCCGAACTTCTCCTCGGCGTTGACGACGATCGTCATCATCGAAATCGAGTCGATGTCGAGGTCGTCCGTGAACGACTTCTCGAGGGCGACCTCGTCGGCCGAGATGCCGGTCTCGTCGGTGATGAGCTCGGCAAGGCCGGCGAGAACCTCGTCGTTGGTGAATGCCATGATGTCTCCTGTTTCTTGGGGGCGGCCCGAACGAGCCGGGATCAGTTTAGGGTTCGACGACCGTGCGTCACGGGAGGACGACGACCTGCGCGCCGAAGACGAGTCCCGCGCCGAAGCCGATCTGCAGCGCGAGTCCGCCGCTGAGTTCGGGGTGCTCCTCGAGCAGGCGGTGGGTGGCGAGCGGGATGGATGCCGCGGAGGTGTTACCCGTGGTCTCGATGTCGCGACCGATGACGACCGTCTCCGGGAGAGCCAGCTGCTTGGCGAACTCGTCGATGATGCGCATGTTCGCCTGGTGCGGCACGAAGGCGGCGAGGTCGGCGGGCTCGATGCCGGCGGCCTCGATCGCCTGGCGTGCGACCTTGACCATCTCCCACACGGCCCAGCGGAAGACCGTCGGGCCTTCCTGGCGCAGCGTCGGCCACGGTGCCGTGCCGTCGCGGAAGTCGGTGAGGGGGGCGTTCATGCTCACGGCGTCGGCCTTCGAGCCGTCGGAGCCCCAGACGGTGGGTCCGATACCCGGGGTGTCGCTGGGCCCGACCACGACTGCGCCGGCACCATCGCCCAGGAGGAACGAGATGCTGCGGTCCGTCGGGTCGACGATGTCGCTGAGCTTCTCGGCGCCCACGACGACGACGTGCTTTGCGAGCCCGCCGCGGATGAGCGCGTCGGCCTGACCCACGCCGTACGCGAACCCGGCGCACGCGGCGTTGACGTCGTAGGCTGCGGCGGGGTTGGCGCCGATGCGGTCGGCGACGATGGCGGATGCCGACGGCGTCTGCTTCGGGTTGCTGATGGTCGCCACGATCACGGCGTCGATGTCTTCGGGCGCGACGCCCGACTTCTCGACGGCCTCGCGGGCGGCTTCGGAGGCCAGGTCGATGGCATCCGTCTCTTTGTTCGCGCGGACGCGCGTGACGATGCCGGTGCGTTGACGGATCCACTCGTCGCTGGAGTCGATGGGCCCGACGAGGTCGTCGTTGGGCACGAAGTTCTCGCCGCGGGCAGCGCCGTACGAGTAGATCCGCGTGTGGGCCGGGCCCTGCAGTTGACGGAGGGTGGGGGTGCTCATGCCTGGTCTTCCTTCAGGAGTGAGACGGCCGCGTCGAGGTCGTCGGGGGTCTTCACCGCCACGGTCGGCGTGCCGCGCAGGGCGCGCTTGGCGAGCCCGGTGAGGGCGCCCGCGGGGGAGAGTTCGATGATGCCGGTCACGCCGTGTTCGGCGAAGGATGCCATGCAGCGGTCCCAGCGGACGGGCGAGGCGACCTGCGCGACGACGAGGTCGAGCGCACGGCGTCCGTCGGTGACGACGGAGCCGTCGGAGTTGGTCCACAACGTCGTGGTCGGCTCGGCGGCGCGGACGTCGGTCGCGGCGGAACGCAGTACCTCGACGGCGGGCTCCATGAAACGGGTGTGGAATGCGCCGGCGACCTGCAGAGGGATGACGCGCGCACCGCGCGGCGCCTCGGCGGCGAGCTCGGCCAGGGCGGGCAGTTCTCCCGCGGCGACGATCTGGCCGCCGCCGTTGTAGTTCGCGGGAGTGAGGCCCAGAGTCTCGAGGCGCTCGAGAACGGCCGTCTCATCGCCGCCGACCACAGCGCTCATGCCGGTGTCGACGGTCGCCGCCGCCTCGGCCATGGCGCGTCCGCGCAGACCCACGAGGCGCATCGCGTCGTCGTCGCCGACGACCCCGGCCGCGGCCAGGGCCGCGATCTCGCCGACGGAGTGCCCCGCGATGCCGTCGACCGGCTGACCGGCCCGCTCGTTCAGCGCGGCCCACGACAGCAGGCTCGCCGCAACGATCAGGGGCTGGGCGACGCTGGTGTCGCGGATGCGATCGGCATCCCACTCGGTTCCGGCGGCGACGAGGTCGACGCCCGACTGCTCGGAGAAGACCTCGAGGCGCTCGCGCGCCCCGTCGAACTCGAGCCAGGGGGTGAGGAAGCCCGGGGTCTGCGAACCCTGACCCGGGAAGACGGCGATGATCACGAATCCATCCTGACAGGCATCCGGCGACCACTTCTGGAGATATCGACACAGATATGCGGCGTGTCTTTGTGCGTGCCGTGCATCAGTGGGGCTGTGGCGGCCGCCGTTTTCCGACCCCGCGCCGGCGCGTGGCATCGGTTCCGATCGAGCCGAGGATGAGGGCCGTCTGCAGGATGAGCGCTTCGCGCGGGCCCGTGGCATCCCAGCCGATGACCTCCGACACCCGCTTGAGGCGGTAGCGCACGGTGTTCGGGTGCACGTACAGCTCGCGGGCCGTCGCCTCCAGCGACCGGCCGTTGTCGAGGTAGCTCCAGAGCGTGGCGACGAGGTCGGCACTGTGCGCGTGCAGCGGGCGGTACACCCGCTCGACCAGGGTCTGCTTGGCCACCGGGTCGCCGGCGAGGGCCCGCTCGGGCAGCAGGTCGTCGGCCTCGACCGGCCGCGGGGCGTGCCGCCACGCGCGCGCGACGGCGAAGCCCGCGAGCGCCGCACGAGCGCTCTGGCCCGCATCGACCAGGGCGGGGACCGCGGGTCCGAGCACGAGGTGACCCGACCCAAAGCTGGGCTCGAGACGCTTGGCGATGTCGGTGAAGGGGAGCTCCGCGGTCTCCGCTCCACCGCGGGAGGGGAGGTCGGCGCGACCGAGGACGAGGACGAGGCGCAGTCCCTGCACGCCGATGAGCACGTCGACGCCCAGCTTGCGGGCGGTCCGGCGGACCTGGTCGACGTCGAGCTGCGGGGGAGTGGTACCCACGAGCACGGAGACCTCCCCGTGCCCGTGCCACCCGAGCGCGGCGATGCGGCTGGGCAGTTCGTCGTCGGCCTCTCCGGTCAGGATCGAGTCGACGACGAGGGCCTCGAGGCGGGCGTCCCAGAGGCCTCTGGCTTCGGCCGCGCGGGCGTAGACGTCGGCGGCGGCGAACGCCACCTCGCGCGAGTACGACAGCATCGCCTCGCGCACCTTCTCGCTGCGGCCGGCGACCCGCTCCTCCATCACCTCGACGGTCACCCGCACCAGCTGCAGCGTCTGGGTGAGGCTCACGCTGCGCAAAAGTTCACGGGGCGCGGCGGCGAAGATGTCCGCCGCGATCGCCGGGGTGGATGCCGGCTCCTCGAACCACTGCAGGAACGACGTGATGCCGGCCTGTGCGACGAGTCCGACGGCCGAGCGCCGCGCCGGCGGCATCTCGGCATACCAGGGCAGGGTCTCTTCGAGGCGCTGGATGGTGGCGGTGGCGAGGTCGCCCGAGATACGGCGGAGCCACGCCAGCGTCTCGGCCTTCTCGACGGCCGCCTCGGCGCGCACGTTCTCGCCCGAAGACCGGTCGGACCCGGTCCCGCCCGTGGAGGGGGAACCGGGTCCGACGGTGGAATCCGTCACGTGGATCAGGCCTCGCCGCCCGCGTTGCCGCTGGTGCCGGCGTTGACGTCGTGCAGGCGGTACTTCTCGATGGCCTGCCCGACGACCGCGCGGTCGACCTTGCCCTCCTCCGCCAGCGCCTGGAGGGCGCGGACGGCGAGCGAGGGACCGTCGATCTTGAAGAAGCGACGGGCCGCGGCGCGGGTGTCGGAGAAGCCGAAGCCGTCGGCGCCGAGCGTCCAGTAGTTCTGCGGGACCCACTGGCGGATCTGGTCCTGGACGGCGTGCATCCAGTCGCTGACGGCGATGACCGGTCCCTGGGCTTCCTTCAGCTTGTCGGTGAGGTAGGGCACGCGGCGCTCCTCATCGGGGTGCAGGAAGTTGTGCTCGTCGGCGGCCAGACCGTCGCGGCGCAGCTCGCTCCACGAGGTGACCGACCACACGTCGGCGACGACGCCCCAGTCGTCCTTGAGCAGGCGCTGAGCCTCGAACGCCCACGGCACACCGACGCCCGAGGCGAGCAGCTGCGTGCGGGGGCCGTCGCCCTCACCCGACGAGATGTGGTGGATGCCGCGGACGATGCCGTCGACGTCGACCCCCTCGGGCTCGGCGGGCTGCACGTACGGCTCGTTGTAGACCGTCATGTAGTACATGACGTTGGGGTCGGGGTGGTTGCCGCCGTACATGCGCTCGATGCCCGAGCGCACGATGTGCGAGATCTCGTAGCCGTAGGCCGGGTCGTACGACACGGTCGCCGGGTTGGTCGATGCCAGCAGCTGCGAGTGGCCGTCGGCGTGCTGCAGACCCTCACCGGTCAGCGTCGTGCGGCCGGCGGTCGCGCCGATGATGAAGCCGCGCGCCATCTGGTCACCGGCCGCCCACTGGGCGTCGCCCGTGCGCTGGAAGCCGAACATCGAGTAGAAGACGTACACCGGGATGAGCGGCTGGCCGTGGGTCGAGTACGCCGTTCCGGCCGCGGTGAATGCCGCGAGGGCGCCCGCCTCGTTGATGCCGACGTGCACGATCTGGCCCTGCGGGCTCTCCTTGTAGGCGAGCAGCAGTTCGCGGTCGACCGAGGTGTAGTGCTGACCCTTGGGGTTGTAGATCTTCGCCGTCGGGAAGTACGCGTCCATACCGAACGTGCGGGCTTCGTCGGGGATGATCGGCACGATGCGGTGACCGAAGTCCTTGACCCGCAGCAGGTCCTTCAGCAGACGCACGAACGCCATGGTCGTGGCGATCTCCTGCGTGCCCGAGCCCTTCTTGGGCAGCGCGTACGCGGCATCCCCGGGCAGATCGAGACCGACGTGGGTGGTGCGGCGCTCGGGCAGGAAGCCACCGAGCGAACGACGACGCTCCAGCATGTACTGGATCGTCTCGTCCTTCTCACCGGGGGTGTAGTACGGCGGCTGATACGGGTTCTCTTCGAGCTGCGCGTCGGTGACCGGGATCTCCATCGCGTCGCGGAACGACTTGAGGTCGTCGAGCGTCAGCTTCTTCATCTGGTGCGTGGCGTTGCGACCCTCGAAGTGGGGGCCGAGGCCGTAGCCCTTGATGGTCTTGGCGAGGATGACGGTCGGCTGGCCCTTGTGCTCGGCCGCCGCCTTGAACGCCGCGTAGACCTTGCGGTAGTCGTGGCCACCGCGCTTCAGACCCCAGACCTGCTCGTCGGTGTAGTCCTTGACCAGCTCGAGGGCGCGGGGGTCGCGGCCGAAGAAGTTCTCGCGCACGTAAGCGCCGTTCTCGGCCTTGTAGGTCTGGTAGTCGCCGTCGGGCGTGGTGTTCATCAGGTTGAGCAGCGCACCCTCGGTGTCGCGGGCGAGCAGGTCGTCCCACTCGCGGCCCCAGACGACCTTGATGACGTTCCAGCCGGCGCCACGGAAGAAGCTCTCGAGCTCCTGGATGATCTTGCCGTTGCCGCGGACCGGGCCGTCGAGGCGCTGGAGGTTGCAGTTGATGATGAAGTTCAGGTTGTCGAGACCCTCGTTGGCCGCGACCTGCAGCTGACCACGGCTCTCGACCTCGTCCATCTCGCCGTCGCCGAGGTAGGCCCAGACCTGCGAGTCGCCGACGTCTTTGATGCCGCGGTTGGCGAGGTACTTGTTCGACATCGCCTGGTAGATGGCGTTGATCGGACCGAGACCCATCGACACCGTCGGGAACTGCCAGAACTCCGGCATGAGACGGGGGTGGGGGTACGACGGGATGCCGTTGGGCGCGGCGGACTTCTCCTGGCGGAAGCCGTCGAGCTGCGCCTCGGTGAGTCGGCCTTCGAGGAATGCGCGAGCATAGGCGCCGGGGGAGGCGTGGCCCTGGATGAAGATCTGGTCGCCGCCGGAGGGGTCGTCGAGGCCGCGGAAGAAGTGGTTGAAGCCGACCTCGTACAGCGCCGCCGACGAGGCGTAGGTCGAGATGTGGCCGCCGACACCGATGCCGGGGCGCTGCGCGCGGTGCACGGTGACCGCGGCGTTCCAGCGGATCCACTTGCGGTAGCGGCGCTCGAGCTCCTCATCACCGGGGAACTCGGGCTCGTTCTTCTGCGAGATGGTGTTGATGTAATCCGTCGTCGGAACCATCGGCACGTTGAGGTGCAGTTCCTTCGAGCCCTTCAGCAGGCTCAGCATGATCTCGCGCGCACGGGCGGGGCCCTTGGCCTGGACCAGTTGGCGCAGGGATTCCTGCCACTCCCCGGTCTCTTCCGGGTCGCTGTCCTGCGGCCCCTGCGAATACGGATCCTGGTCGTGAACAGTCACGGAAGACCTTTCGTCGTCTGGCAGGTCATGCCAGAGAATCGCCATACGAGTGCGGCAACCCTTGTCTGCTCCGCACAATCAACCAGAGTCCACCCTAGCGAGTCGCGCCGACATCGGATGCGCGGTGACGACGCGCCTCGCCGTACGGTCACGGCGACCGTTCGACGTCGAGAGGTTCGCGGCATCCGCATGCCGGGAACGAGGGATGCCGGGACCGGCCGAACGGCGGGGGACGCCGCCGTCGCGGGTCTCGTCAGAGCGTGTGAGCACGGATGCCGCCGCGACCCCGGCCTTCCGGTTCTCCGAGACTCCGACCGCGACGCGGCGCTGGTGATCGCGCGAAGCGTGAACATCCTGACTTCAGGGTGGGTCCTCGCGAAGGCTGTCACCGCACGCCCCGTCTTCACCGCGTATTATGTGTCCTGATACATATCCGGGAGGTGTGATGAGCAGGATCGGTTCACTCCTTCGTGCGGCCCGGAGAAGTCGGAACCTGACTCAGCGCGAGGTGGCCGGGCGGCTTCGCATCGACCAGGGCCGGGTGTCGAAGGCGGAAGCCGCCAGAGAATTGGAGTACAGCACGATCGAGCGCCTTCTCGCCGCATCCGGCCACCGGCTCTACTCCGCGCCGACGCGCCGCGACGACGTCGCCTCCGCAGGGGCCGCTCTTCGAGCTCATCTTCGCAACGGCGATCGACAGCGTGCCCTCCGGACCTTCATTCAATTGAGCGACGACCTCGCGGCGGAGCAGGGACTGGTACGTGGGGTGCTCTGTCTCGCCGAGCCCGAACCCACCGGCGATCCCGCGTGGGATGCGGCACTCGCGGCGCTGGTCGCCCTCCGACTGAACGAGGAGCGGCTGCCCCGACCGCACTGGGTGGACGCTGACTCACGGCGGTTGAGCCCACCCCGCACGCTCGCCCTGGATGCTGCTGATCCTCTCCCGGCACAGGATGACGTGCCCGCGGAGTTCTTCGACCGCGGTGTTCTGATCTGGTCGGACACACTCGCGAGCGTCTGACGTGGTGGCCCTCGAACGCGCCGATATCGTCGCGGCGCTTCGCGACTTGGTCGACGAGCTCCGGGCAGACGGGAAAAGCACTCGAGTGCGTCTCGTGGGCGGTGCGGCTCTTGCACTGCGGTACTTCGACCGGCAGTCGACGTCAGACCTCGATGCCGTCGCCGTGGGCGAGACCGACGATGAGGCTGTCGCGGTTGCAGCGGACCGCCCACCAGATGGGTGACAGTGGGCAGCCGACGTGGGGCCTTCGGCTGAGACGACCACGAATGAGGGGTGGGCCCTGCCGGGATCGAACCGACGACATCCACGGTGTAAACGTGGCGCTCTACCAGCTGAGCTAAAGGCCCTGGATGCGTCGAGTCTACCGGGCATCACGCGAACGCCCGGCCGCCGGCCGGTCTCCGCGCAGCACCCGGAACCACGCGGGGAGCAGGAAACGCGGGAGCCAGAACATCGCGACGACACTGACGACGAGCAGGGCCGCCGCGACCCCGCACAGGATGAGGAAGGCGAGACGCGAGTACGGCTGGGCGAGCACACCGACGGTGGCGGCGGCGAATGCGAGACCGAGCCACAGCCAGGCGAAACCCATCGTCGAGCCGTACCCGTGACGGACGCTGATCCAGCCTTTCCAGCGACCGGAGTAGGCGAGCGTGCCGAGAAGGAGGAAGACGACGCTTCCGAGGATGCCGCCGGTCATCGGCTGTGGACGGACGCGAATGGATCAGGCACGGCCGACGTTCCTTCCTCGGGGGTCCGGGCATCCAGGCGACCCAGCACCGCCGATGTCCCACCCCCGGGGTAGCGTGGAACCTGTGAACGCCGACCCCGCCGACCAGCGCAAACTGCTCGACCTCGCCGACCTCGACGCGCGGATCCAGCGCGACCAGAAGGTCGCCGCGAACCCTCCGCAGGCGGAGCGCGTGCGCGAACTTCTCGCCCAGCGGGGCACCCTGTCGCAAGAACTCGGCACCCGCGCGAACGCGCGCGACGACATCACGGCCGAGCTGAAGCGCCTCGAGTCCGACGTCGCCGTCGTCGACGCGCGCATCACGCGCGACACCGAACGGCTCGCGGCCTCCTCGAACGCCAAGCAGGCGCAGGGGTTCGAGAGCGAGCTCGCCTCGCTGCAGCGCCGCAAGAGCGACCTCGAAGACACCGAGATCGCCCTCATGGAGCGCCTGGAGGCAGCGGATGCCGCCGTCGCCGAGCAGGAGGCATTGATCGCCGAGACCAATGCTCAGGGCGCGCAGCTCAGCGCCGAGGCCAAGACCACGGTCGCCGACGCCACCGCTCGCCTGGAGGCGGCGCGCCGCGACCGCGACGCCGTCGCCGCATCGGTCCCGACCGACCTGCTCGCGCTGTACGAGCGCCTCGCCTCGCGGGGGAACGGCGCCGGACTCCTCCGTGCTGGTGCGTGCGAAGCGTGCCGCATGGTGCTGCCGCCCAGCGACCTCGCCTCGGTGCGCCGGGCGCAGACCGACGAGGTGGTGTTCTGCCCCGAGTGCGGCGCGATCCTCGTGCGCACCGAAGAATCCCGATGATCCGCCCCGGCGGCCGTGGCCACTGACACGGTCGCCGTCGGGCGCACGCGCGGTGGGCGGTTCGGCCTCGCCCGCCTGGCACCAAATTCCGCGACCGTTGACACCCTCGAGATCGGTCCCGACGCCCTCGCCGCGGCCGTCGCGGAACACGAGAACGCGGGGGAGACCCGGTGGGTCTGGGCCGACACCGCCGCGACTTACCCGTCGCTGCTCGCCGCGGGTATCCGCGTCGCCCGCGCGTGGGACCTGCGCCTCGTCCACGGCATCTTGCGTTCCGCGCACGCGGTCACGGACGATCACGGCCTCCGTGCCGCCACCCACTGGGATGCCGATCCCTCGGTGCCGTCAGTCGGCGACACCCTCTTCGACCTGGGCGACGCGGCACCCGGCGTGCCCGACACCCTCGACGCGGCGATCGAGGAGTATCGCCGGCAGACAGCGGCGATCGCGGCGTCCACGACCCCGGGCGCACTGCGACTGCTGTGCGCGGCGGAATCCGCGGGGGCGCTCATCGCGGTCGAGCTCCACGCCGCGGGCGTGCCGTGGAGTCGTCGCACCCACGAGACTCTGCTGGAACGCGAGCTGGGTCCACGGCGCGCCGGTGGACTGCCCACCCGGATCGAGCAGACCGCCACGGCCGTCCGTTCCGCTCTCGGCGACCCGACGGCCTCGCTCGACTCGCAGCCTCGTCTTCTGCGCGCGCTTCATCGGGCGGGGCTCATGGTCGAATCCACCGGCCGATGGGAGCTCGCCGAGCACGACCACCCCGCCGTCGCCCCGCTCATCGCCTACAAGAAGCTCATGCGGCTCTACACCGCGAACGGCTGGGCCTGGCTCGACGAATGGGTGCGTGACGACCGCTTCCGCCCCGTCTACGTCCCCGCCGGCGTCGTGACCGGCCGATGGGCATCGTCAGGCGGGGGAGCGCTTCAGATTCCGCGGTCGCTGCGGACGGCCGTGCGCGCCGACCCGGGCTGGACGCTCGTCACCGCCGACGTCGCCCAGCTCGAACCGCGCGTGCTCGCGGCGATGGCTCGCGACACCGCGCTCGCCGAGGCGGCATCCGGTCGAGACCTCTACGCCGGCATCGTCGAGCGCGGTGCGGTCGGAAGTCGCGCCGAGGCCAAGCTCGCGATGCTCGGCGCGATGTACGGCGCCACCACCGGCGAGAGCGGCCGCCTGCTTCCTCGCCTTCGCCGCACGTTTCCCCGCGCCATGCAGCTCGTCGATGACGCGGCCCGCACCGGTGAAGACGGGGGAGTGGTCCACACCTGGCTCGGCCGCACGTCCCCGTCCGCCGGCGAGGCATGGCGGCACCTGCAGTCGCGGGCGAGCGACGCCGCGGCATCCGGGGCCGACGAGACCCGCGCGAGGCGATCGGCCCGTGACCGCGGCCGGTTCACCCGCAACTTCGTCGTGCAGGGCACGGCGGCCGAGTGGGCCCTCGCGTGGCTCGCCGACCTGCGGACCCGCTTGGCCGCCCTCCCTGAGGTGGATGCCACCCGCGCGGCGCCCGCGTCGGGGCCGGTGTTCGAACGCAGGCCGCACCTGGCGTTCTTCCTGCACGACGAGATCGTCGTGCACACGCCGGTCGCCTACGCGGAAGCGGTCGCCGAGGCGGTGCGGGAGTCCGCGGCATCCGCGGGTCGGCTGTTGTTCGGCACGTTTCCGATCGACTTCCCCCTCGACCTGCGCATCGGGGACACCGCCGAGAAAGGGTGAGGACGCAGGAGGAGCTGACGGATGCCATCGGCGCCGCCCGAGTAGACTGGCGGATGCGAATGGGTCGGCTGGACGGTCGCGTCACGGGTTCGCCCGTGCCGAGGAACGTCCGGGCTCCACAGGGCAGGACGGTGGGTAACGCCCACCCGGAGCAATCCGCGAGACAGTGCCACAGAGAGCAGACCGCCCCGGCCCGTGAGGGCCGGAGTAAGGGTGAAAGGGTGGTGTAAGAGACCACCGGGGTCGTGGTGACACGACCCGCGAGGTAAACCTCGTCCGGAGCAAGGTCAGACAGGGGATGACGACGCGGCTCGCCGAGTCCCCGGGTAGACCGCTGGAGCGGCGCGGCAACGTGTCGCCGAGAGAGATGACCGTCCACGGGGCCCCTGAGCTTGTCGAAGGGACGCCCCCGGACAGAACCCGGCGTACAGGCCGGCCCATTCGCCCCTGACCGCAGCCGGTCGCGCCGCCCCGTGGCGCGCATCCAATCCGTTTCCGGGCCGGGACCGAACAAGAGGCGACCCTCCCGTTGGCCCCCTGCCTCGGGAGGGTCTTCGCGTGTCGGCGGACGGTCTGCGCGTCGCGTCCAGCCCCCCGCCGATGTCGTACATATGTTCTACCATCGACCTCGGCCGGGGAAGGGGTCCGGTGCATGGGATCGACGAGAGTCAGCGACGAGATGGTCGCGCGGGTGCTGGCATCCATCGCTCCGTGCACGTTGCAGCCCGAGACGTGGGGCGCCGCTCCGATCGAGTGGTACGCGCAGAAGCGTGCGGTGTGGGCGTGGGTGACCTGGCCGAACCGTGCCGCCACGCGGGAGCCCGCGTGGGCGACGGGCGGCAACGACCGCGTGGTCATGCTCGAGGTGGCATGCGAGGGCGGCCATTGGGCGCCGGTGGTGTGGCGCAACGCCGTCAGCGTGCGCCGCGTCGAGCCGTCAGCCTGACACCTCACCGCGCCCGCGGCGGTCACCCTGTTCCGACCGCCGCCTTCGCCCCGACGGGCGCTCCGCCTCCACTTTGAGAAGCGGGCGCGACCCGGACGGCGTCGGTGGCGTCGTGAGCGCGGTCATGACGCCGCGCGCACGCTCACTTGACCGCAGGAAGCGCCTCGGGCACGGGAACGGCGAGCGACGCCGCGCCGATGATGCCCGCGTTGTTGCGGTGCTTCGCCGGGACGATGGGCGCACGCAGCTTGAGCAACGGCAAGAAGTGCTCGGAGTGCTTCGACACGCCGCCGCCGACGACGATCAGGTCGGGGCTGAAGAGGAACTCGACGTAGTCGTAGTACCACTGCAGGCGCTTGGCCCACTTGTCCCACGACAGCTCCTCGCGCTCCATCGCGGAGTAGGCGGCGAAGTGCTCGGCATCCTTCTTGTGGCCGGCGCGCTGCAGGTGCCCGAGCTCGCTGTTGGGAACCAGCACGCCGTCGTAGATCATGGCCGACCCGATGCCGGTGCCGAGGGTCGTCAGGATGACGAGCCCCTCGACGCCCTTAGCCGCGCCGTAACGCACCTCGGCGATGCCGGCGACATCGGCGTCGTTGGCGAAATGGATGCCGCGCGACAGACCGTCTTCGAAGAACTTCTCGGCCTCGAACCCGATCCACGTCTTCGACACGTTCGCCGCAGACAGGGTCTTGCCGCTCTTCACGATGGCGGGGAAGGCGACACCCAGCGGCAGGTCGGCGGGGGCCTCGAGCGTCTCGAGCACCTTGCGGACGGCGGCGAGGACGTCGGCGGGCTCGGCGCCGGCGGGGGTGGCGACCTTCACCCGGTCGCTGACGAGCTCGCCGGCATCCAGGTCGACGATTCCGGCCTTGATGCCGGTTCCACCGATGTCCACTCCGACCGCACGCGACGCATTCGTTGCCATACCCCCCAGCCTATCCAGGCGTACGGTCGTCATCAGTAGGATCGGGAGAGCACCGGCGGTTCACGCCGACACGCGAGACCCACGTGAGGAGCATCGTGAGCGACGACAGCAAGAAGTACTGGTACAACCTCGCGACCGGCCAGGTCGAGCAGGGGTACGAGTCGCCCGCGGTCGATCGCGCCGGCCCCTTCGACACCGCCGAAGAGGCGGCCAACGCGCCGCAGCTCTTCAAGGAGCGCGCGAAGAAATGGGCCGAAGATGAAGCGAACGACGACTGGGGCTCGGGCTCCGCTCGCTGACCGCACCGATACGAGGGATGACGATGGACAAGCAGCGTGATTTCGTCCTGCGCACGATCGAGGAGCGCGGCGTCAAGTTCGTGCGCCTGTGGTTCACCGACGTGGTGGGCACGCTCAAGTCGGTGGCGATCGCCCCGGCCGAGGTCGAGGGTGCCTTCACCGAGGGTCTCGGGTTCGACGGCTCGGCGATCGAGGGGCTGACGCGGTCGTACGAGTCCGACCTCCTCGCCCACCCCGACCCCACGACGTTCCAGATCCTGCCGTGGCGCGGCGAGATCGATCCGACGGCGCGCATGTTCTGCGACATCACCACGCCCGACGGACAGCCGGCCGTCGCCGATCCCCGTCACGTGCTCAAGCGCACGCTGGCCAAGGCCGCCGACGCGGGATTCACGTTCTACACGCACCCCGAGATCGAGTTCTACCTGCTGAAATCCTCGCAGCTCGGACCCGACGGACGCCCGCAGCCGGTCGATTCCGCGGGCTACTTCGACAACGTCCCCGGCGGCACGGCGCACGACTTCCGCCGCCGGTCGGTGCGCATGCTCGAAGACCTCGGCATCTCGGTCGAGTTCAGCCACCACGAAGGCGGACCCGGTCAGAACGAGATCGACCTGCGGTACGCCGACGCCCTCACGACCGCCGACAACATCATGACGTTCCGCACGGTCGTCAAGGAGGTCGCGATCGAGCAGGGCGTGTACGCCACGTTCATGCCGAAGCCCATCAGTGGTCAGCCCGGCAGCGGCATGCACACGCACCTCTCGCTCTTCGAGGGCGACATGAACGCCTTCTACGAAGAGGGCGGTCAGTACCAGTTGTCGAAGGTCGGCCGACACTTCATCGCCGGGCTCCTGCGCCACGCGAACGAGATCTCCGCCGTCACCAACCAGTTCGTCAACTCGTACAAGCGCCTGTGGGGCGGCGACGAGGCCCCCAGCTTCATCTGCTGGGGCCACAACAACCGCTCCGCCCTCGTGCGCGTGCCGCTCTACAAGCCCAACAAGGGGCAGTCGACGCGCGTGGAGTACCGCGCGCTCGACTCGGCCGCCAACCCCTACCTGTCGTACGCGCTCATGCTCGCCGCGGGCCTCAAGGGCATCGAAGAGGAGTACGAGCTGCCCGCCGAGGCCGAAGACAACGTGTGGTCGCTGACCGACGCCGAGCGTCGTGCGCTGGGGTACGCGCCCCTGCCGGGCAGCCTCGACCATGCGCTCGAATACCTCGAGGAATCGGAGCTGGTCGCCGAGACGCTGGGGGAGCAGGTCTTCAAGTACGTGCTGCTCAACAAGCGTCGCGAGTGGCGGCAGTACCGCGCCCAGGTCACCCCGTTCGAGCTCGAGAGCAACCTCGAAGCCCTCTGACGGAGAGCTCATGACCTCGAGCGATCGATCGACGGCGCTCACCGCTCTCGCCCGCACCGGATTCTCGCGGCTCACCGAAGCAGACACCCTGCTCGGCGAGCTCGAGGAGACCGTGGGCGTCGACCGAGCGGATGCCATGCGGGTGGCGCAGCGCGTCGCCGACCCCGACGGTGCGCTGCGCGCGGTGCTGCAGGTGGCCCGGCGCGATGCCGCCGCCGTCCGCGCGGCGTCAGCCGATGCGGGAGCATGGCGTGCGCTCTGGGATCTGGTGGGGGCATCCGACGGTTTCGCCGAGTTCTACCTGCGGCACCCCGGCGAGTTGGTCCATCTGTCGGGTGCGGGACTCACGCTGCCCGACGAGCAGACCATGCGCGCTGAGCTGCTGGCATCCGTCGGTGACGTCGACGGCTTCGCCTCGGACGCCTCGGATGCCGCGTGGGTGGCTCTCCGCGTCCGCTACCGCCGCCTGCTGGCCCGCATCGCGGCGTTCGACCTCGGTCAGGACGACCCCGCCGCCGTCATCGACGTCGTCTCCGCGGCGCTCGCCGACATCGCCGGTGCCGCCCTCGAGGCATCGCTGAGCGTCGCCCGAGCACGGGTCTCCGCGGCCGGACCCGGCTCTTTCCCCCGGGCCCAGGTCGAGGCGACGCGCTTCGCCATCATCGCCATGGGCAAGACGGGCGCCCGTGAACTCAACTACGTGAGCGACGTCGACGTCATCTTCGTCGGCGGCACAGCCGACGAGGACGTCGTCTCGGAGGCGCGAGCCATCGACATCGGCACGCGCCTGGCCGTGCAGACCATGCGCGGCATCTCCGGTCCCGAGATCGAACCGCCCCTGTGGGAGGTCGATCCCAATCTGCGCCCCGAGGGCAAACAGGGCGCGCTCGTACGCACGCTCGCCTCGCACCGGCAGTACTACGACCGTTGGGCGAAGAGCTGGGAGTTCCAGGCGCTGCTCAAGGCGCGGGCGATCGCGGGCGATCCGCAGCTCGGTGCCGAGTACGTCGCCGCGGTGCAGCCTCTCGTCTGGCACAGCTCCGCGCGGGAGAACTTCGTCGAGGGTGTCCAGCGCATGCGCGAACGTGTCACCGAGCACATCCCCGCGGGCGAGGTGAATCGTCAGCTGAAGCTGGGGCCCGGTGGCATCCGCGACGTCGAGTTCACCGTGCAGCTGCTCCAGCTCGTGCACGGTCTGACCGACGAACGCATCCGCCAGCGCGGCAGCCTGGAGGCCCTGGACGCCCTCGTGGCGGAGGGGTACATCGGACGCACCGAGGCAGAGTCGTTCGCGCGCAACTACCGACTGCTCCGCTTGCTCGAGCACCGGCTGCAACTGCGCGGACTGCGACGTACGGCGCTCCTCCCGGAGAAAGAAAGCGACCTGCGGGTCCTCGCACGGGCGACACGCCTGGCGGATTCGGCATCCGGTGTCCAGGAGGCCTGGGAGAGCATCAAGCGCGAGGTGCGCGACATCCACGTGCGCCTGTTCTACCGTCCGCTGCTGTCGGCCGTCGCCGCCCTGCCCGAGGGGGAGCGGACGCTGTCGACCGAGCAGGCGCGCGACCGGCTCGCCGCCATCGGCTTCCGCGATCCCGCGGGTGCGCTGCGCCACATCGCGGCGCTGACCAGCGGGTTGAGCCGCAAGGCGACGATCCAGCGCCACCTCATGCCGGTGATGATCCGGTGGTTCGCCGACGGCGTCGACCCCGACTACGGCCTCCTCGTCTTCCGGCGCATCAGCGAGCGGCTCGGCAACACCCCGTGGTTCCTGCGCATGCTGCGCGACTCCGCGGGCGCGGCCGAGAGCCTGACCCGCGTGCTGTCGGGCTCGCGGTACATCGGCGAGCTGATGGAGTGGATCCCCGAGTCCGTCGCGTGGCTCGACGATGACGCGCTGCTGCGGCCCCGCTCCGGCAAGGCCCTCGAGGAGGAGGCGCGGGCGATCCAGACGCGCTGGCAGAACATCGAGGATGCGATGCGCTCGGTGCGGGCGCTGCGCCGCCGCGAGATGCTGCGCGTCGCGATGGCCGCGGTGCTCGGCACCGTGTCGCTCGAAGAGCTCGCCGAAGCCTTGTCGACCATCACCGAAGTGACGATCCAGGCGACGCTGCGTGCGGTTCGACGGGTCGTGGTGCCTCCCGAAGACGACGAACTCGACTTCGCGGTGATCGCGATGGGCCGCTTCGGCGGACGGGAGATGGGCTTCGGATCGGATGCCGACGTCATGTACGTCTACCGTGCGAACGGCGTCGATCCTCAGCGTGCGAGCCAGCTGGCGCTCAAGCTGGTGGCCGGGATCCGCGAGCACTCAGAAGATCACCGCCTGCCCCTGGAACTCGACGCCGAACTGCGGCCGGAGGGTCGAAGCGGCCCTCTCGCCCGGTCGATCGAGGCGTACGGAGAGTACTACCGGCGGTGGTCTCTCTCGTGGGAGGCGCAGGCGTTGCTGCGCGCCCGCGGCGTCGCGGGCAGCGTCAAGCTCATCCGCGCGTTCATGGAGCTCGCCGACGAGGTGCGCTACCCCGAGGCGGCCGATCAGAACGGACTCCGTGAGATCCGCCGCATCAAGGCCCGCGTCGAGAGCGAGCGGCTCCCGCAGGGCGCCGACCCGGCGCGGCACCTCAAGCTCGGCCCCGGATCGCTCAGCGACGTCGAGTGGCTCGTGCAGTTGCTGCAGTTGCAGCACGCGCGGTCGGTGCCCGCCATGCGGACGACGTCCACCCTGGCCGCCCTGAGCGCGGCCGTGGAGGCGGGGATCGTCGACGCGGACGCGGCGCAGAAGCTCGCCGCAGCGTGGCACCTCGCGAGTCGCCTGCGCTCGGCCAACACCCTGCTGTCGGGGCAGACGAGTGACGTGCTGCCGGCGGATCGTCTGCGGCTCGACGGGATCGGCCGCATCCTCGAGTACCCGCCGCGCTCGGCCACGCGTGTCGAGGACGACTATCTCGGCGCGACGCGCAGGTCTCGGCGCGTGTTCGAGAAGCTGTTCTACGGCTGAGCGGCGCTGCGACCGACGCTTCGGGCGCCGGTGGGGATGCCGTCGGCTCGGCGCCGAGGCATCCCGTCTCCGCACCCGCGCGGTGCATGGCGGCGGCCCCGAAGGGCGGGTATCGCCGTCACGACATCAGACGCTCCCGCACCTCGCGGCGCAACACCTTGCCGATGAGCGAGCGCGGGAGATCGTCGACCACGACGATGCGGCGGGGCACCTTGTAGCCGGCCAACCGCGTCTTGCAGTAGTCGCGCACGGCCTCCGGCGAGATGTCGACGCCGTCACGGACGACGATGGCCGCGGCGACTTCTTCGCCGCCGCGTTTGGGTAGCGCCACGACCGCGGCGCTCTCGATGTCGGGATGCGAGGTGAGGACGTCTTCGACCTCGCTGGGTGCGACGTTGAAGCCGCCGGTGATGATGATCTCTTTCAGGCGGTCGACGATCGTGACGAAGCCGTCGGACGAGACGGTCGCGATGTCACCGGTGCGCAGCCAGCCGCCGGGGAGGAGGGTGTCGGCGGTGTCGGCCGGTCGCTGCCAGTACCCCTGGAACACCTGGGGGCCGCGCAGGAGGAGTTCTCCCGCCTCGCCGAGCGGGCGGTCGACGGCGGGGTTCTCGGGATCGACGACACGGATGTCAGTGCTGGGGAACGGCACCCCGACCGTGCCGGGCCGCCGGGAGGGTCCGATGGGGTTGCCCAGGGCGACGGGGGAGGACTCCGTCATCCCGTAGCCCTCGACGAGCAAGCCGCCCGTGGCCTGCTCCCACCGGTCGACGGTCGCGACGGGGAGGCTCATCGCCCCCGAGATCGCGAAGCGCACCGTCGTCAGATCGATCGTGCCTCGGGCCGCCGCGCGTGCGAGCTGGTCGTAGATGGGGGGCACCGCCGGCAGGAACGTCGGCGGGCTCTTCTTGGCCGCCACGGTGACGAGGTCGAGGTCGTACTTGGGAAAGAGCACGAGCTTCGCCCCGATGCTCATGGCGAACGTCAGGCACAGCGTGAGTCCGTACGCGTGGAACAGCGGCAGCACGCCGTAGAACGTCTCCTCCCCGTCGCGCAGGCCGGGGACCCACGCTCGCCCCTGCATCGCATTCGCCCGCAGGTTCGCGTGGGTCAGGATGGCGCCCTTCGGGGTTCCCGTCGTCCCGCTGGTGTACTGCAGGAGAGCGATGTCTTCGAGCTTGGGACCGGGGTGCTTCCGCGACAAACGGCCGCGCGTCGCCAGCCTCTCCCACGCGATGGGCCGCTTCGACCGCGGTGCGGCGGTCAGCTGCTCGCGCGCGCGGCGCGCCTTCGAGATCGGCAGGCGGAGGGCGAGACGCTTGCCGAGCGGCAGCGCCCTCGTGATGTCGACGCTCACGATGTGCTCGAGCGCGAGATCCGACGGGAAGGCCGCGACGGTGTCGGCGCTCTTGTCCCACACGATGGCGAAGCGTGCGCCGTGGTCTTCGAACTGGTGGCGCAGTTCGCGAGCGGTGTAGAGCGGGTTGTGCTCGATCACAATGGCGCCCAGTCGGAGCACCGCGTAGAACGCGACGACATGCTGCGGGCAGTTGGGCAGCACGAGCGCGACACGGTCCCCGGCGCCCACACCGAGGTGGCGGAGTCCCTCCGCAACGCGGGAAACCTCATCACCGAGCTGTGCGTAGGTCGTCGCCGCACCGAAGAATTCCAGGGCGACCTTCTTCCGGTACGTCTGCACCGAGGCCGCCAGCATCTCCGGAAGAGTCTGCGAGGGTGCATCGATCTCGAGAGGCACTCCCTCGGCGTACGACGTCGACCAGGGGCGAGAAGCGTAGGGGGACTCCGGCATGAATCCATCCTGGCAACAGCCTCCGACATCGCGCTGACGGTTGACGAGGTCGCCGTCGGTCTCGGCTTCACGCACTCCGACGCGTCGGTGCCTCCTCGGCACCCCTCGCGTACGTCGGCCGATCGGCCTACCCTGTCGGGCATGTGCCGCAACATCGTCCCCCTGCACAACTTCACGCCCCCGGCGACGGATGCCGAATGCCAAGACGCCGCGCTGCAGTTCGTCCGCAAGATCGTGGGCACCACGACGCCGTCGCGGGCCAATCAGGCGGTCTTCGATCGCGCCGTCACCGAGATCGCGGCATCCGTGCGTCACCTGCTCGACGACCTCGTCACGAGCGCACCGCCGAAGGTGCGCGAGGTGGAGGCGGCAAAGCGGCAGGCGCGCTCCGCCGAGCGTTACGAGGCGATCCGGGTGTTCCAGGAGCAGAAGCGGGCCGAGCGACTCACCTCGTGAACGCCCTCAACCGCTGACGGCTCGGAGCGGGAGTCGCAGCCGGGCTCCGCTGTCCGGAAAGCGATATGGCTGACCATCACCCCGCGCGGATGTCTCCGCGATGGCGCGGACGGTCCGGCGGAGAAACGAGGACGCCCGCCCCCGCGAAACGGCGGGGACGGGCGTCGACGTGGATGATCGGGCGATCAGACCCCGAAGTACAGCTCGAACGAAACCGGGGCTGAGGGCATATGTTGAGATCTGCTGGGGAACGCGTGATTACGCGGTTTCAGCGCTGTCCAGTGGTGCCGGATCAGGTCGTCTGTTGGGAGTTTCGCGGACTTTCCGCGGACCTGAGGGCTACCTCGGCGTCGTGCTTCTCAATGGCGTCGCGCTCGGCGGCCTCACGCAATGCTCTCTCGTAGAGTGATTTTTCGATGCCGTCGCGCATGATGATGGCGGCCGCGGTGAGCCGCTCATCGGGGGTCATGTCAGAGATGCGCCGCGCGTCGTGAAAGCCCGTCATGGTGTTCACTGTGAATGACCCCGATCGCTGCCCGCAATGCCCGTATGGATCAGATGCGGGCTGCCCAGTCTGGGGAAAGGCGTTGGGTCCTGCGTTCGAGCACGGTGCCCGACGGGTACGGTGCGAGCCATGAGCGGAGACGTCGGTGAGCCATACAATAGGAAGCGCGGGTTCAGTCGTGATGAGGCGGCTGACTACTGCGGTGTGAGCGTCTACAAGGTCGCGACTGGCCGTGTTGGATGAATTCCTTCACGCTCTTCGCGTTGGGAGGAGCGTGCTGCGATCCGTGACAACGCATTCCCCGCGCGCCGCAACGGCAAGGACATCGTCATCTTCCGAGAAGACCTGGACGTATGGATGGAGGGTTGGGAGCTCATCTGGATCTCCGTAGCCTTGCCCGCGTGATGATGTCGATCGACCGAAGAGAACTCGAGCTGATCGTCAGCGATATTCTCCGCCGATACCTCGAGGGAGAGACCCTGCCGGCACCCCAGGTGCCCGACCCACCGACCCCCGCCGTGCTCGGGGCCGCCGTCAGGGCCGAGCTCGCGCGACGAGACATACACCCGAAGGCGCTGGCCGATGAGCTCGGTCTCACAACCGCCACCGTGCGTTTGCGGATGCAAGGCGTCTACCCATTCAGGGATGAAGAGATGGAGACCGTGCTGAGGATGCTCGACCTCACGCTCGGCGAGCTGCACGCGCTCGCTCGGCACGGAGCACGGTTCACCGAACCGCGGGACTCTACGCTTCCGCTAATCCCCGAACCGCCGGCTCCGGCGATCGACGTCTGGGCGCAGCCGCCGCGATCGCGTCGGCGGGGCCGGGCGTACTGACGTGGCACGCGCGTGGATCAGCGGCGACCGGTACCTGTCGCCCGCGATGGTGTGCGAGCTCGTTCCCGGCATGACGATCGACGTCCTCAGTGCCCGCCGGCGGCAGCGGCTATCGCCTCCGTACTACAAGCCCAGCGGGAACACAGTGCTGTACCGCGAGTCCGAAATCCACGCGTGGGTGGATGCGAGCCGCGTCGAGACGCGCGAGCGATAGCCTGATGCTGTGGTTCGCGCGTGGATCAGTGGGGATCGGTTCCTGTCGCCGGAGATGGTGTGCGAGATGGTCCCGGGCATGACGAAAGAGATCCTCGCGAAGCTGCGCGAGAGTGGCCGCGGCGCAAGCTTGGAGCGCGCTTCGGTGACGGGCTAACGCTCACCCGTGGGACAAACCTCGGCCCACTGCACAGATCCGTGGCGAGTTCAAGTGGGGCGCCCATGTCCACCATTCGGAGGACATTGCCCTAGCGTCATCTGGTCCCCACCGTCAGGCATTCACCGCCCCCCTTTCTGACGGTGGGGACACAGGCGGGCGTCAGTCTTCGCGGTGACCAGGGCCCCACCCCCTCCCCCCGACCCCCAGTCGATCCCTCGGCATTGCGACTTTCACACACGGAGTTTGTGAGGCGGAGTTCCGGCCGCAGGCGCTAGATTTCGGCCTATGGACGACCACAAATCTCGCCCGTCGAACACTGCCCTGATTCGAGGCATCCTCGCGGAAACGCACGCTGACAGCCCGGCCGCTGTCGACTACGCGCTGTGCGAGATCTACGCCCTGAACCCAAGCGTCGACGAGCTCAGAGGCGCGATCACCACGCTGCAGTCCTCCTTGGCTGCTCTGCGCGACCATGAACCGGCGGATTCTACCGGCGACGGGATCATCTCCCACATCGAGGCAGCCGCCCTGCTGGAACAAAGTTACGCAGAGAAGATCCACCTGCTCGAGCGGGCGGTGTCAGTCCTGGAAGCTCGCGAAAGCCAGCCGCTGCACATTCCCTACTGATCAAACACGTGCCTCCCACATGATCTGACGGTCCGCCGTCACGGCGCCCGGGACGACGATCTGGAATTGCGAGGTGCTGATCGTATTGACGATCGCGTCGGCGGTCTCCGCGTGTCGGCCGGTGAGGTTGATCACCGTCGGGGTGGCGTTCATGCCGTGGTTGACGGTGATGCTGGTGCCGCCGCTGGCGATGGTGGCGACGCCGTAGTTCTCGGTGACGTAGACGCCGTCGTTGCGGCGGATCTTGGTGTTGGCGCCGGCCTTGCTGATGCCGCCGTTGCGGATCAGGTTGCCCTCGATGAGGTTGCTGTCGGAGCCGGTGCCTTCGGCGATGCTGAAGCCGGTGTTGTTACGGATGACGAGGCCGCGGACGCGGGTCCGGACGGTGGAAAGGGTGCTGCTGCCGAGCTGGACGGCACGGCCGCCGCCGTCGGTGAATCCGTCGGCGATGAGGGAGTCGGTGATGCTGCCGACGAAGATGCAGTTTTGCGCGTTGGTGAACCCGCTGGTGGGGTACTGCACCTCGGGGTTGATGGTGAGGGAGTTGCCGCCGGCGATGTGGATGCCGTTGTACCCGTCGGTGACGCCGATGACGCGGGCGTGCACTCGGGAGCGGATGAGGGTGACGGCGTAGAACGGGTGCAGGGTGAGCCCGGACGTGACCCCGATGCCCGTGCCGCATCCGATGAGGGTGACGTCGAATTCGGAGTCCTGCGCGCGGACGATGTCGACGCCGCTGCGGGCGGCGCGAACGAAGGTCGAGTCGACGACACGGATCCCGCGCAGTGTGGATGAGGAGTGCAAGTCGTTGAACGAGATGCCCTTATTCGCGCAGTCGTAGCCGATGAGGCCGGTGAAGGTGAGGTTCTCGATCGTGCGGGACTCGCCGGCGGCGACGGATCGGTCGGTCTGGTTCACCCGGACGAGGGATGCGTGCTTGGAGGTGCCGATGACGTTGGCGACGGTGAAGTTGCGGACGTCGGCGTACTGGGCTGAGATGCCGAGCAGGTCGTCACCGGCGACACCGTGGATGCCGTCGATGGTGACGTCTTCGCAGTCGAAGAAGTGGATGCCGTCCTGGTTGATGTGCTCGGAGTGGGTGCGATAGTTCGTGAGGTAGATATCGCGGGAGTCGGTGATGAGCCCGCCGAACGCGAGCGGCCACAAGACGGTGACGTTGTCGAGGGTCAGCCCGTCGATCTTCTTGAGGTAGATCGCGTGCCAGCTCGCCGGCGGGCGCGGGTCGTTCTCCGTCTTCCGATTGCCGTCGAGGGTGAGCCCGATGACCTTGACGTTCTTGTTCCCGGCGGTCCAGTCGTTCACCAGCATCGACTTCGCCGTGGTCGCACCGAGCACGAGCGTGGTGCCGGTGGCGTCCCAGTTCACGTTCGAGGGGAGCGTGATCGGATCGGTGATCGTGGTCTGCCCGATCGACCGCTTCACGCCGAGCGCGGACGCCGTCGCGAGCCAGGCGTTGATCTGCACGGCTGTGGTCGTCGAGTCGATGGTGATCTGGGACGCGAACTGAGCGCCTCCCACTTCGTCGACGCGCGCGTCGATCCATTCGGCGGGCTTCCCGCTGAATGCACCCGTCTCGGTGTCCGCGAGGACCATCCCGAGGGTCTTGCGGTCGGTGTACGCCTTCGCCATTCCAAGGGTGACGGGGTCCATCAGTTCTCTCCGATCTCGACGAGGTGGCCTGCGTCGTCGTAGGTGTAGGTGCGGGTGATGCCGAGGCGGGTGTCGGTCGCGACTGTCCCGTTGGCGTTGTACGTGTAGGTGGTCGTGATGCCGTCCCGCGTGGCGGACAAGATCCTGCCGGCGCTGTCGTACGTGATGGAGGTCGGCGCGAAGGCGGGTTCGAACGCCTCCCTCGCGCGGGCGTTGGTGACGACCTGGTCGGGTTCGTCAGTAATCGGGCCCCGGTCGGTTGTGGTCATGTTCCTTCTCCTAGTTCGTTTTTTTCGATCGGTAAGTACGGACGCGGCATGCCTCCGAGCACCATTTCCGCGGGTTGCGCTCGCGCGGGCCGTGACTCAGCGCAACGCCGCATCCGGCGCATTTGCGGTTCATGCGAGCGAGCTGCCGCGGGGTCAAGATGTGCATGTGGATGCCCTTCTGCTGTGTACGGGTAAAAATCCCCAGACTCGTCCAGACTGCTGACACCAGCGCCTCTCCGCGCTTCTGGGGGTGGGGGTGGGGGCTCCCCGGGTTGGGGCCGGCGCCGCGGTGTGGTGGCCGCGGCGCCGGTGTTGTCGCGCAGGGCACTCCGTGGCGAGTGTCCTTCGTTCCCGTGTCAGCCAGGAGGTGCACCGGTGAGGTGGATGCTGGGGTGACGTTGACGCGACGCATGGTGGCGAGCTACTCAGTAGTCGGTGAGACCGAGTGCTGCTCGCGCTGTCTTCTCAGCGGTGTTCGCGTCCTCTGACGCCCATCGCTCTTGATCGGGACTGATGACGCGCTCGATGTGCGGTTCGGTAGGGATGTGCAGGTTGGGCCGTGCGGCCGCGATGGCTCGGCCCACTCGCATCGGCCGACCCGAAGATGCGACGGTGTCCCAGTACGCCTGCACGTCTTCGACCATTGCCTCGAGCGGGTAGTGCTCGTCGAGGTCGACGACGCCGGCGGCGCTGAGGCTGGTCAGCAGCTCGCTGATGTCCTTCCACCGCTGCACGTCCCGCTCGAGCTGGGTGTACAGGTCCCCGTGGCCCAGGCGGGCGGCGTCACCGATGCTCATCACCCCGTAGGGGATGGTCTCGACGGCGGTGAGGATGCGGGCGGTGGTCTCGTCGAAGACGGGGCGGATGACCTTCAGGAGGTCGGTGCGGCGGAAGAGGCGGATGGCGTCGCCTTGGGTGTCGTCGGCGGCCTGGTTGTACATGTCGGCGACGCGCTGGGTGTGCTCTTCGTTCTTGGCGTGTGCTGCGCGGTCGACGGCGGCGATGACGGCCGCGGTGTCGTCGAGGTCGATGGTGGCGAGCACCTGGCGGAGGGGGCGGGTTCCCTGTCGTGCTTCGTCCCGGATCTTGAGGATGCGGTCGGCGCGTTCGTTCGCTGCGTTGACGGCGGGGAAGGTGTCGGCGGTTCGGATGCCGAGCTGTTCGAGGGTGTCGAGCCACTCGATGAGGTCGAGGTGCTTCTGTTCATTCGCGAGGTAGGCCATGGGGTGTCCTGTCTGTCAGCGGCCGAGGGCCTGCGTGATGTGGGCTTCGATGTTGGGGTCGCGGTCCGCTCGGCCTGTGGCGATGTCGACGATCTGGGTGGCGGTGAGGTCGGCGCCGTAGCCGGCGTCCTTGAGCTGGGATGCGTGGTGTTCGAGTTCGGCGCGGGTGTCGCCGCGGAGGAGGGTGGCGGGGACGCCGGTCGCGGCTGCGACGTCGTCGCGGTCCTGGTCGGTCATGGTGTGTCCTTTCGGTCTGGTGGTCGTGCTGTCCCCTCGGCAGGGATCGAACCTGCGGCCATCCGGTTAGAAGCCGGTCGCTCTTCCGCTGAGCTACGAGGGGGGAAGGGGGTACGCGCTGGCGACGTACCCCGGCGAGTCAGGCGGGCGGGCTGAGGGCCCAGATCATTCCGGCCCAGATCCCGCCAGCGGGTCGGGCCTTCTCTGCGTAGGCCCGGCACATCGAGCGGATGGCGCAGCGGGTCAGGCACGTGTCCTGTAGCTCGACGCGGTCGCTGTGGGTGATGCCGTCCCCGAGGAAGCGCAGGTCGCCGTCGCACGGTGGCGTCGTGCTTTCCATGGCACGGCCGAGCGCTTCGTACTCGGGGACCGCAGTGTCGTGACGGTCGTACGGGTCGCGGACCTGCTCCTGTCGCATGGCGCGCTCGAAGTCGCTGCGGAGCATGACCTCGCCGGGTCGGCCAGGCACCGGGATGATCTCGTCTTCCTCGCCGGTGTCTTCGCGAACAAACTTGCCCAGGGGGATCATGCGGCCGCTCCGTCTCGCGCGTCGTGCCACGCCGGCGAGCCCTCGGCGAGCATGCCGTCGTCGCGGGTGCCGCACCCGCACCATCCCGAGAGCGGGTCGTACCGGTGTCGGTGGCCGTTCACGACGAGGGGTGTCGATCGCGCCGACACCCCGCCGAGGTCGGCATAGGTCTCGCTGTTCATGCGGTTCCCCTCTCGGGTCTGATCTCGCAGTTCATGCAGGTGCCGTCGGCGAGGAAGCGGTGGCGGTCGGGTGGGCAGTACTCGCCGGGCCGGGTGGTCACGAGGTTCCGAGCTGGAAGGTGAAGCGGCGCGATCGGCGCAACACCTTGTCGACCCGAATCCCTGTTCTTTTCTCTTCTCTTCTCTTCGTGGCGAGCATCCTCGCCAGTTAGCTCGCCAGTTGGCTCGCCAGTTGGCTCGCCAGGTCGTGGGGAGTTATCCACAGGTCCGGTGGCGAGCATCCTCGCCATGTCGTCGGTTCGTGAAGTGGCGAGGATGCGCGCCACCGGCGCGAGAATCCGCCATGCGGTGGAGCGTGAACGGGAGGGCGTCCGTTCGATCAACTTCGCCTCGACGAGGGCGTCGAAGACGTTGCGCACGGTGCGACGGTTCAGAGACAGGCTCTTGCCGAGGCTCTCCGAGGAAGGCCATGCGATCCGGTCGGGGTTGGCGTGCATCGCGAGCGCCGCGAGCACGCGATTCATTCGGTCTTCGCCGATGCGGTGGCTGGTTTCTGGGATGGGCACGGTGAGCGCCCACCAGACGAGCTCGTCGTCTGCGACGGTGCGTCCCGTCATGTGTGTGCCTTTCGTGGGACCTGGGGCCCGTCGTGCCCTACGGGCCCCAGGTGTATCGGGTCAGACGTCTCGGTTTCGCAAGCGCTCGTCAACGTCCGGGAGCCGACGCAGCATCGGCCGCGCCTCGACGCGGTCCCACTCGTCGGCGAGAGCCAGGAGGCGGAGACCCACCGCCCTTGCGTTGCTGCGGCTGAGGTGAGGGTCGTCGAACTGTTCGACGTAGATCGAGTCGACCTCTCCGCTCGCGAGGTCACGCGAGACGTGGACGTAGTCCTCGGCGAACTCCCGGTCGAACGGATCGGGCTCAGGAACGGTGAGTGTGAGGATCACAGCCTGACCCCCGCCTTGATCGCTGCGTGGCAGATCACGAAGACGACGTGACTCAACTGAGCCGATTCGATGAATGTTGTCTCGTCGCCGGTGACGACCTTCAGTGACTCGAGGGGTGCGCCCACCGTCCCGTCAGCGGCAACGTCGGTCTGCCACTCGACGCCGACCGTAACGAACGGGTCCTCGATGATCACGGCCCGGTCGAACACCAGCACGTCGCCGCGGTTCCCGTTCGGCACCGCGACACGGTCATAATCGGGCTGCTTCGCCCAGGGGGGCACCGGCACGAGCTTGGCGGCAGCCGCGGGGGTCACGCCGTCACCTCCGCACGCGCAAGCTCGGTCCGCTGACGGAGACGGGAGATGTCGCCCAGCGTCAGCTTCATGGCGTCGTACGGCTGCCCTGTCGCGGCCAGGACCCACTGCTGAGCGCGGGCGAGGTCTGCACCCACCTGTGCGGCGCCGGACAGCGAGAGCTCGTCCAGGGCGACGACGCACCAAGCCCCGATACGGGGCTCGTCGACGACGACGATCGAGCCGTCATCCTGGATGTCGGCCCACTGCATCACCTCGACGGCACCGATCGCGACGGAGAACCGGAGAGCGGACGCCGTCCCGTAGTGCATGTCGACGTACGTCTGCTCTTCGTCAGCCCAGGCCGGTCGGACCTTCTCGACCGTCTCGGCCTGATCGCGGAGCCACTGTGCCTGTTCCGCGATGTCGGGGGCTTGCGCTACTGTTGTGCTCATATTCACTTCGGTGTCCTTCTGGGTGCCAAGGCCTCGGACCGCGCCAACGGTTCCGAGGTCTTTTTCTTGCGCGAGTACCGCTCGCGCCTCGGTTCGGATAGTCACAGCGCCTCGCCTCGCTCCATCAGCAAGCGATTCACCTGCTCCTGCATCGGACGTGCGAACTCGTGCGGATCATCCGGGAGCTGGATGGGCCATCTAGACACCGCGACAAGACCGCCCAGTGCCTCGTCGGATCCACAAAGTCCGCAGATCTCGATATCGCGCCCGGGTGTGGCACGCGAACGGGCAGCGATCACCACATCTCCGCGAACTTCGATGGGACCGTCGCAACGCGGGCAGACATGGAGAGCGAGATCACTTTGCTCTTGCGCGCTCATCAACTCACCGCCCCGAAGCCCGACTCGACAAAGGCGTCGAGATCTTCCGGCTTGACGACCACACGGCCGCCGACCTTGCCGGCCTTGAGCTGGCCACTGGTGATCAGCCATCGCGTAGCCGAGACGCTGCGGCGCAACTGCATGGCCACTTCATCGATGAACAGGTATCGGACCTGCGTCGTTTCGATCGTCATGTCATCCTCCTCGGGACTCAATCTGAGGCCGTTTGAGAATTAGAGCATGATTCTCGCGAAGTTTCAACATCATTCGATTGTGGGATTTTGCGTCAAGCTCGTATGGTGAAGTCATGCCCGAAAGAGACGACGAGAGCTATATCCGCCTGATGCAGGACCAGATAGACGAGCTCCCGTCCAATCGCGAGATGTTGCTCTTCAACGAGCACGTCATGGTCGACAAGTTTCGGATGATGCGCGAAGAACGCGGGTGGTCCCAGAAGGATTTGGCGGACGAGGTAAACCGCTACGGTCTGGACTTCCATCAATCGACGATTGCGAAGCTCGAGACCCACAAGCGGCCGCTTCGGGTGGCCGAGATGTACGCCCTCTCGTATGTGTTCAAGATGCCTCCGGCAGCCGTGTACCTCATGGCTCACTCGTCCCTGGAGTTCAACGGCCTCGACGAACTCACCCGGCTGATGGAGATCGAGGAACGCCACCGCGCCTACACGCGAGATCTGCTCATGGAGCAGCTATCGAACTTCGTCGACTCGCTGGCCGAGAGTGAGATCCGGATGAAGAACCTCGCGGATACGATGCGGCGCGTTGCATCTCGCGCCGCCGAGGACGGCCCGCATGGCGTCGATCAAGCAAAGGCCTGACGGAGTCTGGCGCGCCCGCTACGTCGGTCCTGACGGCAAGGAGTACGCGAAGCACGCGAAGCTAAAGCGCGACGCGCAGGCGTGGCTCGACGAGGCCACCGCGGCGATGCAGGCGGGGACGTGGGTCGACCCGCGCACGCTGAAGATGACGATGGGGGAGTGGCTCGACACCTGGGAGTCGGGCTATGCCGGCAACCGACCCGGCACGGTGAAGTCGGCCGCGACGCACCTCAAGCTCATCCGCGCGAAGTTCGGCAATCGACAGCTGCGCGGCATCCGCTCGTCGGACGTGAAGACGTGGATGGCCGAGCTCTCCGAGAAGTACGCGCGATCGTACGTCTACGCGATCCACCGGCGCCTGGCCCAGGTGATGACCGACGCCGTGCACGACGGCGTACTCGTGCGCTCACCCGTCTCGAGGCGCACCAGTCCGCCCGCGCCGACACAGCGGCCGTACGTCGCCACGACGGCGCAGGTGTGGGCGCTGTACGACGCCCTGCCGCGGGCGTACCGGAACATGCTGCTGCTCGGCGCGTTCGCGGGCCTGCGCCCCGGCGAGATTGCCGCGCTCACCCGTGCGGACATCGACTGGGAGGCGCCGTCGATCAAGGTCAGCGCGCAACACGACGGAGCCGAGCTGAAGACGGAGACGTCGGCCGGCGTCGTGCCGATACCCGCCGACCTCGCGGCGATGCTCAAAGCCGACGCGGGTGAGGCGCACATCGTTCCGGGCGTCTTCGGCCGCGGCGTCACCGCGTGGCACCTGAACGATGTCTGGTCGACGACGCGCGACACCATCGACGGGCTCCCCGACGGGTTCCGCATCCAGGATCTCCGGCACTACTTCGCGAGCCTGCTCATCGCCGCCGGGCTCGACATCAAGGTCGTCCAAGCGCGCATGCGGCATGCCTCGCCGATCATTACGCTGCGCACCTACGCTCACCTCTGGCCCGACACCGACGACACCTCGCGTGCGGCCGTGGCGAGCGTCCTGAGCGCGCGAAAGAGCCCCCCGGGTGCGGACCCGGAGGGCTCTGACGAGGATTCCACGGACTAAACGCGGACTAGAGGGGCTTCAACCCCCGGAAGCCCGCGGGAATCCGCTAGACCCCGAAGTACAGCTCGTACTCGAAGGGGTGCGGGCGCTGGGCCATCGGCTGGATCTCGTTCTCGATCTTGTACTCGATCCAGGTGTCGATGAGCTCCTGCGTGAACACGCCGCCGGCGAGCAGGAACTCGTGGTCGGCACGCAGGGCCTCGAGCGAGTCGAGCAGCGAGTTGGGGACCTGCGGGATGTTCTTCGCCTCTTCGGCGGGGAGCTCGTACAGGTCCTTGTCGACGGGCTCGTGCGGCTCGATGCGGTTCTTGATGCCGTCGATGCCGGCCATCAGCTGCGCCGCGAACGCGAGGTACGGGTTGCCCGAGGCGTCGGGCGCACGGAACTCGATGCGCTTGGCCTTGGGGTTGGTGCCCGTGATGGGGATACGGATGGCCGCGGAGCGGTTACCAGCCGAGTACACCAGGTTGACCGGCGCCTCGAAGCCCTTCACCAGACGGTGGTAGCTGTTGAGGGTCGGGTTGGTGAAGGCGAGCACGGCGGGAGCGTGAGCCAGGATGCCGCCGATGTACCAGCGCGCGATGTCGGAGAGTCCGCCGTAGCCGGTCTCGTCGTAGAACAGCGGCTTGCCGTCGTTCCACAGCGACTGGTGCGTGTGCATGCCCGAGCCGTTGTCGCCGAAGAGGGGCTTCGGCATGAAGGTGGCGACCTTGCCCCACTCCTGAGCGACGTTCTTGACGATGTACTTGAACTTCAGGATGTCGTCGGCCGCGTGCACCATGGTGTCGAAGCGGTAGTTGATCTCCGCCTGTCCACCGGTGCCGACCTCGTGGTGGGCTCGCTCGAGGATGAGGCCCGCGTCGATCAGCTTGAGGCTGATGTCGTCGCGCAGGTCGGCCTGCTTGTCGACGGGGGAGACGGGGAAGTAGCCGCCCTTGTAGGGGGTCTTGTTGGCGAGGTTTCCGCCCTCTTCGACGCGGCCCGTGTTCCAGGCGCCTTCCTCGGAATCGACCGAATAGAAGCTCGCGTTCTGCTTCACTTCGTAGCGCACGTCGTCGAAGATGTAGAACTCGGCCTCGGGCGCGAAGAACGCGGTGTCGGCGATGCCGGTCGAGGCGAGGTACTTCTCGGCCTTCTTGGCGACCTGACGCGGGTCCTTCGAGTAGATCTCGCCGTTGCGAGGGTTGTAGATGTCGAAGACCATGATGAGCGTCTTCGCCTCGCGGAACGGGTCGAGGTACGCCGTCGTCACGTCGGGGATGAGCTGCATGTCCGACTCGTGGATGTTCGCGAACCCGCGGATCGACGAGCCATCGAACAGCTGTCCGACGGTGAAGAACTCCTCGTCGACAGTCGAGGCGGGGATGTTGAAGTGCTGCTGCACACCAGGAAGGTCCGTGAAACGGATGTCGAGGAACTTGACGTCCTCGTCCTGGATGAACTTGAGCACCTCGGACGAATCTTTGAACATGAAGACTCCAGAGGTAGAACATTCGGGATCGGCGGGCCTCGCCCAGCCTCCTCGACCCTATCCAGAACCAGTGTCTCGGTCATATCTCGGATGTTTCCGGGATGTTACAGCGGCCCGATTACGCTGGATGCCGTGACCGTCTCCGCCGAGAACGAATACCCGGGTCAGCGACTCGGCCTTCCCCGCGAGGGCCGCGGTTCGATCGCACGCCCAGGCCGTCGCATCGCGGCCCTGCTGATCGACGTCGCGAGCGCAGGGCTGGTCGGTTTCGCCTTCTTCTCGACCCCCGATCCCGTGACCGGAGTGCCGTTCGCGAACCCCCTGGCCACGAACCTCATCTTCTTCGTCGTGCAGATCCTGTTCATCCCGCTGATCGGCGGGAGCCCCGGGCACCGTCTCATGGGTATGCGACTGGAGCGCGCGTCGGGTGGCTGGGTGGGCCTCTGGCGCCCTGTCGTGCGGACCGTGCTCCTGGCAGTGATCATCCCCGCCGTCGTCTGGGACGCCGACCAGCGCGGCCTCCACGACAAGGCCGTGGGTACCGTCCTCGTGCGGACCTGAGCACGCGCTCCGACGAAGAAGGCCCCCGCATCCGCGGAGGCCTTCTTGCTCATGTTCGTGTGATCAGCGGGGGCGCGGCGCGCGCATCTTGGTCGGGTCGACGCCCTTCGGAATGGGCAGCGACGACAGCCCCTGCGAGACCGACGACACGCGCTTGATCACGGCGGCCATGGTCGCGCGATCCACCTTCTTCGGCAGCGCCTTGATGGTCGAGGCGAGCTTGGCGATGGGCACCTCGTCGTCGCCGTGTCCCACGTAGAGGACCGTCACGGGAACGCCGGAGGCGACGCGCTGCACGCGACCGCGTTCTTCGCCGACGAGGCGCGTGAGCCGGCTGCGGTTTCCCTCACCGATGAGGACGACCCCGCCTCGCCCGATGGCGCGGTACAGCGCCTCCTGGGTGCGCGGGTTCACGCCGACGGGGGTCTCGGACGCCTGCCAGTTGCGACCCAGCGACGACGACAGCACGTGGCCGGTGGCCCCCGGCATCCCATCGATCTTCTTGTACATGGCGGTCGTCGACAGACGCGTCATGGTGATCATCGCGATCAGGATGCCGGCCAGCAGGCCCGTGACACCCCACAGGATGATGCTCCACGCCGCGGGCTGCGGAAGGAGGAAACCGACGAGCACGCCGAGGGCGATGCCCACGAGAACGATGCCGGCCAGCAGGAACGGCAGCCACCGGTACTCCTTCTGCGTGAAGGTGTACAGCGTTTTCAGCTGCGAGAAGAAGCCCGGACGCTTCTCGGGCGTGGTGGTGCGAGCGGCCATGCCATCGATTCTATCTTCGCCCGCGGCCCCTCCTCCCCAGATGGCTGATCCCCTCGGGCGTCCCCGTTTGGCTGTTCGCGTGCCGCGCGGGGGAGAGGCCTCGATCATGATCGGCGGATGAGTCCTTCCTCGACATCCGTTCTGGTCGAACCGTTCGACGTGTACCTCTGGCGACGATCGCGCAGCGCCCTCCCCCTCACCCCGGGCGAGGCCGTGACCGCGACGGTCGGGCTCCTGCGGGGCTGTCGACACGCGACCGGACGATTCGAAGGTGCCGAGTGGTGGCTGCGGGCCGACGGCTGTCCCGTCGCCGTCGAGGAGGAAAAGAACCAGGATGTGATCGCGGCGACGGCCGACACACTCGAGGGGCTGGCATCGCTCACGGGGGAGGGGGCTACCCGGGAGATCATCGTGCGGGCGCGCGAAAGCGTCCTCACCTTGCCGCCGCGAGAGTGGGAGGCGCTCGAACGTCGACTCTTCCAGCACGCCGATCCGGTGCCTCTCGTGCTCGGTCCTCTGACCCCCACGGGCGACGATCCGGGAACGACGGACGAACGCGCGGCGCCCGGCGCAGCGTCCCGCGTGTTGGCGCTCGTGGACGCGGACCTCGCCGACGCGGCGCGCGACGTGGCGGGAGACCTCCGTGCGCGGTGGCGGACCTCTCGTGCCGTTCGGGTCGGCGTCCTCACTGCAGCCGCCGCACTCATCGTCGTCGGGGGCGTCTTGGCGTGGCCTCGACCGGGTCAACCCGCGGTGTCCGCGCCGGAAGCTCCGCCGACCACCGTCGGCGCCCCACCCTCCGTCGCTGCGTCGACGGTGCCGTCACCGCCGGTCGCCCTCCTCGCCGCGGCTCCGCCCGGGTTCGAAGGCCCGGCATCCGACGATCCGCCCGCTGTCGGGGATGGGACGCCGCAGGAGACGGTCGCTCCCACCGCGGTGGGCGGAACGACGGTCGCGGATCCCGTCGAGGGTGCCCGCGCCCTCTTCGCCGACGTCGATCGCTGCGCGGGGGAGGCGACGTGCCTCGCGGCGTTCGAGGAGGACTCGACCTCCGCACGTGAGCCGCTCCTTCCCGGCGCGGCGAACGGAGACGTCGCACTCATAGACGACTTCGGGGGAGTGGCCGTCGTGCGCCTCACCGGCGCCGGGACGATCCAGTACGTGACGATCGTGCGTCAGAAAGACCGATGGCTGGTCCGCACCGTCAGAACGGTTGCGGACCAGCCATCATGAGCCGATCGTCAGCGGAGTCAGTAGCCGAGGTCGCCCTCGAACTGCGCCGCCTCGAGACGAGCCTTGACGGCGCCCAGGAAGCGGGCAGCGTCGGCGCCGTCGATCGTACGGTGGTCGTACGACAGGGCGAGGTACACGTAGGAACGCACCGAGATCGCGTCCTTGCCGTCGACCGAGACGATGCCCGGCTTCTTCACCACGGCCCCGAGACCGAGGATGGCCGACTGCGGAAGGAAGACGATGGGCGTGTCGAACAGCGCGCCACGCGATCCGGTGTTGGTGAGCGTGAACGTGCCGCCTGCGAGCTCGTCGGGCTTGAGCTTGTTGTCACGCGTGCGAGCAGCCAGGTCGGCGATCTCGCGAGCGAGCTGCGCGATGTTCTTGTCACCCGCTTCCTTGATCACCGGGGTGAGCAGGCCGCGCTCGGTGTCGACCGCGATCGCGATGTTCTCCTGCGCGGGGTAGACGATCTCGTCACCCTCGACCGTGGAGTTGATGATCGGGTACGTCTTGAGCGCCTCGATCGCGGCGATCGCGAAGAACGGCAGGAACGAGAGCTTGTCGCCCGTCTTCTGCTGGAACTCGTTCTTGACCCGGTCGCGCAGCGCGGCCACCTTCGTGACGTCCACCTCCACGACGGTGGTGAGCTGGGCAGTGGCCTGCATCGACGCCACGGCGCGCTCGGCGATGACCTTGCGCAGGCGCGACATCTTCTGAGTGGTACCGCGCAGCGGCGAGACCTCGACCGGTGCCGGAGCCGCGGCCGGAGCGGCGGCGGGGGCGGACGCTGCAGCGGGGGCGGCCTTCGCCGCCTCGGCGGCCTTGAGGACGTCTTCCTTACGGATTCGACCACCGACGCCGCTGCCCTTGACCGAGGCGAGGTCGACGCCCTGCTGCTGCGCGAGACGGCGGACGAGCGGGGTGACGTACGTGATGTCGTCGTTCGACGAGGCTGCAGGAGCGGGTGCCGCGGGCTTCTCTTCGGCCGCGGGAGCGGGCGCGGCGGGCTTCTCCTCAGCCGCGGGAGCGGCGGGCTTATCCTCAGCCGCGGGAGCAGCGGGCTTCTCCGTAGCGGCGGGCTGCTCGGCCGGCTTCTCCTCCGCTGCGGGTGCAGCGGGCGCCTCAGACTGCGCGGCGGGAGCGGCACCGCTGCCGATCCGCGCAAGGGCGGCGCCGACGTTCACCGTCTCGTCTTCCTGAACGAGGATCTCCTGCAGCGTGCCCGCAACAGGCGAGGGGATCTCGGTGTCGACCTTGTCGGTCGAGATCTCCAGCAGCGGCTCATCGACGGCGACGTCGTCGCCGACGGCCTTCAGCCACCGGGTGACTGTGCCCTCGGTCACGCTCTCGCCGAGTTCGGGCAGCTTCACCTCGGTCGAGTCGCCTCCCGCGGCGGGCGCGGACTCTGCGGCGGGGGCGGCCTCAGCGGGAGCGGCCTCGGCGGGCGCGGCCTCCGGAGCGGGCTCGGCCTCCTGCTCGGCCGGAGCGGCCTGCGGGGCGTCGTCGGACGACGCCGCACCCGAGCCGTCACCGATCTTGGCGAGGACGGCTCCGACCTCGACGGTCTCGTCCTCCTGTACGAGGATCTCCTCGATGACACCCGAGACGGGCGAGGGGATCTCGGTGTCGACCTTGTCGGTCGAGATCTCCAGCAGGCCCTCGTCCTCCTGGACGGTGTCACCGACCTGCTTGAGCCAGCGGGTGACCGTTCCCTCGGTGACGCTCTCGCCGAGAGCGGGGAGGACGACGGAAGTGCTCATGAATAGTTCTCCTTCGTACCGGATGCGGTAACTAGCTTAGTGACCGGTTGTGGTCAGAGTGCGTGCAGGGGCTTGCCGGCGAGGGCGAGGAATGCCTCGCCGAGCGCTTCGCTCTGGGTCGGGTGGGCGTGGACGAACGGCGCGATGTCTTCGGGGTGCGCTTCCCAGCCCACCGCGAGCTGCGCTTCCGAGATGAGTTCGCCCACTCGGTCGCCCACGAGATGGGCGCCGACGACCGGCCCGTCGACGCGACGGACGATCTTGACGATGCCCGACGTGCCGATGATCTCGCTGCGGCCATTACCGGCCAGGTTGTACTCGTACGCCTTCACGGCCTCGGATCCATAACGATCCTGCGCCTGCGCTTCGGTGAGCCCCACGGAAGCCACTTCCGGGTGCGAGTAGGCGACGCGCGGGACGTCCACGTCGGGTACGAGCACGGGCGACAGACCCGCGATCTCTTCGGCGACGAAGATGCCCTGTTGGAACCCGCGGTGAGCCAGCTGCAGGCCGGGCACGATGTCACCCACGGCCCAGACGTGCGCGGCGGCGGTGCGCAGGCGCTCGTCGGTCTGCACGAACCCGCGGTCGAGCACGACCCCCGCCTCCTCGTACCCGAGGCCCGCCGTGGCGGGTCCGCGTCCGACGGCGACCAGGACGTAGTCGGCCGAGAGCTCCGAACCGTCGTCGAGCGTGATGGTCACGGCATCCGGCGTCTGCGTGAGAGACGCGAAACGACGACCGAGCTGAAACGCGATCCCGCGCTTGCGGAACGCCCGCTCCAGCGCCTTGCTGGAGGACACGTCCTCGGCGGGCAGCAGATGCGGGAGTGCCTCGACGATCGTGACGTCGACGCCGAACGAACGCCAGACGCTGGCGAACTCGACGCCGATGACTCCGCCGCCCAACACGACGACCCGCTCGGGGATGACGTCGAGATCGAGAGCCTGTTCGCTCGTGAGGACGCGACCGCCGATCTCGAGGCCCGGGAGGCTCCGGCTGTACGAGCCGGTGGCGAGGATGACGTCGGATCCGCGGTAGACGTCGTCGCCGACGCGCACGGCAGGGCCGGCTTCGAGCGTGCCCTCGCCGGAGACGACGCGAATGCCGCGCGCGGAGACCAGGCCCTCGAGGCCCTTGAACTTCTTGGCGACGATGCCGTCGCGGTACGCACGGACGCGGACCGGGTCGATCCCGGCGAGGGTGACGTCGACGCCGATGTCGGCGGCGCCACGGGCGGCGTCCGCCACCTCCCCCGCGTGCAGCAGAGCCTTGGTCGGGATGCAGCCGCGGTGCAGGCACGTGCCGCCGAGCTTGTCCTTCTCGACGAGGACGACGTCCTTCCCGAGCTCGGCGAGTCGAAGCGCCGCCGCATACCCGCCGCTTCCGCCGCCCAGGACGACGACGTCGGCGGAGTGCTCGGTCATCGTGCGCTCTCCGCGGTGAGCAGCTCGATCAGCGTCCGGACGGTCGCGCCCGTCACCCCCTTGTCGGTGTACCCGAAGGGGGCCGACTTGTTCATGCCGACGCCGGCGATGTCCAGGTGCACCCATGGGATGCGGGCCGCGTCGGCGTCTTCGGACACGCGACCGACGAAGTGACGCAGGAAGAGGGCGGCGAACAGCGATCCGCCGGCGGGGTCGCCGATCTTCGCGTTCTGCAGGTCGGCGATGGGGGAGTCGAGGTCGTCGACCATGTGGTCGGGCAGCGGCAGCTGCCACGCGAGCTCGGCGGCACGGCCGGCCGCGGCCAGGTACGAGGCCACCGCGTCGTCGTCTCCCATGACGCCGGTGTGGCGGGTGCCGAGGGCGACCGTGATGGCCCCGGTCAGCGTCGCCACGTCGACGATGAGATCGGGCTTCTCGCGGCTGGCGGCGGCCAGACCGTCGGCGAGGACGAGACGACCCTCGGCGTCGGTGTTGAGAACCTCGACCGTCGTGCCGTCCAACGTACGCAGCACGTCGCCGGGACGCGTCGCGCGGCCCGACGGCATGTTGTCGGCGATGCACAGCCACGCGCTCAGCTGCACCGGCAGCTGCATCTCGGCAGCAGCCTTGAAGACGGCGAGCACCGTCGCCGCGCCGCACATGTCGTACTTCATCCCGACCATGGATGCCGCGGGCTTGAGCGAGAGACCGCCGGTGTCGAACGTGATGCCCTTGCCGACGAGCGCGACGCGACGCGACGCCCCCTCGGGGGAGTAGTCCAGTCGCACCAGACGCGGCGGACGATCCGAACCCTGCCCCACGCCCAGGATGCCGCCGTACCCGCCGTCGCGCAGGGCGACCTCGTCGAGCACCTCCACCTCGACCGGCAGACCGTCGACGGCCGCGACGGCGGCCTCGGCGAAGTCGGCCGGCCCCAGCCACTCGGCGGGGGTGGTCACGAGATCCTTCACCAGCGCCACGGCGCCGGAGATGGCGGCAACGGCCGCCTCGTCGCTCGCGGACGGTGCCGCCGAGGCACTGACGCTCACGCGCGATGCCCGCGGCTTCGGCGACTTCTTCTTGTAATCGGCGAAGCGGTAACCGCCGAGAGCCGCTCCCTCGGCGAGGGGGCGCCACGGCGCGTCGACGAGGGCCTGGACGGCGACGTGCGCGAAACCCGTGAGCTGTCGCAGTCCCACGCCGGCGGCATCCCGCAGGGCGGCGTCGCCCGGGTCGGTGCCCGCGCCCGCGACAGCGAGCGGCGTCTGCACGCCGGGAACATGCACGCGCTGGAACGAACCGGTCGCTCCCGTGAAGCCGACCGCCGTGAGCGCGGCACCGAGGCCGTCCCATCCGTCGGGGTCGGGTGCCCCCTCCGAGGGGGTCGGGACGATCAGGAGGATCGCGTCGGCGTCGGACTCGCGTACGGGGGCGTCGGTGTACGCCACGGAGGGGAAGGGCATGGCATCCATCCTAGGTTCGGGTGTGTTCGCTAGCAGCGGGACGCACCGCGGCCGAGCCATCCGGGAGCGCTCGTAGAGTGGTGCTATGCCCGCATACGCACCGCTGTACGACCGTGCCCCCGCGGCGCCGCCCGTGCCGTCGGGCCTGCCGCTCGTGATCGCCCTCACCGGATTCACCGACGCCGGTGGCGCGGTGACGCGTCTGGTCGAGTACTTCCGCAACGATCTCGACCCCAACCCGCTCGTCGTCTTCGACAACGACGTCCTGCTCGATTACCGCGCACGGCGCCCGCTCATCACGTTCGTCGAAGATCACCTGACCGACTACCGTCCGGCTCGCCTGGAGCTCTCGCTCGCCCACGACTCGCTCGGACACGCGTTCCTCCTCCTGGCGGGGTACGAGCCCGACTTCCTTTGGGAAGCCTTCGCCGAGTCGGTCCTGGAACTCGCCGCGGGGCTCCAGGTCGCCTCGGTGACCTGGGTGCATGCGATTCCCATGCCGGTGCCGCACACCCGGCCGATCGGCACCACGGTCAGCGGAACCCGCCCCGATCTCGCCGAGGCTCACTCCGTCTGGCGTCCGCATACCCAGGTGCCCTCCACCGCCGGGCACCTGTTGGAATACCGCTTCGCGGAAGCCGGCGCCAAGGTCGCCGGTTTCGCGCTGCTCGTTCCCCACTATCTGGGGGACACGGAGTATCCGGCGGCCGCCCTGGCCGCCCTCGACAGCCTCACCGTCGCCACCGGCCTGGTGTTCTCGGGTGAAGTGCTGCGCGATGAGAACCGTGAGTTCCTCACCAAGGTCACCGAGCAGGTCGAGGCGAGCGACGAGCTCACGCGCATGCTCGAGAACCTGGAAGAGCGCTACGACGCCTATATGGCGGGCTCGACGCAGGCGACGCCGATCATCCACACGGGCGATCTGCCGAGCGCCGATGAGCTCGCCGCTGAACTGGAGCGCTTCCTCGCGACTCGACCCGGCGACGACGACCGTCGCGGCAAGCTCGGCTGAGCCTCTCGCCTCGACCCCGCGGTCGCCCCGACATCTTCGGATGCCAGGTCCCCGGCATCCGGGAATGCATGGATGCCGCAGAGCGTTGTCTACGCATACATCCCTGGTCCGCGTCAAGTGCCGGTCCGAGGATGTGAGACAATGAAGAACCTGACCCGTTGTCAACCGGACCAGGAGCCCCCGCTCCTCGGCTCGGGACTTGACAAGGGTCTTACTAGTGTCCGAGAACGACCGGCGGCCGTGCAACGTACGTTCCCGGTGAAAGGCGAAACGTGGCAGGCACGACAACCAAGACCCGCTCCCGGAGTGCGAAGGACACCGAGCTCGAGGACTCCGAGGAGACCGTGACGGCGTCGACGAAGACGACTGCGAAGAAGGCTCCGGCCAAGAAGGCCCCCGCCAAGGCGAAGGCCGCGCCTGCCAAGGCGAAGACCAAGGCCGCCGACGACGACCTCGAAGATGACGAGGAGGTCGACGAAGAGGGCGACGTCGACCTCGAGGCCGATGACAACGACGACGTCGAAGACAGCGACGACGCCGGCAAGACCGACGCGAAGAAGTCCGACGACGACGAAGACGAAGACGCTCCTGCCAAGCCCGCCGAGGCGTTGCCGCAGGGCGCGATCGTCATCTCCTCCAGCGACGAGGACGACGTCCCGGTCTACTCGGCGCAGATCACCGGCGCCACCGCCGACCCGGTCAAGGACTACCTCAAGCAGATCGGTAAAGTCCCGCTGCTGAACGCGGCCGAAGAGGTCGAGCTCGCCATGCGTATCGAGGCGGGCCTGTTCGCCGAAGAGAAGCTGTCGAACATGTCGGCGGCGGAGAAGACGAGCCAGCTCGGTCTCGACCTGCAGTGGGTCGCCCGTGACGGTCAGCGCGCCAAGAGCCACCTGCTGGGTGCCAACCTCCGTCTCGTCGTCTCGCTCGCCAAGCGCTACACGGGCCGCGGCATGCAGTTCTTGGATCTGATCCAGGAGGGCAACCTGGGCCTCATCCGCGCCGTGGAGAAGTTCGACTACACCAAGGGCTTCAAGTTCTCGACCTACGCCACCTGGTGGATCCGTCAGGCCATCACGCGCGCCATGGCCGACCAGGCCCGCACCATCCGCATCCCCGTGCACATGGTCGAGGTCATCAACAAGCTCGCGCGCGTGCAGCGCCAGATGCTGCAGGACCTCGGTCGCGAACCCACCCCGGAAGAGCTCAGCCGTGAGCTCGACATGACCCCCGAGAAGGTCATCGAGGTGCAGAAGTACGGGCGCGAGCCCATCTCGCTGCACACGCCTCTCGGTGAGGACGGCGACAGCGAGTTCGGCGATCTCATCGAGGACACCGAGGCGGTCGTTCCGGCTGACGCCGTGGGCTTCACGATGCTGCAGCGTCAGCTCGAATCGCTCCTCGACTCGCTCAGCGAGCGCGAGGCGGGCGTCATCCGCATGCGCTTCGGCCTCGGCGACGGTCAGCCCAAGACCCTCGACCAGATCGGCGACACGTTCGGCGTCACGCGCGAGCGCATCCGTCAGATCGAGTCGAAGACCATGGCGAAGCTGCGTCACCCCAGCCGCTCGCAGTCGCTCCGGGACTACCTCGAATGAGCGGCGAGGCCAACGCCGGCAAGGCGCTCACCCGTACCGTCGAGGGCACCTCGTACGCCCGTATCCCGATCCGCACGCGGGTCGTCATGCCGGGCGACGACCTCGACGCGTTCATCCTCGAATACGCGAAGGATGCCGTGCAGCCGGGCGACCTGCTGTTCGTCACCGAGAAGATCGTCGCGATCACGCAGGGCCGCTCGTACAAGCTCGACGCGATCAAGCCCCGCAAGCTCGCGCTGTTCCTGTCGAAGTACGTCACGCGTACGCCGTACGGCATCGGTCTCGGCATGCCCGAGACGATGGAGATGGCGCTGCGCGAGTGCGGAACGCCCCGCATCCTCGTCGCGGCGGCCGTCTCGGCCGTGACGAAGAGCTTCGGCCGCAAGGGCGACTTCTACCGCATCGCCGGAGACAAGGCCCGCGCGATCGACGGCCCGACCAGCGGCACCATCCCGCCCTACAACCAGGCCGTCGTGCTCGGTCCGGAGCGTCCGCGCGAGGTGGCTGCCCGCCTGAAGTCGCTGCTCGGCGGCGATCTGCAGGTGGCCGTGGTCGACATCAACGACCTGGGCGGCAACATCCTCGGCTCGACGCTCGACAAGGCCGGCGAGAAGCGTCTCGTTGCGATCCTGAAGGACAACCCGCTGGGCCAGGGCCACGAGTCCACGCCGCTCGGAATCGTCCGTCACAACTGACAGCCCTCGTGAAAGGCCCGTCCCGTTCGCGGGGCGGGGCCTTTCCGCTGTCCCCACGCCGCGCCGCGCCGCAAGATTCTCCCCACGCGGACCGCCCCCGGGCCCTGACGTGCGCCCTATGCCCGCCACACCCGCCGCACGGCGTACATTCCACGCAAGTCACCGGGAACCCCGAGCCCACACCCCACCGGGAACCCCCGAGCCCACACCGCACGTGACGTGCGCCATATGCCCGCCACACCCGCCGCCCGGCGTACATTCCACGCAAGTCACCGGGGACCCCGAACCCACACCCCACCGGGAACCCCCGAGCCCACACCCCACGTGACGTGCGCCATATGCCCGCCACACCCGCCCCGCGGCGTACATTCCACGCAAGTCACCGGCGACCCTGGACCGACACCACACGTGACTTGCGCCATATGCCCGCCAGACCCGCCGCACGGCGTACATTCCACGCAAGTCACCAGGAACCCCGAACCCACACCAGGCCGGGAACCCCCGAGCCCACACCACACGTGACTTGCGCCATATGCCCGGCCCGCCCGCCCCGCGGCGTACATCTCGCGCAAGTCAGCGAGGCACGGCGGCCGAGTCAGCGAGGCACGGCGGCAAGTCAGCGAGGCACGGCGGCCGAGTCAGCGAGGGATGGCTCCGAGGCGCGCGCGAAGAAGGCCCGCCCCGTACAGGGGCGGGCCTTCTCACGGAGACTTCAGAAGCCGATGGCTGCCCGGTAGCGGGGCTTGTGACCGGTGCGGATGCCGGTGACGCTCGGCTTGTTCTCGTACACGCCCGCGCCCCAGTTGCCCTCGACGAGCACGGGGCCGTCCGGGCCGACGACGATGTCCCAGCCGACGTACTGCACCTGCGGCACGACGCGCGCGACCTGATCGACGAACGCCTTGACCTCGTCGATCATCGGCAGCTGGAAGTCGGCGATGCGCACCCCCGAATCGGGGTGCAGCTCGTGCACGTGCCCGTGCGAGTCGTAGCCGGCGCCGACGGCGTGGCCGTTCTCGTCGAGCATCGTGTAGAAGCCGCCGAAGGTCATCTGGTCGCTGACCGCACCGCGGCCGAACTTCTGCGCCATCGCCAGGATGTGCGTCTTCTCACCGTCGAAGAAGGCTGTCACGCGCGTGGTGTTGACCGTGCCGGGGCAGACGGCGGCGAGGTCGTCGTGCTGGCGGATGACCTCCTCGACGAGGATCTCGCCGCGCTCCAGGAGTCCGCGGTGGAACTCGGTCCAGTCCTCGACCTCGGCCGCATGGTAGCGGTGTACACCGGTTCCAGCCTGGCCGACCGGCTCCTTGGTGACGATGGTGCCGAGGCGCTCGGTGAATGCGCGCAGATCGTCGGCATTGTCGGCATCCACCACCATCCAGTCTCGACGCAGGAAGTCGCTGAAACGGCGGTCGAAGGCCACCTTGTCCTGGAAGATGCCGCGGTAGTCGGGGTGGTCGTACTTCTGCGAGATCTGGTTCGACACGGGGTGCGTCATGTAGGTCGCACGTTCGGCCGGGGTCAGGATCGCGAAGTCGTAGTCGATGTAGTCCTGGAAACCCACGTTCTTCACGCCGGCCTGGAAGAGCATGTCGGCCACGACGAGCGGCATCGACTTGCCGTGCTGCGCCGAGGCCTCTTTGGCCCGCTCGATCACCGAGCCCACGTCGATGCGGCGGGCGCGGTCGGCGAGGTAGCGAAGGCGGGTGACGGGGGAGAAGCCCTGGCTTGGCATGCACGCTCCGGGGTCGGGGATGACGGACCCCGTTAGTCTAGATGGGTGACCTCCACGCTCCCCGCTCGCACGTCCGGGGCCGGGGGAGTGGCACCGCTGGCGCTGGTGTCCGAGACCGCGCTGCGACGCAATGCTCCGGGCGCGACAGGCGGCGTCGACGACGTTCTCGCCGCCGACGCCTGGGGCCACGGCGCTGCGTGGGTGGCATCCGTCCTCTCTGATCTCGAGATGGATGCCGCGGGCCTCGACGCAGCGCGCCTGTTCGGTCTGCCGGGATCCGGTGCAGAGCCGGTGCTGTCGCTGCGCGGCCGCGCCCTGGGCACCAAGCCGCTGCTGCGGGGCGAGGGCGTCTCGTACGGCTACACGCATCGGGCATCGCGCGACACGACGGTCGCGCTGGTGACGGGTGGCTACGCGCAAGGTGTCGTCCGCGCCCTCGGCAACGCCGCGACGGTCTCGGTGGACGGTCGCCGGCACCCCATCGTCGGCCGCGTGGCGATGGACGTCTGCGTCGTCGACGTCGGCGAGACCACCGTCGACCGCGGCACGGAGGTGGTCTTCTTCGGCGACCCGGCCCACGGGCACCCTTCGCTACACGAGTGGACGGATGCCACAGGCTGGAGCGCGGCCGAGATCATCGCCGTCGTGGGCGCACGTGCCGATCGCCGGGTGACCACGTGAGTGCGGTGTACCGCGTCGACCTCGAGGCCTTCGCCCGCAACCTCGTCCGCGTGCGCGAGGCCGTCGCGCCCGCCACGCACATGCTCGTCGTCAAGGACGACGCGTACGCCCACGGGCTCGAGGTACTGGTCCGCCGGGCCTGGGACGAGGGCGTGCGCTGGTTCGGAGCATTCGACGTCGTCACCGGCTCCGCCGTGCGCGCCGTCGTCGGGCCCGAGGCACGGATCTTCGTCTGGCTCCTCGGCGGAGCCGACGATCTGGCGGCCGGTGTCGCGGCCGACCTCGACCTCGGCATCGGCGACGAGGCGCTGCTCGACGATCTGGCGACGCTCCCGCCCGCCCCGGCCCGCGTCCACCTCAAGATCGACACGGGGCTGCATCGCAACGGCATCCGTCCCGAACGCTGGAACGCCGCCCTCGCCCGCACCGCGGGCCTCGTCGCCGAGGGGCGCGCAGTGCTCGAGGGGATCTGGTCGCACATCTCCGAAGCCTCGGATGCCGACGACGACGACGCCCGCGCTCTCTTCCTCGCTGCGCGCGACGCGGCCCGCGCGGCAGGCCTCACGCCCCGCTACTCGCACCTGGCCGCCAGCGCGGCCGGCTTCGCACGCGGTGAGTTCCGGGAGGACCTCGTGCGGGTGGGGGCGTTCTCGTACGGCATCCGTCCCGCCGGGGGCCCGGGCGAAGCGGATCTGGGTATCGAGCCGATCGCGGGCCTGGTCGCGTGCGTCGTCGCGGTCGATGCCGCCGGCGCGCACCTCGATGTCGGCGGGCTGCACGGCCTCCCGAGCGCGCTGAGCGGCCGCTTCGACGTCGCCACCCCGGGTGGTCCCCGCCGCGTCGAGGCGATCGGCGCCACCTCGACCGCCATCGCCCCGTGGGATGACGCCCGCGTCGGAGACGAGGTCGTCGTGTTCGGTCGGGGAGGCCTGCACAGCGCGACCGACCTGGCGGAACGGATCGACACGATCGGCGAGGAGATCGCGCTGCGCGTATCGCCCTCGCTCCCTCGCGAATACGTGCACTGAACACGGAACGGGCTCCGGTTCCGCTTCATCAAAAGCGGCCGGAGCCCGTTCGTGCGGAAAGATCTCAGTCGGCGGTGGTGAGACGCGCCGTCTCGTCGTGCCACGAGGTGGCGACGCTGCGGAGCTTCTCTTCGTACTTGCGGCCGTGGTGCGCGCAGAACAGCAGTTCGCTGCCGTTGACCTCGGCGGCGATGTAGGCCTGAGCGCCGCAGGAGTCGCAGCGATCCGCCGCCGTCAGGCGGTGGTCGAGGACAGACGCTTCGGGTGCAGTCGTGGTGGTCATCTCGGGTGCCCTCCTCAGGTGATCGTGGGCGAGTCTCCATATACAACCACGCGGATGTTTCCCCTATGCCGCAGCTTGATCACATTTCGCTGTGCGCGTACGGTGACCCGAGCACGCTGTGTGTCTGGCAGGCGATGTCGGCGGCCCCGATTACGCTGGGCAACCGTGACGTCCGAGTACTCCGCCCACCACCTGCAGGTCCTCGAGGGCCTCGAAGCCGTGCGCAAGCGCCCGGGGATGTACATCGGCTCCACCGACTCCCGCGGCCTCATGCACTGCCTCTGGGAGATCATCGACAACTCCGTCGACGAGGCTCTCGCCGGCCACGGCTCGCGCATCGACATCGTCTTGCACGCCGACGGCAGCGTCGAGGTGCGCGACCGTGCCCGCGGCATCCCGGTCGATGTGGAGCCCCGCACCGGTCTCACCGGTGTCGAGGTCGTCTTCACCAAGCTGCACGCCGGCGGCAAGTTCGGCGGCGGCTCGTACGCGGCATCCGGTGGTCTGCACGGCGTGGGCGCGTCGGTCGTGAACGCGCTGTCGGAGCGCCTCGACGTCGAGGTCGACCGCGGTGGCAAGACGTACGCCATGTCATTCCACCGCGGAGAGCCCGGAACCTTCGCGGGAGACGGCCCCGACTCGCCGTTCACACCGTTCGAACGCAGCAGCGAGCTGCGCGTGGTCGGCAAGGCACCGCGAGGGGTGACGGGGACGCGGATCCGCTACTGGGCCGACCGGCAGATCTTCACGAAGGATGCCGCCTTCGGCCACGACGAGCTCGTCCAGCGCGTGCGCCAGACGGCCTTCCTCGTGCCGGGGCTCGAGATCGTCGTGCTCGACGACCGCGCCGAGGAGCGCATCGAGACGAGCTACCGCTTCGACGGCGGGATCTCGGAGTTCGCCGACTTCCTCGCACCCGACGCCGCGATCACCGACACGTGGCGTCTCACCGGCACCGGCACCTTCAGCGAGACGGTGCCCGTTCTGCAGCCGGGCGGCTCCATGGTCCCCACCGAGGTGCAGCGGGAGTGCGAGGTCGACATCGCGGTGCGATGGGGCACCGGCTACGACACCACGTCGCGGTCCTTCGTCAACATCATCGCCACGCCCAAGGGCGGCACGCACCAGCAGGGCTTCGAGCAGGGCCTGATGAAGGTGCTGCGGGCCCAGGTCGAGCAGAACGCCCGCAAGCTCAAGGTCGGCAACGACAAGGTCGAGAAAGACGACCTGCTCGCGGGGCTCACCGCTGTGCTGACCGTGCGCCTCCCCGAACCGCAGTTCGAGGGTCAGACCAAAGAGGTGCTCGGCACTCCGGCCGTGCGCCAGATCGTGGCATCCGTCGTCCAGAAAGAACTCGCGGCGCGGTTCGCCTCCGTCAAGCGCGACGACAAGACGCAGACCGCCCTGCTGCTCGAGAAGATCGTGTCCGAGATGAAGGCACGGATCTCGGCGCGCACGCACAAAGAGACGCAGCGCCGGAAGAACGCGCTGGAATCGTCGTCGCTTCCGTCGAAGCTCGTCGACTGCCGCTCGAACGACGTCGAGAACTCCGAGCTGTTCATCGTCGAGGGGAACTCCGCGCTCGGCACCGCACGCGATGCCCGCAACAGCGAGTATCAGGCGCTGCTGCCCATCCGCGGCAAGATCCTCAACACGCAGAAGGCCTCGATCAGCGACATGCTCTCGAACGCCGAGTGCGCCTCGATCATCCAGGTGATCGGCGCCGGCTCCGGGCGCTCGTTCGACCTCAGCGCGGCCCGCTACGGCAAGATCATCCTGATGAGCGACGCCGACGTCGATGGAGCGCACATCCGCACGCTGCTCCTCACGCTGTTCTTCCGCTACATGCGTCCGCTCGTGGAAGCCGGACGGGTGTTCGCCGCGGTTCCCCCGTTGCACCGCGTGATCGTGATGAACCCGGGGTCGAAGCCGAACGAGACGATCTACACCTACAGCGAGCAGGAGCTCCACGCCCTCCTCGCCCGGCTGAAGAAGTCGAACAAGCGCTGGCAGGAACCCATTCAGCGGTACAAGGGCCTCGGAGAGATGGATGCCGACCAGCTCGCGACCACCACGATGGACCGCGCCGGCCGCACCCTTCGCCGGGTGCAGGTGGAACACATCGAGCGGGCAGCCGAGGTGTTCGACCTGTTGATGGGCAGCGAGGTCGCACCCCGGCGCGAGTTCATCATCGACTCGAGCGACCGGCTGGCCCGGGAGAGCATCGACGTCTGACCGTCGCCGCGGCACGGGATCGCTCCGCGTGCGCAACGGCAGAGGTCCCGCACGACACGCCGCGACGACACCGTCCCCACCGGCGCGTCCCCGGCAATCCCGCAGCCGGGCACGGGCAGCGCCGCGGCCAGGAAGGGGATCGCCCCTCCCGGACGTCTGCCGGCGCGTGCTCAGCGCACGACGGTGCCGATCCCACCGACGACCGCGTCGAGCGGTTGACCCGACGCGTCGCGCTTCGCGCCCGAGTCGGGCAGCGTCCGCACCGATCCGTCGCTGCCGACCGCGCGCGGCTCGGTGCCGACCCAGGCGAGCACGAGGGCGTCCTCACCGCGCAGCAGACGCTGCGCACGCACGCCGCCCGTGGCACGCCCCTTCGCCGGGAACTCGGTGAACGCCGAGACCTTCGCGCTCCCGGCATCCGTTCCGGCGAGAGCCGCCGACGAGCCGGCGATCGTCACCACCACCGCGTCGAACGCCGACGCACCGACGACCGCGAAGGCGATCACGCGCGCACCGTCCGACAACCGGATGCCGGCCATGCCTCCGGCCGAGCGTCCCTGCGGGCGGACCGACGAGGCGTCGAATCGCAGCAGTTGCGCGTCGCTGGCGACGAAGACGAGTTCGGCGTTGTCGCCGGCGGGCGCTGCGCCCACCACCCGGTCGCCGTCTCGAAGCGCGATGATCTCGATCTCGTCCTTGGTGCCCAGCTCGCTCGCGGCGACGCGCTTGACCACGCCTTGCTCCGTACCGAGGGCGATCGTGGGACCACCGACGAGCGGGACGAGGGCGACGATCTGTTCGCCCTTCCCGAGCGGGAGGTACTGCTCGACCTTCATCCCCGCGCCCATCTGAACCGAATTGGCGGGCACCGAGGGCAGATCGACGGGGGAGAACCGCACGAGGCGGCCGGCGGAGGTCACCGCGCCGATGTCGCCGCGCGTGGTCGTGTCGACCGACGAGAGGATCGCGTCGTGCTTCGACCTCCGCGTGGGCGCGACGACTCCGCCTCCCGGCGCATCGGTGACGAGTTCGGCGCGGACCATGCGTCCCGTCACCGAGAGGTACACGCGGCAGGGAGCGTCGGCGATCTGCAGGTCGGCGGCGGCCGCGGCCCGCGCCGATCGCGGCTGGACGGGCCCGCCGTTCAACAGCATGGTGCGCCGAGGAGTGCCGTACGCCTCCGCGGCGGCATCCAGTTCTCGCGCCACCTGCTGACGCAGCAGGGTCTCGCTGCCGAGCAGCTCGACGAGCTCGGCGATCTCGGCGTTCAACTGGTCGCGCTCGGCCTCGAGCTCGATCCGCGAGAACTTCGTCAGGCGCCGCAGCCGCAGCTCGAGGATGTACTCGGCCTGCGCATGCGACAGATCGAAGACCTCCTGCAGGCGCGTGCGTGCGGCCTCGCCGTCGTCGGAGGAGCGGATGACCTGGATGACCTCGTCGATGTCGAGGATCGCAATGAGCAGGCCCTCGACGAGGTGGAGGCGCTCGCGCTTGCGCGCCAGGCGGTACTGGCTGCGGCGGGTGACCACGCGGATGCGGTGGTCGAGGTACACGCGGAGCAGGTCTTTCAGCCCCAGCGTCTGCGGCTGTCCGTCGACGAGCGCGACGTTGTTGATGCCGAACGAGTCTTCGAGCGGCGTCAGCCGGTACAGGTGCTCGAGCACGGCCTTGGGGTCGAAGCCCGTCTTGATGCCGATGACCAGCCGCAGACCGTGGTGACGGTCCGAGAGGTCGGTGACGTCGGCGATCCCCGTGAGCTTCTTCGCCTGCACGGCGTCTTTGATCTTCTCGATCACCCGCTCCGCGCCGACGAGATACGGCAGCTCGGTGATGACGATGCCGGTGCGCCGCGGACCGAGGGATTCGATCGACGCTTTCGCGCGCGTGCGGAACGTCCCGCGCCCGTTCGTGTAAGCGTCCTTGATGCCGTCGAGGCCGACGATGATGCCCCCCGTGGGCAGGTCGGGTCCGGGGACGAACTCCATGAGCTCCTCCACCGTGGCATCCGGATGCTGGAGCAGGTGCGTCGCCGCCGCGACGACCTCGACGAGGTTGTGCGGAGCCATGTTGGTCGCCATACCGACCGCGATGCCCGTCGCGCCGTTCACCAGCAGATTCGGGAAGGCCGCGGGCAGCACCTCGGGCTGCTGGAACTGGCCGTCGTAGTTGGGGATGAAGTCGACGACGTCCTCGTCGAGCGTCTCCGTCAGCGCGAGCGCGGGGGGCGCGAGGCGCGCTTCGGTGTATCGCGAGGCGGCGGGCCCATCGTCGAGCGAGCCGAAGTTGCCGTGGCCGTCGACCAGCGGCACACGCAGCGTGAAGTGCTGCGCGAGTCGCACGAGAGCGTCGTAGATGGGTGCGTCGCCGTGCGGGTGGAGCTTTCCCATCACCTCGCCGACGACGCGCGCGCTCTTGACGTGCCCTCGATCGGGACGCAGCCCCATCTCGGCCATCTGGTAGAGGATGCGGCGCTGCACGGGCTTGAGCCCGTCGCGGGCGTCGGGCAGGGCACGCGAATAGATGACCGAGTAGGCGTACTCGAGGAACGACCCCTGCATCTCCGTCGAGACGTCGACGTCTTCGATGCGCTCGGTCACGGGAGAGGAAGAACGGGAATCGGGCATGAATGGCGGCCTCGGGTCGGGCGGGCGTCCGGCGCGGACGGGGGTCGGGAGCCGTATGGAAGACTTGCTCCGATGTCACTCAGCCTACCGGCGGACCCGCCGCGCTCTCGGAGCCTCACCGAGGTCATGACGCAGTCGCTCGCTGCGCTGGACGGCACCTCCGACTGGTTCGCCCCCGCCCGCAGCGTCATCGTGTTCCTCGTGGACGGCCTCGGTGCGCACAACCTGGCCGCCCGCCGTGGGCACGCGCGGTTCCTCGCGGCGGCCGGCGGTCGCCGCGACGTCGCACGGACGGTGTTCCCCTCGACCACCGCGGCGGCCCTGACGAGCCTGCTGACCGGCGTCGGCCCGGGCAGCCACGGCATCGTCGGGTATCGCACGCGCATCCCCGGCACCCTGATCGCGTCGAACCAGCTGCACGGATGGGAGACCGACGGCCTCGACCCGCTGTCGTGGCAGCGTCGCGAGCCGCTCTTCGCCTCGCGCGTCGGCCGCGCCTTCGTGGTCTCCAAGCCGAGCTACACCGGTAGCGGGTTCACGGAAGCGACGCTGCGGGGAGCGGCGTTCTTCCCGTCCGACGACCTCGACGAGCGGGTGCGACTCGCCGCGGACCTCGCCGCACGGCATCCGGGGTCCGTCACCTACCTCTACGCTCCCGAACTCGACACCGCGGGCCATCGCGACGGCTGGGAGTCCGACCGGTGGACCGATGCCCTCGAGCGGATCGACACCGCCGCGCGACGGCTCGCCGAGACCGTCGATTCGCGCACGGGCGTGCTCGTCACGGCCGACCACGGCATGGTGGACGTCCCGGCGCGCAGACACGTCCTGCTCCGCGAGGGCGACCCGCTGCTCGAGGGAGTCGACCTCATCGGCGGAGAACCCCGCATGCTCCACCTGTACGCCGGTGAAGAGCGGGCGGATGCCGTGGCCGCCGCCTGGAAGGAGCACGAGGCCGCGCGAGCCTGGGTCCTCACGCGTGACGAGGCGATCGAGGCGGGGCTCTTCGGTCCGGTGGACGACGACGTGCGCCCGCGCATCGGCGACGTCCTGGTCGCACCCCGGGGCCGCTTCGCGTACTACGACGACCGCGAGACCGACAAGCGCCCGCAGAGGATGGTGGGGCAGCACGGCTCCCTGACCGACGAGGAGCGCACGGTTCCGCTCCTGCGCCTGGGCGCGTTCGCCTGAGACCAGCGGTCGTACCGCGCCGTCGGCATCCGTCCATCCGCGGGGCGACCGCCAATCCGGGATGCCGAACCCCACGCACGACGCTTCGCACGACGGCCCGCCGGCGGGCGCGGCAGGCGGTCCGCCGGCGCGGTCAGCTCTCGTCGGAACGGGCGCCGAAGACGATCTCGTCCCACGACGGCATCGACGGCCGCCCCTTGGCCCGACGGGCCGTGTCCGCCTGCGGACGCTCCGGCTCCGGCGTCGGAGCCTCGGGTTCGGCGGTGAACACCGGCTCGACCGCATCGAAGAGTGCGACCGGGGGACCGACCGGACGCGGCTCGGGCTCGACCTCGCCCGAGCCCGGCAGCGGCTCGCGCTGACCGCGCCGACGGCGCAGTGCCTCGAGCAGGTCGGCGGTCTCCGATGAGGTCACCGGGGCGTCGGGCGCGCGCTTGATCGCGGCAGCCTGGACAGCCGTGGCGACCGGTCCGGTGGCCTCCACGCCCGGCTCATCCTCGATGTCGAGACGTCGCGGACCGAACGATCCGCTGTCGAACCGGGACTCGTCCTTCTGCACGCTGTCCAACGCGCGCAGGCGCGGGATGAGCCCCTCGGGAAGCGAACCCTGCCGCGACAGCTGGATGGCGTCGGCGTTCTGGGGGGAGAGGGAGGCGCGGCGGGGATCGAATCCCCAGCGCGCGTCGTGGTCGATGCCGTTGGCGGTGAACTCGAGCTTGACCATCCAGCTCGTGCCCTCCTTCCAGCTCGTCCACCGCTCAGCGGAGGCGCCGGCCTCGGCGAGCTTGGCGCGGACGGCCGTCCCGAAGGTGACGGGGGCGTCGTGCTCCAGGGTGCCGCCCAGCAGCACCGGCACGGCGAGGGCCTGGCTGACGACGTGCTCGCGCTCGGCCAGCACGGGGCCCTCGAAACGCTCGATGTCCTCCACGCGGGCGTTCAGAAGCGTCGCCACCTCGCGCGCGGACATCCCGGCCCGGATGTGCGCCTGGATCTCGCGGGGGCTGGGACGCGGGGCGCGGTCGTCGTCGTCGCGGTCTCGGCGCGCGCGGCGCGCCTCGGCGCGCAGCACCTCGCCGAGCGGCAGAGCGAAGCGCTCGCCCGCCTGGGTCGCAACGACGAGGACGTCATCCTCGGTTCCGATGACTTTGAGCTGTTCCATGCGAAACACCCCTCCGATCTGCGGTCAGCGCCCATGCTGACATGCCCGCCCCGCCGTTCCCGGGAATATCGCGGGCGCGCCGCGAGTTTCACGCCTCGCGCGACACGCAGTCCCGGTCAAGAGCATTTGCTTATCGAAGACGTGTCATGCAAACTATCGCCGCCCGATCGGGCACCCGATGGGGCACAGCACCACGAAATCCGGAAGTAGAGACCTGCACGCATGGCAACCGATTACGACGCACCGCGCAAGACCGAGGACGACAGCGAGTCGATCGAGGCCCTCAAAGAGCGCGTGCCCGACAAGGCGTCGGGGTCGATCGACAACGAGGATGCCGACAACCCCTCGGGCTTCGAACTGCCCGGCGCCGACCTCTCCGACATCGAGCTCGATGTCGTCGTCCTCCCCGCCCAGGAGGACGAGTTCACCTGCATGAACTGCTTCCTGGTGAAGCACCGCTCCCAGATCGCGGAGGAGAGCGGCCCCGGCTTCATCTGCCTGGAGTGCGCAGCCTGACCTGAGCGCGCTGGATCGCCGCCACGAGGCGATCCGGCGTGCGGGTGGACACCACCCATGACGGCGTCGGATCGTCGGGATCGGTCACGGGAACCGTGACGATGCCGTCGATCCCGCCACGGATCACATGCCACGCCCGGTGGTCGAGACCACTCCCACGGGCCGTGCGGGCCTCCTCGGCCACCAGGCCGACGGGGTCGCCCAGCAGATCGACCGGGATGTGCGCCCGACCGGCGCGCAGCTCCGCGTCACGCACCTCCACGACCGGCGAGAACACCAGAAGTGCCGCCACGATCGCGACCGAGACGACCAGCCCGACGAACAGGGCGAGCGTCGTGTCCAGCGGAGAGAAGACGACGGCGGCCATCGGCCCGCACACGGCGGCAGCGACGAGCGCCCACAGAGACGGACTCAATCGCTCGCGATACTCGGTTGCGGTGCGGATGCCGCACCCCCTCTTCTGCATTACCCTCGTGGGGTGACCGAAACGGTGGACGTCCTCATTGTCGCATCCGAGCTCCCGGTCTTCGCCCACCCCGGTGACGCCGGAGCCGACTTGACCGCCGCCGAGAACGTTCGGCTGGAGCCCGGGCGCCGCGCGCTCGTCTCCACCGGGGTGCGCATCGCGCTCCCCGAGGGGTTCGCCGCCTTCGTGGTTCCGCGCAGCGGCCTCGCTGCGAAGCACGGCATCACGATCGTCAACTCCCCGGGGACGATCGACGCCGGGTACCGCGGCGAGATCAAGGTCGCCCTGCTGAACACAGACCTCGACGAGGCATATGACATCGCGGTCGGAGACCGCATCGCCCAGCTCATCGTGATGCCCGTCCCTTCCGTGCGCTTCGTCCCCGTCGACGAACTCCCCGAGAGCGTGCGCGGCCAGGGCGGCTTCGGATCGAGCGGATATCAGAGCCTGCAAGGGAGCACCCGATGACCGACCCCCAGCCCACTCCCGACGATCTCGAGCCCGTCGCCGACACGACACCGCCCGCCAAGAGCGCGCCGCTCGACCGTGAGAGCACCGGCCCCTTCGACGAGGCCGAGGCAAATCCGGTGCGGCCCTACATCGACCTGGGCGGCATCAAGATCCTGCCGCGCGAGGGTCTGAACCTGCGCCTCGAGGTCGAGGAGCAGACCAAGCGCATCGTGGCCGTGGGCCTCGACTACGCCGACTCCACGTTGCAGGTGCAGCCCTTCGCCGCGCCGCGCTCGAGCGGCCTGTGGGAGGAGACGCGCGAACAGATCCGCCAGCAGGTGAAGCAGCAGGGCGGTCGCGTCGAGGAGCGCCAGGGACCGCTCGGCCCCGAGTTGCTCGCCGAGGTGCCGGTCATGGCCGGCACCGACAACTCGTCGAAGCGTCTGGCGCGGTTCGTGGGCGTCGACGGTCCGCGATGGTTCCTGCGGGGCGTCGTCGGGGGAGCGGCGACCAGCGACATCGAGGCTGCGGCGGCGGTCGAGGACCTCTTCCGCTCGATCGTCGTGGTGCGGGGCACCTCGCCGATGCCCCCGCGCGACCTCATCCCGCTCCGGATGCCGACGACCCCCGGCTCCGCATGAGCGACGACGCGACCAGGCCGGCGTCCGACGGCGACCGGGTGCCGCTCGAGCCGCCGTCCGCGGCCGACAGTGTCGGTGCGGCCCTCGGCAATGCCGCACGACGCGCGGGTCTCGACCCCGCGAAGCACGGTTCCACGGGTGCCGCCGTGTGGTCGGCGATGGGGGGAGTGCGCGGCATCCTCGAATCGGTGCTGCCGTCGCTGGCGTTCGTCGTGCTGTTCACCCTCACGATCGACCCCGAGACGCGCCAGGGCAACCTCTGGCTGAGTCTCGGAGTGTCGGTCGGGCTCGCGGTCGTGTTCACTCTCGCGCGCCTGATCGCGAAGTCGCCGCCGAGCGCCGCGATCGGCGGCCTGCTCGCCACCGCCGGTGCCGCCGTGCTGGCGCTGGTGACCGGGCGCGGGCAGGACAACTTCGTCTTCGGCTTCTTCACCAACGGCGCCTACGGCACCGCGTTCCTGGTGTCGGCGCTGATCGGCTGGCCTCTCATCGGACTGGCCGCGGGATACCTGCTCGGCGAGGGCACGCGCTGGCGTGCGGACCGCCGCAAGCGTCTGGCCTACACGTGGCTGTCGCTGGCGTGGGCGGCGTTGTTCGCGGCGCGCTTGGCCGTCCAGCTGCCGCTGTACTTCGCGGGAGACGTGACCGCTCTCGGCACGCTCAAGATCGTCATGGGGCTCCCGCTCTTCGCCCCCATGTTGGCCGTCACGTGGCTCGTGGTGCGTTCCCTCTCCCCGCGCCGCGAGTCCTGATATTATCTTGACATCAAGATAAATCCGTCCCCTCGTACGGTTAGGTCGACCTTCCTGGTGTCGGCCGAGCAGGGCGGGGAAGATGGTCGAGAGCGGGCCGACGCCTGCGCATTCGCCGACGAAGGAGACGATCGTGTCCACGGTTGACAGCTTCGGTGCCAAGAGCACCCTGACAGTCGGCAGCACCGACTACGAGATCTTCCGGATCGACACGGTCGCCGGTCACGAGAAGCTCCCCTTCAGCCTCAAGGTGCTGCTGGAGAACCTGCTCCGCACCGAAGACGGCGCCAATGTCACGAAGGAGCAGATCGAGGCGCTCGGCTCGTGGGTTCCCGAGGCCGACCCCGACACCGAGATCCAGTTCACGCCCGCCCGCGTGGTCATGCAGGACTTCACCGGCGTTCCCTGCATCGTCGACCTCGCAACCATGCGCGAGGCGGTCACCGCCCTCGGCGGCGACCCGAACAAGATCAACCCGCTCTCGCCCGCCGAGATGGTCATCGACCACTCCGTCATCGCCGACCTCTTCGGCAGCGAGAACGCCCTCGAGCGCAACGTCGAGATCGAGTACGAGCGCAACGGCGAGCGGTACCAGTTCCTCCGCTGGGGCCAGACCGCGTTCGACGACTTCAAGGTCGTCCCCCCGGGCACCGGCATCGTGCACCAGGTCAACATCGAGCACCTGGCCAAGGTCATCTACGACCGCACCGTCGACGGCGTCCTGCGCGCCTACCCCGACACCTGCGTCGGCACCGACTCGCACACCACGATGGTCAACGGCCTGGGCGTGCTCGGCTGGGGCGTCGGCGGCATCGAGGCCGAGGCGGCCATGCTGGGCCAGCCCGTGTCGATGCTCATCCCGCGCGTCGTCGGCTTCAAGCTCTCCGGCGAGATCCCCGCCGGCGTCACCGCGACCGACGTGGTGCTCACCATCACCGACATGCTGCGCAAGCACGGCGTCGTCGGCAAGTTCGTCGAGTTCTACGGTGAGGGCGTCGCCTCGGTGCCGCTCGCGAACCGCGCGACCATCGGCAACATGAGCCCCGAGTTCGGCTCCACCGCCGCGATGTTCCCCATCGACGACGTCACGCTCGACTACCTGCGTCTCACCGGTCGCGACGAGCAGACCGTCGCCCTCGTCGAGGCGTACGCCAAGGAGCAGAAGCTCTGGCACGACCCCGCCCGTGAGCTCGTGTTCAGCGAGTACATGGAGCTCGACCTGTCGACGGTCGTCCCCTCGATCGCCGGTCCGAAGCGTCCGCAGGACCGCATCCTGCTCTCCGAGGCCAAGAACCAGTTCGAGAAGGACATCCTCAACTACGCCGGCGGCGCGGTGTCCGACTCGGTCGTCGACCTCGAGGTCGACGGCACGTTCCCGGCATCCGACCCGGGCTCCGTCCCCGGCGAAGAGCACGAGCACGTGACCGAGAGAGAGGTGCTGATCTCGTCCGGTCACCCCGCCAACGCGTCGAACCCGGTCAAGGTCACCACGCCCGAGGGCCAGTCCTACTTGCTCGACAACGGTGCGGTCACCCTCGCGGCGATCACCTCGTGCACGAACACGTCGAACCCCTCGGTCATGATCGCGGCGGGTCTGCTCGCCAAGAACGCCGTCGACAAGGGCCTGAAGCGCAAGCCGTGGGTCAAGACGACGCTCGGCCCGGGCTCGAAGGTCGTCACCGATTACTACGAGAAGTCCGGCCTCGACAAGGCGCTCGAGGGACTCGACTTCTACACCGTCGGCTACGGCTGCACGATCTGCATCGGAAACTCCGGTCCGCTGATCGAAGAGGTCTCCGAGGCCATCAACGAGAACGACCTCGCCGTCACGGCCGTCCTTTCGGGCAACCGCAACTTTGAGGGTCGCATCAGCCCCGACGTGAAGATGAACTACCTGGCATCCCCGCCGCTGGTCGTCGCCTACGCGCTCGCGGGCTCGATGAACTTCGACTTCGAGACCGACGCCCTGGGCAAGGACCAGAACGGCGACGACGTGTTCCTCAAGGACATCTGGCCCGCGCCCGACCAGGTGCAGACCATCATCGACGCGTCGATCTCGCGCGAGCAGTTCATCCAGCAGTACGCCACCGTCTTCGAGGGTGACGAGCGCTGGAAGAACCTGCCGACGCCGACCGGCCCGGTCTTCGAGTGGGATGCCGACTCCACGTACGTGCGCAAGGCTCCCTACTTCGACGGCATGTCGATGGAGCCGTCGCCGGTCACCGACATCACCGGTGCACGCGTCATGGCGACCCTGGGCGACTCGGTCACGACCGACCACATTAGCCCGGCCGGCAACATCAAGGCCGGCACCCCGGCCGCGCAGTACCTCACCGAGCACGGCGTCGCGCAGAAGGACTTCAACTCCTACGGCTCGCGCCGTGGCAACCACGAGGTCATGATCCGCGGCACGTTCGCCAACATCCGCCTGAAGAACGAGCTCACCGCCGCGGTCAACGACGGGACCGTCGTCGAGGGTGGCTACACCCGTGACTTCACGCAGGAGGGCGGCCCGCAGTCGTTCATCTACGACGCGAGCAAGAACTACCAGGATCAGGGCATCCCGCTGGTGATCTTCGGCGGCAAGGAATACGGCTCGGGCTCGTCGCGCGACTGGGCGGCCAAGGGCACCAACCTCCTCGGCGTGAAGGCCGTCATCACCGAGAGCTTCGAGCGCATCCACCGCTCCAACCTCATCGGCATGGGCGTCGTGCCGCTGCAGTTCCCGGCCGGCGAGAGCTGGAAGTCGCTGGGTCTCGACGGCACCGAGATCGTCTCGATCGAGGGCATCGAGCAGCTCAACGAGGGCGTCACGCCCAAGACCGTGAAGGTCACCGCCGAGCCGAGCGAGTTCTCGCCCGAGGGCAAGCAGACGATCACGTTCGACGCCGTGGTCCGCATCGACACCCCCGGTGAGGCCGACTACTACCGCAACGGCGGCATCCTGCAGTACGTGCTGCGTTCGCTCGTCTGACACCACAGGAAGGCGCCCCGGGAGCTTCGCCTCCCGGGGCGCCTTCGTTTTCCGATGCGTGAGTCGCCAGTGTTTGTCGCTCACGAGCGAGCCGAGGCGACAGATGCCGGCGACTCACGCGCATGCGAGGTCGGCGGACGCAAGCCTTTGCCGGGCTCCGGCCAGCCCCCGAGACTAGAATCGACCCGTACGCGCGCCCCCGCGCATACCGCACGAGAGGAGTCGTATGGCTCTCCTACCCGGCATTCGCGGACCCCGCGACCTCGATGACCTCACCCCCGACCAGCTACGCGAGCTGGCGGCCGAGGTCCGTTCCTTCCTCGTCGAGAACGTCGCTCGCACCGGCGGCCATCTCGGCCCCAACCTCGGCGTCGTCGAGCTCACGATCGCCCTGCACAAAGTCTTCGACTCACCGGCCGACCCCATCATCTTCGACACCGGCCACCAGTCGTACGTCCACAAGATGCTGACAGGCCGCCAGGATTTCGAGAACCTGCGCTCGCGCGGGGGCCTCGCCGGCTACCCGCAGCGCTCCGAGAGCGAGCACGACATCGTCGAGTCGTCGCACGCGTCGAGTTCGCTCAGCTGGGCCGATGGAGTGTCGCGGGCGTTCAGCCGGACCGGTCGTCGTGACCGCCATGTCGTGGCCGTCGTCGGCGACGGTGCCCTCACGGGTGGCATGACCTGGGAGGCGCTGAACAACATCAGCGACGACAACGACCGGAACCTCGTCATCGTGGTCAACGACAACGGTCGTTCGTACGCTCCGACCATCGGCGGCATGGCGCGCTACCTCAACCGCGTCCGCACGAACGATGCGTACCGCACGCTGCACCGCGGGTCCGACACGCTCTTCCGACGCCTCGGACCCGCCGCCCGCGCGGTGTATCGCGGGGTCCGCGGCGGAACCCACGGCTTCCTCTCGCGCTTCACCAACAACGAGGCGCTGTACAGCAACCTCGATATCAAATACCTCGGGCCGATCGACGGCCACGACTTCGAATCGCTCATCGAGACGCTCGAGCTCGCCAAGACGTACGGCGCCCCCGTCATCGTGCACGCGATCACCGACAAGGGCAGCGGCTACGCGCCCGCCCTCAGCGACGAGGCCGACCAGTTCCACGCCGTCGGCAAGATCGACCCGATCACCGGCGAGGCGATCGGCTCCGGCGGCGGCACGCAATGGACCGACGTGTTCGCCGAGGAGCTCACCGCGGTCGGCGCCGAGCGCGACGACGTCATCGCGATGACCGCCGCGATGCTCCGCCCCACCGGTCTGCAGCTGTTCTCCGAGCACTTCCCCCGAGCGCGTGTACGACGTCGGTATCGCCGAGCAGCACGCCGTCGCGTCCGCCGCCGGTCTCGCCTTCGGTGGTCTGCACCCGGTCGTCGCCATCTACGCCACCTTCATGAACCGCGCGTTCGATCAGGTGATGATGGATGTGGCCCTGCACAAGGCGGGCGTCACGTTCGTGCTCGATCGCGCCGGGGTGACCGGCCCCGACGGTCCGAGCCACCACGGCATCTGGGACCTCGCGATGCTGCAGCTCGTTCCCGGCATCCGGATCGCCGCGCCCCGTGACGCTGCGCGCCTGCGCGAGGAGTTCCGCGAGGCCGTCGCCATCGAAGACGCGCCGACGGTCGTGCGCTACCCCAAGGGCAAGGTCCCGGCCGACGTCGAGGCCGTCGAGCGGCTGTCCGACGGCGTCGACGTGCTCTCCCGCGGGGCCGGCGAAGACGTACTCCTGGTCGGTATCGGTCCGATGGTGCACCTGGCGCTCGAGGTCGCCGAGCGGCTCCGCGCCCAGGGCATCGGCGCGACCGTCATCGACCCGCGCTGGGCGATCCCCGTGCAGCCGTCGATCGTCGAGCTCGCCCGCGAGCACCGCCTCGTCATCACCATCGAAGACGGCATCCGCGTCGGCGGAGTCGGCACGCGCGTGCGCCAGGTGCTGCGCGAGGCCGGCGTCGACACGGCCGTCGACGAGCTCGGCATCCCCGACGAGTTCATCGACCACGCCACGCGTGAACAGATCCTCGAGGATGCCGGCCTCACGGCATCCAAGATCGCCCACGACGTCGTGGCCCAGGTGCTCGGCACGCGCATTCCGGTCGCCCGTCAGACGCCGACGGGCTCGATCCCGACGCTCGACGAGTGGGAGAAGTCGCGACCCTGACGCGACGGCCACTCAGGACGGGCCGGGATGCCAGCACACGGCCCGTCCTATGTACACCCCTCGGTCGCGAGAACAGGGGATGTCGCGGATATAGGCCAGAACCGGCGCCAACGCCCTGTTCTCGCCGCACGCCCCGTTCCCACCGCACGCCCTGTTCTCGCCGCAGCCCGCTCCTCCGCGACGCCACCAGACCGTGTGACCAGAACAGGGGATGCCACGACAACAGGCCGAAACCCACGCGATCCCCCTGTTCTCGGCGCACGCCCTGTTTCCACCGCACGCCCTGTTCTCGCCGCAGCCCGCTCCTCCGCGCCGCCACCAGACCGTGTGCCCAGAACAGGGGATGCCACGACAACAGGCCGAAACCCACGCGATCCCCCTGTTCTCGGCGCACGCCCTGTCCTGGTGACGCGCGACGCCCACGCATGACAGCGGCACCGCCCCCCGCACGACAGCGGCGCCGCCCCCCGCACGACAGCGGCACCCTCCACGCACGACAGCGGCGCCGCCCCTCGGGGACGGCGCCGCTGTCGTCTGGCCGGGGGTCAGCCGTCGATGCCGCGGATGGGCGGGTGGTGGAAGGTGTCGCCGAAGGCGCGCTCCGACGCTCCCTCACGGTCGAGATAGGGCGACGCCCCGCCGTCGATGAAGGGCCAGCCGGCGCCGAGGATGAGGCACAGGTCGATGTCCTGCACCTCGGGGACCACGCCCTCGTCGAGCATGATCTTGATCTCCTGCGCGAGACCGTCCTGCACGCGAGCGAGGATCGTCTCGGGCGCCACCGGCGTCTTGCGGGTGACCAGCACCTTCTGCGCGGCCTTGGTCCAGCCGGTCACGCGGCCGCCCTTGTCTTTCTCGACGACCTCGGGCAGCGCCGCGAGCTCATGGAAGTTCTCGGATGCGAAGAACCGGTCGGGGAAGGCGTGCGCCATCGTGTCCTGCACGTGGGCGGCGACCTTCCAGCCCACGAGGTCGATGAGCTGGAACGGCCCCATCGGCAGGCCGAGCGGCGCGAACGCCTTCTCCACCGTCGCGATCGGCGTCCCTTCGTACACAGCCCGCGCCGCCTCGCCCATGACCTTCGCCAGCAGCCGGTTCACCACGAAGCCGGGAGCGTCGGCGGTGAGCACGGCGTTCTTCCCCAGCCCCTTCGCGACCACGAAGGCGGTCGACAGAGCCGCATCCGACGTGGCATCCGTCTTCACGACCTCGATGAGCGGCATGACCGCGACGGGGTTGAAGAAGTGGAATCCGACGAGGCGCTCAGGATGCTGCAGCACGGACCCGATCTCGGCAACCGACAGCGACGAGGTGTTCGTGGCGAGGATGGCATCCTCGGCGACGATCTTCTCGATCGCGGAGAAGACGTCCTGCTTGACGCCGACCTCCTCGAACACCGCCTCGATGACGAAGTCGCAGTCCGCGAACTCGCTGCGGTCGGTCGTCCCGTGCACGAGGGCGCGAAGCTGGTTGGCGGTGTCGCCGTCCAGGCGACCCTTCGCCTCGAGCTTCCCGATCTCCTCGTGGATGGATGCCACTCCCTTGTCGACCCGGCCCTGGTCGAGGTCGGTGATGATGACGGGCACCCGCAGCTTCCGCACGAACAGCAGCGCGAACTGCGACGCCATGAGCCCCGCACCGATGACGCCGACCTTCGTGACCCTCTTCGCCAGGGCCTTGTCGGGAGCCCCGACCGGACGCTTCGCGCGCTTCTGCACGAGATCGAACGCGTACATGGATGCCGCGAACTGGTCGCCCGAGATGAGGTCGGCGAGAGCCTCGTCCTCGCGGGCGAACCCCTCGGCCTTCGTGCCGCTCTTGGCCTTGTCGAGCAGGTCGAGCGCGACGTACGGGGAGCGGGGGACGGTGCCGATCTTCGACTCGAGCATGCCGCGGGCCATCTTGATGGCGATGGGCCACTTCGTCAGGCGCTCGAGCTTGCCCGGCTCGTTCTTGCGCTCCACACGCACGCGGCCGGTGAGCACACCGTCCGCCCACCGCAGCGAGTCCTCGAGGTAGGAGGCCGCCGGGAAGATGGCATCCATGATCCCGAGGTCGAACGCCTTCTGCGGCTTGAGCATGCGGTTCTGCTTGAGCGGGTTCGAGACGACGACCTCGAGCGCGTTCTCGATCCCGATGAGGTTCGGCAGCAGGTACGCACCGCCCCACCCGGGGATGATGCCGAGAAACACCTCGGGCAGCGCGATCGCCGCCGCCGAGGCGTCGACCGTGCGGTACGTCGAGTTCAGCGCGATCTCGAGCCCGCCACCGAGGGCGAGGCCGTTGACGAACGCGAACGACGGCACACCCAACTCGGACAACGAGCCGATCACCTGATGCCCGCGCTGGGCGATGAGACGGGCGATGTCTTTCGATGGGAGTCGCGACACCTCCGACAGGTCGGCGCCTGCGGCGAGGATGTACTGCTTGCCGGTGACGGCGACCGCGTGGATCTCACCCGCCGCCGCCCGCGCCTTCAGCGAAGTGAGCGTACGGTCGAGCTCGGCGAGCGTCGCGGGTCCGAGCGTGTTGGGGCGGGTGTGGTCGCGGCCGTTGTCGAGCGTGATCAGCGCGAGCACGTTCCCTGATGGCAGGCGCACGTCGCGGACGGGGGAGTGGGTCACCACCTCGTCGCCGGACAGGGCGTCGAGGGGGGAGAAGTCGATCGTCGAGTAGTCGGTCACTTGCGCTTCTTCTTTCCGTCGAAGAACGGGTTCTCCCAGATGACCGAGCCACCCTGCCCGAGGCCCACGCACATGGCGGTGAGGCCGTAGCGCACGTCGGGTCGCTCGGCGAACTGGGCGGCCAGTTGAATCATGAGACGGACTCCGGATGCCGCGAGCGGGTGGCCGACGGCGATGGCTCCGCCCCACGGGTTCACGCGCGGGTCGTCGTCGGCGATGCCGAAGTGGTCGAGCAGCGAGATCACCTGGATGGCGAACGCCTCGTTGAGCTCGAAGAGCCCGATGTCGTCGATCGTCAGGCCGGCCTTCTTCAAGGCCTTCTCGGTCGAGGGGATCGGGCCGATGCCCATGATCTCGGGCTGCACGCCCGCGAACGCGAATGAGACCATGCGCATCTTCGGCGCGAGCCCGAACTCCTTCACGGCGCCGGAGCCGGCGAGCAGGCTGATGGTCGCACCGTCGGTGAGCGGTGACGACGTCCCGGCGGTGACGCGCCCGTGGGGGCGGAACGGGGTCTTCAGCGTTGCGAGCCCTTCCACCGTCGTCTCGGGGCGGCGACCCTCGTCCTCGGTTGCGAGGCCCCAGGCGCCGTCGGCATCCTTCACCGCGACGGGCACGAGATCGGGCTGGATCTTGCCAGCCTCGTAGGCGGCCTGCACCTTGTGCTGGCTCGCGGCGCCGAAACGGTCGGCGCGCTCCTTCGTCAGGTGCGGGAAGCGGTCGTGGATGCGCTCGGCCGTCACGCCCATGTTGAGCGCGCCCGGGTCGACGAGCTTCTCGGCCACGAACCGCGGGTTGGGGTCGACGTTGCCGCCGATGGGGTGGCGCCCCATGTGCTCGACGCCGCCGGCGAGAGCGAGGTCGTACATGCCGACGCCGATGGAGGCGCCCATGGTGGTCACGCTCGTCATGGCTCCGGCGCACATACGCTCGATCGCGAGAGGCCGGGCACCGTCATCGGCAGGCCCGCCAGGATCGCCGCGGTGCGGCCGAGCGTGAGTCCCTGATCACCCGTCTGCGACGTCGCGGCGATCGCCACGTCGTCGATCCGGTCTTTCGGCACGTCGCCGTTGCGCTCCATCAGCCCGATGATCGCCTTGACGACCAGGTCGTCGGCGCGGGTGTTCCAGTACATGCCCTTCTCGCCGGCGCGCCCGAAAGGGGTGCGCATTCCGTCGACGAAGAAGACGTCCGTCATCTCGGCCACTCTGCCTCCTGTGTTGGGGATGAATCCAGCCTAGGAAAGCGGTTTCGCGCCGAAGAATCGGTTGTCCGAACCTACGAACCGGCGGGGGAGGGGTCCTCGGCGGGATTGAGGGAAGCTACAAAACTATCGGCGATCACCTGTGCGGTCTGCTCAATCTGCCAGGGGCGCGCACCGAGTTCGGCGAGAGCCGCCCCGATCGCCTCGGCCGTGATCTCGGCCGGCGGCGCCCACGCCACGCGGCGCAGCGTCTCGGGGGTCAACAGGTTCTCGGTCGGCATCCGCAGCTCTTCGGCGCGCGCCTCAATGGCTGGCCGGGCCGCCTTCAGCCGCCGGTCCGCCTCGGGGTTGCGGTCGGCCCACGCGCGCGGGGGAGGCAGCGTGTCGCTGGGGACGCGATCCGCGGGGAGGTCGGTCGCCTCACGTCCCGCCACGATGGCGTTCCACCACCGGTCGAGCTGCGTGCGACTGGCGCGCCCGTTGAACTCCTTCACGCCGGCCAGCGCCTGCTTGGTCGGCGGATCGGCGAGCACGGCCGCAACGAGGGCGCGGTCGGGCACCAGGCGCCCCGGGGCGACGTCCTGCTCGCGGGCATAGTCCTCGCGCGCCAGCCAGAGCGAGCGTGCGACGGCCAGGGCGCGACGCCCCCGCACGGAGTGCAGGCCGCTCAGTCGGCGCCAGGGGTCGTCGCGCGCCGGCTTGGGCAGGCGGTCGAGGACCGCCTGGAACTCCTGCCGGGCGAACTCGGTCTTCTGCTGCTCCTCCAGCTCGGCCGTCAGCACGTCGCGGACGTCGATGAGGTGCTCCACGTCGAGGGCGGCGTACTCGAGCCAGGATGCCGGAAGGGGGCGCGTCGACCAGTCCGCGGCCGAGTGCGCCTTGGCCAGAGTGATCCCGAGCGTCTGCTCGACGACCGCGCCGAGTCCCACCCGCTCATGGCCCAAGAGGCGCGAGCCGAGTTCGGTGTCGAAGATGGAAGGCGGCTCGAGGCCGCGCTCGCGCAGAGACGGCAGGTCTTGGCTGGCGGCATGGAACACCCATTCCGTCTCGCCGAGGGCCGCCTGCAGCGGCGAGAAGTCCTCGATGGTCGACGGGTCGAAGAGGAACACGCCCGCACCGCGCCGGAACACCTGGATGAGGTACGCGCGCTGGGAGTACCGGAATCCCGAGGCGCGCTCGACGTCGACGGCGACGGGGCCCGTGCCCCCGGCCAGGGTCTCGGCCGCGGAACTGAGCCCCGCGGCATCCTCGATGACGACGTAATCAACCACGCGTGGGCCTCCGGGCTCCGAACACGGCAACACCCTCCGACCCCGGGGGGAGGCCGGCGAGCATGCATACGAGCTCCGCCCACGCCTCGAGGTGCGGGCGGAAGGGACCGCGCGGCGACCATGACGCGCGAAGTTCGATCTGCGAGCCCTCACCCTGTGCGGCGAGAGCGCCGAAGCCGGTCGAGAGGGTCTTGGTGGCGGTGCCGGATTCGGAATGCCGCTCGGCTCCCCGCGAGTCGAGCGCGTCGATGAGCCACGACCACGCGACCTCGGCGAGCAGGGGATCGACGCCGATCTCGGGCTCCAGCGGCGCTTGGGCGAAGCACACGATGCGCCAGGCACCGCCCCACGGTTCCGGCTCCTCGGGGTCATGCAGCAGGATGAAGCGTCCCGTGCCGAAGGGCGAATCCGTCGAGTGCTCCTCGGGCCGCACGTCACCCGCCAGCGCGAGCGCGAACGGTGCGAGTCCGGCCGGCGACGGGATCTCGCGAACCACCAGGTCCTCGCGGAAGGTCGTGGCGCGCATCTCTTCGGCAGCTCGCGCGAAGGGGCTGGCGGCCTCCGCCGGGCGCTGGTCACTCACGGCCACAGACTAGAGTGAGGCCTCGATGAACGGTCCCAGGCGCGCCGCGAGTGCGCACGCAACGCAGCGCCGCGCCACCGGCATCCGTGTCACCCTCTCCGCTCTCGGACTCGCTCTCGCCGCCTCCTCGGCCGCGCTCGGCGCCGTCTCACTGCGCGTCGCGCGCACCGTCGTCCGGCCGGCAGGGCGCGTGCCCGACACCCGGATCGTCGGGGTGGATGCCGCGGCTCAGACCATCACCCTCTCGCGCACGCCCGACACGGTGCTGCCCGGCCGCTACGGCCTCTTCACCGTCGGCTCCGTCGACTACGTGCGCCTCGGCTCGATCGTCGGCAGCGACGACGAGACCGTGACCCGCAAACTCCTCACCCACGTCCCCGCCGACAGCGACCTGGCGGCGGAGGCGGCGTTCAGCGGGTGGTATTTCGACCGCCCCGAACAGGTGCACCGCCCGTTCCGCGCCATCGAGATCGCCACCGGTGTGGGCGCGTGCCCCGCGTGGGAATTCCCTGCCGCCGATGACACCGACGTCTGGGTGATCCAGGTGCACGGCCGAGGCACCACCAAGGCCGAGACGCTGCGGGCGGTGCCCGTGTTTCACGACCTGGGCGTCACGAGCCTGGTCGTGTCCTACCGCAACGACGGCGAGGCACCGAAGAGCCCCTCCGGCACGTATGCGCTCGGCGCGACCGAGTGGCGCGACGTCGACGCCGCCATCGGCTACGCGCGCCGCCGGGGCGCCCGTCGCGTCATCCTCATGGGCTGGTCGATGGGCGGGGCGCTGGCCCTCCAGGCGGCCCTCGAGTCGCCGCACGGCGACGTCATCGCGGGACTCGTCCTCGAATCACCCGTCGTGGACTGGCGCACCGTCCTGCGCTTCCACGGACACCTGATGCGTCTGCCCGCGCCGGTCATCGCCGTCGCGCAGAACGCGCTCGGATCCGCATGGGGAGCCGCGGTCCTGGGCAGCGGGGAGGCGATTCCGCTCGACCGTCTCGACGCCGTCTCCCGCGCACAGGAGCTCGGGCACCCGATCCTGCTGCTGCACAGCGACGACGACGGGTTCGTCCCCTCCGACGCATCGCACGCTCTCGCCGCCGCCCGTCCCGACCTGGTGACGATGGAGACGTTCGAGGTCGCCCGCCACACGAAACTCTGGAACTACGACGAGACCCGGTGGGTCGGCGCGATCTCGGAGTGGATGCGCGCACGAGGCCTCGCAGCCGACTGATCCGGCGGCCGGCCCCCCGTCATCGCCGGCACGATCCGGAGACCGGATGCCGCCCACCCGGCGCTTTCGGGCATCGGCACCTCGGGACGCCGGCGGCCTTGTCAGGCGGCGCGCTTCGCGCGCACCTGGCGCTTGGCCCGCATCAGCATCCCCGTCATGCCCGCGATCCGCAGCGGGCTGACCGCACGGGTGAGACCGATGCTCTGCGGGAAGTCGTCGGGTACGGCGAGCATCTCGTCCGCGGTGAGACCCGTCAGACCCTGCGCGAGGATGCTGGCGAACCCGCGTGTCGTCGGCGCCTCGGCCGGCGCGGTGGCGTGCATCGCGACACGGTCCTCGTCGTCGACGGTGACGATGATGTACACGGGCGATTGGCACTCGGCGACGCGCTCGCACATCTCGGGGTGGTCGGCGTACTCCGCCGGCACCGCGGGCAGCTCGTGCGAGAACTCCAGGAGCAGCTGCAGGCGATCGGGCTCGTCGAGTTCCAGGAACTCATCGCGGATCTCGGCGAGGCGGGCGGGGAGGGCGTTGTCGGACATCCCCGTCATCCTCCCACGCCCGGGCCGCGTCGGCTCTGCGCCCGACGACGGCGCTGCGTGCGCAACGCCTCGATGGGGCGGCAGCTGCGCGCCGCAGTCGTCGCGACCCGGCGACCGGCGACCGGCGTGGTCAGCGCGCGGGCACCTCGCCCGGCTCCGAACCCGAGACGATCGGAACGCGCACCGCACTGCCCCACTCGGTCCAGGAGCCGTCGTAGTTACGCACGTCGTCGAATCCGAGCAGGTGCTTGAGCACGAACCACGTGTGGCTCGAGCGCTCGCCGATGCGGCAGTACGCCACGATCTTGTCGCCGTCGGCCAGTCCCGCACCGTCGCGGTAGATGGCATCCAGTTCTTCGCGCGACTTGAATCCGCCGTCCTCGGCGACGGCCTTGCCCCAGGGAACACTCTGCGCGCTGGGGATGTGGCCGGCGCGCAGCGCCCCCTCCTCGGGGTAGGCCGGGGCCGTGGTGCGCTCGCCCGAGTACTCCTCGGGGGAGCGCACGTCGATGAGCGGGTTGCCGAGATGGGCGAGCACGTCTTCCTTGTAGGCGCGCAGCAGCGAGTCGTTTCGCTCGACGACCGGGTAGTCGGTGGGCTCGACATCGGCCTTGTCGGTGGTCACCGGTCGCCCCTCGGCGATCCACTTGTCGCGGCCTCCGTCGAGCAGGCGCACGTCTTCGTGGCCGAAGAGCGAGAACACCCACAGCGCGTAGGCGGCCCACCAGTTGTTCTTGTCGCCGTAGATCACGACCGTGTCGTCGCGCGAGATCCCCTTGCTGCTCAACAACTTCGCGAAGCCCGCGCCGTCGACGTAGTCGCGCACGACCGGGTCGTTCAGCTCGGTGTGCCAGTCGACCTTGACCGCGCCGGGGATGTGGCCGGTCTCGTACAGCAGCACGTCTTCGTCGGACTCGACGACGACGAGGCCGGGCTGACCGAGGCGCTCCTGCAGCCAGTCGCCGGAGACGAGCCGACCGGGCTCGGCGTACGCGGCGAACTTGGGCGAGGTGGTGTCGAACTCGACGGTCACGGTGTCTCCTCGGTCGGTGCTACGGATGCGGCGGCATAGGCTGGTCACCGCACCTTCGACCCTAGATCCGCCACGTCGGGGCACGCACCCTCCCGTAAGACTTGGACACAGGACGGCCATGACCTCGACTCCCGCAACGACTGGGCTCATCCACCTCACCGAGCGCGAGCCGGCGGTCACCGGTGCCGAGATGGTCAGTGCCCTGGTGCCCCCGCCGCAGTTCGACGGGGCGACGTTCGAGACCTATCGAGCGGATGCCGCCTACCCCTCTCAGCAGGAGGCCAAGGAGCTGCTGCAGGCCTTCGCGGGCACGCAGAGCGCACCGGCCAAGAAGGGCGGGTTCTTCCGCCGGGCCGAGAAGACTCCACCCGTGAAGCCCGGCGTCTACCTCGACGGCGGTTTCGGCGTCGGCAAGACGCACCTGCTCGCATCGATCTACCACGCCATGCCCGCCCGCCGGAAGTACTTCGGCTCGTTCATCGAGTACACCGCTCTGGTCGGCGTGCTCGGTTACGCCAAGGCGGTCGAGCTGTTCCGCGGCTCCGACCTGCTGTGCATCGACGAGTTCGAACTCGACGACCCGGGCGACACGATGGTCATGACGCGCCTGCTGGGGGAGCTCGTGGCATCCGGAACCCGACTCGCCGCGACCTCGAACACCCCGCCCAACGCCCTCGGTGAGGGACGCTTCGCCGCCCAGGACTTCCTGCGGGAGATCCAGTCGATGGCCGACAGCTTCCGCACCATCCGCATCGACGGCACCGACTATCGCCAGCGCGCCATCGACGGCGCCGCCCGCGTCCTCGGGGCCGACGAATACACGAGCGAGATGGATGCCGCCTCCACCCGAGGAGTGGCATCCGACGACACCTTCTCCGGTCTCGTGGGCCATCTGGCACGCGTGCACCCCTCGCGCTTCATCCGCCTCATCGACGGCGTGACCACGATCGGGCTGCGCGACGTGCAGGTCCTGCACGATCAGTCGGCGGCCCTGCGACTCGTCGCCTTCGTCGACCGCGCCTACGACGCGCAGATCCCGATCCGCGCGACCGGCTCTCCGCTGAGCAGCGTCTTCAGCGACGAGATGCTCGCGGGCGGCTACCGTAAGAAGTATCTGCGCGCGGTGTCGCGCATGGTGGCTCTCACGCACTCCTGATCCACCGGCGGCACTCAGGCGTCGGAAACGCGATGTTTACCGTGGTGAGGTCTCTGTAACCTGCCGGAAACACACGGCGAACGGCCACGGTAACCGGGTGTCGGAACACTGAGAGAACCCGACGCTACACCTGCGTCCCTGCAGAGAGGTTCCCTCCGAGATGGATCAAGGCAACACCGCATTCATCCTGATAGCAGCCGCCCTCGTGCTGCTCATGACGCCAGGACTCGCATTCTTCTACGGCGGACTCGTCAAGGCCAAGAGCGTCATCAGCATGATGATGATGAGCTTCGGTGCGATGGGCCTCATGGGCGTGCTCTGGGTGCTCTACGGCTACTCGATCGCCTTCCCCGCCACGGCTGAGGGCACCACCCAGGTGCCCTGGACCATCGACCCCTCCAACTTCGGCTTGGCCGCCGCCCTCGAGACGCCCGAGGGCGCCGCGTATCCGCCGCTCGCCTTCGTCGCCTTCCAGGCCACGTTCGCCATCATCACCGTCGCCCTGGTCTCGGGCGCCATCGCCGACCGCGCCAAGTTCGGCGCGTGGATGGTCTTCGCCGCCATCTGGGCCACGGTCGTCTACTTCCCGGTCGCCAGCTGGGTCTTCAACTTCGGCCTCGCCGAAGACGCCTCGTTCGCCTACGGCGGCTGGATCACGCACGGTATGCAGGACGTCTTCGGCGTCGGCGCGATCGACTTCGCCGGTGGGACCGCCGTCCACATCAACGCCGGTGCCGCGGCCCTCGCCCTGGCGCTCGTGCTCGGTAAGCGCGTCGGCTTCCAGAAGGGCGCGCACGTCCCCCACAACCCGCCCTTCGTGCTCCTCGGCGCGGGCCTGCTGTGGTTCGGCTGGTTCGGCTTCAACGCGGGCTCCGAGCTCGCCGCTGACGGCACCGCCGCTCTCGCCTTCGTCAACACCATCGCCGCTCCCGCCGCGGCTCTGCTCGCGTGGCTGATCGTCGAGAAGATCAAGGACGGCAAGCCCACGTCGGTCGGCGCCGCCTCGGGTGCCGTCGCCGGTCTCGTCGCCATCACCCCGGCGTGCGCGTCGCTGACGCCGTTCTGGGCCATCGTGCTCGGCCTCGTCGCCGGTGCCGTCTGCGCCCTGGCGATCGAGCTGAAGTTCAAGCTCGGCTTCGACGACTCGCTCGACGTGGTCGGCATCCACCTCGTCGGTGGTCTGATCGGAACCCTGTACCTCGGCATCTTCGCCAACGGCACGGGCCTGATCTACAGCGGTTCACTCACGCAGCTCCTGGTGCAGGCGATCGCCGCCTTCGCCGTGATGATCTACTCGTTCGTGCTCGCCTTCATCATCGGCTTCGCGGTCGACAAGACGATCGGCTTCCGCGTCAAGAACGAGGACGAGATCGCCGGGATCGACACCGTCGTCCACGGGGAAGAGGGCTACGTGCTCTCCGACACCCGCGGCTGACACCGCGACACCCCGAACGGGGCGTCACCGATTCGTCGGTGGCGCCCCATTCGTCGTTCCCGGCCCGACTGCCCGTTCGGCGGCGGCGAGACGCGCGGGGCGCGGTCTCTCCGGAGTACGCATCGGGGTCCCTAGGGTGTCGGTATGGGAACCGCATCTCGCATCGTCTCGACGCTGCTCGGCGTCGTCCGATCGTCACTGTCCACCGGGCGGCGCGCCGGTGATCCGGGCATACGGCCCGCCAGTCGTCGCCCCACGCCGCGTCCAGCCTTCCGTGAGCCGCGGGCGTCCCCCGGCTCATCTGCGCGCGACTCCGGGGGCTCCGCGCTCCCTGTGAGCGTCGAGACGGTGGAGATCGCCCCGCCCCGGCAACTCAGGCTCACGTTCGCGCCCGAGCGCGACAACGCCCCCGACGGCGGAGAGATCGTCTGGACCTGGGTTCCCTACGAAGAGCGCGACGGCCGCGGAAAGGACCGCCCCGTGCTCGTGATCGGACGAGCGGATGCCACCCGCTCATACGCCGTGCGCTTGACGAGCAAGCCGCACGACGGCGACCGGCAGTACCTCGCCCTCGGGCCAGGGGAGTGGGACCCCCAGAGCAGGCCCTCCTGGGTGGACGTGGAGCAGATCTACCTCGTGCACGACGACGGCATGCGCCGTGAGGCCGCAGCGCTCGACCGGAAGCGTTTCGACATGGTGGCCGCCGCCCTCGCGGCGCGCTACGGCTGGCAGCGATCGTGACCGGTCCGGCCATCTCGATCGACACCGGGGCCGCCCGGGAGATGTGGCACGAGTACGCCGCCGCATATCCCGCCGCGGTGGCCGCGTGCCCCGAATACAGCGTCGAGCACTTCGGCGACTCGGAGCGCCTCGCCGACGAGTTGCTGGCGCACGTCATCGCCGGCGAGAAGCGAGCCACGTCGTCGCTCGTCGTGGAGTACGTCGAGAACGACGAGCAACTGCTCCGGATCGGATCGCACTGGATCGCGTGCGACGGCCGGGGCGTGCCGCGGGTCGTCCTGCGGACGACGGAGCTGCGCCTCGGCTCGTTCGCGAGCGCCGAGGCGGGTTTCGCCTCCGACGAGGGGGAGGACGACCGCACCCTCGAGAGCTGGCGGAGGGAGCACGCCCGGTACTGGACGCGCGTCTGCGCGGCGATGGGCCGCGAGTGGTCCGAAGAACACGACGAGATCGTCTTCGAACGTTTCGCCGTGGTGTGGCCGCCGGAGCTCGCCGACGCCTGACCATCGACGGGAACGACGAAGGCCCCCGGGATGACCGGGGGCCTTACTGGTGGGCGATACCAGACTCGAACTGATGACCTCTTCCGTGTGAAGGAAGCGCGCTACCAACTGCGCCAATCGCCCGTATCCCGTGGGGACTCATCGATCGTACCGGATGCCGAGAGGTGCTCCGAACCACGACGGCAAGACACACCCGGGCCGCGCTCCGTTTTGCGCGGGCGCGGGAATCGGGTAATGTCTTACGAGTGCTCGGGGCAAGCCCCGGGAACGAAATGCGGATGTAGCGCAGTTGGTAGCGCACAACCTTGCCAAGGTTGGGGTCGCGAGTTCGAGTCTCGTCATCCGCTCGAGTGGAGGGATCTCCGTCAGGGAAACCGACGGAGTATCACGACACGTGGGTCGAACCACACACGGTGGCGTGGCCGAGCGGCTAGGCACCGGCCTGCAAAGCCGTTTACACGGGTTCGAATCCCGTCGCCACCTCGCCTCATAATAAAACAGCCTGTATAGGCGCGATTGGCGCAGCGGTAGCGCGCTTCCCTGACACGGAAGAGGTCACTGGTTCGATCCCAGTATCGCGCACCGAATGAAACCCCCCGGTTCGCCGGGGGTTTTACGTTTTCCGCGATCGAGGGCAGCGGGCTGGCGCGGATCGTCGAGCGGGAAGCAACCGTCCGGTGGCGCAACCGCCCCCGCCGCCCGGTCTCGCACGAGCCCGAACGCACCACGGAGCGAAACCACCCGTCACGAGCGTCGTCGCCGGCGATGAGCGAGCTCCGTACGCAGGTCCGGCCCGCCGGCGATCCCCGTCAGCCGCAGCCGCGCCGGGGAGGTGCGACGGCGTGGGGGAGCGTCACGCCTGCAGAAGGCGCTCCGTGATCCCGGCCGCTGTCAAGCCGCCCGTGAGGCGACCGCACCCTGGCGAAGCTGACGTTCGTCGGTGGCGCCGACGAGGACGGTTGTGAAGGGGCGTACGTGTGCGGGGAGTATCGGTATCAGCGCGGGCGGCGGTTCGTGGGGCCATCGTGGCGACGACAACCCGGATGTCGCCCGGACGCGGGGTTCCGGCTCCTCACCACCTCGCCCTGCTGTCCAGGGTGGCACCGCCTCCTGCTCCATCCTGCTGGTCCGATGGCGACGCCGATGCTGTCGCGGCGATCCTCGTCGCCCGAGCACGACAGGACGTGCTCTCCGACGAGCTCTCCCTCATCGGGCGTTACTTCGTCGACGGGCGACTGACCGGCTCCGCCGAACTCACGGCAGCCGCTCGCTCGCGCCTCATGGCTGCCGCGGGTGAGTACTGCAGCGCCATCGGCTGGCCGGAACTGGGTGCACACTTCGGCGCCGACGCATTGCTGTTCGCCGATGACGACGCACTCCGCTACCGGGCCCATGCCGTGTCCGGCCTCGCCCACGCGATCAACGGCGAGTACGTCAGCGCCGAGACGCACCTCGGTCAGGCCCACGCGCTGTTCTCCCGCTCACGATGGCCCGAGGAGGAAACGGACTACCTCACCCTCCTCACCCGAACGCTGCTCGCCCCCGCTCGCATGGACCCGGGCGACCTCGCCGACGTCGCATCCACCCTCGAGCGCGCACAGCCGGACAACCGCTACTGGGCGTACACCGCTCGCGCGGCACGCGTCATGCAGGGTCTGCTCGAGGGCGACTATTCGGCCGCCTTCGCCGCCGGCAACGCACTCTGCGAGGGCCTGGAGCGGCGTCGCAGCCACCGGATGGTGCGCGGGTTCGTCCTGTGCATCCGTGCCGACATCCTCGTCGCCTGCGGTGAGCACGAGGCCGCTCTCGCCTCCTTGGCCGGCGCGCGCACCCACCCCGGACACGCCATCTGTTTTCACATGCAACGCTCCGCCGCGCTGCTGCACCTCGGCCGCGAACGCGAACTGCTCACCGAGACTGAGGCCTGCGTCTCGGCGGAGCCCGAACACTGCATGCGGACCCTCGTTCCGGTCAAGCTGCGCCGCGCACTCGCGCACGCCCGGCTGCGAGACCCGCACCGAGCAGAGCAGTCCATGACGGTCGTGCTCACGATGATCGCCAACACGGGCGGATCGGTCGCCCCGTTCATCATGCTGCCGCGCGACGAGGTCAGGGCCCTCCTCGGCACGATCGCCGCCTCCCACCCGCACCTGATCGACACGATCGGACGCATTCTCCGGCTCACGGGCGGCATCACCACCACGCCACCGGCCTTCGACCGTCTGACGCCGGCCCAACAAGCGATCGCCGCACTCCTCGCGGAGGGACACTCCTCCGCGGAGATCGCCCGCCGGAAGAACATCTCCGTCAACACCCTCAAGACGCACATCCGATTGATCTACAGGAAGCTCGGCGTCTCGAACCGCGCCGAGGCCGTGGCGATACTGCTCGCCGGGGGCGTCTGATTCGGCTTCGCCATCGCTCCGGCTCGGCATCCGGACGGCGCGACCGCCCTGGCGCCACCTGGCGCCGCCGGTGCGATCAGGTCGCTCGCCCACGCCGGAGACTCACGCGGCGGGCGCCCGCGAAAGCTCTCCCGACGCCGACGCCGACGCCGACCCCGACACAGACGCCGACGGACGAGGACCGCGTCGCGAGACGGGCGGCGGAGCGCCGACCACGAGGGGGACCTCGCGAGTTCAGCACCGCAGAGGGCCGCACCACTCGACCATCGCGGGCGCGAACCCGAAGGGAGCGGTCGCCCCCGCCGCCAGTAAGGGGGGCTGCGGAGTGCCTGGCGGCGGGGACTCTTAAACGGTAACTCATGTCCACCAAATGGGGGACATAAATTCCTGATCTTGTTCTGCTCTTCAGAGAATGTTGAGCTTATGAATGGTCGTTGCCCGGTTGCAGGGCGTTCCCGCGTCCGCCGCCCCACGCGAAAGGAACAGGGCGGTACGCAGGTCTGCGCCGGCAGCGGACACCCGGGGGCAGAGGGAGAACTGATGGTCCCCGCCGCTGCTGGAACGGGTGTGGGGTCATGCCGTTGCGGCGGGGACACCATGAACGTAGAACACGAATGAACCATCCGACAGCGCTTTGTCCGAGCCTTCGGCACCTCTTGCGTCTTCCTTGCGGGCGTCTTGAGGGCATCGTTCACGGAGCCCGAGACATGGCGCCGACGCCCTCGCTCGAGGTCGCGCGCGCATTAGCCTGAGCGCCATGACTGTTCCCGACACGCTGTGGCGCGAGATCGCGACGTCGCCGTTCGTCTCCTTGGGCACGTACCGTCGCAACGGCGCGCTCGTGGCCGTGCCCGTGTGGATCGCACGCGACGGCGATGAGTTGGTGGTGACCAGCGAACGAGCGACAGGCAAGGTGAAGCGGCTTCGCAACGACAGTCGCGTCACGCTCCGACCGTGCAGCCGTATGGGCGACGTCGAACCGGACGCCATCACCGTCGAGGCCGCGGGACGCGTCGCCGGCCCATCCAGCGGCGACCCCCGGGCGGATGCCGCGCTGCGTCGGAAGTACGGACTGCAGTACCGGGTGATCCTGGGCGTCGAGGCGCTCGTGCGACGACTGCAGCGCAAGCCGGGCGACCGCGTCATCCTCCGTATCTCTCGCAGCGCGTGACGCTTATCCGCACGGGCGCATTGACCGCAAGGGGGTGTACAGCCCGGCGCAGACCGGGGGATCGTGACAGGAAGACAGCGGTCACCGCCCCCCGAGTTCCGCGTTCGATTTCTCGCCTGGAGATGCGCACGGAGGCGGCGACCCGTTGGGGGCGTCATGGGCAAATTCATCTACGACAGCAACATCAAGGTCGACTTCGAAGACAGACTCCTCGCCCATCTGCAGGCCGTCATCATGGCGAAAGTGCGCCGTGGGGAGAGTTTCCCGTTCACGTGGAAAGACGACATCAGCACAGGCGGTGGTCGCACGACGGTGTACATCCATCCGAACGTGTCCTTGGTGTTCAAATATCACGGCAGCCGTTCACCCCAGATGAGCCCGGCCTGGTTGCACGCGCTGACCTACAACGCCAACTCCGGGCGCGGCCTGTACGTCATCCCCGAGCCCGACGAGTCGGCTGCACGCGAGAGCCCGCATCGCGACGAGATGGTGTTCCGCGAGGTGCCCAACGACCAGGCCCCCGCGAACACCCACCCCTGAACGGGAAGATCGCTGTCCCGGCGCCGGGCGTACACCGGCGAGGAGTGACGACGCGCGCGACTCACCCCACGAGGGGCAGCACCCCGAGCAGCAGGATCAGCGGCGCGATCACCGCGCCCAGCAGGACGAACCGGCTCCACCGCACCTCGACTCCCGCGGCGACGAGGCGGTCATGCCACAGCAAGGTCGCGAGTGAGGCCCACGGCGTGACGATCGGCCCCGCGTTCACACCGATCAGAAGCGCCGCGAGCCTCATCGGCGAACCCGCCACCGACTCGAGAGCCAGGTAGGCGGGGAGGTTGTTGATGCCGTTCGCGGCCAGTGCTCCCACACCGGCGAGCTGCCACAACGACACCAGGTCGTCGCCCGTTCCGGCCAGCACCGACGTGACCTGACCGATACCGATCGCCTCCAGCGCGCCGACGGCGAGGAACAGCCCGCCCGCGAAGACCAGAAGCGACCACGGCACGAGCCGCACACCGAGCACTCTCGGCGCGCGCCAGGCGAACACCGCGATGAGGACGGCCGCGGCGGCGACCGCCGGCATCCACGGCTCGAGTCCGATCACCAGCAGGGGGAGGAGCGCGACGGTGACCACGCCCGAGATGCGCAGCAGCGCCCGGTCGGAGACGGTGGGGGCAGCGGCATCCGGGTATGTCTTCGGCAGGCGCCTTAGGAAAACCACCGCCAGCACGATCACCGACACGGCGATGGCGATGAGTGCCGAGGGACCCAGGAGGGCGAGGAAGGCGACGGGGTCGTGACCGCCTCCGAGAGCCTCGGATGCCAGCAGGTTCGTCAGGTTCGACACCGGCAGCACGAGAGAGGCCGTGTTCGCGAGCACCACGGTGACGAACGCGAAGGGCAGCGGATCCATCCTGCGGGCGACGGCCATCGCGACCACCACGGGAGTGAGCAGGACAGCGGTGGTGTCGAGCGACAAGAACGCCGTCGCGACCGTCGCGAGGGCGACCACGAGCACCCACAGCAGCGCCGTGCGACCCCGCGCGAGCTTCGCCAGCCACGCCGCGACGACGTCGAACAGGCCCGCTTTCGAGGCCAGCTCGGCCACGATCGTCACCGCGACGACGAACAGCAGGATGGGCCACACGCGGTCGGCGACGGCGAGGGCGTCGCTTGCAGGAAGGGCGCCGGTGAGCAGCGCGACGATCCCGAGGATCCAGAGCACGCCGCCGATGATGGCCAGGGTCACCGCTCCACTATGGAGCACGCCGCGTGCGGTTCGGACCACGGCCGCCCGGTAGCCTGGAATCGACCCCTTCAGGAGATGTTCTGTGACTGATTTCCCCGCCGATGGCTTCGCCCTCTTCCCCGACCGTTCGGTCGTCGCGCTGCGCGTGAACGGAGAGCTGAAAGACCTGGCCACGACCGTCACCGCCGACGACACCGTCGAGCCCGTCACCATCGACAGCGCCGACGGACTCAGCATCCTGCGCCACTCCACGGCGCACGTTCTCGCGCAGGCGGTACAGCGCGTCAAGCCGCAGGCCAACCTCGGCATCGGTCCGCCCGTCACCGACGGCTTCTACTACGACTTCCAAGTCGACGAGCCCTTCACCCCCGACGACCTCAAGGTCATCAAGAAGGAGATGGAGCGCATCGTCCGCGAGAACCAGCGGTTCGTGCGCCGCGTCGTCACCGACGACGAGGCCCGCGCCGAGCTCGCCGACGAGCCGTTCAAGCTCGAGCTGATCGGCCTCAAGGGCGGCTCGGCCGAGGCCGCCGAGGGCGCGTCGGTCGAGGTCGGCGCCGGCGAGCTCACGATCTACGACAACGTCACCCGCGACGGCGAGACCGCGTGGAAAGACCTCTGCCGCGGACCCCACGTGCCCGGTACGCGCCTCATCGGCAACGGCTGGGACCTCACCCGTATCGCCGGCGCCTACTGGCGCGGCAGCGAGAAGAACCCGCAGCTGCAGCGCATCTACGGCACCGCGTGGCCCACGAAAGACGAGCTGCGCGCCTACCAGCACCGACTCGAAGAGGCCGCCAAGCGCGACCACCGCAAGCTCGGCAAGGAACTCGACCTGTTCTCGTTCCCCGACGAGATCGGTCCGGGCCTCAGCGTCTTCCACCCCAAGGGCGGCATCATCCGCTACGAGATCGAGCGCTACATGCGCGAGCGCCTGCTCGCCAGCGGCTACGAGGTTGTCAACACTCCGCACATCACCAAGGGCGACCTGTTCATGACGAGCGGCCACCTGCAGTGGTACGCCGACGGCATGTACCCGCCGATGGTGCTCGACGAGGTGGTGGATGCCGACGGGCACGTGTCGCGCGAGGGCCAGGAGTACTACCTGAAGCCCATGAACTGCCCGTTCCACAACCTGATCTTCCGCTCGCGCGGTCGCAGCTACCGCGAGCTGCCGCTGCGCCTGAGCGAGTTCGGGTCGGTCTACCGCTACGAGAAGAGCGGCACGCTCTCGGGCCTCACCCGGGTGCGCGGGATGACGCAGGACGACACGCACATCTACGTCACCGCCGACCAGGTGAAAGGCGAGCTGACGCACAGCCTCGACTTCGTGCTGCAGACCCTCCGCGACTACGGCCTCAACGACTTCTACCTCGAGCTGTCGACGAAGGAAGAGGGCAACCCGAAGTTCATCGGCGACGACGCTCTCTGGGTCGAGGCCACCGAGACGCTGCGCGAGGTCGCCGAAGCATCAGGCCTCGAGCTGGTTCCCGACCCGGGCGGGGCGGCGTTCTACGGCCCGAAGATCTCGGTGCAGGCGCGCGACGCGATCGGTCGCACGTGGCAGATGTCGACCATCCAGCTCGACTTCAACCAGCCCGAGCGCTTCGAGCTCGAGTACACCGGTCCCGACGGCGAGAAGCACCGCCCCGTCATGATCCACCGCGCCCTGTTCGGCTCGGTCGAGCGCTTCTTCGCGATCCTGCTCGAGCACTACGCCGGCGCGTTCCCCGTGTGGCTCGCGCCCGTTCAGGTCGTGGCCGTGCCCGTGGCCGCCGAATACGGCGACTACCTGCAGGACATCGTCGCCGACCTCAAGACCAAGGGCGTCCGCGCCGAGGCCGACCACAGCGACGACCGCATGCAGAAGAAGATCCGCACGCACACCACGCAGAAGGTGCCGCTCATGCTGATCGCGGGCGAGCAGGACCGGTCGAACGGCACGGTGTCGTTCCGCTTCCGCGACGGCACGCAGCTCAACGGCATCCCCGTCGACGAGGCGGTGGCGCGCATCACCGGCGCGATCTCGGCTCGCACCCTCGTCAACACCGCCGAGGATCTCGCGTGACGACAGAACCGGATGCCGCCGCGGCCGGCGACGAGGCCCTCGTCGCCGCCGCGGAGCTTCCGGGCGTGCCCGACGAGTTCCAGCGCCTGTGGACGCCGCACCGCATGGCGTACATCTCGGCGGGCCGTGAGCCGATGGAGAAGAACTGCCCGTTCTGCGCCGCGCCCGACAAGTCCGATGAAGACGGCCTCATCGTGGCCCGCGGTAAGACGTCGTACGTGCTGCTGAACCTCTTCCCGTACAACTCCGGGCATCTTCTGGTCTGTCCCTACCGCCATATCCCCACCTACGACCAGGCGACCGACGAGGAGGTCGCCGAGATCGGCGCCCTCACGCAGCGCGGCATGCGCGTCCTCCGCGCGGTCTCGCGGTGCGACGGCTTCAACCTGGGGATGAACCAGGGGGCGATCGCGGGCGCCGGCGTCGACGCGCACCTGCATCAGCACATCGTGCCGCGATGGGCGTCGGACGCGAACTTCTTCCCGATCATCGCCAAGACGAAGGCGCTGCCGCAGCTGCTCGGTGACGTACGGCGCGCCGTGGCCGACGCCTGGCGCGCCTGACGCCTCCGCGAACCGCCGGCCCCCGGGACCGGCTCACGGCGGCGACCGCGTCCACGGCATCCTGGCTCCTGTCGCCCTGTCGTTCTCGCGCATCGGTCGGACGACCGCCGGCATTGAATAAGGCGGAAAAGAGCGAGAAATCGCCGGGAAAGGCACCGCGACGCCATCCAGAACGATCCTTGACACGGCATTCATCTGCCGCAATGATGGCCTGGAAGCGAAATGTTAGCGTAAACATCCGCCGACTGATCGCCTCGCATGCGTCCCCCCGCAGATCACGCGTCCGCCGACGGAGTTGTCGGTGGTCGCCGCGATCGGCCGGGAAGGCGCTCCGCGCGACCGATGACGCCTCGCCCGCACCCGGTCCGCGGTGACCCCACGAAGGGCCCCCGTGCGGCGGTCCCCAACCTCGGAAGGCGAACAATCATGGCTCGGACGACGTCGTCCCCCACGAAGAAGCACGGCCGGAAGGCGAGGGCGCTCGGCGCGGTCCTCGGCGCGGTCATCATCGGCCTCACGTCCCTCGGCGCGACAGCCCCCGCCAGCGCGGCCGCGCCGGTCGGAACCGGACCCAACCAGGAGATCCGCAACCAGCAGAACACCCTCTGCATGGACGACTACGCGTTCAACACCCAGCCCGGCGCGGAGGTGCGCCAGTGGACGTGCCTCGAGGGCCAGAACCAGCTGTGGGCGATCACCGACCTCGGCAACGGCTACGCCGAGATCAAGAACAAGCACAGCAACCTCTGCCTCGACAACTTCAACTTCGCCACCGCCCCCGGATCCGAGGTGCGGCAGTGGACCTGCAACGGCGCCGACGTGCAGCAGTGGCAGCTCACCGACGTCGGCGGCGGCTGGACCGAGATCCGCAACAAGTACAACAACCTCTGCGTCACCAGCGCCGCCTCACCCGTGGACGGCGTGCTGCTGGCTCAGCAGACCTGCAACAACTCCGGCGTGCAGCGGTGGCGCCTCACCGACCCGAACGTGTCGAAGATCACCTGGAGCCTTTCGCGTTCGGCCAACCCCACGGAGGACGAGGCCGACGCCTACGCCCGCATCACCGACGCGATGAACCGCGCCGTCGCTCGCTACAACACGTTCAACAACACGTGGCGGCACCTGACGGTGGAGTACGCGCCCTGGGTGCAGACGGCTGACGCCAGCATCAACGGCAACATCCGCTTCGGCTCGAACCGTGGCTTCATGCAGGAGGGCACGGCCCTTCACGAGATGTCCCACACCGTCGGTGTCGGCACCGCCGGGCACTTCCAGGGCAAGTGCGACGCGCAGGACTGGCCCTCCGCCCTTCCCCTGCTGCGCACGTGGGACGGCCCCGAAGCTCGGATCAACTGCGGCGGCAGCCACTTCTGGCCCTACGGGCTGAACTACTCGAACGAGTACAACGAGACCAACTTCGACCGCAACGTGCGACTGGTGCAGGCGATGCACCACGACGGCCTCTGATCTCGTACACCGCGTGACCGACGCCGGTCCGTCGAGTCGCCCCGAACGGGCGGGTCGGCGGACCGGCGTCGCCGTGTCAGCGCACCTGGCGCACCGAGAACTGCAGTCGAGGGTGGGCGTAGGCCTCCTGCGACTCGATGAGGCGGAGCTCGCGCGAGCCCGCCTCGTACGTGTTGCTGAGCAGGTCGAACACACTGGATGCCGTGCGGGCCAGCGCGTCGGCGGCGTCACCGCCGCTACGGCGGTAGTGCGCCGTGAAGAGGGCGGCGGTGACGTCGCCCGAGCCGTTCGCCTTCATCGGGATGAGCGGGGTCTGCACGATCCACGCGCCGGCGTCGTCGACGACCATCATCTCGATGGTGTCGGGCTCGCGGTCGGGGCGCTCGACGCTCGTGACGAGGATCGTCCGGGGGCCGCGGGCGCGGAGCGCGTCGGCGGATGCCAGCGTCGAGTCGATGGTGTCCGGTTCGGTGTCGGTGAGGAAGCCGAGCTCGAACTGGTTCGGGGTGAGGATGTCGGCGACCGGCACCACGCGCTCACGCAGCAAAACGGGGATCGCGGGCGCCACGAAGCACCCCGACTTGGCGTTGCCCATGACGGGGTCGCAGGCGTAGACGGCATCCGGATTCGCCTTCTTCACCCGGGCGACCGCGTCGATGATGACGTCGGCGATGCCCTCGCCGCCCTGATAACCCGACAGCACGACGTCGATCTCGGGGAACACCCCGCGGTCCTCGATCCCGGCGATGACGGCTGCGACGTCGTCGGGGGAGATGAGCGGACCCCGCCACGCGCCGTACCCGGTGTGGTTCGAGAAGGTGACCGTGTAGACGGGGAGGACCTCGACCCCGATGCGCTGGAGGGGGAAGACGGCGGCGGAGTTGCCGACGTGCCCGTAGGCCACGGCCGACTGGATCGAGAGAACCTTCATCCCTCGATCCTCCCACTCCGTGACGCGCTGCGCCGCGTGCCCGCGGCGGCGGCGATGTCGTCGGCGAGAGCCGCGGCCGACCGCTCGTCGAGGTCGTGCACCGTGAGCCGCAGGAACGCGCCGGCGTGCTCGGCGGACAGGAAGAACGGGTCGCCCTCGCGCACGAGCCAGCCGCGACGCATGAGGTCTTCGCGGACGGATGCCGCGGGCACCGGCAGGGGTACCCAGAGGTTGAGGCCGTCGCCGGGGGTCGTGGGCAGTCCCCGTTCGGTCAGGGCGGCGGCGAACAGCGCGTTCTTCTCGGCGTAGTGCTCGGCGGCGCGCTCGATCCCGGCCCGGACATCGTCGTCGCGGACGAGCGCCAGCGTCATCCGCTGCAGGATGTGGCTCACCCACGTCGTGCCCGGCGTGAGGCGCACGGCGAGGCCGTCGGCGGTGTCGGGGTCGGATGCCGTGACGGCGAGGCAGGTGTCGGGCCCGAGGAACTTCGACATCGAGCGGATGCGCGCCCACCGCCGCTGCCCCTCGCCGATCACCGAGTGCAGGGGGGCGCGCGACAGCAGCGAGAAATGGTCGTCTTCGATGACGAGGACGTACGGATGTTCCGCCAGCACCGCGCGGAGGGCCCGGGCGCGCTCCGCACTCAGACTCGCGCCCGTCGGGTTGTGGGCGCGCGGTGTGCAGATCACGGCACGCACCCCCGCGTCGAGCGCGGCGCGGAGCCCGTCCACGGTCATGCCCTCGGCATCCACCGCCACCGGCACCGCGCGATAGCCGCCGGTGCGCACGGTGTGCAGGGCCGAGAGGAAGCACGGATCCTCCAGCGCCACCGCGTCGTCGCGCTGCAGAGCCTGCGCGAGCAGCCTGTCGATCGCGTCGCTCGCACCGCTGGTGACCGTGATGCGCACGTCGTCCCGGGGGAGCTGATCAGCCATCCACTCCCGCGCCCACGACTCGAGCCCCGGGTCGATGACCGGCTCGCCGTACAGCACCGGTCGAGCCGAACGGGCGAGGGCCGCGGTGGGGTCGGGGATGAGCGCCGGGTCGGGGTTGCCGGTCCCCACATCGCGCAGCACGGTGTCGGGCGTGTAGCCCTCCTGCGCGACGGCCGCCCGATCACTGACGCGCGTGCCCCCGCGCCCGCGGGCCTCGACGAGCCCGGCCTGTGCGAGCTGGCGATAGGCCGCCACGACCGTGTTGCGATTGACGCCGAGATCGGCGGCCACGGCGCGGACCGACGGCAACAGCGTGCCGGGGGAGAGTTCGCCGCGCTCGATGCGCGTGCGCAGGTCGGCGGCGATCTCGGATGCCGTTGCGCCGGTCAGATCGATGGTCATACGCCCCCCTGGGTCTCCGACAGCCTACGTCCTACGTCATGCTACGGTTTGGCCTAAGCCAATAAGTCGCGCCCCGAAGCGCGGAACTCGCGCTGTGGAGCGCGGAATGGAGTGGACATGACCGACACCGGAACCTCCCGCGTCAAGCGCGGTCTCGCCGAGATGCTCAAGGGCGGCGTCATCATGGACGTCGTCACCGCCGAGCAGGCGCGCATCGCCGAGGACGCCGGCGCCGTCGCGGTCATGGCGCTCGAGCGGGTGCCCGCCGACATCCGCGCCCAGGGCGGCGTCGCGCGCATGAGCGATCCCGACCTCATCGACGACATCATCGCCTCGGTGTCGATCCCCGTCATGGCGAAGGCGCGCATCGGTCACTTCGTCGAGGCGCAGGTCCTGCAGGAGCTCGGCGTCGACTACATCGACGAGTCCGAGGTGCTCTCGCCCGCCGACTACATCAACCACATCGACAAGTGGAACTTCACCGTCCCCTTCGTCTGCGGCGCGACCAACCTCGGCGAGGCCCTCCGCCGCATCACCGAGGGTGCGGCGATGATCCGCTCCAAGGGCGAGGCCGGCACCGGCGACGTCTCCGAGGCGACCAAGCACATCCGCACGATCCGGAGCGAGATCAACGCCCTGCGCGCCAAGACGAAGGACGAACTGTACGTCGCCGCCAAAGAACTGCAGGCGCCCTACGAGCTCGTCGCCGAGATCGCCGAGACCGGCACGCTTCCCGTCGTGCTGTTCACCGCCGGGGGAGTGGCGACGCCTGCCGACGCCGCCATGATGATGCAGCTCGGCGCCGACGGCGTGTTCGTCGGCTCGGGCATCTTCAAGTCGGGCAACCCCGCGCAGCGCGCCGCGGCCATCGTGAAGGCGACCACCTTCCACGACGACCCGAAGATCGTGGCGGAGGCCTCGCGCGGCCTCGGCGAGGCCATGGTCGGCATCAACGTCGCCGATCTCCCCGCGCCGCACCGCCTGGCCGAGCGCGGATGGTGACCGACGCCCCTCGCGTCGGCGTCCTCGCCCTGCAGGGCGACGTGCGCGAGCACCTCGCCGTACTGACCGCCCTCGGAGCCGACGCGCGACCCGTGCGTCGGCCCGAGGAGCTCGCCGCCGTGGAGGGCCTCGTGCTCCCCGGCGGCGAGTCGAGTGTCATCGACAAGCTCGCCCGCGCCTTCGGGATGCAGCAGCCCATCCGGGAGGCGATCGCGGCCGGGATGCCGATGTACGGCACGTGCGCCGGACTCATCCTGCTCGCCGATCGCATCGACGGCGCCATCGAAGGACAGCAGACCTTCGGCGGCCTCGACGCGCGCGTCGCACGCAACGTGTTCGGCAGTCAGACGGCCTCGTTCGAGACCGACCTCGACGTCCCCGCCCTCGGCGACCCGCCGGTGCACGCGGTCTTCATCCGAGCGCCCGCGGTCGTGGAGTGGGGTCCGGATGCCGAACCCCTGGCATCCCTCGCCGACGGACGCGTCGTCGCGATCGAGCAGGGCTCCCTTCTGGGAACGGCCTTCCACCCCGAATCGACCGGCGAGACGCGTTTCCACGCGCGCTTCCTCGACCGCGTCCGAGCCCGACGCGGCGCGAGCGCGCCCGCGTTCTAGACTGGAGCCCATGTCCGGACACTCCAAATGGGCCACGACCAAGCACAAGAAGGCGGTCGTCGACGCCCGCCGCGCCAAGTCGTGGGCCAAGCTCATCAAGAACATCGAGGTCGCCGCCAAGCTCGGTGGAGCGGACCTCCAGGGCAACCCGACGCTCTTCGACGCCGTGCTCAAGGCCAAGAAGACCTCGGTCCCCAAAGACAACATCGACCGCGCCATCAAGCGCGGCGCGGGCATCGGCGGCGAGGCCGTCGAGTACGCCTCGATCATGTACGAGGGCTACGGCCCCAACGGCGTGGCATTCCTCATCGAGTGTCTGACCGACAACAAGAACCGCGCCGCGGCCGAAGTACGCACCGCTCTCAGCCGTAACGGCGGCACGCTCGCCGATCCGGGCAGCGTCGCGTACAACTTCAGCCGCAAGGGCGTCATCGTCGTCCCCTCCGAGGGAACGACCGAAGACGACGTCATGCTCGCCGTGCTCGAGGCCGGCGCCGAAGAAGTCGAGCCGCACGGCGAGGGCTTCGGCGTCATCACCGAGGCGAGCGACCTGGTGTCGGTGCGCAGCGCGCTGCAGGATGCAGGCATCGAGTACGACTCGGCCGACGTCGAGTTCGTCCCCTCGCTCAAGGTCGAGGTCGACGCCGACACCGCCCGCAAGGTGTTCCGTCTCATCGATGCGCTCGAAGACAGCGACGACGTGCAGAACGTCTACACGAACTTCGACCTCAGCCCCGAGGTCCAGGCCGAGCTCGAGAACGACGAGTAAGGGCGCGCCCTTCCTTCTCGCACGGCCCCTGCGCATAGCGTGGGGGCCGTGTCTCGTTCCCTCCGCGTCCTCGGCGTCGACCCGGGTCTCACGCGCTGCGGCATCGGCGTGGTCGACGTCTCCCCGGATCGCACGGCCTCGCTCGTGCACGTGGGTGTCGTGCGGTCCTCGACGGCCGATCCGATCGAGAAGCGCCTCGCGGCCATCGCCGCCGGCATCCGCTCCATCCTGCGCGAGCACGACCCCGCCGTCGTCGCCGTTGAACGCGTCTTCGCGCAGAACAACCGCCACTCGGTGATGGGCACCGCGCAGGCCAGCGGCATCGCACTGCTGCTCGCCGCCGAGCACGGGATCCCGGCCGCCACCCACACGCCCAGCGAGGTCAAGGCCGCCATCACCGGCTACGGGTCGGCCGACAAGCTGCAGGTGCAGACCATGGTGGCCCGCGTCCTGCGCCTCGAGACATTGCCCCAGCCGGCGGATGCCGCGGACGCCCTCGCCATCGCGCTCTGTCACGCCTGGCGCGGGGGAGCGGCTCCCGCCGCTGGCGCTGCCGCGCTGACGCCCGCGCAGCGCGCGTGGCGGGATGCCGAGAAGCGGCGCTCTCCACAGGCTCGTGTCGCTCGAACACATGTACGAACGCAAGCGTAAACTGAGCACATGATCTCTTCGCTGCAGGGGCGCGCGGCCCACGTCGCCGACGATTCGCTCGTGATCGTGGTCGGCGGCGTCGGTTTCTCGGTCGCCGTCACGGCTCAGCTCGCGCGCACGGTGCACGTCGGCGACGACGTGCACCTGCACACCAACCTGATCGTGCGCGAGGACGCGCTCTCGCTGTACGGCTTCGAGACGCGCGAAGAGCTCACGGTGTTCGCCCACCTGATCAGCGTCACCGGCGTCGGCCCGAAGTCGGCGCTCGGGGTGCTCTCGTCGCTCACGGTGCCGCAGATCGCCCAGGCGGTGGCCGACGACGACGACGCCCCGTTCCGCCGGGTGTCGGGCATCGGCCCGAAGACGGCGAAGCTGATCGTCGTGCAGCTCGCGGGCAAGCTCGCCGTCGTCCCCGCCGCACCCGCCGCCGCCATCGCGGCGCACGGCCAGGTGCCGGTGCAGGTGACGCAGGCCCTCGTCGGCCTCGGCTGGACCGAACGCACCGCGGCCGAGGCCGTGGCATCCGTCGCCGAGAACGCCTCCGAGGCCGACCGTGCGTCGGTGCAGGCGCTGCTCCGACTGACGCTCGCCCTGCTCGGTCCCGCACGGAAGGAGACCGTGGGTGGCTGACGTCCGCGATGCGGGCACGCCCGACGATGAGACCGAACTCGCGATCGAGGGGGCTCTCCGCCCGACGTCGCTGAGCGAATTCGTCGGCCAGCAGAAGGTGCGCGGCCAGCTTCAACTCCTGCTCGACGCAGCGCGGATCCAGCAGCGCTCGCCCGACCACATCCTGCTGTCGGGGCCGCCGGGGCTCGGCAAGACGACGCTCGCCATGATCGTCGCCCACGAGAGCGGGCGACCCCTGCGTCTGTCGAGTGGCCCCGCCATCCAACACGCGGGCGACCTCGCGGCCCTGCTGTCGTCGCTCACCCCCGGTGAGGTCCTCTTCATCGACGAGATCCATCGCATGGCCCGCTCGGCCGAAGAGATGCTCTATCTGGCGATGGAGGATTTCCGCATCGACATCATGGTCGGCAAGGGCGCCGGAGCCACCAGCATCCCGCTCGATCTGTCACCGTTCACCCTCGTCGGCGCCACCACGCGGGCGGGCCTGTTGCCCAACCCCCTGCGTGACCGCTTCGGCTTCACGGCGCACCTCGAGTACTACGAGCCCGAGGAGCTCGAGCAGGTGGTCTCGCGCTCGGCATCCATGCTCGACGTCGGCCTGCCGGGCACCGCCCGGTCGGAGATCGCCCGACGCTCGCGTGGCACGCCCCGTATCGCCAACCGCCTGCTCCGCCGCGTGCGCGACTATCTCGTGGTGCACGGCCCGTCGACCGGAACCGCCGACGGCGACGCCGACGTCCGCACGGTCGACGCAGCGCTCGACCTGTACGACGTCGATGCGATCGGGCTCGACCGCCTGGACCGCGCGGTGCTCGATGCCCTTGTTCGACGGTTCCGCGGCGGCCCGGTGGGACTCAGCACCCTCGCCGTGGCGGTCGGCGAGGAGCCCGAAACCATCGAATCCGTCGTCGAGCCGTATCTCGTGCGCATCGGGTTCATGGGCCGTACGCCCCGCGGCCGGGTCGCGACGCCCGAGGCGTACGACCACCTCGGCGCACCCCACCCCGACGGCCTGCTCCGGTTCAGCCAGGGCGGATGACCTATACTCGGCGGGGGATTCCCCGACCCTCGCTAGGCAGTGCCGCACGGCGCGCCTGATCTGAAAGGTGCACCGCCTCCATGGATAGCTTTCCCCTTCTGATTCTGCTCGCCGGTCTGCTCGTCTTCATGTTCGTCAGCTCGCGCCGTCGGATGAAGAAGCAGAAGGCCGAACAGGAGAAGAAGGCCCGCGAGACCGTGCCCGGAGCCGAGGTGCTGCTGCAGGGCGGCCTCTACGGCACCATCGTGGAGTACGACGGCGAAGACCTCGACAAGCCCGCCCTGGTCGAGATCGCCCCCGGCATCGTCATCAAGGTGCACAGCCAGGCCGTGCTGCGCATCGTCGATCCGGCCGAAGGGACCGTCACCGAAGACGAGTTCATCGAGGCCGAAGAGAGCGAAGCCGAGTACGTCGCGGGCGTCGCCGACGGTGACATCTCGTCGATCAGCGACGACGAGCGCGCCGCGCGTCAGAACTCCGTCGACCCGGAGCGCGACGGCAAGGACCGCCCCGCGGTCTGATCGCCCCACACTCTCTTCGTTCACCGCCGCACAGAAAGCCGACACCGTGGCGCCCTCGACCCCTGTTCGTCATGCCTGGCGCGTGCTGACCGGATTGCTCGCCATCACCGGCGTGCTCTTCGGCATCAACGCCCTGGGCGTGTACGTCTTCAACGCAAGTTCCTGGTCACCCGACCTCGCCCTCGACCTGCAGGGCGGCACGCAGATCATCCTGCAGGCTCAGACCACCGACGGCGCCGCCCCCGACAGCGAGCAGCTGCAGCAGGCCGTCACGATCATCCGCCAGCGCGTCGACGCCTCCGGCGTAGGCGAGACCGACGTCGCGACCGAGGGCGGCCGCAACATCGTCGTGCAGATCCCCGGCCAGGCCGACGAGGCCACGCGCCAGCGCATCCAGAGCTCGGCCCAGCTGCAGCTGCGACCGGTGCTGTTCACCGGCGCCCAGGCCACGTCGTTCGTCGGCGAGGACGGCAACTCCACGCCGTACCCGACGCCCGACCCGGCGCTGCCGTCGACACCGACGGCGTCGCCGACCAACGCCAGCGACGCGGCGTACATCACGCCGGCACTGCAGGCGCAGTTCCTCGCGTACGACTGCGCGAATCCGCCGTCCAACCCCGCGCAGGCGCCGGCCGACCAGCCGATGATCACGTGCGGCATCGACGACGGCGGCAAGTACATCCTCGGACCCGTCGAGCTCAACGGCACCGACATCGTGGATGCCACCAACGGCCAGGAGCAGAACACGGGTCGCTGGGCCGTCAACCTCGTCTTCAACGACCAGGGCACCCAGACGTTCGGCGACATCAGCCAGCGGCTCGTGGCGCTGCAGTCGCCCCTCAACCAGTTCGCCTTCGTCCTCGACGGGTCGGTCCTGTCGGCGCCGGTCATGCAGGGCACCATTCTCGACGGACGCCCCAGCATCACCGGCAGCTTCACGCAGGAGTCGTCGAAGGCGCTCGCCGACCAGCTCAAGTACGGCGCCCTGCCGCTGAGCTTCACGGTGGTCAGCTCCGACACCGTCTCGGCCACGCTCGGTTCGCAGCAGCTGCAGGTCGGCTTCATCGCCGGACTCATCGGCCTCGGCCTCGTGGCGATCTACTCGTTGATCGTCTACCGAGCGCTCGGCACGGTGATCATCGCGTCGCTCGGCGTGATGGCCGTGTTGACGTACGTGGCACTGTGCATCCTCGCCTGGCGCGCCGGCTTCCGTCTGTCGCTCGCCGGTGTCGCGGGCCTGATCGTGACGATCGGCTTCACCGCCGACTCGTTCATCGTCTACTTCGAACGCATCCGCGACGAGCTGCGTGACGGCAAGTCCATCACCGCCGCCGTCGAGGACGGCTGGGCGCGCGCGAAGCGCACGATCTACATCTCGAAGTCGATCAACATCCTCGCCGCCGTCGTGCTGTACATCCTCGCGGATGCCACGGTGAAGGGCTTCGCGTTCACGCTCGGCCTGACGACCGCCATCGACATCCTGATCTTCATCCTGTTCACCCACCCGGTGATGCAGTTGCTGGCCCGGATGCGGTTCTTCGGCTCCGGCCACCCGCTCTCGGGCATGGACCCCAACGCGCTGGGCGCCGTGTACCGGGGCCGCGCGCAGTTCCGTGCGCCGGTCGCCGACGCGGCCCGCGTCAAGCGCTCTCGCGGCGAGGCACAGCGCCGCCAGACGATCGCGGAACGCAAGCAGGCGGAACTCGCGGCCGCCGGGCGCGGCGATAGCCGCCCCACGAAGGAGGGAGACGACTGATGCGCTCCATGACGCAACTCGGCAACGACCTCTACTCGGGGAAGACCTCCTTCCCGTTCGTCCAGCGCCGCCGCCTGTGGTTCATCATCGCCGCGGTGCTGGTGATCGGGGCCGCTCTGGTTCCGCTGTTCCGGCCCGTACAGTTCTCGATCGAATTCACCGGCGGCTCGCAGTTCACCGTGTCGAACCCGGCGTCCTTCGATCAGTCCCTCGCGACCGACGCCGTGACCTCCGTCGTGCCGGGGGCGACGACGCGCGTGTCGACCATCAGCGACCAGGCGGTGCGTGTACAGACCGACCAGCTCGGCCCGGACGAGACCCAGGCGGTCTCGGCGGCGCTCGCCTCGGCCTACGATGTGCCCTCGAGTGAGATCACCGACTCGTTCATCGGTCCCACGTGGGGCGCCGACGTCACGCGCCAGTCGCTGTGGGGTCTGTCGATCTTCCTGGCGCTGACGTTCCTGATCCTCGCGCTGTACTTCCGCACGTGGAAGATGTCCGTCGCGGCCATCGTCGGCCTCGTGGACGTGCTGATCATCACGATCGGCGTGTACGCGGTGTTCGGATTCGAGATCTCCCCGGCTGCCGTCATCGGCTTCCTGACGATCCTCTCGTACGCCCTCTACGACACCACCGTCGTCTTCGACAAGGTGAGGGAGAACACGCGGGAGGACGGTGAGATCTCGGGCCGCACGTTCGCGGAGTCGGTGAACCTCGCCGCCAACCAGACGCTGATCCGCTCGATCAACACCACCGTCGTCGCCATCCTGCCGGTCGGTGCGATCCTCTTCATCGGTGTGCCGCTCGGCGCACGGACGCTGAGCGACATCTCACTGTCGATCTTCGTCGGCACCATCGTCGCGGCCTACTCGACGCTGTTCGTGTCGGTTCCCCTGTACGCGCTGCTGCGCGAGAAGGAGAAGCCCGTCGCGCAGCGCGACGCGCGCGTGCTCGCCGCTCGTGAAAAGGCGGGCGTTCCCGCCTGAGGCGGGGAGGGACCGAGACGGGTGGGGCTCCGGCGCGAGGTCGGGGCCCCACCCGCCGGGGCGTAGACTTGATCGACTGGCCGTAGGGAAGGGTGTCGATGACAGAGACCGCTGCTTCCGCGCCGCCGCCGTCCTCGCTCCGCCGCCTCGTTCCGCGGATCTTCTCGCGCGCCGCGCGCCGCGACGACGTCGACAAGCTCCTGCGCACGGTGCGCACGCATCACCCCAAGGGCGATCTTGCGATCGTGGAGCGCGCCTACGCCGTCGCCGACAAGGCGCACGACGGCCAGAAGCGTCAGAGCGGCGAACCGTACATCACGCATCCGCTCGCGGTGGCGCAGATCCTCGCCGAGCTCGGACTCGGCCCGAAGGCGATCGCCGCCGCACTTCTGCACGACACGGTCGAAGACACCGGTTATCCGCTCGACGAGCTGGCGGCCGACTTCGGCGACGAGGTCGCGATGCTGGTCGACGGCGTCACCAAGCTCGACAAGGTCAAGTACGGCGACAGCGCCCAGGCCGAGACGGTGCGCAAGATGATCGTCGCGATGTCGAAAGACATCCGCGTGCTGCTGATTAAGCTGGCCGACCGCCTGCACAATGCGCGTACGTGGGGTTTCGTGCCCCCTCACAAAGCCGCCAAGAAGGCCACCGAGACGCTCGAGATCTACGCTCCTCTGGCCCATCGCCTCGGCATCCAGGCCATCAAGAGCGAGCTCGAAGACCTCTCGTTCGCCGTCATGCACCCCAAGCTCTACGCCGAGATCGAGAGTCTCGTCAAACAGCGCACCCCGCAGCGCGAGCAGTACGTGCAGAACGTCATCGACGCGGTCGACGCCGACCTGCGCGAACTTCGGGTCCGCGGCCGGGTCATGGGTCGGCCGAAGCAGCTGTACTCCGTCTACCAGAAGATGGTCGTGCGGGGCCGCGAGTTCGACGACATCTACGACCTCATCGGCATCCGGATCCTCGTGGGCACCGTCCGCGACTGCTACGCCGTCCTCGGCGCGATCCACGCCCGCTGGACACCGCTGCCCGGGCGCTTCAAGGACTACATCGCCACGCCGAAGTTCAACCTCTACCAGTCGCTGCACACCACGGTCATCGGCCCTGGCGGTCGAACCGTCGAGATTCAGATCCGCACGCACGAGATGCACCAGCAGGCCGAGTTCGGCGTGGCGGCGCACTGGAAGTACAAGGAGCGGATGGCCGGCGGCAAGGCCGACTCCAAAGCCGTCGATGCGGACATGGCCTGGATCGCCCACATCTCGGACTGGCAGGCCGAGACCGCCGACCCGGGGGAGTTCCTCGACTCGTTGCGCTTCGAGATCGGCGCGAAAGAGGTCTACGTCTTCACCCCGAAAGGCCGGGTGATCGGTCTGCCGACCGGCGCGACCCCCGTCGACTTCGCCTACGCCGTGCACACCGAGATCGGTCACCGCACCATGGGTGCGAAGGTCAACGGTCGCCTCGTGCCGCTGGAGTCCACGCTGCAGAGCGGGGACGTGGTCGAGGTGTTCACCTCGAAGAACCCCGACGCCGGCCCGAGTCAGGACTGGCTCGGCTTTGTCCGGAGCACGCGCGCGCGCAACAAGATCCGCGGGTGGTTCACCAAGGAGCGTCGCGAGGAGGCCATCGAGCAGGGCAAGGACTCCATCGCCCGCGCGATGCGCCGGCAGAACCTGCCGCTGCAGCGCCTCATGAGCCAGGACTCCTTCACCGAGGTCGCTCGTCTCTTCCACTACGAGGACGTCTCAGCCCTGTACGCCGCGGTCGGCGAAGGCCACGTCTCGACGCAGTCCGTGATCGAGAAGGTCACCGCCCTCGTCAGCGCGGAGGAGACCTCGACGGGTCCCATCGACCTGCCGCAGGTCGGACGCAGCCGTGCCCCGCGCGGGGGCGACTCGGGCGTGCTCGTGCGCGGTGCGCCCGACATCCTTGTGAAGCTCGCGAAGTGCTGCACCCCGGTCCCCGGAGACGAGATCGTCGGCTTCGTCACGCGCGGCAGCGGTGTCTCGGTCCATCGCGGCGACTGCACCAACGTCCGCGCGCTGAAGGAGGAGCCCGACCGTCTGATCGACGTCGAGTGGGCGCCGACGACGAAGAGCGTCTTCCTCGTGCAGATCCAGGTCGAGGCTCTCGATCGCTCCGGGCTGCTGAGCGACGTGACCCGGGTGCTGAGCGAACACCACGTGAACATCCTGTCGGCGACGGTCTCGACGACGAACGACCGACTCGCCCTCAGCAAGTTCGTCTTCGAGATGGGCGACACCGTGCACCTCGACCGGGTGCTCAACGCCGTTCGCCGCATCGACGCCGTCTACGACGTCTACCGCGTCACGTCCTCCTGAGCGCCGCGCCGGCGATTCACCGCGGGCAAGCGCCGTGCCGGCGGTTCACCGCGGGCGAGCGCCCCGCCGGCGATTCACCGCGGGCGAGCGCCGCGCCGGCGATTCGCCGCGGGCGCGACGGCATCCGGAACGCTTCCCCGAGCGGCGTCCGGCGCGACGACGCGGCCGAAGATCACGTCGCCGCGTCACAGCGCGGTCGAGACGGCCCCCGCGGCCGGCATCCCGGTGCTCGCTCGCACCGGTCCGACACCGGTCGGCTCGTGGATGCCGCCCCCCTCGGGCTCTCGCTCGCCGTCGGCGCCGCCGTGGCGCGCGGCCTCTGCCGCAACCGTGGCTGCCGACAGCACCGCCGCCGCCCGACGCGCGTGCGGGAAGCGCGGATGACGAGCGAGCCACGACGCCGCCGCGTTCCCGAGCTGCGGGTCGTGGCGGGCCCACTCGCGGGCGAGGGCCACCTCGCCCTCGTCGCCGGAGCGGGCGAGGTCGGCGAGCGTCCGCTCCGGTGAACTGAGATGCACGCCGGCCAGCGAACGGATGTCGGCGGGCTCGAGACGCACGTCGTGGAAGACGACGCGCGCGTCGGAGCGCGCCCGCACCCGCGTCGACCCGGCTCTCTGCACGTGGTGGGGAAACGGTTCCTCGTCGACGGCTCCGTGGATCCAGGCCGCCGTGCGGCGCACTGCCGCCCACCGCTCACCGAGGAGTGGGAGGAGACTTCGCGCCCGCATCCAGGGGGTCTCGACGGCGTCGGCCGGTATGAAACCCTCTCCCAGCGGAACGAGCAGACCGTCGAGACAGGCGGCGGACAATTCGGCGAGCGACAGGCGTTCGTCGACGAAGAAGAGGAAGGGCGACACCATCCCGCCAGTGTGGCGGGACGATGTCGCCCCTGACGCGAAAGCGTCGGACCTGTGGAGAACGCGGTCAGCCGCCGAGGGCGCGCAGCCAGGTGCGGCGCGCCTCGAGAGCCTCGGCGGCCTGGGCCGCCGCGCGCTTGTCGCCGCGCGCCTCGGCCGCGGCGACCTCCGCCTCGAGCTTGTCGATGGCGTCGGTGAGCTGTCGCGTCATGTCGTTGGCGCGAGCCTTCTGCTCCGGGTCGTTGCGCTTCCAGTCGGCGTCTTCGCGCGTGCGCACGCTCTGCTCGATCTTGCGCAGCTCGTCGTCGAGGGCCCGCTCCTTGTCGCGCGGGAAGATGCGTCCGATCTCGTCCCACTGGCGCTGGATGGCGGTGAGCTTCTGGCGGGCGGTCGCGAGGTTCTTCTCGTCGACGATCGGCGCGGCCTCTTCGAGGAGCACGCGCTTCTGCTCGATCTTCTCTTTCGACGCCTCGTTCTCGGCGGACTCGCGCTCGATGCGTGCGCCGTAGAGAGCGTCACCGGCGGCCTTGAACCGCGCCCACAGCGCGTCGTCGACCTTGCGACCGGCTCGTCCCGACGCCTTCCACGCGTCGAGCAGGTCGCGGTACGCACCGATGCCGTCCTCGCCGCGCGGGGCGAGCGCCTCGGCACGCTCGACGAGGCGGGTCTTCGCCTCACGGGCGGCCTTGTGCGTCTCATCCAGCGACGAGAAGAACTCGCGGCGGTGGCGGTCGACCGTGGCACGGGCGTCGCGGAACCGGCGCCACAGCTGCTGGGCGGTCGACTTCGACAGGCGCGGGCCGTTCTGCTGGTGCGCCTGCCAGCGGTCGAAGAGGGCTGCCATGTCGGCGGTCATCTGCTTCCACTGCACCGTCTGCGGGTCGCGCGCGGCGAGAGCCTCGGCTTCTTCGACGATGGCGGTGCGCTCGCGCACGGCCTCTTCGCTCGCCTGCTTGGCGGCGACCGCCTCGGACTCGCTCGCCTCGGCGAGCTCCGCGGTGAGGGCGTCGACGCGGGCGACGAGGGCAGCCAGATCACCCACGGCTGCGGCGCCGACGAGCTTGCCACGCAGGCTCTGCGCGGTCGAACGCAGATCGGATGCCGACGCACCGCCGCGGCGGTGACGGGTCTCGATCAGCGTCACCTCACCGGCCAGGTCGGCGAACTTGCGCTGGTAGTAGGCGAGCGCCTCGGCGGGGGTGCCGTCGGGGTACTGTCCGACCTCGCGCCACTCATCGCCTTCGCGAACCGAGACCGTGCCGTCGTCATCGACGCGACCCCAGGGCTGACTCGGCGTCGTCGACGCCTTCGCGCCGGGGGGCGGTCCCGGCAGGCGCGGTCCGGGGCGAGCCGACGGCTGAGCCGGGGCGGGAGCCGCGGCGGGCGCGTCCGCCGTCTCGACATCGGTGACCGTCGCGTCGGTCGGCTCGGCGTCGGAGGCGTCCGCAGTGGGCTCGGCATCCGCGATGGGCTCGGCATCCGCAGTGGGTTCGGCGTTCTCCGTGGACTCGGCGTCGGCGGCCGGCTCGGCGTCGGTCACCGCATCGGACGCGTCGGGGCCGGCGGCGTCGAGCGGAGCCGTGGCCTCGACATCGTCGTGCGAGGGGTCGATCTCGACGTCGGAAGTGGTGGGAGCGTCGACCTCGGCGTCGGTCGCGGCGTCGCGCGGGTCGGAGGTTTCGGGCGTGGAAGCGGAAGACACGGATAGCACCTCATCGCGGCAGAGCCGCCTGGGGGAGAAGGACCCTCCGAGCCTAGTACGACCCGCCCCGCCGACACAGGCTCAGGACGCGGGCGTCTCGGTGGCCTCCGGAACCGGAGTCCCGGGTGCCTCGGTCGCGGGAGCGCTCGGCGCGGGCGTCGAGGAGGGGGCCGGCTCGGGCGCGCCCGGCCCCGCGACGAAGTACGCGGTCTGCACGCCGATGGCCCCGAGGATGACGATGAGGCCGACGACGATCGCCACCGCGTTGTCGCGCGTGCGCCGGCGGCCCCGGCGCTCGTGCAACTCCACCCGCGCCTGGTGAGCCCGGGCGCGTGCCCGCTGCTCCCGCGTCTGCCGGTCTTTCCCGCGCGTCGCCACATCGACCTCCTCCGCCCGTCCGGGCCCCTCGATCCTAATGAAGCCCGCGGTGACGCCCCCGCGACGCCTCGGTGGTGCGCCGCGAGGGCGTCTGCGATGTCGGGAGCCCCGGATAGCCTGGAGAGGTGACCTCATCATCCGCGCTGTTCCAGGGTCAGACGCCGCTCGCCGTGCGCATGCGCCCTGTGAGCCTCGACGAGGTCGCGGGGCAGGGGCATCTCCTGCGCCCCGGCTCTCCGCTGGTCACGCTCGCGACGACCGATTCCTCGGCATCCGGGTCCGCCGTCTCGGTCATTTTGTGGGGCCCTCCGGGCACGGGCAAGACCACTCTCGCCCAGGCGATCGCCCGATCGTCCGGGCGCCGGTTCGTGGAGCTGTCGGCCATCACCGCCGGAGTCAAAGACGTCCGCGAGGTCATGCAAGAGGCCCTGACGCAGCGCGACCTCTACGGACAGTCGACCATCCTGTTCCTCGACGAGATCCACCGCTTCACCAAGGCGCAACAAGACGCCCTGCTCCCGGGTGTCGAGAACGGGTGGGTCGTCCTCATCGCCGCCACCACCGAGAACCCCTCGTTCTCGGTCATCTCGCCCCTGCTGTCGCGGTCGCTCCTGCTGACCCTTCGCCCCCTCGGGGACGACGACCTCGGTGCGCTGATCGATCGTGCCGTGCGCGACCCCCGCGGTCTGGCCGACCGGGTCGTGCTCGACGACGAGGCGCGTGCCGCGCTGGTCCGCCTCGCGTCCGGCGACGCACGGCGTGCGCTCACCGCCCTCGAGGCCGCGGCGTCGGTCGCCGGCGACGGAGACATCGCGCCCGCTGCACCCCTCGACGACGACGGCGGAGACGACGAGGACGCCGACCCCTCCGACCCCGGAAGCGCCACGCCGCACATCACGGCCGACCACATCGCCCAGGCCGTCGACCGCGCCCTGCTCCGATACGACCGCCAGGGCGACGAGCACTACGACGTCATCAGTGCCTTCATCAAGTCGGTGCGCGGATCCGATCCGGATGCCGCGATCCACTACCTCGCGCGCATGATCGAGGCGGGGGAGGATCCCCGCTTCATCGCACGCCGGCTCGTCATCTCGGCCGCCGAAGACATCGGCATGGCCGACCCGCAGGCGCTGCAGATCGCCGTGGCCGCCGCCGACGCCGTCGCCTTCATCGGCATGCCCGAGGGCCGCATCCCCCTGGCCGAGGCGACGGTCTACCTGGCGACGACGGCCAAGTCCAATGCCGCCTACAACGCCATCAACGCCGCGATCGCCGACGTGCGGGCGGGCGGTTTCGGACGGGTGCCTATGCACCTGCGCGACGCGCACTATCCCGGCGCCAAGCGCCTGGGCCACGGCAAGGGGTACAAGTACGCGCACGACAGCGAGATCGGCATCGTCGCCCAGCAATACCTGCCCGACGAACTGCGCGGGCGCCGGTACTACGAACCCACCACCCACGGCGCCGAGCGCGACGTGTCGGTGCGACTCGAGAAGATCCGCCGCATCCTCGACGGTACGTGAGGCGCACCGCAGCGTCACAGCCGCCTCTGGTAGCATGAATCGGCTCGAAACAGGGTTTTCGGGCATCCCCTCCTTCCAGTGATCACCTTCCGGTGCGCCCCGGCGTGCGCCCCGGTCCGGGCGGAAGGGGGCGATACGCCCGCGAGCCGCGAAAGGCGCGGCCGCGTCATCGGAAGGAGAACTTCGTGACCACGAAGTCTCAGGACCGCCGCAAGGTGCGTCTGTCGCGCGCCCTCGGCGTCGCGCTCACCCCCAAGGCCGCCCGCTACCTCGAGAAGCGTCCCTACGCTCCCGGCGAGCACGGCCGCACCAAGCGCAAGGCCGACAGCGACTACGCCGTCCGCCTGCGTGAGAAGCAGCGTCTGCGCGAGCAGTACGGCATCCGCGAGAAGCAGCTGCGCATCGCGTTCAACGAGGCCCGCCGCACCGACGGCCTGACCGGTGAGAACCTGGTCGAGCTGCTCGAGATGCGTCTGGACGCCCTCGTCGTGCGTTCGGGCTTCGCCCGCACCACCGCGCAGGCTCGCCAGCTCGTCGTGCACCGCCACATCCTGGTCGACGGCCAGCTCGTGGACCGCCCGTCGTTCCGCGTGAAGCCGGGTCAGCAGATCCACGTCAAGCCCAAGAGCGAGGGCCTCGAGCCCTTCCAGGTCGCCGCTGCCGGCGGGCACGCCGAAGTGCTGCCCCCCGTTCCGGGCTACCTCGAGGTCGACCTCTCGACGCTTCAGGCGAAGCTCGTGCGTCGTCCCAAGCGCGCCGAGGTGCCCGTCACGTGTGACGTGCAGCTCGTCGTCGAGTACTACGCCGCCCGCTGATCCCAGCGAGCACACGAAGGGCGTCGGGTTTCCCGGCGCCCTTCGTCGTTCCCGTTCCGACCTCGAGCCCCGCGCGCCGGCATCCATTCCACCCGGCCGGTGCGTTCCTCGCGGAAGTTCCGTATCCGCGCACCACTCCGACGGCCTTCTGCGAGCACGGTGCGCGAGAGCGCCCATCGCGAGGCGAGCACGGGGCCCGCTCCCGGCATCCATCGGACGCGGTTGCGCGGCGCACAAGGACCGTCGCCTACGATGAGGGATGCCGCGAACGCGGCGTCGTATCGAGGAAGAAGTGGTGACCGTGAAAAGCCTCGTCTGGTTCGCGTTGGGTATCGTCGGTGGTTTCGTCGCCGCCCACCTGGTCAACAAGGACCCCCGCGGGCAGGAGCTGTTCGCGCAGCTCGATGCGCGCATCGGCGAGTTCACCGATCACATGAGCGACGCCTACCACCAGCAGGAGACCCGCCTGTCGGAGATCATCGACGACGCCAAGGGTGTCGCCGCCTCCGCCGTCGACCGGGCCTCCGAGGCGGTCGGCGATGCCGCCGCCGCCGCGAAGACCGCCGCCACCTCGTCCGACTGACCTTCCCGGCATCCGGCCCCCGATCCCCCGGGGGCGGCCACCGTACGCGCACGAAAGACCCGCCATGAAAACCGCCGAGATCGCCCAGCGCTTCCTCGACTTCTTCGAGAAGAAGAACCACACGATCGTCCCCTCGGCCTCGCTCGTCACCGACGACCCGGCCCTGCTGTTCACCGTGGCGGGCATGGTGCCCTTCATTCCGTACCTCAGCGGCGTGGTGCCCCCGCCGTACCCGCGCGCGGCCGATGTGCAGAAGTGCATCCGCACCAACGACATCGAGGAAGTCGGCAAGACCCCGCGCCACGGCACGTTCTTCCAGATGCTCGGCAACTGGTCGTTCGGCGACTACTTCAAGGAAGACGCGATCCGCTACGCGTGGGAGTTGCTGACGGCTCCGGAGTCGGAGGGCGGGCTCGCCTTCGACCCGAAGGACCTCTGGGTCACCGTCTACGAGGAGGACGACGAGGCGCACGAGCTCTGGCGCACCGTGACGCCGCTGCCCGAGGAGCGCATCCAGCGCCTGGGGAAGGACACCAACTACTGGTCGACCGGCTTGCCCGGTCCCGCCGGCCCCTGCTCCGAGATCTTCTTCGACCGGGGTCCCGACTACGGCATCGACGGGGGACCGGCCACCGACGACGACCGCTACGTCGAGATCTGGAACCTCGTATTCATGCAGTACGAGATCACGAACGTGCGCTCGAAGTACGACTTCGACATCGTCGGCGAGCTCCCCGCCAAGAACATCGACACCGGCATGGGCCTGGAGCGCATCGCGTTCATCAAGCAGGGCGTCGACAACATGTACGAGACCGATCAGGTGCGTCCGGTGCTCGACCTGGCGGCGAAGCTGGCCGGCAAGTCCTACGGCGCCGAGTCCCACGAGGACGACGTGCGCCTGCGCATCGTCGCCGACCACGTGCGCTCGTCGCTCATGCTGCTCGCCGACGGCGTCACCCCTTCGAACGAGGGTCGCGGCTACATCCTCCGCCGCATCATGCGTCGCGCCATCCGCTCGATGCGCCTGCTGGGCGTCGAGGGCGCCACCTTCCCCGAGCTCTTCGCCGCGTCGCGCGACGCGATGAAGGAGTCGTACCCCGAGGTCGAGGCCGACTACGCGCGGCTGTCCGCGTACGCCATCGCCGAGGAGCAGACCTTCCTGCGCACCCTCGCCGCGGGCTCGGCCATCCTCGACCAGTCCGTCGCCGAGGCGAAGCAGGGTGGAGACACGACCCTCTCGGGCTCGGAGGCGTTCCTGCTGCACGACACGTACGGCTTCCCGATCGACCTGACACTCGAGATCGCCGAAGAGGCCGGGCTGACCGTCGACCGTGGCGCGTTCGACCAGCTCATGCAGGAGCAGCGCACCCCGCGCCAAGGCCGATGCGCGCGCGCGCAAGGGCGCCATCGCCGACCAGAGCGCGTACCGCGAGTTCCGTGCGCTCGGTGAGACCGTGTTCACCGGCTACACCGAACTGCAGACCGAGTCGACGGTCCTCGGCATCCTGGTTGCGGGGCAGGGCACCGACCGCGCCTCCGAAGGCCAGATCGCCGAGATCATCACCGCCGAGACCGCCCTCTACGCCGAGTCCGGCGGCCAGGTGGCCGACAAGGGTGTCATCGTCGGCCCCGGCTACGAGCTCGAGGTGCTCGACGTGCAGCGTCCGGTGCCCGGCCTCATCAGCCACACCGTCGAGGTCAGCACCGGCGAGGTATCGGTCGGCGCGCCCGCGACCACCGTGGTCGACACCCTGAACCGTCACTCCGCGCAGCAGGCGCACACGGCCACGCACCTCGTGCACGCGGCCATCCGCGACACGCTCGGCAAGACCGCCACGCAGACCGGGTCGCTCAACCGCGCCGGGTACATGCGCTTCGACTTCAGCTGGGGTTCGGCGCTGTCGCCCGAGACCCGCACCGAGATCGAAGACATCGCCAACAACGCCGTGCGCGACAATCTCGAGGTCACCACGCGCGTGATGTCACTCGACGAGGCGAAGGCGGCCGGCGCCATGGCGCTGTTCGGCGAGAAGTACGGCGACACCGTGCGCATGGTCGACATCGGCGGTCCGTGGTCGCGCGAGCTGTGCGGGGGAACGCACGTCGCGCGCAGCTCCGAGATCGGCCTGGTCAACCTCGTCGGCGAGCAGTCGGTCGGCGCGTCGAACCGCCGCGTCGAGGCGCTCGTGGGGCTCGACGCCTTCCGCGATCTCGCGGCCGAGCGCGCGATCGTCTCGCAGCTGTCGACCTCGCTCAAGACGCCCCGCGAGCAGCTCACGACGCGGATCTCGGAGTTGGCCGCGAGTCTGAAGGCCGCCGAGAAGAAGATCGCCGCCTTCGAGGCGCAGGCCCTGGCGGGCCGACTGCCGCAGCTGGTGGAATCCGCCGTCGCCGTGGGCGCCGTCCGTGTCGTCGCGCAGTCGCTCGGCGAAGGCGCCACCGCCGACGACGTGCGCTCGCTCGCGCTGCAGGTCCGCGACCGCCTCGGATCCGACCCCGCGGTCGTCGCCCTCGCCTCGGTCGCGGGCGGCCGCGCCACGGTCGTCGTGGTCACGAACGACGCCGCCCGCGATCGTGGTCTCGCGGCCGGGAGCCTGGCCAAGACCGCCGCCGGCGTGCTCGGCGGCGGCGGCGGCGGACGACCCGACGTGGCACAGGGCGGGGGAACGGATGCCGCGGCTCTGCCGCAGGCGCTCGAGGGCATCGTCTCCGACGTTCGGGCGACCACCGCGTGACGGCGTTCCGGCGCGGCATCCGGTTCGGGATCGACGTGGGACGCGCCCGCGTGGGCGTGGCGCGGTCGGACCCCGACGGGGTGCTCGCCGTTCCCGTAGAGACGGTGCCGCGCAAAGGCGAGCCGGTTCGGCGCATCGCCGCCCTCGCCGCGGAGTACGAGGCGTTCGAGGTGCTCGTCGGACTGCCGCTGAACCTGCGGGGCGAGGATACGCCGTCGACGACCGACGCCCGTCGGTTCGCGGAGGCTCTCGCCGCGGCGCTGCCCGTGCCCGTCCGGCTCGTGGACGAGCGTCTCAGCACGGTGTCGGCGCACGGCGTGCTGCGAGAGGCAGGGCGTTCCCAGCGGGATTCTCGTAGCATTGTGGACCAGGTCGCCGCTGTCGTGCTGCTGCAGCAGGCGCTTGACGTGGAGCGACAGTCCGGTGAGCCGGCCGGACCCGCCGTATCACCGGGACAGGAGCCCGCCTGACATGCCCGACAACACCCCGCCCGAGAACGACCCGTTCGCCGACCTGTACGGCCGCCTTCCCGACCCCCGGGGGAGTGCGCGTGCCGGCGAGGCCCCGCCGTCGCGTCGCGCTGCGCGTGAGGCGCGGCGTGCCGAGACCGCAGCCGCGGACGGCACCGGCACTCCGCCCTCGCCGCGCTTCGACGCCGCGCGGCGCGCGCCCGAAGAGGTGCCGCCACGGCGAACGGCCGACGCTGATACGCCCGGGGCAGCAGCTCCCGCGCCCATGGCGTCGGAGCCTTCCGCCCCGGCCACGCCGGAAGTGCCGCTGCGCGCGGACACGGGGCGCGATGACGCCTCGGCCCGCACCACCCCCGCCTCGGCGCCGGCGCAGCGCCGTGATGGCGGCGCATCGCGCGAGACCGAGACCCGCCCCGCGCGGGAACCCGCGCTCGTCGGAGCGGGTGCCGCTGCCGCCGGAGCCTCGGCATCCGGGAACGCGATGGCGTCCGGATCGCTCGAGCAGCTCTTCACCGGCCAGACCACCACGCACGACATCGGCTTCGCGGCGCCGCAGCCGTCGCGCAAGCGCCGACGCGTGGGCGGCTGGATCGCCCTGGGTGTCGTCCTGCTCCTCGTCGGAGGCATCGCCGGCGGCGGGATGGCGCTGTGGAACACCTACGGGGAGCGGGTGCAGGCATTCTTCGGCGGCGACGAGCCCGTCGAGTACGAAGCCGGCCAGGCCACGGGCGAGACCCGCGTGACGATCGTCGCCGGCGACACGGGCGCATCGGTCTCGCCGAAGATGTTCGAAGCCGGCGTGACCAAGGCGGCGGACTCGCTGTACAAGTACATGGTGGACAACTCCGTCGTCTTCACCTTCCAGCCGGGCGTCTACAAGCTGCAGCAGCAGATGACCTCGGAGGCCGCATTGGCGGCCCTGCGCCTGCCGGAGAACCGTTTGAACTACTCGGTGCAGCTGCGGGAGGGGCTCACGCTCGCGCAGTCGCTCGACCTGATCTCGGAGCAGCTGGGAATCGCGCGCACAGTCCTCGATGCGGCGGTCGCCGATCCGTCGCAGTACGGCGTACCGGCATCGACGCTCGAGGGATGGATCTTCCCGGCCACCTACGACTTCGACGAGGGCGTGACCGCGCAGCAGGTCATCGACACGATGGTCAGGCGCACCGTGCAGTCGCTCGACGCGGCCGGTGTGCCCGAGAGCGACCGCGGACGCATCCTCATCATCGCCTCGATCATCGAACGCGAAGCCCGCAGCAGCGATGACTTCTACAAGGTCTCGCGCGTGATCGAGAATCGCCTGCAGCCGAGCAACCAGGAGACGTTCGGCAAGCTCGAGATGGACTCGACCGTGCAGTACGGCGCGGGAGAGATGGCGAGCGGCTCGGTCAGCACGTCCGAGGAGGCGCGCAACAGCGACAACCCGTGGAACACGTACATGTACCCGGGTCTGCCGATCGGCCCCATCGCCAACTCGGGCGATCTCGCCATCGACGCCGCGATGCACCCCGCCGACGGCCCCTGGCTGTACTTCGTCACCGTCAACCTCGACACCGGCGAGACGGTCTTCACCTCGACGTACAGCGAGCACCTGGCGGCCGTCGAGCAGTGGCGCGCCTGGTGCGCCGACAACCCAAACTCGGGATGCTAACCGGCTCCACCCGCCTGGCCGTCTGGGGCGACCCGATCGCGCATTCGCGGTCGCCCCGGCTGCACGCGGCGGCGTACGGCGTGCTCGGACTCGAGTGGGAGTACGTCCGACGACAGGTGGTCGAGGCGGAGTTCGTCGGCGCGTTGAAGGGACTGGATGCCACCTGGCGCGGCCTCTCGCTCACGATGCCGCTGAAGCAGGTCGCCGCACGTACCGCGGTCACTCTGGACGATGACGCCCGTCTCACCGGCGCGGTGAACACGCTGCTGCTCACCGCCGACGGGCCGCGGGGCTTCAACACCGATGTCGGCGGTCTCGCCCGGGCGCTCGACGAGATCGGCGTCCGCCGCCCCAATGTCATCCGCGTGCTGGGTGCCGGAGCGACCGCCACCTCGGCCGTCGTCGCCGCTGCCCGCGCGGGAGCGCGGACGGTCGACGTGCGTGCGCGGCGGGTGGAGGCAGCCCAGGCGCTCGGTGCGCTGGGCACGACACTCGGCGTGGACGTCCGAACCGGCCCGCTCTCCGACGAGGAGTTCGCGCCCGTGGATGCAACGATCGCGGCTCTGCCCGGCGGAACGGATCTCGGCGCGGTCGCGGAGGCCCTGGCATCCGCATCCGGCTCGCTCGTCGACGTCGTGTACGGCGGATGGCCGACACCGCTCGCCCAGGCGTGGGTGCGCGCGGGCGTCGATGCCCACCACGGCCTGGGGATGCTGCTGCACCAGGCCCTGCTGCAAGTGCGGGTGTTCGTCGGGGGAGACCCCGCGCTGCCGCTGGAGCGCGAGGATGCCGTCCTGGCCGCAATGCGCGCCGCGCTCGTGGGAGACTAGACGAATGCTTCGCGTTCTCACGGCCGGCGAGTCCCACGGCCCCGAACTGATCGCCCTCATGGAGGGGATGCCGGCCGGCGTCCCCGTTTCGTCCGCGCAGATCCGCGCCGAGCTCGCGCGTCGTCGCCTGGGTTACGGGCGCGGCTCGCGCATGAAGTTCGAAGAAGACGAACTGACGCTATCGACCGGCATCGTGCACGGCTTCACCATCGGCAGCCCCATCGCGCTTCGCATCGGCAACACCGAATGGCCGAAGTGGACCGAGGTCATGAGCCCCGAGCCCGTCGAGCTGTCCGACCGCTCGCGCGGCCGCGGTGCCGCGCTGACACGTCCGCGGCCCGGTCACGCCGACCTGGTCGGCATGCAGAAGTACGGTTTCGACGAGGCGCGTCCGATCCTCGAGCGCGCGTCCGCCCGCGAGACGGCGGCGCGCGTCGCCCTGGGCGCGATCGCGCGCTCGTTCCTGGGTGAGCTCGGCATCCGTCTGGTGAGCCACACGCTCTCGATCGGTCCCGTGCGCGTTCCCGACGACGCGGCGTTCCCGACCCCCGACGACGTCGACCGCCTCGACGCCGATCCGCTGCGCTGCTTCCACGCCGAGACGAGCGCCGCCATGGTGGCCGAGGTCGACGACGCCAAGAGGTCGGGCGACACGCTCGGCGGTGTCGTCGAGGTGCTCGCCTACGGCCTTCCGCCGGGACTCGGCTCCCACGTGCAGTGGGACCGCCGACTGGATGCCAAGCTCGCGCAGGCGCTCATGAGCATCCAGGCCATCAAGGGCGTCGAGGTCGGCGACGGCTTCCTCACCACGACGCGCCGCGGTTCGCAGGCGCACGACGAACTGTTCGCGACCGAGGACGGCATCACGCGCTCGTCCGACCGCGCGGGCGGCACCGAGGGCGGCATGTCGACCGGCACGGTCCTGCGCGTGCGCGCGGGCATGAAGCCCATCGCCACCATCCCGAAGGCCCTGCGTACCGTCGACGTCGCCACCGGTGACACCGCCGCCGCCCACCATCAGCGCTCCGACGTGTGCGCCGTGCCCGCCGCGGGCGTCGTCGCCGAGGCCATGGTCGCCGTGACCCTCGCCGACGCCGTGCTGGAGAAGTTCGGCGGCGACAACATCGCCGAGACCCGGCGCAACCTCGAGACCTACCTCGCGCACCTGCCCGAGACGCTGCGCACGACCGACGCGTCCGACGCGGCGCTGCTCGCGCATGACCTCGCCTGACGCCGCGCACGCGGATTCCGCCGTCGTGCTCATCGGACCGATGGGCGCGGGCAAGACGAGCGTCGGGCGTCGCGTGGCGCGGGCCCTCGAGGCGCCGTTCAGCGACACCGACAAGATCGTCGTGCGCGACCACGGACCCATCCGCGACCTCTTCCTCGCCCACGGCGAGGCGCACTTCCGCGCCATCGAGCGCGAGGCCGTGGTCGAAGCCCTCGCGCGCGGCGGCGTCGTGGCGCTCGGCGGCGGCGCGGTGCTCGACCCGCTGACGCGCGAACGACTGCGCGCGCACCGCGTCGTGCTGCTGACCGTGGCGTCGCACGTCGTGGCATCCCGTATCCACGGCGACGAGCGACCGCTGCTCGGCGGCGAAGACCCCGTGGCGCGGTGGCAGCGCATCTTCGACGAGCGCCGGCCCGTCTACGAGCAGACCGCCGACATCGCCTTCGACACCTCATCGGGCCCCCTCGCGCGGGTCGTCGACGACATCGTGGCCTGGGCACGCCGTGTGCCGGCCGGAGAGACGGCATGACCGACACCACCACCATCAGCGTCGCCGGCGACTCCGGCTACGACATCACGATCGGCCGCGGGCTTCTCGCAACCCTCGGCGACGTGCTGCCCGCCTCGGCCCAGAAGGTGCTGGTGGTGCACCCGCCCACCCTGGCGAAGCAGGCCGAGCAGCTGCGCGCCCAGCTGATGGGCGATCGTCAGGTGCTGCTCGCCGAGATTCCGGATGCCGAGGCCGGCAAGCGCGTGGAGGTCGCGGCGTTCTGCTGGCAGGTGATGGGCCAGGCCGATTTCACCCGCACCGATGCGGTGATCGGCTTCGGCGGGGGAGCGGTCACCGACCTCGCCGGCTTCGTCGCGGCCACCTGGCTGCGGGGCGTCGCCCTCGTGCAGGTGCCGACGACCGTGCTGGGCATGGTGGATGCCGCCGTCGGCGGCAAGACCGGCATCAACACCGCCGAGGGCAAGAACCTCGTGGGTGCCTTCTGGCCGCCGCTCGCCGTCGTGTGCGATCTCGACCTGCTCGACACGCTGTCGAAGAACGAAGCCACCGCCGGGTTCGCCGAGGTGGTCAAGGCGGGCTTCATCTGGCATCCGGAGATCCTCGATCTCATCGAGGCCGACCCGGAGGGGATCGTCGACCCGCGCGGCGACGCGTTCCGCCGCTGCATCGAGCTCGCGATCGACATGAAGGCGCGCGTCGTGGGGGAGGACCTGCGCGAGGCGGGCCTGCGCGAGGTGCTCAACTACGGCCACACCCTGGGCCACGCGATCGAGCACGCCGAGCGGTACCGCTGGCGCCACGGCGCCGCGATCTCGGTCGGGATGGTCTTCGCCGCCGAGTTGTCGCGCCTGGCGGGGCGCCTGTCGGACGACGTCGCGCAGCGCCACCGCACCGTGCTCGAGTCGCTGGGCCTTCCGACCACCTACCGCGCGGGCGCCTTCCAGACGCTCAAGGCGACGATGCAGCGCGACAAGAAGAGCCGCGGCAGCATGCTGCGCTTCATCGTGCTCGACGACCTCGCGCGCCCGACGGTGCTGCAGGCGCCGGACGAGTCGCTGCTGTTCGCGGCGTACCAGGAGGTCGGTGCGTAAGTCGCGCGCCGTCCCGACTCGGCTTCGTCTGCGCGGTGACTTCGCCCACACGTACGCTCAGGAAACCCCGCAACGTACATCCGCGGCGCGTTCGCGAGGTGCGGAAGAGGCGTCGCCCACCCCAACGCTGACTTCGCCCGAATGTACGCCCGAGATGCCCGACGGCGCACATTCGCCGCACGTCAACGAGGCACGGAAGAGGCCTCGCCCACCCCAACGCTGACTTCGCCCGAATGCACGCCCGAGGTGCCCGACGGCGTACATTCGCCGCACGTCAACGACGCGCGGAAGAGCCGTCGCCCACCCCAACGCTGACTTCGCCCGAATGTACGCCCGAGGTGCCCGGTGGCGTGCATTCGCCGCAAGTCAACGAGGCGCGGGAGAGCCGTCGGGCCCTACGGTGACTTCGCCCGAATGTACGCGCGAAGTGCCCGACGGCGTACATTCGCCGCACGTCAACGACGCGCGGGAGAGCCGTCGCCCACCCCAACGGTGACTTCGCCCAAATGTACGCGCGAGGTGCCCGACGGCGTACATTCGCCGCACGTCAACGACGCGCGGAAGAGCCGTCGCCCGCCCCAACGGTGACTTCGCCCGAATGTACGCGCGAGGTGCCCGCCGACGTACATTCGCCGCAAGTCAACGAGGCACGGAAGAGGCCTCGCCCGCCCCAACGGTGACTTCGCCCGAATGTACGCCCGAGGTGCCCGGCGGCGTACATTCGCCGCAAGTCAACGAGGCGACGGGTGGGAGCGAGCGCAACGCGAACGACCCCGCCCCGAAGGGGACGGGGCCGTTGCGACGCCGTCAGACCGTCGCGGGCACGCGACGCTCGGGCGCGAGGCCGAGCTGGTCGGTCGGAACGTCTTTCGTCTCGCGAGCGGTCAGGGCGCTGATCGACGCGATGATGGCGATCACGGCGGTGAAGAGGCTGATGACGACCCATCCGCCCTCCGACACGCCGCCGAGGGCGGCCACGATGCTGGGGGCGAAGCCGGCCATGAGGAACCCCAGCTGGGTCCCGATCGCCATACCCGAGAAGCGCACGCGGGTGCTGAACATCTCGCCGTAGAACGAGGGCCACACGGCGTTGGCGGCGGCGTAGCCGAACGAGAACGTGAGGATGGCGAGCCCGAAGGTGAGCAGCGCGTTGCCGCCGCCCATCGACAGCATGTAGAACGGCATGAACGCCGCCGACGACAGCGCGCCGTAGACGAAGACGGGCTTGCGGCCAATGCGGTCGGCCAGGCGGCCGAAGAGCGGCTGCGTGATGAGCGCGACGACGTTGGCGACCACGACGAGCCACAACGTGATGCCGGCGTCGAGACCCTGCTCCTTGCCGTACGCGATGGCGAGGTTGCCGAACACGGTCGACACGGCGGCGATGAACGCGCAGCAGATCACGCGGAGCACATCGCGCCAGTGGTTCTTCAGCAGCGGGACGAGGGGCATGCGGGCGACCTGACCGGTGGCCTTGGCCTGCTCGAACTCGGGGGTCTCGTGCAGGCTCCGGCGGATGAAGAACGCGACCACGACGACCACGGCGCTCAGCCAGAACGGCACGCGCCAGCCCCACGAGAACTTGATGTCGTCGGGCAGCGCCACGACGGGAATGAAGATGAGCGCGGCGAGGATCTGGCCGCCCTGAGTTCCCGTGAGCGTCCACGAGGTGAAGAACGAGCGGCGGTGGTCGGGGGCGTGCTCGAGCGTCAGCGACGACGCACCGGCCTGCTCGCCGGCGGCGGACAGGCCTTGTGCCAGGCGGCACAGCACGAGCAGGGCGGGCGCGAACCAGCCGATCTGAGCGAAGCCCGGAAGGCAGCCGATGATGAACGTCGACACGCCCATCAGCAGCAGGGTGAACATCAGCACCTTCTGGCGGCCGATGCGGTCGCCGAAGTGACCGAGGATGACGGCGCCGAAGGGCCGGGCGATGTAGGCGAAGCCGAAGGTGGCGAACGACATCACCAGAGCCGCCTGGTCGCCCGAAGGGAAGAACACCGTCGGGAAGATGAGGGCGGCGGCGGAGCCGAACAGGAAGAAGTCGTAGTACTCCACGGCGCTGCCCATGAAGCTGGCGGTGGCCGCCTTCACGGGAGTCTTCCGCGTCGTTGCGGTGGTGGTCATGGACGAATGCTCCTTAGCGGGCGAGGGCCGGATCGACGGGGGCGTCGGACACGCCGTCGGACGTGACGAGGTCGAGGAAGTGAGAGGTCATGCGGTCGGGATCGGGTCGCGTCCCGGTGATGAGGGCGAACGCATCGACGGCCTGGTGGACCGCCATGCGCCCGCCGCTGAGGGTGCGGCACCCGCGCTCGCGCGCGGTGACGAGGAGTTCGGTGTCGAGCGGCCGATACACGATATCGGCCACCCACAGCTCAGGGCGCAGCAGCGCGGCGTCGAGGGGAAGACCCGGGTGCTCGGCCATGCCGACGGGCGTGCAGTGCACGAGACCGTCGGCGGACGCCAGCACCGGGGCGAGGTCCACCGGGGCGGCGGTGTCGACGACGGCGAGCGGATGCCGGGATGCCAGGTCGTCGGCGAGCGTGCGGGCGCGGTTCGCGTCGAGGTCGACGATGCTGAGACTCGCGGTGCCGAGCCGGAGCAGCGCGTCGGCGACGGCGGACCCCGCGCCGCCCGCGCCGAGCTGAACGACGTGCCGGGTCTCGGCATCCGGGAGCCCGTCGGTGAACGCGGCGGCGAAGCCGGTGGTGTCGGTGTTGTAGCCCACACGGCCGGCGGGGGTGAAGAGGACGGTGTTGACCGCGCCGATGGCCCGGGCCACGGGGTCGATGCGGTCGAGGTGCGCGAGCACGCTCTGCTTGCACGGGTGGGTGACGTTGACGGCGTCGTAGCCCAGGCGCTCGGCCCAGGCGAGCATCTCGCCGATGCGGTCGGGGTCGATGCCGAGGCTGGTGAGGTCGAGCGGGCGGTAGACGTAGGTGAGCCCGAGCGCGCGGGCTTCGGCCATGTGCATCGGGGGCGTCAGCGACGGGAGGACACCCGTGCCGATCAGGCCGACGAGGTAGGGGTGCGCGTTGATCACGGGACTCCTTCGTTTCCGCGAGCCGGTTATGTACTAACCGGTACGTTCAGAGGAAACCACGGCGAAGCCGCGGTGTCAACGACGAGTTGTGGATGCCGGGGTGTCGAGTCGTGACGGGTGCGGGCCGAAGCCAGTGTCCAAAACACCCGGACGTTTTCGCGCGAGGTCCGGGTGTTCTGGACACTCATCCTCCAAGCGTGCACCGATGGGCCTCCGCGCGTTGAGCGTCCAAGACACGCCGCACCGCCGGCCCAGGATGCGGCGTGTCTTGGACACTCAACAGGCTCGGGGGTGCCGCCAGGAGCCGGAGCCCCGGGCGGAACGGCGCGGTCAGCGCGCCGGAGCCGTCAGCCACCCGACCACGACGTCGCCGATCACCGCGCGCAGGTGCGAGCGCCGGGCGGGGGAGGCGAGGTCGACGTCGAACAGGTGGCCGAAGGTGTACTGGTTCGCCACCTGGAAGACGCAGTACGCGCTGATGACGAGGTGCACGTCGACGGCATCCACGTCGGAACGGAACACGCCGGCGCCGCGACCGCGCTCGAGGATCTCGTCGAGCAGGCTCTTCGCCGGCTGCGACAGCGTGCGCAGGCCGTCGATCTGACGGATGAACGCGCCACGGTGGATGTTCTCGATCGCGACGAGGCGGATGAAGGCGTCGTGGCCGACGTGGTGGTCGAAGGTCAGTTCGGCGAGGGCGCGGATGGCATCCACCGGATCGGCGTGATCGACGTCGATCGAGCGCTCGGCCTCGCGGATGCCACGGTAGGCCTCTTCGAGCACGGCCCGGTACAGGCCCTCTTTGCCGCCGAAGTAGTAGTAGATCATCCGCTTCGTGGTGCGGGTGCGCGCGGCGATCTCGTCGACCCGGGCGCCGGAGAAGCCATCCTCGGCGAAGACCTCGGTGGCGACGGCGAGGAGTTCCGAGCGGGTCCGTTCGGCGTCTCTGCGTGCCTCGGCCATTCGGTCAGACTAGTGGACCCACTTTGTACCAGATGGTACATTCGGCGCCCATGAGGACCTCGATGGCGACCGTCTGTATCAGCGGCACCCTGGCCGACAAGCTGCACGCGTGCGCGGAGGCCGGCTTCGACGGCGTCGAGATCTTCGAGCCCGACCTGCTCGCCGCCCCCGAGAGCCCCGAGGAGATCGCCGCCCTCGCCGACCGCCTGGGACTGAGCCTCGACCTGTACCAACCGATGCGCGACGTCGAGGGCGTCGACGAGCAAGCATTCGCCGCGGTCCTCCGCCGCGCCGAGGCCAAGTTCCAGCTCATGAACCGCCTCGGCATCAACCTCGTACTCTGCTGCAGCAACGTCGCCACCGCGACGATCGACGACGACGCCGTCTCCGCCGACCAGCTGCGGCGCCTCGGCGACCTCGCCGAGGGGTATGGCATCCGCATCGCCTACGAAGCGCTCGCATGGGGCCGCTTCGTCGACGACTACCGCCGCGCGTGGCGCATCGTCGAGCTCGCCGACCACCCCGCCGTCGGGGTGTGCCTCGACTCCTTCCACATCCTCTCGCGCGGTCACGACCCGGCCGGGATCGCCGGCATCCCGGGCGAGAAGATCTTCTTCGTGCAGCTCGCCGATGCCCCGCGCTTGAGCATGGACGTGCTGTCGTGGAGCCGTCATCATCGCCTGTTCCCGGGCGAGGGCGACTTCGATCTCGCCGACTTCACCGCGCGGATCGTGGATGCCGGGTACACCGGCCCGTGGTCGCTCGAGGTGTTCAACGACACCTTCCGCCAGACCGACGCGCGCCGCACCGCCCGGCACGCCCGACGCTCGCTGCGCTGGCTCGAAGACGCGGTGTCGCGCGTGCTGCCGGCCTCGCCCGACGGCTTCGAGATGCTCCCCGACTCCGCCGCCCCCTCGGGCGTGGACTTCGTCGAGGTCAAGGCCGAGGACACCTCCGCCATCGAGGAGCTGCTCGGCCAGCTCGGCTTCACCTCGCGCGGACGCCATCGCACGAAGCCCGTGACCCTGTGGACGGCGGGCGCTGCGCGCGTCATCCTGAACGAGCAGCACGCGCGCGGATGGGAGCCGCGCCTGGCCGCGATCGGTCTCGAGGTCGACGACGCCGAGGCGGTGGACCTGCGGATGGGCGAGCTGCGGGTGTCGCGGGCGTACCGCCGCACCTACGCGACCGAGGAGCGCCTCGACGGCGCCGTCGCCCCCGACGGAACCGAGGTGTACTGGGCGCAAGCCGCCGACGAGGGAGACCCGGCGTGGGTGGGGGAGTTCGAGCACGGCGAGGCGGTGCGTGCGACCCCGATCACCCACGTCGACCATGTGAGCCTCACGCAGCCGTGGGATGCCGTGGAGGAGGCGACGCTGTTCTACACCGCCGGCTTCGCGCTGCGCATCGACAGCAGCACCGACGTGCCCGGCCCCCGCGGCCTCGTCGCCAGCCGCGTGCTCGTGGCGCCGGGTGGCGGCGTGCGTCTGCCGCTGAACGTGGCGCCGCCGATCCTCGCGGCGGAGCGCGCGGGGGTCGCCCTTCCGCAGCACGTCGCGTTCGCCTGCAACGACGTGCGGGCGGTGGCGCGCGCGGCGCGCGAGCACGGGTTCGCGCCGCTGGCCATGCCCGGCAACTACTACGACGACATCGCCGCCCGCTTCGACCTCACGCGCGCCGAGGTCGACGAACTGCGCGAGCTCCACCTCGGGTACGACCGGGATGCCGCGGGCGAGTACCTGCACTTCTACACGCGGACCGTCGGCGAGGTGTTCTTCGAGTTCGTCGAGCGCGTCGACGCCTACGCCGGGTACGGCGCCGGTACGGCGCCGGTGCGCCTGACCGCGCAGGGACGGCGCTGATAACGTGCCGGGAATGACCACGCCCCGCCGCCTGCTGCTCGTCAACGGTCCGAACCTCAACCTGCTCGGCACCCGCCAGCCCGAGATCTACGGCTCCGACACCCTCGCCGACGTCGAGCGGGTGAGCACCGAGGCAGCCGCCGCGCACGGGTTCGAGGTGCGCGCGCTGCAGAGCAATCACGAGGGCGTGCTGATCGACGCGATCCACGCCGCGCGCCTGGACTGCGCGGGCATCGTGATCAACGCCGGGGGACTCACGCACACCTCGGTCGCGTTGCGCGACGCCCTGGCATCCGTCGACCTTCCCGTCGCCGAGGTGCACATCTCGAACATCAAGGAGCGCGAGGCGTTCCGGCACTTCTCGTACATCGAGGACGTCGCCGTCGTGCACGTGATCGGCGAAGGCGTCCCGGGCTACGGCCGCGCCGTCGACCTCCTGGTCGAGGTGCTCGCGGGCCGCGCCGACGGCTGACGACGCGGATCACGTAGACTCTGACGTCGGGCTCTCGCCCACTTCGACTCACGAAACGGAATATCGGCACTCATGGCATCCACCGCAGACATCAAGAACGGCGTCGTCCTGAACATCGACGGTCAGCTCTGGAGCGTCGTGGAGTTCCAGCACGTCAAGCCCGGCAAGGGCGGCGCGTTCGTGCGCACCAAGCTCAAGAACGTCATGAGCGGCAAGGTCGTCGACCGCACGTTCAACGCCGGCGCCAAGGTCGACATCGAGAACGTCGACCGCCGCGACTTCACCTACCTCTACAACGACGGCGAGGGCTTCGTCTTCATGGACGTCGCCGACTACGACCAGATCACCGTGGGCGCGGCCACCGTCGGCGACGCCGCGAACTTCCTGCTCGAGAACCAGCAGGTGCAGATCGCGCTCAACAACGGCAACCCGCTGTACATCGAGCTGCCGCCGTCGGTGATACTCGAGGTCACCTACACCGAGCCGGGCCTGCAGGGCGACCGCTCGTCGGCCGGCACCAAGCCCGCCACCGTCGAGACCGGCTACGAGATGCAGGTTCCCCTGTTCCTCGAGACCGGCACGAAGATCAAGGTCGACACTCGCACCGGCGAGTACCTCGGCCGCATCAGCTGACGTTGAGCGCCCGTACCAAGGCGCGCAAGCGCGCCCTCGACATCCTCTTCCAGGCCGACGTCCGTGGCGAGGAGCTGCCGGTCATGCTCGCCACCGAGGCAAAGCGTGCGGCGTCGGAGCCCGACCGTCAGGCCTCGTGGCTGTACGCCCGCGACATCGTCGACGGTGTGATCGACAACCGCGACGCGATCGACGAACAGATCACGACGTTCGCGAAGGACTGGTCGCTGCAGCGCATGCCCGCCGTCGATCGCGCCCTGTTGCGCATCGGCACGTGGGAGATCCTCTACAACGACGAGGTTCCCACCGCTGTCGCGATCGACGAGGCCGTCGAGCTGGCGAAGGAGTTCTCGACCGACGACTCCGGCTCGTTCGTGCACGGCGTGCTGGCCCGGATCGCGCGCTCGTCCTGAGCGCTGACCCCTTCGCTGCGACGCGGTCCCGGCCTTGCGCCGGTGGCCGCGTCGCGGCGTTTGGGCGCGGGGGGCGCCGGCGCGGGCTGCGACGTCGGCATGCAAACACAATCCGTGCGCAGAAACACGACAACAGCATGTTTCTGCGCATGGATCGTGTTTATGCGTGGGGGATGCCGCCGCCCGGCCGCCGCGGCGCACCCGGTGACGTCGTGACGGACGACGCCTGCCCGCGCCGCCGCCGCAGCCGCCCGCCCTCAATCGGGCACGCATAAACACAATCCGTGAGCAGAAACACGACGACAACATGTTTCCGCGCACCGATCCTGTTTATGCACGGGGGATGCCGCCGCCGACGCAGCCGCCCGCCTCTGACCGGGCACGCATAAACACAACCCGTGCGCAGAAACACGACGACAGCATGTTTCCGCGCACCGATCCTGTTTATGCACGGGGCATGCCGCCGCCCAGCCGCCCCGGCGCACCCGGTGACGTCGTGACGGAAGACACCCCGCCGGCGCCCCCGCCGCCCGCCCCCGATTGCGCACGCATAAACACAATCCGTGCGCAGAAACACGACGAGAGCATGTTTCCGCGCACCGATCGTGTTTATGCATGGGGCATGCCGCCGCCCAGCCGCCCCGGCGCACCCGGCGGCGTCGTGACGGAAGACACCCCGCCGGCGCCGCCACCGCCCGCCCCCGATTGCGCACGCATAAACACAATCCGTGCGCACAAACACGACGACAGCATGTTTCCGCGCACTAATCGTGTTTATGCACGGGGGAAGCCGCGGCCCGGCCGCCCCGGCGAACCCGGCGGCGTCGTGACGGAAGACACCCCGGCCCCGCCGCCGCCGCCCGCCCGCCCGCCCGCCCGCAAGAGCGCACGCATAAACGCAATCCGTGCGCGCAAACACGACGACAGCATGTTTCCGCGCACCGATCGTGTTTATGCATGGGCGATGCCCGGGCTCCTCAGCGTGCACGGCGGGCAAGGCTCCCGCCCGGCCCGCAACACGACGTCACCCCCCGGCGAGCGGGGCCGCCGGCCGATGTCGGAGGCCCCGGGCAGGATGGTGTCGTGACTTCGTGGCGCGATCTTCTGCCGCCGAGGGCGCCGGCCGCTTTCGAGCCGCTCGCCCTCGGCGTCGAGCTGCGCCAGCGCGAGGCGTACGACCCGGCCCGGTGGGAGGCCCGCGCCGTCGTGCCGGTGACCCCACGGCTGCTCGCCCAGCGGCAAGACGACCTCCAGCTCGTCGCGCGCCCCCTCATGCGCGGCGCCCGCGAGGCCTGGATCAAGGCGGATGCCACGTGGGACGCGGTACGACGATCGACCGGCCGCTTCGACCCGGCGCACGTGCGCTGGTTCGCCGAGCTGCACGCGCTGGCGCAGGCGATGCGAACGACCGGGCCCTTCGCCGCGTCCGGCGACACGGTCGCTCTCGACACCGTGGATTCGCCCCTGCTGTGGCCGCACCTGGGCGCGGCGGCGGGGCTCGGCATCCCGATCGTGTCGATGCATCCGCAGCAGCGCGTGCGCCTCGGGGGCGACGCGGTCGCGAGGGTCGCCCTCGACGCCGTCGGCGGGGGAGCTCTCCGCGTTTCAGCCGACCTCGCGGTCGACGGGAGCCGGGTGGATGCCGCGCACGCCCGCGCGATCGGCTCGTCGGGGCTGTTCGCGTACGAACTCGACCGCGATCCGGTGCCGCTCCTGCTCGCCGCCGTCGAGCTCCCGGCACCGCTGCCCGCGCTCCTCGGTCGCGGGGCTGTCGACGTCTCGGCGACGGATGCCGCGGAGTTCATCGCCGACGTCTACCCCCGGTTGGCGCGCCGTGCCCCGCTGTCGGTCGGGGCGGGAGTCCCACCGCCGCCCCCGGCGCGACCGACGCTGGAGGTCGACGTGTCGTACCTCGACGACGACGCCGTCGCTTACGCGCTCGAGTGGGCGTACCCGGGCGGATACCGCGCCGCATACGACGCCGGCGACGGCCCCGAGCGCGACCCACGCGCCGAGGCCCAGATCGGCGAGCGGTTCGAGGCCGCGTGGATGATGGCATCCGATCTCCCCCTCTCCGAACGGGCGACCCTGCGCGAGGCGGATGCCGCGGCGTTCAGCACCCGCGTGCTGCCCGCCGTCGACGTGCTCGACGAGGTGCGCGTGCGCACGCGGGGGACGCGGCCGTCGTTCCGAGAGTTGCGCGGCGACCCGACGCTGCGCATCACCGCCGTCGAGTCGCTCGATCGCGACTGGCTCGACCTCGGCATCGTGGTGACCATCGACGGGCGCCTCATCCCGTTCGGCGTGCTTTTCAGCGCCCTCTCGCGGGGGCGCACGCGAATCAAGCTCTCGGACGGGGCGTGGTTCTCGCTCGCGCACCCGGCCCTGCAACGACTGCGCGACCTGCTCGAGGAGGCCGCGGCGCTCGACGAGTGGGAGACCGGCCCGCGCCTGCCCCGCACGCATCTGGCGCTGTGGGCCGAGTTCGAAGACCTCGCCGACCAGTCCGACGCGGCGGTCGAGTGGCGCGGGCTCGCCCGGGCGCTGCGCGACGTCGCGGACGTTCCTGCGGTGCCGACGCCGCCCGGGTTCCGCGCCGAGCTGCGGCCCTACCAGCGCGAGGGGCTGTCGTGGCTCGCGCTGCTCCACGCGCACCGCCTGGGCGGTATCCTCGCCGACGACATGGGTCTGGGGAAGACGCTGCAGCTTCTCGCGCTGATCGCGCACGCCCGCGCGCGGGGCGACGTGCGCCCGTGGCTGGTGGTCGCCCCCACCTCGGTGCTGCCGACGTGGCGCGACGAAGCGGCGCGCTTCGCGCCCGACCTGCGCGTCGCCGTCGTCGAGGCGACAGCGGTACGCCGAGACCGCACGATCGCCGAGACGGCGGGCGATGACGACGTGGTCGTCGCGTCGTACGGTGTCGTGCGAACGGATGCAGACGAGTTCGCGGCCCCGCACTGGTCGGGCGTCGTGCTCGACGAGGCGCAGTTCGTGAAGAACCCCGCGACGCGCATCCACCGCGCCGTCGCGGCGCTGAAGACCGACGCCGTGTTCGCCGCGACCGGCACCCCGATCGAGAACGGCCTCGACGACCTGTGGGCGCTGCTCGCGCTGACGGCGCCGGGGCTCTTCCCCTCGATCCGGCAGTTCCGCGAGGACTACACCCGCGCCATCGAGCAGCTGCCCACCGACGCCCCCACCGAGCTCTCAGCCGCCGCGGCGAGCGCGCACCGCCACAAGATGCTCGAGCGTCTGCGACGGCGGGTGCGGCCGTTCCTGCTGCGCCGCACGAAAGACGTCGTGGCATCCGATCTCCCGCCCAAGCAGGAGCAGGAGATCGCCGTCCCCCTCGGTCCCGCGCACCAGGAGGTGTACGACCGGGTCCTGCAGCGGGAGCGGCAGAAGGTTCTGGGCCTGCTCGACGACCTGGACCGGCAGCGCTTCATCGTCTTCCGTTCCCTGACGCTCCTGCGCATGCTCGCGCTCGCGCCCGGACTCGTCGACGAGCGCGACGCGCACCTCGGATCGGCCAAGCTCGACACGCTGCTCGAGCGTCTGATCGAAGTCGCCGCCGAGGGGCACCGCGCGCTGGTGTTCAGCCAGTTCACGTCGTTCCTCGACATGGCGGCGGAGAGACTGGATGCCGCAGGCCTCGCCTACGCGCACCTCGACGGCAGCACCGCGCGCCGCGGCGACGTGGTGGCGGGGTTCCGAGAAGGTGACGCCCCGGTGTTCCTCATCAGCCTGAAGGCCGGCGGCTTCGGTCTCACCCTTACCGAGGCCGACTATGTGTTCGTGCTCGACCCGTGGTGGAACCCGGCCGCCGAGGCCCAGGCCGTCGACCGCGCCCACCGCATCGGCCAGGACAAGAGCGTGTTCGTCTACCGGCTCATCGCCGCCGGAACGATCGAAGAGAAGGTGCTCGCGCTGCAGCGCCGCAAGGCGGAGCTCTTCGACGCGGTCATCGACGACGGCGAGGCCTTCGCCGCTGCGCTCGACGCGGAAGACATTCGCGGGCTGCTCGGGCCGTGACGTCCGAGCGGGCGCCACTCGTCGCCCGAACTCCGCCCGGCGGTACCGACCCCGCACCGGCGAAGTGAGATGCTCGCCTCGGCCGCGGCATAAGCGCTCTCCTCGCGAGGGCCGCGTCGTCGGAACCGACCCTCGAGCATCACACCCGGGACATGCCCGCTCTCATCAGCGGCCCCACGTCGTCACAACAACCCGTCGAGCACCGCCCCCGCGGCATCCAGAGCATGGTCCGTCGCGAACACGATGTTCACCACGCCCTTCACCGTCGCCTCGACATCCATCACCTGAAGAAACCCGTCACCAACCTCGGCCAGCGTGTGCGGAGACGTGCGACCCAGCTCGTCGTAGCCGATCTCCAGGGTGGCGAGCCAGTCCTGGGCGAGGCCGAATATGACCGCGTAGGGGAGCAGGCGCTCGTTCAGGGCGAACCGTTCCACGGCGTCACCCACCTGTTGGCGTGACCCCGAGGGCGACTGCAAGACCCGTAGGCGATCGGCCTCGGCGAGCGTCAGATACTGGCGGATGCCGTCAAGGTGCTCTCGCCGGGGCGTCGCCGCCGGTGTGAAGCGGCGCGCGAGACCCCGCGGAACGACGGCGAGCGCGACGAGCGCCAGGGCCAGCGCTGCGACACCGACCCCGAAGGCGGAGGGTGCGGGTGCCGTCGACAGGAAGAACCCGATCCCGAGGACGAGGAGCGCGCTGCTCCATCGGATCACCGACCGACCGGGACGCCATCCGGCCAGAAGGCCCTCGCGCTGCAAGCGGCGCCCGTCCTTGGCGACGAAGGCGCGTACGCCCCGCGCGATCCGGCGTCGGTCGCGAGACAGGCGCCGCGAGTACCCGCTGGGTGTCTCCGGGCCGCACACCACCTCGAGCAGACGACGTTCGCCGTCGGTCAGAGTCTCGGGGGCGATGACCTGCACCGCCATGCTCTTGCGTGAGACGCCGTTCTCGGTCAGCAGGTGGACGCGACCGCGCACGACGAGGTCGACGAGACCGGCCGCGACCGCGCGACGCTCCTGCCCCGCGAGGATGGCGTCGTCGACGACGGTGGCTCCCGGGCGCGGCGCGTACTCCACCACCAGCGAATGCGGCAGACGCGGCGAGCGCACCCGCGCGACGATCGCCGCGACCAGCAACACGGTCGCCACCGCGAGGATGACGAGGGCGCCGAGCATCTCGCCATCGTACGATTCCGTCGCCGCGCCCACCGCCCACCCAGGCACCCCCGCGTAGACTCGTCAGGTTCCGTCCACGACACAGGAGCGACATGAGAATCACCGGCCTCGGCCACGCGGGCATGTTCATCGAGACGGCGGGCGGCAGCATCCTGTGCGACCCCGTGATCGGTCCGAGCTTCTTCGGCTCGTGGTTCCCGTTCCCCGACAATCGTCCGCTCGACTGGGAGCGCTTCGGTCAGGCGGACTTCCTCTACATCTCGCACCGTCACCGCGACCACTTCGACCCGGCACTGCTCGAGCGCTACGTGTCGAAAGACGTCAAGGTGCTCCTGCCCGAGTACCCCACCGACGACCTCGAGCAAGACCTGATCGCCCTCGGCTACACGAACCTCGTCCGCACCGAGGCGGGCGTGCCGCTGCAGTTCGACGACCTCAAGCTCATGGTGACGCCGCTGCGCGCGCCCTCCGACGGCCCCATCGGCGACTCGTCGCTCTCGGTCGACGACGGCACGGCATCCATCCTCAACCAGAACGACTCGCACCCCCTGGACCTGGAGAAGCTGTTCGACTTCGGCAAGCCCGACGCCTACTTCACTCAGGTCTCGGGTGCCATCTGGTGGCCCATGGTCTACGACCTGCCCCAGGATGCCAAGGAGAACTTCGCGCAGCTCAAGCGCGACGCGCAGAACAAGCGCGCGATGTATTACATCGACAAGGTGGATGCCGAGCACGTCTTCCCGATGGCCGGCCCGCCGATGTTCCTGCGCGACGCGCTGTTCCGCTACAACGGCACGGGCCTCGAGAACGACTCGATCTTCACAGACCAGCGCGAGTTCCTCGCGCACATGAAGGAGCAGCGCCCCGATCAGAAGGGCTACCTGTTCCTGCCGGGCACCCAGGTCGAGGTGCAGGGGTCCGACGTCACCGTGACGCAGACGCTCTACACCGACGACGAGATCGAGCGCGTCTTCGGGGACAAGTGGAACTACCTCGCCGAGCAGCGCGACAGCCGTCAGAGCGAGATTCACGCCGAGGAGGCCTCGCGCGCCGAGATCCTCCCGCCCGCGGAGATGCTCGCGGCGATCAAGGAGTGGTGGGAGCCGCTGCTGCGTCGCGCCCGCACCATCCGCAACGGCGTCGGGGGAGCGGTGCGCTTCCGCATCGGCGAGCTCGACCTCGTCGTCGACTTCCCCAAGGCGAAGGTGCGCGAGTACGCCGGCGAAGAGTGCATCTACTGGTACACGATCCCTGCCGACCTCGTGTCAACCAATATCCGCGACCACGAGATCGACTGGTCGAACTCGATCTTCCTGTCGATGCAGTTCGAGGTGGGCCGCTCGGGCAAGTTCAACGAGTTCCTCACGACCTTCCTCAAGTGCCTGTCGCGCGACCGCATCGAGTACGTCGAGAACTGGTACGCCGAGCAGTCCGACCAGACCGAGGATGCCGAGATCGACGGCTGGACCGTGCAGCGCCGCTGCCCGCACCTGCGCGCCGACCTCACCAAGACCGGCAAGATCGAGAACGGCGTGCTCACCTGCTCGCTGCACGACTGGAAGTGGGACCTCGCCTCGGGCCGCTGCCTGACGACCACCGGTCACCCGATCCGCTCGACGCCCAGCGGGGAGCGCGCCGCCGAGCGCGCGACCGCCGAGGTCGCCGCGGGCTGAGCTGCCGGCATCCGCCCCCCGCCATCGCGTCTCTGCGACGAACGGAGGATGAGGGGCGAGCGGAGGACGGATGCCGAGCGGCAGTCCTCCGCTCGCCGCTCGCCCTCCGCCGGTCACGCCCCCGCCCCTCGCCTCCGCCGGTCACGCCCCAGCCCGCGATGTGGGCGTCGGGTTCGACCAGCGCGTCCGCTGTCAAGCCCATTCGCCGCACGCGGCTCGGGCTGCGACGGTGCCCCCTCGCCAACCAGGGGAGCCGGCATGTCGCACATCACACGCAAGGCGGCGATCGCCGCGATCGTCGGGGTGCTCGTCGGGCTCATCCCCGTCCTCCTCGGCGCTCCCGAACTCGCACCCCTTCTCGGCTGGGCGGTCGCCGCCGGCGTCTTCCTGACGTGGGCCTGGACCGTGGCGTGGCCCGCCGACCCCGACAGGACGAGGCACCTGGCGACCCAGGAGGACCGGGCGCGCAGACTCGTCGACACGCTCATCATCGCCGTGACGTTCGTCGGCCTGATCGGGGTGGTGCTGGCTCTCATCCGCAGCCAGCAGAAGGATCCGATCGGCTCGGCCTGCGCCATTCTCGCGGTCGTCGGCGTGGTCGCATCCTGGGCGGTGGTCAACACCGTCTATGCGTTCAAGTACGCCCGCATGTACTACCTCGACGACTCTCACCGGTTCGACTTCGACCAGGAGGAGGACCCGTCGTACAGCGACTTCGCGTACGCCGCGTTCAACATCGGCATGGCGTACAGCTCGAGCAGCGTGACCCAGTCGTCCACGCCCTCGCGGCGGATCGCCTTCGGGCACGGCCTGCTGGCGTACTTCTACGGCACCTTCGTCGTCGCGGTGGCGATCAACCTCATCACGAGCCTCACGCAGTCCGGCTGACCCCGGGCCCGTGGGCCTGCGGGCTGGCGAGCCTGCGAGCCTGCGGGCCTGCGGGCCGGTGGGCCGGTGGGCCTGCGGGCCGGTGGGCCGGCGGGCCTGCGGGTCACACGATCCGCGCGAGATCACACGGCACGAGACGACCGGATGCCGTCATCTCGACCCGATCGTGTGATCTCGGCACGCAGCCCGGCGGGCCCCCGGCACCCGCCCCGGCGCACGCCACCCGCCCCGACGCACGCCACCCGCCCGACGCACGCCACCCGCCCGACGCACGCCATACGCCCGACGCACGCCGCTCGCCCCGGCGCACGCCTTACGCCCGACGCGCGCCAGGCGCCCGGCATCCGCCCGGCGCACCCGCTAAGCTTGTCCGCGAACCACAGCAACCTTTAACACCGTCCCGTGAGGCGGAGAAGGGAGCAGCGGATGAGTACGCGCACCGTCATGCACGATGCCGACATCGCCCGCGCTTTGACGCGCATCTCGCACGAGATCCTGGAGTCCAACAGAGGACCGGAAGGACTCGTCCTCCTCGGCATCCCGACCCGCGGGGTCACCCTCGCCGAACGCATCGCCTCACTCGTCAGCGAGTTCGGGGGAGCGGCCGTTCCGGTCGGCTCACTCGACGTGACGATGTACCGCGACGACCTGCACCGCAACCCCACGCGGGCACCCCGCAAGACCGAGATCCCCGCCGGCGGCATCGACGGCAAGGTCGTCGTGCTGGTCGACGACGTGCTGTTCTCCGGGCGCAGCATCCGGGCCGCCCTCGATGCCCTGCAGGACATCGGGCGCCCCGCCGCCGTGCGGCTCGCGACCCTCGTCGACCGGGGTCACCGCGAGCTGCCGATCCGCCCCGACTTCGTGGGCAAGAACCTTCCCAGCGCCCGCGACGAACGCGTGAACGTGCGCCTCGCCGAAACCGACGGCGCAGAGTCCGTCACGATCGAGGGGAGGTGACGATCGAGTCATGAGGCACCTTCTCGACACCCAGCACCTCTCGCGTGACGAGGCCCTGACGATCCTCGACGTCGCCGAAGACATGGCCGACACCCAGCGCCGCGAGGTCAAGAAGCTCCCGACGCTGCGCGGCAAGACCGTGGTCAACCTCTTCTTCGAAGACTCCACGCGCACGCGCATCTCCTTCGAGGCCGCGGCCAAGCGCCTGAGCGCCGACGTCATCAACTTCTCGGCGAAGGGCTCCAGCGTCAGCAAGGGCGAGTCGCTGCAGGACACCGCGCAGACGCTGCAGGCGATGGGGGCGGATGCCGTCGTCATCCGCCACGGCGCGTCCGGCGCTCCGCGCACCCTCGCCACCAGCGGCTGGATCACCGCGGGCGTCGTCAACGCCGGCGACGGCACGCACGAGCACCCCACGCAGGCGTTGCTCGACGCGTTCACGATCCGCAAGCGCTTGTTCGGCGACGACAGCCGCGGCCGCGACCTCAGCGGCATCCGGGTCACGATCGTCGGCGACGTGCTGCACTCGCGTGTCGCCCGCTCGAACGTGTGGCTGCTGAACACCCTCGGCGCGCACGTGACGCTCGTCGCCCCGCCGACCCTCGTTCCGCAGGACGTCAGCGGCTGGCCCGTCGAGATCGATTACGACCTCGATCACGCGATCGCCGCCGGACCCGACGCGCTCATGATGCTCCGCATCCAGCTCGAGCGCATGTCGGCCGCGTATTTCCCGACTGAACGGGAGTATTCGCGCCGCTACGGGCTCGATGCGCGACGCCTGGCGGCCCTTCCGACCGATAGCATTGTCATGCACCCCGGCCCCATGAACCGGGGTCTGGAGATCTCCGCCGAAGCCGCCGACTCGCCTCGTTCGACGGTGCTCGAACAGGTCACGAACGGCGTCTCCGTGCGAATGGCCGTGCTGTACCTGCTGCTGGCAGGGGAGCGGCCCGACACCGAGAAAGAGGACCTTCGATGAGCCACGCCACCCCCCAGACCCTTCTGGTCCGCGGCGCGCGCGTCGAGGGTCAGGATGCCACCGACCTCCTCGTTCGTGACGGCGTCATCGCCGAGACCGGCTCCGGACTCTCGCACGCCGGTGCGACGGTCGTCGACGCCGACGGGCTCATCGCCCTCCCGGGCCTGGTCGACCTGCACGTGCACCTGCGCGAGCCCGGGTTCGAGGCATCCGAGACCGTGCTCACCGGCTCCCGTGCCGCCGCGGCCGGCGGTTTCACCACGGTCTTCGCGATGCCGAACACCTCGCCCACCGCCGACACCGCGGGTGTCGTCGAGCAGGAGTACGCGCTCGGCGAGGCCGCCGGCTACGTGCACGTGCAGCCCATCGGCGCCGTCACGGTCGGGCAGAAGGGCGAGCGTCTCGCCGAGCTCGGCGCGATGGCCGACTCCCGCGCCCGCGTGCGCGTGTTCAGCGACGACGGCTTCTGCGTCTTCGACCCGCTCATCATGCGGCGGGCGCTGGAGTACGTGAAGGCGTTCGACGGCGTGATCGCCCAGCACGCGCAGGACCCGCGGCTCACCGAGGGTGCCCAGATGAACGAGGGTGCCGTATCGGCCGAGCTGGGCCTGACCGGCTGGCCCGCCGTCGCCGAGGAGTCGATCATCGCCCGCGACGTGCTGCTGGCCGAGCACGTGGGCTCGCGCCTGCATGTGTGCCACCTCAGCACCGCGGGCTCGGTCGACATCATCCGCTGGGCCAAGAAGCGCGGCGTGAACGTCACCGCCGAGGTGACCCCGCACCACCTGCTGCTGACCGACGAGCTCGTGCGCGACTACGACGCCCGCTACAAGGTCAACCCGCCCCTGCGCCGCGAAGAAGACGTGATGGCCGTGCGCGAGGGTCTGGCCGACGGCACGATCGACATCGTCGCCACCGACCACGCCCCCCACCCCGCCGAGGCGAAGGCCTGCGAGTGGTCGGCGGCGGCCAACGGCATGGTGGGGCTCGAGAGCGCGCTGCGCGTCGTGCACCACGCCATGGTCGAGACGGGTCTGCTGGACTGGTCCGACGTCGCCCGCGTGATGTCCGCGACCCCGGCGCGCATCGGTCGCCTGGACGGTCACGGCACGCCGGTCGCCGCGGGGCAGCCGGCCAGCTTCACGCTGTACGACCCCCGCCCGTCGCGGACCTTCGGCCTCGACGACCTGCGCGGCCGCAGCAAGAACTCGCCCTACCTCGGGCGGGAGCTGCCGGGCGAGGTGCGCTGGACCGTGCGCGCCGGCATCCCCACCGTCGTCGACGGTGCGGTGCTCGACGCCCCCGGAGTGCTCGCGTGACGCGCGAGGGCGCCCTGCTCGTCATGGCCGGAGTGGCCGTCGTGCTGTTGGCCCTGCTCGCGTGGGCCTGGGTGCGACGAACGCGGCGCGATGCGCGCTACACCGCCCCGGTGGGGGAGCTGCCCGATGACGCCGTCGAGACCGCGGTGTTCTCGGGGCTCTACGTCGCCACGACCCGGCACGACGAGCCGCTCGAACGCCTCGCCATCAGGGGCCTCGGCTTCCGCTCCCGCGTCGACGTCACCGTCACCACGGCCGGCGTCGCCCTCGACCTCCCGGGCCAGCCCCGCATCGCGCTCACCCGCGACCGCCTGGTGGATGCAGCCCAAGCCACCGTCGCGATCGACCGCGTGGTCGAGCGCGACGGCCTGGCGCGCGTCAGCTGGCGCATCGACGACGACACGGTCGTCGACACCTACCTCCGTCCTCAGGACGCCTCGGCGAAAGCCCTCGCCGACGCGATCCGCCCCCTCATCACCCCGACAGGAAGCGACGCATGACCGCCCTGATCACGACAGACCCCGCCGTCCTGGTCCTCGAAGACGGCACCCGCTACACGGGCCGCGCGTACGGCCAGCGCGGTGAGACCCTCGGCGAGGTCGTCTTCGCCACCGGCATGACCGGCTACCAGGAGACGATCACCGACCCCTCGTACGCCGGCCAGATCGTGCTGCAGACCGCCCCGCACATCGGCAACACCGGCGTGAACGACGAAGACCCCGAGTCCCGCCGCATCTGGGTCGCCGGCTACGTCGTGCGCGACCCCTCGCGCATGGTGTCGAACTGGCGTGCCAACCGCTCGCTCGACGACGCGCTCGTCGAAGACGGCATCGTCGGCATCTCCGGCATCGACACCCGCGCCGTCACCCGTCGCATCCGCTCCTCGGGGAGCATGCGCGGCGGCGTCTTCTCGGGCGAGCTCGCGAACCTGGATGCCGATGAGCAGCTGCGCCGCGTGCGCGAGGCGCCGGGCATGGCGGGTCGCAACCTCTCGGCCGAGGTCTCGGTCACCGAGGTCGAGGTCACCCCCGCCACCGCCGAGCGCATCGGCAACCTCGCCGTGCTCGACCTGGGCGTCAAGCAGTCCACGATCGACAACCTCGCCGCCCGCGGCTTCGACGTGCACGTGTTCCCGCAGTCGGCCACGATCGAGGAGATCCGCGCCATCGAGCCCGTCGCGGCGTTCTACTCGAACGGCCCCGGCGACCCGGCGGCATCCGACCAGCACGTCGAGCTGCTGCGCGCCGTGCTCGGCGACGGCCTGCCGTTCTTCGGCATCTGCTTCGGCAACCAGCTGCTGGGCCGCGCCCTCGGATTCGGCACCTACAAGCTGCCCTTCGGCCACCGCGGCATCAACCAGCCCGTGCTCGACAAGACCACCGGCCGCGTCGAGATCACCTCGCAGAACCACGGATTCGCCGTCGATGCGCCCCTCGACCAGGTGATCGACAGCCCGACCGGCTTCGGCCGCGTCGAGGTGAGCCACATCGGCCTCAACGACAACGTCGTGGAGGGCCTCCGCGCCCTCGACATCCCCGCGTTCAGCGTGCAGTACCACCCCGAGGCCGCTGCCGGACCCCACGACGCCAACTACCTGTTCGACCGCTTCCGCGACATGGTGCTCGCGACCCTGGAGACGAAGAAGAATGCCTAAGCGCGACGACATCCACTCCGTCCTCGTCATCGGCTCCGGCCCGATCGTCATCGGTCAGGCCTGCGAGTTCGACTACTCCGGCACCCAGGCGTGCCGCGTGCTCCGCGAAGAGGGGGTGCGCGTCATCCTCGTCAACTCCAACCCGGCGACGATCATGACCGACCCCGACTTCGCCGACGCGACGTACATCGAGCCCATCACCTCCGAGGTGATCGAGTCGATCATCGCGAAGGAGAAGCCGGATGCCATCCTCCCCACCCTCGGTGGACAAACGGCCCTGAACGCCGCGATCCAGCTGCACAAGCTCGGCATCCTCGAGAAGTACGACGTCGAGCTCATCGGCGCCGACTTCGAGGCGATCAACCGCGGTGAGGACCGCCAGATCTTCAAGCAGCTCGTGCTCGACGCGGGCGCCGACGTCGCGGACTCCGTCATCTGCCACACGATGGACGAGCTGCTCGCCGGAGCGGAGAAGCTCGGCTACCCGCTGGTCGTTCGCCCCTCGTTCACGATGGGTGGCCTCGGCTCGGGCTTCGCGTACGACGAGGCCGACCTCCGCCGCATCGGCGGCGCGGGCCTGCACGACTCTCCCACCACCGAGGTGCTGCTCGAGGAGTCGATCCTCGGGTGGAAGGAGTACGAGCTCGAGCTCATGCGCGACACCCACGACAACACCGTGGTGGTCTGCTCGATCGAGAACGTCGACCCCGTGGGCGTGCACACCGGCGACTCGATCACCGTCGCCCCGGCGCTCACGCTCACCGACCGCGAGTACCAGAAGATGCGCAACATCGGCATCGACATCATCCGCGCCGTCGGCGTCGACACCGGCGGCTGCAACATCCAGTTCGCCGTCGACCCCAAGACCGGGCGCATCATCGTCATCGAGATGAACCCGCGCGTCTCGCGCTCGTCGGCGCTGGCGTCGAAGGCGACGGGCTTCCCGATCGCCAAGATCGCCGCCAAGCTCGCCATCGGCTACCGCCTCGACGAGATCCCCAACGACATCACCAAGGTGACCCCGGCGAGCTTCGAGCCCACGCTCGATTACGTGGTGGTCAAGGTGCCGCGGTTCAACTTCGAGAAGTTCCCTGCCGCCGACACCACGCTCACCACCACCATGAAGTCGGTGGGCGAGGCCATGGCGATCGGCCGTAACTACACCACCGCCCTGCAGAAGGCGCTGCGCTCGCTCGAGAAGCGCGGCTCCAGCTTCCACTGGGGCGAGGAGTCGCGTTCGGTGGACGAGTTGCTCGAGATCGCGAAGACCCCGACCGACGGCCGCATCATCGTGCTGCAGCAGGCGCTGCGCCTGGGCGCCACGCCCGAGCAGGCGTTCGACGCGACGGCGATCGACCCGTGGTTCATCGACCAGATCGTGCTGATCAACGAGGTCGCCGATTTCATCGCGAAGGCCGCGGATCTGGACGAGGCCACTCTCCGTCTCGCCAAGGAGCACGGCTTCAGCGACGCGCAGATCGCTCAGCTCCGGGGCATTGACGAGGCCGACGTCCGCGGCATCCGCTACGCGCTCGACGTGCGCCCGGTCTACAAGACCGTCGACACCTGCGCGGGGGAGTTCCCGGCCCTGACGCCGTACCACTACTCCTCGTACGACGCCGAGACCGAGGTCACCCCCTCCGACCGCACGAAGGTCGTCATCATCGGCTCGGGCCCCAACCGCATCGGCCAGGGCGTCGAGTTCGACTACTCGTGCGTGCACGCCTCCTTCGCGCTGTCGGATGCCGGCTACGAGACGGTCATGGTCAACTGCAACCCCGAGACCGTGTCGACCGACTACGACACCTCCGACCGCCTGTACTTCGAGCCGCTGACGCTCGAGGACGTGCTCGAGGTGCTGCACGCCGAGAGCCAGTCCGGCAGCATCCTCGGCGTCGTCTGCCAGCTCGGCGGTCAGACGCCGCTGGGCCTGGCGAAGGGCATCGAGGCCGCGGGCTACACGATCCTCGGCACCAGCCCCGAGGCGATCGACCTCGCCGAAGAGCGCGAGCTGTTCTCGCGCCTGCTCGACGACGCCGGCCTCGTCGCTCCCCGCAACGGCACCGCGATCGACGTCGAGGGCGCCGTGCAGGTGGCCGAGGAGATCGGCTACCCGGTGCTCGTGCGCCCGAGCTTCGTGCTCGGCGGCCGCGGCATGGAGATCGTCTACTCGACCGAGGCACTGCGCGACTACTTCGTGCGCGTTGCCGACCAGGCCATCATCGGCCCCGGGCTCCCGCTGCTCGTCGACCGCTTCCTCGACGACGCCGTGGAGCTCGACGTCGATGCGCTCTTCGACGGCACCGACCTCTACATCGGCGGCGTCATGGAGCACCTCGAAGAGGCCGGCATCCACTCCGGCGACTCGTCCTGCACGCTTCCGCCCGTGTCGCTCGGCCGCACCGAGGTCGATCGCGTGCGCGAGGCCACCCTCGCGATCGCGAAGGGCGTCGGCGTCCGGGGCCTGCTGAACGTGCAGTTCGCGATCTCGGCGGGCGTGCTGTACGTCATCGAGGCGAACCCCCGCGCGAGCCGCACCGTACCGTTCGTGTCGAAGGCGCTCGGCATCCCGCTCGCCAAGGCCGCCAGCCGCATCATGGCCGGGAGCACCATCGCCGAGCTCATCGCCGAGGGACTGCTCCCCGAAAGCGACGGCTCGCGTGTGCCGCTCGACGCCCCCGTCGCGGTCAAAGAGGCCGTGCTGCCGTTCAAGCGCTTCCGCACCGCCGACGGCCACACCGTCGACAGCGTGCTCGGCCCCGAGATGCGTTCCACCGGCGAGGTCATGGGCATCGACCGCGACTTCCCCACCGCGTTCGCGAAGTCGCAGGAGGCCGCGTACGGCGGCATGCCGACCTCGGGCACGGTGTTCATCTCCGTCGCCGACGCCGACAAGCGCGCGGTCATCCTGCCCGCCCACCGGTTGCAGGAGCTCGGGTTCGAGCTCATGGCGACCGAGGGCACGGCCGAGATCCTCGCCCGCAACGGCATCCGGGTCCAGGTCGTCGAGAAGTACTCCGAGACGCAAGGGTCGGGGCAGCAGAACGTGGTCGACCTCATCAACGCCGGCAAGATCGACATGATCGTCAACACGCCCTCGGGCGGCACCGCCCGCGCCGACGGCTACGAGATCCGCGCCGCGGCCGTGGCCGGCGACAAGGCACTGTTCACGACGATGGCCGTGCTCGGTGCCGCGGTGAGCGCGCTCGGTGCGATGAAGGACGGCTTCGGCGTGCGCAGCCTGCAGGAGTACGCCGTCGATCGCGCGGGCCGTTTGTGAGCGAGACGTTCGGCCAGCGCCTCAGCGCCGCCCTCGACGCCCACGGCGCCCTGTGCGTCGGCATCGACCCCCACGCCGCCCTGCTGTCGGCGTGGGGGCTGGATGCCACGGCCGACGGCGCGCGCGAATTCGGCCTGCGGACGGTCGAGGCCGCCGCAGGCCGGGTCGGGATCGTGAAGCCGCAGGTGGCGTTCTACGAGCGGTACGGCTCTCGCGGGTTCGCCGCGCTCGAGGAGGTGATGGCGGCCGCTCGCGCCGCCGGTCTTCTGGTGATCGCCGACGCCAAGCGCGGCGACATCGGCACGACCATGGAGGGCTACGCTCAGGCCTGGCTCGCACCCGGTTCGCCCCTCGAAGCGGATGCCGTGACCCTCACGCCCTACCTCGGTGCCGACTCGCTGCGCGACACGCTGTCGTTCGCGGTGCAGCACGGCAAGGGCGCGTTCGTGCTGACCGCGACGAGCAACCCCGAAGCACGCGCGCTGCAGAGCGCCATCGTCGACGACGCCCTCGCGGTCGGTGATCACGAGCACGTCGCCGCGCGCGTCGCGCACGACATCAACGAGGCGAACATCGGCGCGCCCGGGGCCCTCGGGCCCATCGGCGTGGTGGTCGGCGCGACCGTGGACCGCGCCGCCTTCGGGCTCGGCGACGTCGCTCTCGCCGGCATGCCGATCCTCGCCCCGGGCTTCGGGGCGCAAGGCGCCGAGCCCTCCGACATCGGGCGGCTGTTCGGGTACGTCGCGAAGGCCGTCGTGGCCAATGAGAGCCGCAGCATCCTCGCCGTCGGGCCCGCGCGTCTGGCTGCCCGCATCGACGAGCGCGCAGCCCTGTACCGGGAGACTCTGCATGGTTGACACCCGTCGCCCGCCCGAGGTCGACCGTGCCGCCGCCTCGCGCCGCGCCGTCGAGGCGCGTCGCGAGCGTGCAGCGCTCAAGCGCGACGTGTCCTCGCGCGTGATCTCGCCGCAGGAGCTGCTGCGCCGCGGACTCGCCGACCCGCTCTCCGCGGCGGGAGCCATGCGCGTGACCGAGTTCCTCACCGCGATCCCCGCGATCGGCGAGAGCAAGCGCGACCGCATCCTCGTCTCGCTCGGCATCTCTCCGGTCAAGCGCCTGGGCGGTCTCGGCACGCGCCAGCGCGACGCGCTGCGGGCGTTCCTCGACAGTCGCTGGCCCGAACCGGCGCCCCGTGACGGGCGCAGCCGGTTGATCGTGCTCGCCGGTCCCACGGCCGTCGGCAAAGGCACGGTGGCCGCGCACATCAAGGAGAACTACCCGCAGATCCACCTCTCGGTCTCCGCGACCACGCGCCGCCCGCGCCCCGGCGAGGTCGAGGGTGAGCACTACTACTTCGTCGACAACGCCGAGTTCGACCGGATGGTCGCCGCGGGGGAGCTGCTGGAGTGGGCCGTCGTGCACAATCAGAACCGGTACGGCACACCCCGCGAGCCGATCGAGCGCGTGCTGGCCGCGGGCGGTACCGTCCTGCTCGAGATCGATCTGCAGGGAGCACGTCAAGTGCGGGCCGCCGACCCGTCCGCGACCCTTGTCTTCCTGCTGCCGCCGAGCTGGGACGAACTCGTCCAGCGCCTCGTCGGACGCGGGACGGAGGATGCCGAGGAACGCGCCCGGCGCCTGCGCACCGCCCGCGTCGAGCTCGCTGCGCAGAACGAGTTCGACTACCGCGTCGTGAACGACGAGGTCTCGCACGCCGCGGCCGAGGTCGTGGCCCTGGCGGCCGCGCAGCGCTGACGCCGTCCCCGCGCTGGTCGGTTCGGGCGGGTCCCCGTCCGGACCGACCCCGGCGCGTGTTCGGGGCGCATCCCGTGCTGCAGGCCTGGTTCGGGGCGGATTCCCGTCCTGGAGGCCAGGTTCGGAGCGCGAAACCTGCACCGGGGCGGGTATCGCACGCCCCGGTGCACACAACGCGCCCCGAACCCACCCAGCCGCCCGACCCCGGTCCCCGCACACGGCCGCGCCACACCGGGCGACAGACGTCTCCGCACACGCCGTGGCGGCGTCGGCTAGAATCAGAGGATGCTTCGGCGCTCCCGGCGCCGCATCCACCCCATCCGCCGAACCAGGAGGTTCCCCATGGCCGGACGTGACAAGGGCATCATCGACCCGCCCATCGACGCTCTGCTCGACAAGGTCGACTCGAAGTACCAGCTCGTGATCTACGCGTCGAAGCGCGCGCGTCAGATCAACGACTACTACTCCGACCTGCACGAGGGAAACCTCTTCGACAACGTGGGGCCGCTGGTCGACTCCACCGTCGAAGACAAGCCCCTCACGATCGCGCTGCACGAGATCCACGAAGACAAGCTGCGCCTGCGCGCCGCGGAGTAACCCGCGATCCTGTCCTTCACACGCGTGATCTGTTCACCGATGTGACGATGCCCCGGGCGGCTCGCCGCCGTCCGGGGCATACTTGTGCCCGTTCCCTGTACGCCAGCATCCCGGAGCCGTCTTGAGCGATCTGCGCCTGTTCACGTCCGAGTCCGTCACCGAAGGACACCCCGACAAGATCTGCGACCAGATCTCCGACAGCATCCTGGACGCCATCCTCACGGATGACCCCACAGGACGCGTCGCGGTCGAGACCCTCGTCACCACGGGACTCGTCCACGTGGCCGGGGAGGTGTCGACGAGCGCCTACGTCGAGATCCCCGCGATCGTGCGCGATGTGGTCAACCGCATCGGCTACACCTCCAGTGAGACCGGTTTCGACGGCGAGTCCTGCGGCGTGTCGGTGTCGATCGGTGCGCAGTCCTCCGACATCGCCGCCGGTGTCAACAAGGCCTTCGAACAGCGCGAGCGCGGGTCCGTCGACCCGCACGACCTGCAGGGTGCGGGCGACCAGGGCATCATGTTCGGTTTCGCCACCAACGAGACGCCGCAGCTCATGCCCATGGCGATCTGGACGGCTCACCGCATCGCCGAGCGCCTGGCCTCCGTGCGCCGCGACGGCACGCTGCCGTTCCTGCGCCCCGACGGCAAGACGCAGGTCACCCTCGGCTACGAGGGTTTCACGCCGCGCACCGTCGACTCCGTCGTCCTGTCGACGCAGCATCACCCCGACATCTCGCAGGAAGACCTGCGCGCGCAGGTGCAGGCCGAGGTCATCGATCCCGTCCTCGCCGAGACCGGCCTCGAGCTGCCCGGAGTGAAGTACTACATCAACCCCGCCGGCCCCTTCGTCATCGGCGGCCCCAAGGGCGACGCCGGCCTGACCGGCCGCAAGATCATCATCGACACCTACGGCGGGGCTTCTCGGCACGGCGGCGGTGCGTTCAGCGGCAAAGACCCCTCCAAGGTCGACCGCTCCGCCGCCTATGCCATGCGCTGGGTCGCCAAGAACGCCGTCGCCGCGGGGCTGGCCGACCGCCTCGAGGTGCAGGTGGCCTACGCCATCGGCAAGGCGAACCCCGTGGGCCTGTACGTCGAGTCGTTCGGCACCGCTCACGTCGCCGACGAGGTCATCGTCCGCGCCATCCGCGACGTCTTCGATCTGCGCCCGGCCGCGATCGTCGAGCAGCTCGACCTGCTGCGCCCCATCTACGCGCAGACGGCGACGTACGGCCACTTCGGCCGCGAACTGCCCGACTTCACGTGGGAGCGCACCGACCGCGTCGACGAGCTGCGCACGGCCGCCGGACTCTGACGGTGGGGGAGGCGCCGCGCGGGGCGTCACGACCCGCGCGCTCTTCCGGCGCGCGTCGGAGCTGGTCGGCCGAGCGTCGCCCGCGTCGGGACGCACCGGCGGGAACGACCCGCGATGAGTGAACGCCGCGTTGCTCGGGTGCAGCTCGAATCGCCCGTACCGCAGCTGGATCGCCTGTTCGACTACGCCGTCCCGCACCCGCTGGTCGCCGAGATCGGCCCGGGGGTGCGGGTGAAGGTGCCGCTGCGCTCGGCCGGTCGAATGATGGATGCCTTCGTGGTCGACGTGGTCGCCGACGACGGCTCCGAGCGACCGCTGTCGTCGGTCGAGGCGGTGGTGTCGCCCATGCCGGTGCTGCCCGAACGGCTGTACACGCTCGCGCGGAGGGTCGCTGATCGTGCCGCCGGCTCGGTGAGCGATGTGCTGCGCCTCGCCGTCCCCAAGCGCATGGTGCGGGCGGAGAAGGCGTGGGCCGCCGCATCCCCGCCCGAGACGCCCGTGGTGGTGCCCGCCTCCCTCGAGCGCACCGCACAGCTCCTCGCGGCCTATCCGGGGCTGACGGCCGCACTCGATGCGGGGGAGCGCCTCGCCGTAGACGCCCCACCGCGTCCGCTCCCCGACCTCCCCCGCGGAGCATGGGCCGACCTTCTCACCGCCGCCGCCGTGCACACCCTGGCGCGCGGGCGCAGCGCGATCCTCGTCGTTCCCGACTACCGCGACCAGGCCCAGGTGCTGGCAGCGCTCGGCGAGCTGGTGAGCCCCGATGCCGTCGTGCGCGACGACGCCGATCAGTCCGGCCCGGCACGCTACGGGCAGTACCTCCGCACCCTCGCGCCCGTTCCGTGCATCGTCGTGGGCCGCCGCTCGGCGGTGTACGCGCCGGCGCACGACACAGGGCTGGTGGCGATCTGGGACGACGGCGACTCACTGCTGTCCGAGCCGCTCGCGCCGGGCGTCCACGCCCGCGACGCCGCGCTCGTGCGACAGGAGCTGGAGCACTCGGCCCTGATGTTCGCGGGCCACACCCGCAGCACGGACGTGCAGCGTCTCGTCGACGTGGGCTACGTGCGCGACATCCCGCAGGCACGTCGCGCCAGTCCCCGCGTGGTGCTCAGCGCGACCCGCGAGGGCGAGCAGCGACAGTCCCGGGTGCCCTCGTCGGCGTTCGCCGCCGCTCGCGAGGCGCTGCAGAGCGGCCCGGTGCTCGTGCAGGTGGCCCGGCCGGGCTACGCGCCCTCGCTCGTGTGCGCCGACTGCCGCCGCCCCGCGCGGTGCCCGCACTGTGCGGGCCCGCTCCGCGCGGCCCGTCCCGGTGCCACGCCCGTGTGCGCCTGGTGCGGGCGCAGCGCTCACGCCTGGGCCTGCGGGCACTGCGGCTCCACCAAGCTGCGCATGGCGTCATCCGGCAGCGAACGCACCGCCGACGAGTTGGGCCGCGCGTTTCCGAACACGCGTGTCATCGTCGCCGACGGCGCGCACCCGGTCGCCGAGGTGGATGCCACGCCCGCCCTGGTGATCGCGACGCGCGGCGCGGAACCGCTCGCGCGCGGCGGCTACCGCGCCGTCATCCTGCTCGACGGCGACCGGATGCTGCAGAACGAGGCCCTCCGCATCGGCGAGCACTGCCTGCGGTGGTGGTCGAACGCCGCGGCCCTGGCCGCGCCGGGGGCCCCCGTGCACCTGGTGGGCGTCGCCGGCCCCGTGGCTCGGGCGTTGGCGACGTGGACGCAGCCGGCCTATGCCCGCGCCGAGCTCGCCGACCGCGGGCCGCTACGGATGCCCCCCGCGGTTCGCGTGGCATCCATCGACGGGCATGCCCGGAGCGTCGATACGCTGCTCGCCTCGCTCCGCGAGAACGTCCCCGATCTCGATGCACTCGCCGTCCTCGGACCGGTCGACACGTCGGAGTCGCCCGACGTCGCGACCTCGCGCGCGCTGGTCCGCTTCGACTACGCGCACGGACGAGCGGTGGCCGAGGCCCTCCGGGCGGGTGTCATCGCCGATGCCCTGCGGGCTCGCAGGCCGCGCAAAGATCGCGGGCCCAAGCCGCGCAGTACGCTCAGAGTTCGCCTCGACATCCCCGAGCCCGATCTTTGAGCGCGGCCCGCACCCGACACCCGCTTCCTTCCGCCTGAGGAGAACCATGCGCCTCGTCTTCGCCGGCACGCCCGCCGTCGCCGTCCCGTCACTGCGCGCCCTCGCGTCCTCACCGCACGACATCGTCGCGGTGATCACCCGATCCGACGCCCCCCTCGGGCGCAAGCGCGTGCTCACGCCCTCGCCGGTCGCGCAGGCCGCCGACGAGCTCGGCATCCCGGTGATCAAAGCCGACCGCCTCGACTCCGATGTCACCGCGCGCATCGCGGCCCTCGAGCCCGAGCTCGGCGTGATCGTGGCCTACGGCGGTCTCGTGCGCGAGCCCCTGCTGTCGACCCCGAGCCACGGCTGGATCAACCTGCACTTCTCCCTTCTTCCCCGCTGGCGCGGCGCCGCGCCCGTGCAGCGCGCGCTCATCGCGGGCGACGCGGTGACCGGCGCCAGCGTATTCCAGCTCGTGGCGGCCCTCGACGCGGGAGACGTGTTCGCCGACGAGCGCTACGACGTGCCGGTCGGCGCCACGTCCGCCGAGGTGCTCGACGACCTGGCCGAGATCGGCGCGCCGCTGTTGGCGCGGGTGGTCGACGGCATCGCCGACGGAACGGCCATCGCCACCCCGCAACAGGGCGAACCCACGCTCGCCCCCAAGCTCACGCTCGACGACGGCGCCCTCGATTTCGAGCAGGATGCCGAGACCCTCCTGCACCGCATCGCCGGGGTGACGCCCGAACCCGGCGCGCACACCACGCTCGACGGCGCGCGCTTCAAGGTGCTCCGCGCCGCGCCCGCCGACGCCCCGACGGTCGCGCCCGGGCACGTCGTGGCATCCGGGAAAGACGTGGTCGTCGGCACGGGATCGGTTCCGCTGCGCCTGGTGACCGTGCAGCCGGCCGGCAAGGGAGCCATGGCCGCCGGCGACTGGTTCCGCGGCCTGCGCACGAGCGACCCGGTGCTCGGCCGATGAGCGTTCAGGGAGCGCGCGCCGTCGCGTACGACGTGCTGCGGGCCGTCTCGGCCGACGAGGCCTACGCCAACCTCCTGCTGCCGCACGCGATCGTCCGGGCGAAGCTGGATGCCAAGGACGCCGGGCTCGCGACCGAGCTGACGTACGGCACCCTCCGCCGCCGCGGCACGTACGATGCGATCATCGCCGCCGCAGCCGACCGGACGGTCGACCGCATCGACCCGGCCGTGCTCGACGCCCTCCGCCTGGGCGTGCATCAGCTGCTGTCGACGCGCGTGGCCTCGCACGCCGCGGTGAACGAGTCGGTCGAGCTGGCGCGGCGGAACGGCGGCGGCAGGGGAGCGGCCGGCTTCGCCAACGCCGTCCTGCGCCGCGTCTCGCGTGAGAACCCGGGTGCCTGGATGCAGCGCGTCGCCGCCGCTGCGCGCAGCGACGACGAACGCATCGGGGTCACCACCTCGCATCCGGTCTGGATCGTCCGTGCGCTTCGTCGAGCTCTCACCGCCGAGGGGCGGGCCGACGAGCTCGTCGGGCTGCTCGAGGCCGACAACGTCGCCCCGCGCGTGGCCATGATCGCGCTGCCCGGCCTCGCCGAGGTGCCCGTCGACGCCACGACCACCCCGTACTCGCCGCTGGCCTTCAACACCCGCGGGGGAGACCCCGAGGGCCTCATCCGCGCCTCCGAGGGTCGCATCCGCGTGCAGGACGAGGGCTCTCAGCTGGCCGCCCTCGCCCTCAGCCGCGCGCTCCCGGTGCGCGAGGGCGAACGCTGGCTCGACCTGTGCGCCGGCCCGGGCGGGAAGACCGCGCTGCTGGCGGCCGAGGCTCTCGCGCACGGCGCGCGACTGGACGCCAACGAGATCGCGCCGGCGCGCGCGGGGCTCGTGCGTCAGGCCGTGGAATCCGTTCCCCTCGAGGTCCAGGTGAGCGAGGAGGACGGGCGCGAGCGCGCGGCCCGGATGCCGGGGGAGTACGACCGCATCCTCGTCGACGCGCCGTGTACCGGTATCGGGGCGCTGCGCCGCCGGCCCGAGGCGCGCTGGCGCAAGACGCCCGCCGACGTGCCCGACCTCACCGCGCTGCAGCAGGAGTTGGTGCTGGCGGCGTTCGAGGCGCTCAAGCCGGGCGGTGTCGTGGCGTACGTCACATGCTCGCCGCATCTGGCCGAGACGTCCGGGGTGCTGGCCGAGGTCAAGCGCGAGCTCGGCAATGCCGTCGAGGAGCTCGACGCGCGCGCGGTGGTGCGCTCCGTCGCCGTCGAAGAGATCGACCTGCCCGACCAGGCCGACGGCTCGCTGCGCGCGCAGCTCTGGCCGCACCGCCACGGCACCGACGCGATGTCGATCGCACTCCTGCGCAAGCGCTGATCGCCACCCGCTCGGCGCGCCGCCGTGCGGGCCGACGCCGGTTCGTCCGCGTCGCCCCGCTCGGCACGCCGCTGCGCGGGCCGACGCCGGTTCGTCCGCGTCGCGCCGTCTTCCCGGTGAGGGTCCAGACACGCCAGATCCGTCGGGCGCGAACGGAGCGTCCCGCGCCCGGAACGCGGTGAGGAGCGCGGCGCGCACCGAGGGGGACGGTCGTGCGTGCCCATAATGGTCGAGTGCCCCGCATCAACCCGAGCATCCTCGCCGCCGACTTCGTGAACATGGAGGCCGAGCTCGCCCGCATCGCGGGAGCCGACTTCGTGCACGTCGACGTGATGGACAACCATTTCGTCCCGAACCTCACCTTCGGCCCGCAGATGGTCGCCCGGATCCAGGAGACCAGCCCGGTCCCGCTCGACGTGCACCTGATGATCGACGACCCCGACCGCTGGGCCCCGGCGTACGCCGAGCTCGGCGCGGCATCCGTCACCTTCCACCTCGAGGCCGCGGCATCCCCGGTGGCACTCGCCCGTCAGCTGCGCGCCATCGGTGCGCGGGCCGGCGTCGCGGTCAAGCCCGGCACCCCGGTCGAGAACCTCTTCGACTCCCTCAACGAGTTCGACCAGATCCTGGTGATGACCGTCGAGCCCGGTTTCGGCGGTCAGTCGTTCATGCCCGAGACCATGCCCAAGCTCCGCGCCCTCGCCGACGAGGCGAAACGGCGCGGTTCGAGCGTCTGGCTGCAGGTCGACGGCGGCATCGGCGAGTCCACGATCGCACAGGCCGCCGAAGCCGGGGCCGACACCTTCGTCGCCGGATCCGCGGTCTTCGGCGCCGACGATCCCGACCGGGCGATCCAGTCGCTCCGCGCCTCCGCCGCCCGTCACCGCCACTGAGCCGCCCCGCACCGCCGCCCTCCTGACCGCCCGTCACCGCCCCGGAGCCGCGCCGCCGCGTCGCCGGGGCCGCCCCCGCCCACCCCGCCGCGTCACCGGAGCCCACCCCGCCACGTCACCCACGCATAAACACAATCCCTGCGCAAAAACACGCCCTCACCGTGTTTCCGCGCACGAACAGTGTTTACGCGTGCCCCGCCAATGGCATCCGGACGCCACCCGCTCCGGCACGCGCCCGCCCCCGGCGCCGCACGCCCACGCGACCCCACCAACGGCCCCGCGACAGCCCCGACCCCGCCACCACGCCGCATCACCCACGCATAAACACAATCCCTGCGCAAAAACACACCCTCACCGTGTTTCCGCGCACAGACAGTGTTTATGCGTGCCCCGCGACCGGCATCCGGACACCACCCGCCCCGGCGCGCCCGACCCTCGCCCGACACCCCCGCGCACCCGGCCCCTGGCCCCTGGCCCCGGCCACGGCCGCCGGCCCCCGCGACAGCCCCGACCCCGCCATCCCGCCGCATCACCCACGCATAAACACAATCCCTGCGCAAAAACACGCCCTCACCGTGTTTCCGCGCACGAACAGTGTTTACCCGCGCCCCGCGACCGGCATCCGAACGCCACCCGCCCCAGCGCGCCCGCCCCAGGCCCCGACACCCCGCGCAACCCCACCCACGGCCCCCGCGACGAAACCCACCCCGCCATCCCGCCGCGTCACCCACGCATAAACACAATCCCTGCGCAAAAACACGCCCTCACCGTGTTTCCGCGCACGAACAGTGTTTACCCGCGCCCCGCGACCGGCATCAGGACGCCACCCACTCCAGCGCGCCCGCCCCCGGCCCCACACCCCCGCGCGACCCCACCCACACCCTCGCGACAGCCCCACCCCCGCCGACCCGATACCCTGGAACTGTGAAGACCTTCGACGACCTGTTCGCGGAACTCAGCGCCAAGGCCGTCGAGCGACCCGAGGGGTCCGGCACCGTCGCGCAGCTCGATGCGGGCGTGCACGCGATCGGCAAGAAGATCGTCGAAGAGGCCGCCGAGGTGTGGATGGCCGCCGAGTACGAGTCCGACGCCGCCGCCGCCGAGGAGATCTCGCAGCTGCTGTACCACCTGCAGACGCTCATGCTCGCGAAGGGCCTGACGCTCGAAGACGTCTACCGACATCTCTGAGCCCGCGCCCCGCCCCGCTCCCTCCAACCCGAAAGCCCCCGTCATGCTGCGCATCGCCGTGCCGAACAAGGGGTCGCTCGCCGAGACCGCCGCCGAGATGCTCTCGGAGGCCGGTTACACCGGACGACGCGACTCGAAAGACCTGTACACCGTCGACCCCGTCAACGAGGTCGAGTTCTTCTACCTCCGCCCCCGCGACATCGCCACCTACGTCGGCTCCGGAGCGCTCGATGTGGGCATCACCGGCCGCGACCTGCTGCTGGACGCCCGCATGCCCGGCGCCCGCGAGGTCGAGTCGCTCGGCTTCGCCGGCTCCACGTTCCGCTTCGCCGGACGCCCCGGCCGCTTCAGCGACGTCGAAGACCTCCAGGGCCTGCGTGTCGCCACCGCCTACCCGGGCCTCGTCGACGCCTTCCTCGACGAGCGCGGCGTCGCCGTCGACATCGTGCCGCTCGACGGCGCGGTCGAGTCCGCCGTGCAGCTCGGAGTGGCGGATGCCGTCGCCGACGTCGTCTCCACCGGCACGACCCTCCGCCAGGCGGGGCTCGAGATCTTCGGGCCCGTCCTGCTCGAGAGCGACGCCGTGCTCATCGCGGGCCCGAACGACGTCGAGGGCACCGAGACGCTGCTCCGGCGCCTTCGGGGCGTGCTCGCCGCGCGCAAGTACGTGCTGATCGACTACGACCTGCCCACGGCGCTCATCGACCAGGCGATCGCCGTGGCGCCCGGCCTGGAGTCGCCGACGATCTCGCCGCTGCGCGACCCGGAATGGGTGGCCGTGCGCGTCATGAGCCCGCGCCGCGACGTCAACCGCGTCATGGACGAGCTGTACGCGATCGGTGCGCGCGCGATCCTCGTCACCGAGATCCTCGCCGCGAGGCTCTGATGACCCTCGCGCGTCGCGTCATCCCGTGCCTCGACGTCGCGGCCGGCCGCGTCGTGAAGGGCGTGAACTTCCTCGACCTCCGCGACATGGGCGACCCCGTCGAACTCGCGAAGCTCTATTTCGAACAGGGCGCCGACGAGGTCACGTTCCTCGACGTCACGGCGACGGTCGACGAGCGCTCGACCACCTACGACGTCGTGCGCCGCACCGCGGAGCAGGTCTTCATCCCCCTCACCGTCGGCGGGGGAGTGCGCTCGGCCGAAGACGTCGCCCGTCTGCTCGCCGTCGGCGCCGACAAGATCGGCGTCAACTCCGCCGCCATCGCGCGCCCGGCCCTGATCGACGAGATCGCCGACCGCTTCGGCGCACAGGTGATCGTGCTCTCGCTCGACGTGAAGCGGGCGGCATCCACCCCCTCCGGCTTCGTCGTGACCACGCACGGCGGCCGCACCGAGACCACCCTCGACGCCCTCGACTGGGCCCACGAGGCCGTCGAGCGCGGCGCGGGCGAGCTGCTGGTGAACTCGATCGACGCCGACGGCACCAAGCAGGGTTTCGACCTCGAGCTCGTCCGTCTCATGCGCCAGGTCGCCGCGGTGCCCGTCATCGCGTCGGGCGGAGCGGGGGCGCTCGAGCACTTCGCCCCGGCCGTGCAGGCCGGCGCCGACGCCGTGCTCGCGGCATCCGTCTTCCACTCCGGCCAGCTCACGGTCGGACAGGTCAAGGACGCAATGGCCGCCGAGGGGATCGAGGTGCGCCGATGAGCGTCGACCGCGTCAAGTACGACGCCCACGGGCTCGTGACCGCCGTCATCCAACAGTTCGACTCGCGCGAGGTGCTGATGGTCGGATGGATGGATGCCGAGGCCCTCCGCCGCACGCTCTCTTCCGGCCGCGTGACGTTCTGGTCGCGTTCGCGCAAGGAGTACTGGCGCAAGGGCGACACGTCGGGGCACATCCAGCTCGTGAAGGGCGCCCGCCTCGACTGCGACGGCGACAGCCTGCTCATCGAGGTCGACCAGGTCGGTGCCGCGTGCCACACCGGCGATCGCACCTGCTTCGACGCGGACGATCTGCACCCGGTCGTAGGAGAGCACTGATGCGTCGCGCCCGCTCCACGGCGGTGCACGCGATGCTCCTGGCCGGCGCGATCGGCGTCATCGCCTCGACCCAGACGTGGATCGACGTCACCCTCGACGACGGCGCACAACAGACGCTGGCCGTCCCGGGCGCCGAGGCGCTGCCCGTGCTCACCCCGCTGAGCCTGGCCGCCCTCGCCCTGGGCGCGGCTCTGTCGATCGTCGGTCCGGTGCTGCGCTACGTCTTCGGCGTGTTGGGCGCGCTCATCGCCGCGCTGGTGGGCATCGGCACCGCTCAGCTGCTCTTCGTCACGCCCGTCTCCGCGACCGCGTCCACCGTCACCGACGCCACGGGCATCTCGGGAACGGATGCCGTCGCCTCCCTCGTCTCCGACCTGTCGCTGACCCCCTGGCCCGCGGTGACGCTGCTGGCCCAGGTCGTGCTGGCCGCGGCATCCGTCTTCACCATCCTCACGGCACGGCGTTGGGCCTCCGGCGCCGGCCGCAAGTACCGCACCGCCGCCGAGGCCGGGGGCGACGCCGGTCGCCCGCACGACCCGATCGACTCGTGGGACGACCTGTCCCGCGGGGACGACCCCACGGCCTGAGCACCGGCGTCACGCGCCCCGTACGGCTTCCGCGCGTGAGACGATTCGCGCACGCCGGCCGCGGAGCGGGAGCCGGTGCTGCGAGCGTCGTCGACGCGAGTCAACGCGACATCGAGACGAACGCAACCGGGAGGCGCCCCGCGCTTCGATAGACTGGGTCGACGCTTTTCCCCGCGCCCGCGCGCGACTCTAAGGAGCCCCATGAGCAACCCCATCGGCGATCCCGGCCACGGACACTCGCCCGCCGCCTGGACGGCCGTGATCATCATGCTCGTCGCGTTCACGCTCGGCACGCTGTTCTTCTGGCTCGACATGCCCGTGCTCGTGTGGGCATCGGTGGGCCTGCTCGTCGTGGGTGCGATCGTCGGCTGGGTCATGACCAAGGCCGGTTACGGCGCGAACGGCGCGAAGTCCAACCCGAAGGCGCACTGATCGTGCTGGCCGATCTCACGGCCGGAGCGGTGGAAGATGCCGAGCAGCGCGCCGCGTCGCGCTCTCCCGCCGACGTCGAGCGCGACGCGCTCGCGCAGACGCCCGCGCGCGATGCGCTGGCCGCACTGGCCCCCGCCGACCGGGTGAAGATCATCGCCGAGGTCAAGCGCGCGAGCCCCTCGCGCGGCGATCTGGCGAGTATCCCCGACCCCGCTCTGCAGGCGCGCCTGTACGAGGAGGGCGGCGCGTCGGCCATCTCGGTGCTCACCGAGGGCCGCAAGTTCAAGGGCAGTCTCGCCGATCTCGAGGCCGTCCGTGCCTCCGTGTCGGTTCCCGTGCTGCGCAAGGACTTCCTCGCGACGCCGTACCAGGTGCTCGAGGCCCGCGCGTCGGGTGCCGACCTGGTGCTGCTCATCGTCGCCGCGCTCGACCAGAAGACACTGAGCGAGCTGTACACCCTCACCGGCGAGCTGGGCATGACCGCCCTCGTCGAGACGCACTCCGCCGACGAGCTCGAACGTGCCGCCGACATCGGCGCGAAGCTCATCGGCGTCAACGCCCGGAACCTGTCGACGTTCGAACTCGACCGCGACCTGTTCGGGTCGCTCGCCGATCGCTTCCCCGCGGACGCGGTCAAGATCGCCGAATCGGCGGTGCTGACCCCCGCCGACGTCGCGCACTACCGCGCCGCCGGCGCCGACGTCGTGCTCGTCGGCGAGGCGCTCGTCACCGGTGATCCCGTCGCAACGCTCCGCGCTTTCCTCCAGGAGACGACATGACCACCGCTCCCACCCAGAGCCTGCGCGACCAGAAGGGCCCGTTCTTCGGCGCCTTCGGCGGTCGGTACATGCCCGAGTCGCTCATCGCGGCGATCGACGAACTGACCGCGGTGTACGAGTCGGCGATGGCCGACCCCGCGTTCCACGCCGAGCTCACCGCGCTGCTGCACGACTATGCGGGGCGCCCGTCGGTGCTCACCGAGGTGCCGCGCTTCGCCGAGCACGCCGGGGGCGCCCGCGTGTACCTCAAGCGCGAAGATCTCAACCACACCGGTTCGCACAAGATCAACAACGTGCTCGGCCAGGCGCTGCTCACCAAGCGCCTCGGCAAGACCCGCGTCATCGCCGAGACCGGCGCCGGCCAGCACGGTGTCGCCACGGCCACCGCGGCCGCGCTGTTCGGCCTCGACTGCGTCATCTACATGGGCGAGGTCGACACCGAGCGACAGGCCCTCAACGTCGCCCGCATGCGACTGCTCGGCGCCGAGGTCGTGCCCGTCACGACCGGTTCGCGCACGCTGAAAGACGCGATCAACGAGGCGTACCGCGACTGGGTCGCCTCGGTCGAGACGACCAACTACATCTTCGGTACGGCCGCCGGTCCCCACCCGTTCCCGGCGATGGTGCGCGACTTCCAGAAGATCATCGGCGAAGAGACGCGCGCCGAGTTCCTCGAGCGCCTCGGTCGGCTTCCGGATGCCGTGTTCGCCTGCGTCGGCGGCGGCTCCAACGCCATCGGCATGTTCGACGCCTTCCTCGACGACCCCGATGTCGCCCTGTACGGCGTCGAGGCGGCCGGTGACGGGGTCGACACGCCCCAGCACGCCGCGTCCATCGAACGGGGTCGCCCGGGCGTGCTGCACGGCGCGCGCACCTACGTGCTGCAGGACGAAGACGGCCAGACGATCGAGTCCCACTCGATCTCGGCCGGCCTCGACTACCCGGGCGTCGGCCCCGAGCACGCGTGGCTCGCCGACATCGGCCGCGCGCAGTACATCCCCGCGACCGACGACGAGGCGATGCAGGCGCTGCGACTGCTCTCGCGCACCGAGGGCATCATCCCCGCGATCGAGTCGGCGCACGCCCTGGCCGGAGCGCTCCGCGTCGGTCGCGAGCTCGGCTCGGATGCCGTCATCGCGATCTGCCTGTCCGGTCGCGGCGACAAAGACATGGACACCGCCGCGCGGTACTTCGACCTGTACGACGCCCAGCACGCGCCCGAGCAGCCCGATGGCCGCGTGCAGACGCGCGCGGCGGAGGCCGTGGCATCCGCCCCCGGGTCACCCGTCGATGTGACACCTGCTCCCGACGCCGCGAGCGGTGCGGGGGTCGAGCTGTGAGTTCGCGCGTCTCCGCCGCCATCGACGCCGCCCACGAGGCCGGTCGCAGCGCATTCGTCGGCTACCTGCCGGCCGGATACCCCGACGTCGCCACCAGCGTCGAGGCGATCGTCGGCCTCGCCGAGGCGGGCGCCGACGTGATCGAGCTCGGCCCGCCGTACAGCGACCCCGTCATGGACGGCCTCGTCATCCAGGAGGCCACGCAGACGGCGCTCGCGAACGGCTTCCGCATGCGCGACCTGTTCACCATCATCCGCGAGGTCACCGCGCGCACCGACGTGCCGATCCTCGTCATGACGTACTGGAACCTCGTGGAGCAGTACGGCGTCGACCGCTACGCCGACGAGCTCGTCGCGGCGGGCGGAGCCGGCCTCATCACGCCCGACATCACCCCCGACGCTGGTGAGGCGTGGATCGCCGCGAGCGAGCGCACGGGCCTGGATCGCGTCTTCCTCGCCGCCCCGACCTCGAGCGACGAGCGGCTGCGCATGATCGTCGACGCGTCGACGGGATTCGTCTACACGGTGTCGACGATGGGCATCACGGGGGAGCGGGCGTCCCTGGATGCCGCGGCTCGCGCCCTCGTCGAGCGTCTGCGCGCGTTCGGAGCCACGCACGCGTGCGTGGGCATCGGCATCTCCAATGCCGAGCAGGTCGCGGGCGTCGCCGAGTACGCCGACGGCGCGATCGTGGGCACGGCGCTGGTCAAGGCGCTCCGCGACGGCGGCGTCGACGCCCTGTCGACCCTCGCCCGGGAGCTGTCCGCCGGTACCGCGCGGCGCGCCTAGACTCTTTCGCATGACGTTCGCCCTCTCGAGCGCCGCCTCCGGCGTGCTCGCCAGCATCCCGAGCCCGACGATCTCGTACGTCGACCTGGGTCCCCTCCGCATCCACTTCTATGCCCTCTGCATCATCGCGGGCATCATCGTGGCGGTCTTCCTCACCAACGCGCGTCTGACGCGTCGAGGAGCCGAGAAGTGGGTCGTCATCGACATCTGCCTGCTGGCCATCCCGATCGCCATCATCGTGGCGCGCATCTACCACGTGGTCACGCACCTCGGCTTCTACTTCGGGCCGGGCTCCAACCCGTGGAACATCACCCAGCCGGGCTCGGTGTGGGCGGTCTGGGAGGGCGGCATCGCCATCTACGGCGCCCTGATCGGTGGCGCGATCGGCGCCATCCTGGGCTGCAAGTGGACCGGCATCCGCTTCTGGACCTTCGCGGATGCCGTGGCCCCCGGCCTCATCATCGCCCAGGCCCTCGGCCGCTTCGGCAACTGGTTCAACCAGGAGCTGTTCGGTCAGCCCACCGACCTGCCCTGGGGCCTGGAGATCGCCTCGGGCAACCCGGCCATCCCCGTCGGACTGCCATCGGGCACGCTTTTCCAGCCGACTTTCCTGTACGAGGTCATCTGGAATCTGCTCGGTGCGGCCGTCATCCTGTGGGCCGGCTCGCGCTTCACCCTGCAGTGGGGCAAGCAGTTCGCGATCTACCTCGTGTGGTACTCCGCGGGCCGTATCGTCTGGGAATCCATCCGTGTCGACCCCAGCGACATCATTCTCGGTCTCCGCACGAACGTGTGGGCTGCGATCTTCGGCGTCGTGCTCGGCATCGTCATCTTCGTCGTCCAATCGCGTCGCCACCACGGTCTCGAGCCCTCGCCGTATGCGCCCGGGCGCGAGTCCAAGGCTCCGCGGGCTGTAGACTCAGGCGACCCCTCTGACTTCGTCGATGTGAGTGAGCCGCCCGCGACGAACGCCACTGTCGGCACGAGCGCCACAAGCAGCCCCGCCACGAACTAATCTCCTGGGCCGACGTCGTCCCATCCGAAGCATCAACATGAGGACGGTTGATATGGCTTCCAGCCTGCGTTCCGACACTGTCGGAGGCTCGTTCCCGGCCCGACAGGGAATGTATGACCCGTCGTTCGAGAAGGACGCCTGTGGCCTCGCCATGGTCGCCACTCTCCGCGGCGAAGCCGGTCACGACATCATCGATCTGGCGCTGACGGCGCTGCGCAACCTCGAGCACCGCGGTGCCATCGGCTCCGACGCGGGTACCGGTGACGGCGCCGGCATCCTCACGCAGATGCCCGACGCGTTCCTGCGCGCGGTCGTCGACTTCGACCTGCCGCCGGTGGGGGAGTACGCCGCCGGCATGGTGTTCCTGCCGCTCGGTCACGACGAGCGTTCCGCCATGAAGGCGGGGATCGAAGAGATCGCCCGTCACGAGAACCTCGAGGTGCTCGGATGGCGTGAGGTCCCCGTCGAGCCCGAGAACCTCGGCAAGCTCGCGTACGACGCGCGGCCCGCCTTCGAGCAGCTCTTCGTCTCGCGCCCCGCCGTGGGCGAGCAACCCGCGCTGTCGGGCATCGCACTCGACCGCCGGGTGTACCGGCTGCGCAAGCGCGCGCGCCGCGAGCTCGAGGCCTACTTCGTGTCGCTGTCCAGCCGCACGCTCGGCTACAAGGGCATGGTGACGACGCTCCAGCTCGAGCCGTTCTACCCCGACCTGCAGGACGAGCGGTTCGCGTCCGAGCTGGCCGTCGTGCACTCGCGCTACTCGACCAACACGTTCCCGTCGTGGCCGCTCGCGCAGCCCCTGCGCATGCTCGCGCACAACGGCGAGATCAACACCGTCAAGGGCAACCGCAACTGGATGCGGGCTCGTCAGTCGCAGCTGGAGTCCGAGCTCATCGGCGACGTGCGTCCGCTGCTGCCGATCTGCACCGAGGGCGCGAGCGACTCGGCATCCTTCGACGAGGTGCTCGAGCTGCTGACGCTCACCGGGCGGAGCCTGCCGCACGCCATCCTCATGATGGTTCCCGAGGCGTACGAGAAGCAGGCGTCGATCGACCCCGACCTGCGGGCGTTCTACGACTACCACTCCATGCAGATGGAGCCCTGGGACGGCCCTGCCGCCCTCATCTTCACCGACGGCACGCTCGTCGGCGCCACCCTCGACCGCAACGGCCTGCGCCCCGGCCGGTGGACCGAGACCACCGACGGCCTCGTCGTCATCGGCTCCGAGACCGGCGTGCTCGACTTCGCGCCCGAGCGCATCAAGCGCCGCGGCCGCCTGCAGCCCGGCCGGATGTTCCTCGTCGACACCGCCGAGGGTCGCATCGTCGAGGACGAAGAGATCAAGGCCGGCCTCGCGGCGGCGCAGCCCTGGCAGGAGTGGCTCGACAAGGGCCGCGTCAAGCTCAGCGAGCTGCCCGAGCGCGAGCACATCGTGCACCCGATCGCCTCGATCACGCGGCGCCAGCGCACCTTCGGCTACACCGAAGAAGAGGTGCGCATCCTGCTCACCCCGATGGGTCAGGGCGGCGCAGAGCCGCTCGGCGCCATGGGCAGCGACGCGCCCGTCGCCGTGCTCAGCGACCGCCCGCGCCTGCTGTTCGACTACTTCTCGCAGCAGTTCGCGCAGGTCACCAACCCACCGCTGGACTCGATCCGCGAAGAGGTCGTCACCTCGCTGTCGCTGGGGCTCGGACCCGAGCGGAACCTGCTCGACTGGGGACCCGACCACACCCGCACCGTGACGCTCGACTTCCCGGTGATCGACAACGACGAGCTCGCCAAGATCCAGCACATCGACACCGCCCTCCCGGGTCGGTCGTCGGTGACGATCCGCGGTCTCTACCGCGTGGAGGCCGGACACAAGGGGCTTCAGAAGCGCCTCACGCAGATGTGCTCCGAGGTCGACGCGGCCATCGAAGACGGTGCCGAGTTCATCGTGCTCAGCGACCGCGACTCGAACAAAGACCTGGCGCCCATCCCGTCGCTGCTCATGATCGCCGCCGTGCACCACCACCTCATCCGCAAAGAGACCCGCATGAAGGTGGGTCTCGTAGTCGAGGCCGGTGACGTGCGCGAGGTGCATCACGTGGCGACGCTGATCGGCTACGGCGCGTCGGCGGTCAACCCGTACCTCGCCATGGAGACCGTGGAGTACCTCGTCCGTGCGGGCTTCATCACCGGCGTCACCCCCGAGAAGGCGGTCAAGAACCTGATCTACGCGCTCGGCAAGGGCGTGCTGAAGATCATGTCGAAGATGGGCATCTCCACGGTGTCGTCGTACGCCGGCGCCCAGGTGTTCGAAGCCGTCGGCCTGTCGCGCGAGTTCGTCGACGCGTACTTCACCGGCACCGAGAGCAAGCTCGGCGGTGTGGGCCTCGACGTCATCGCGGCCGAGAACGCCGCGCGCCACGAGTACGCCTACCCCGAGGATGCCGCAGCCCGGGCGCACGAGCGCCTCTGGACGGGCGGCGAGTACCAGTGGCGCCGAGACGGCGCCCCGCACCTGTTCAACCCCGACACGGTGTTCCGCCTGCAGCACGCCACGCGCGAGCGCCGCTACGACATCTTCCGCGAGTACACGCAGCTGATCGACGATCAGGCGCACGAGCTGAAGACGCTCCGCGGCCTCTTCGGCCTGCGCACGGGTCTGCGTCCCGCGGTGCCGATCGACGAGGTCGAGCCCGTCTCGGCGATCGTCAAGCGCTTCTCGACCGGCGCGATGAGCTACGGCTCGATCTCGCAGGAGGCGCACGAGGTTCTCGCCGTGGCGATGAACCAGATCGGCGGCAAGAGCAACACCGGTGAGGGCGGCGAAGACGTCGACCGTCTTCTCGACCCCACGCGTCGCAGCGCCATCAAGCAGGTGGCATCCGGTCGCTTCGGCGTCACGAGCCTGTACCTCACCGAGGCCGACGACATCCAGATCAAGCTCGCCCAGGGCGCCAAGCCCGGCGAGGGCGGTCAGCTGCCGCCGACCAAGGTGTACCCGTGGGTGGCGCGCACGCGTCACGCGACCGCGGGCGTCGGGCTCATCTCGCCGCCGCCGCACCACGACATCTACTCGATCGAAGACCTCAAGCAGCTGATCTTCGACCTCAAGCGCGCCAACCCCAAGGCCCGGATCCACACCAAGCTCGTCAGCCAGTCGGGCATCGGCGCGGTCGCGGCCGGTGTGGCCAAAGCGCTGAGCGATGTCATCCTGGTGTCCGGTCAAGACGGCGGCACGGGCGCGAGCCCGATGAACTCGCTCAAGCACGCCGGCACGCCGTGGGAGCTGGGCCTCGCCGAGACGCAGCAGACGCTCATGCTCAACGGCATGCGCGACCGCGTCGTGGTGCAGGTCGACGGTCAGATGAAGACCGGCCGCGACGTCATCATCGGCGCACTGCTCGGCGCCGAGGAGTTCGGCTTCGCGACCGCCCCGCTGGTGGTCTCGGGCTGCATCATGATGCGCGTCTGCCACCTCGACACGTGCCCGGTGGGTGTCGCCACGCAGAACCCGGTTCTGCGTTCGCGCTTCACCGGCAAGGCCGAGTACATCGTGAACTTCATGGAGTTCATCGCGCAGGAGGTGCGCGAGTACCTCGCAGCCCTGGGCTACCGCTCGATCGACGAGATCGTCGGACGCTCCGAGTTGCTGGATGCCAATGAGGCGATCCAGCACTGGAAGGCACGAGGCCTCAACCTCGCGCCGATCCTCGAGGGCCCCCGTTTCGCCGACGACGAGCCGCGCCGACACGGCCGCAGCCAGAACCACGAGCTCGACGAGCACTTCGACGTGCAGCTGATCGAACGCGCGCAGGACGTGATCGCGCACGGCGGCCAGCTGACCATCGACCTGCCGATCCGCAACACCGCCCGCGCGGTGGGGACGATGCTCGGCCACCACGTCACCAAGGCGCGGGGCGAGCACGGCCTGCCCGAGAACTCGATCGA